>NZ_JANLNV010000002.1 GCF_025465935.1 Pseudomonas sp. 7P_10.2_Bac1 | reverse complement strand
CTAACTCAGAGCCAACCGCTAAAGCGGCACTCACCAGAATCGCACTTCAACCATACCCTCGACGCGTTGCGCCGAAACGGCCTGAGCATCGATAACGACAAAGCCTACATGCGCGACCTGTTCGATGAAGTAGCTGGAGCCCTGACACTCGGCGCGCAAAACACCATACCACCACCGGCCGGACACTGGGGGCAGCACTTTTGGGATATCGGTCGAGATGAGCTAGCCCAGCACCAAGCATTAATAAAACCCGCGGTCACCGTCCTTTCTGGCCTCAATGCGCGAATCGATCAAGCCGCCATCAATGGCGACCCGGTACCTGCTTATGAAGGCATTGCGGAACCGAGCAAGCAAATCAAAAAAGCCATCCAGTAACCCACCCTCTGCCGACCAGCGCGGCGGCACGGAGAAAACTATGTCAAATCGTAGCGCGGCACAGGTCGCGCCAATCCCGCCCAGATTCCTCCGCGCAATGGATGCACCTGGATACCTCGGTATGTGCCGGGACGAATTCAACAAAACAGTTCGCCCGCACGTGCGCGAATTTCCCATAGGGAAACAAGGTGTTGGCTTTGATCGGCTGGAACTCGACGCATGGGCCGACTCGTACGTTGAGCGCAAGTCGATTGAAAAAGCGGTTAATCAGGACAACAATCGGCCTCGCAGCGAGCGCCAAGGCAAAGATAACGGAGCTACGCCATGGCCCAAAAAGCAATCACCGGCCTCCAGAAAATGCCGAACGGCATCTGGAAGATCGACAAAAAGTACAGAGGAGAACGAATTCAGGAGAGTACTGGCACTTGTGACCGGGCCGAAGCCGAGCAATACCTGATCCACATGCTTGAAAAGCTTCGGCAAGAAAAGGTCTACGGTGTCAGAAAGGTAAGGACCTGGCGAGAAGCGGCTACCCGCTTCTTGCTGGAGGTGAAGGATCAAGCGTCAATATATCTGCAACCTATATGGCTCAGCTTGATCCGTTCATTGGGGATATGCCAATCACGCACATCGATGACGACTCCCTGGCACCGTACATTCATTCCAAGCTTCACCCTGCCGAGGGTAAGCCGGTAACGAATCGTACAGTCAACATTGCCCTGCAAAGGGTAATCAGGGTTCTAAACCTGTGTGCACGCAAGTGGCGGGACGAAGAGCGCAGACCCTGGCTCGACGTTGTGCCGATGATCTCGTTACTCGACGAGAAGACAAACAGCCGAAAGCCCTACCCGCTTTCATGGGAGGAGCAATCGATTCTGTTCGCAGAGCTTCCGGCACATCTGCAGACCATGGCTATGTTCAAGGTCAACACCGGGTGTCGGGAGCAGGAAGTCTGCAAGCTTCAGTGGGATTGGGAAATTGCGGTACCGGAGCTGGATACCACGGTATTTTTGATTCCGGCCGGCTTCGGCGGGCGAAGCGCAAGGTCTGGCGTGAAGAACCGGGACGAGCGCCTGGTGATTCTCAACACCGTGGCCAAGTCGGTCATCGAAAAGCAGCGAGGCCAGCACAAGCTGTACGTTTTCCCTTTTGGCAAGCCAGACGGCGATGGCAACGAAACGACGGTTCACCGGATGAATGACTCAGCCTGGAAGAAGGCTAGGGTCAGGGCGGCGAAGAAATGGCAGGAGAAGTATTTGCGGCCGGCACACGATGGTTTCGCCCGGATCCGCATTCACGACCTGAAGCACACCTTTGGCAGAAGGCTACGTGCAGCAGGCGTGACTGAGGAGGATCGCAAAGCTTTGCTCGGCCATAAGAACGGCAGCATCACCAGTCACTACTCAGCGGCAGAGCTGGACCAACTGATTGAGGCTGCAAATAAGGTATCAGCAACCGACTCACGCGCACCAGCGCTGACGATCCTGAAAAGGAGGCAGGGATAGCAGAAAAACCCAAGGTCACTCGAAAAGTCACTAGGGTAGAAATGAAAAAGCCACCAAAAGGTGGCTAAGTCATTGAATAATATGGTCGGGACGGAGTGATTCGAACACTCGACCCCTAGCACCCCATGCTAGTGCGCTACCGGACTGCGCTACGCCCCGACTAGGCGTTACATCTATGTTGCGTGTTGCTAGAACGTCGAGAAATATACCTTAAGCGTTTGAAATACGGAAGTATTTTAAACGCAGGTTTATTTGCGAAGTACCAGTAAAACATCCTCCAACTCGGAGATCGTTTGGCGGATCAGTTGTTTGTATTGCGTAGTGTCGTCTTTGGCTTCATCACCTGACAGCCTTAGACGGGCGCCGCCAATGGTGAAGCCCTGGTCGTAAAGGAGTGCGCGAATCTGCCGGATCATCAGGACGTCCTGTCGCTGATAATACCGGCGGTTTCCGCGACGCTTCACGGGGTTGAGTTGAGGAAACTCTTGCTCCCAATAGCGCAGCACGTGCGGTTTAACCGCACATAGCTCGCTAACTTCGCCAATGGCGAAGTAGCGTTTGCCTGGGATCGGCGGGAGCTCGTCGTTATGACTTGGTTCCAGCATAGGCCTCTACTCGGGCTTTCAACTTCTGCCCTGGACGAAAGGTGACCACACGGCGAGCCGTGATCGGGATTTCCTCTCCCGTTTTCGGATTGCGGCCAGGCCGCTGTCGCTTGTCACGCAAATCAAAATTGCCAAAACCTGACAATTTGACCTGTTCATTGTCTTCAAGAGCGTGCCTGATTTCTTCGAAAAACAGCTCAACCAATTCTTTGGCTTCGCGTTTATTCAGGCCCAGCTCTTCATAAAGACGTTCCGCCATTTCAGCTTTCGTCAGAGCCCCCATACGTCACTTCCTTAACGTGGCGTTCAACCTGTTTTCGAGCGAGGTGAGGATATTTTGTGTCGTGGTGTTCACCTCATCGTCATTAAGAGTGCGCGATGGATGCTGCCAGGTCAAGCCAACTGCAAGGCTTTTTCTATGCGGATCAATGCCTTTACCCTGGTAAACGTCAAATAGCCTGAGGTCTGTGAGCCATTCGCCTGCATTTTCACGGATTACATTCAGCACGTCGCTGGCTGCAACGTCACGATCAGCCAACAGCGCCAGGTCACGACGGACTTCCGGGAAGCGCGACAGCTCGTGGAATTTAGGCATTTTGCCCGAAGCCACTTCCGCCAATACCAGCTCAAACAGGAACACTGGACGATCCAGGCCCAAGGTTTTCGCCAGCTCAGGGTGAATGGCACCTATATAGCCCACTTCTTGGCCATCACGCTCAATACGAGCGGTTTGACCAGGGTGCAGAGCTGGATGGCTACCCACCACGAAGGTGAAGTCAGCAAGCGCGCCAGCAAAACCAAGTACAGCCTCAACGTCAGCCTTGACGTCAAAGAAATCGACAACATCACGACCTTGCGCCCAACCTTCTGGCAGACGCGTGCCGCATACAACACCAGCCAACATCGGCTCCTGTTTCAAGCCTTCCAGCTGCCCTACAAACCGCAGGCCACTTTCGAAAAGACGAACGCGGTCTTGCTGACGGTTGAGGTTGTGCTGCAAGGACTTAACCAGGCCCGGCCACAGTGAAGCGCGCATGGCCGCCATGTCGTTGGAGATCGGATTGGCCAGTAACAGAGGCTCAACACCCGGGCTGAACAATTCGAACTGCTTCGGATCGATAAAACTGTAAGTAATTGCTTCCTGATAGCCGCGCGCGACCAATAGACGACGCAATTCCGGCAGTTCGCTACGCGCTTCAGCTTTCGCCTGTGGCGCAAGGCGAGCTTGCGGGTAACGAACCGGAAGACGGTTGTAACCATAAAGACGGGCCAGCTCTTCGATCAAATCAACTTCAAGGCTGATATCGAAACGATGACTTGGGACTTCCACACGCCACTGCCCTTGCCCGTCGGCGGAGATGGTCAAACCCAACGCGCTGAGCAGACGCTCAACTTCGACCGGGTCCATTTCCAAACCCAGCATTTGGGTAATACGCGCAGCACGAAGGGTGATCGGCGCAATGGATGGCAGGTATTGCTCGTTGACGGCTTCAACGATTGGACCCGCTTCACCGCCGGTGATTTCCAGCAGCAAACCTGTGGCCCGCTCCATCGCTTCGCGTGCCAGTTTCCAATCTACGCCACGCTCGTAGCGATGCGAAGCGTCAGTATGCAAACCGTAAGAACGCGCTTTGCCTGCAACAGCAATTTGATCGAAGAATGCACTTTCAAGGAACACATCGCGGGTTGTTGCCGACACGCCGCTGTGCTCACCGCCCATCACGCCAGCGATTGCCAAGGCACGGGAGTGATCAGCGATCACCAGCGTATCGCTACGCAGGGCCACTTCCTGACCATCCAGCAGCACCAGCTTCTCGCCTTCTTCAGCCATGCGCACACGAATGCCACCATTGATCTCGGCGAGATCGAATGCGTGCAACGGTTGACCCAGTTCCAGCATCACGTAGTTGGTGATGTCGACAGCCGCGTCAATGCTACGTACGTCTGCTCGACGCAGACGCTCAACCATCCACAGCGGCGTAGGACGGGACAGATCGACATTACGGATGACACGTCCCAAGTAACGCGGGCACGCAGCAGGTGCCAAGACTTCAACAGGGCGGGTTTCATCGTGTACAGCTGTAACAGCAGCCACTACAGGACGTTTCACTTCGGCTGCGTACAGCGCACCCACTTCCCGAGCCAAACCCGCCAGCGACAAGCAGTCACCGCGGTTAGGGGTCAGGTCGACTTCAATAATGGCGTCTTCCAGCCCCAGATAAACACGGAAATCCTCGCCCACCGGCGCATCGGCCGGCAGCTCCATCAAACCGTCATTGCCTTCACCAACTTGCAGCTCGACTTGCGAGCACAGCATGCCATTGGATTCAATGCCACGCAGTTTGGCTTTCTTGATTTTGAAATCACCTGGCAGTTCGGCACCAATCATGGCGAACGGAATCTTCAGGCCGGGACGCACGTTTGGCGCACCGCAAACTACCTGAAAGGTCTCGGCGCCATTACTGACCTGGCACACGCGCAACTTATCGGCGTCCGGGTGCTGCTCGGTGCTGAGCACCTCTCCCACGACTACACCGCTGAATACACCGGCGGCCGGCGTAACGCTATCGACCTCAAGACCGGCCATCGACAAACGAGCAACCAGCTCGTCGCGACCTACCTGCGGGTTAACCCAACCACGCAGCCACTGTTCACTGAATTTCATCCTGCTCTCCTAAGAATTCGTTACGACTAGCGAAATTGCGCGAGGAACCGCAAGTCGTTATCGAAGAACAGACGCAAGTCGTTCACGCCGTAACGCAGCATGGCCAGACGCTCAACACCCATGCCGAAAGCAAAGCCCGAGAACTCTTCCGGGTCGATTCCAGACATGCGCAACACATTTGGATGCACCATGCCGCAGCCCATGACTTCAAGCCACCCGGTCTGCTTGCAGACACGGCAGCCCTTGCCGCTGCACATCACACATTCCATATCCACCTCAGCCGAAGGCTCAGTGAACGGGAAGTACGACGGACGGAAGCGCACGGCCAATTCTTTCTCGAAGAACACCCGCAGGAACTCTTCGATGGTCCCTTTCAGGTCCGCGAAGTTGATATCGCGATCAACCAGCAGGCCTTCAACCTGGTGGAACATCGGCGAATGAGTAATATCTGAGTCGCTACGGTACACACGGCCTGGGCAGACGATGCGGATCGGCGGCTGTTGAGCCTCCATGGTGCGGACCTGTACCGGGGAGGTATGGGTGCGCAACAACATGTTGGCATTGAAATAGAAGGTGTCATGCATCGACCGGGCCGGGTGATGGCCTGGGATGTTGAGCGCCTCGAAGTTGTGATAGTCGTCTTCGACCTCAGGACCCTCGGCAATGCCGTATCCAATATGGGTGAAGAACTGTTCGATACGTTCCAGAGTCCGGGTCACCGGATGCAGACCGCCGGAGGTCTGGCCGCGGCCAGGCAGGGTCACATCAATAGACTCGGCGGACAGTTTGGCAGCCAGTTCAGCCTCTTCAAACAGCGCCTTGCGCGTATTGAGAACCTCTGTAACACGTTCCTTGGCAACGTTGATCAAGGCACCCACTTGTGGACGCTCTTCTGCTGGCAAATTCCCCAGGGTCTTCATCACCTGAGTCAATTCACCCTTTTTGCCAAGGTATTGAACCCGGATTTGCTCCAGGGCATTGATATCTTCAGCGCTTTGCACAGCCTCTAGTGCTTGAGAGACCAGCGCATCCAGGTTTTCCATGTACAGACTCCAGATACAAAATAGGGGAAGAGCTTGAAGGCTCTTCCCCTATTTAAGACGTTTAGCGCTTGAGCCCACAAAAGTGAGCGCAAGAACTGTCGGGGGTACTTAAGCCAAGGAGGCTTTAGCTTTCTCGACAATCGCAGCAAACGCCGCTTTTTCGTTCACTGCCAGATCAGACAGAACCTTACGGTCGATCTCGATGGAAGCTTTTTTCAGGCCAGCGATCAAACGGCTGTAAGACAGACCGTTGATACGAGCACCAGCGTTGATACGAGCGATCCACAGAGCGCGGAACTGACGTTTTTTCTGACGACGGTCACGGTAGGCGTATTGGCCTGCCTTGATTACCGCTTGCTTGGCAACACGGAATACGCGCGAACGTGCACCGTAGTAGCCTTTAGCAAGTTTCAGAATTTTTTTGTGACGTTTACGGGCAATGACGCCACGCTTTACACGAGCCATGAGTTACTTCCTCTAGTCTTGATCCAAAAATTAACGAAGGCGCAGCATGCGCTCGACTTTTGCCACGTCAGACGGATGCAGCAAGCTGCTACCGCGCAGTTGACGCTTACGCTTGGTCGACATTTTGGTCAGGATGTGGCTCTTGAAAGCGTGCTTGTGCTTGATACCGTTTGCAGTTTTCAGAAACCGCTTAGCAGCACCACTTTTAGTCTTCATCTTTGGCATGTTCGGATACTCCGCATTCAGTTGATAAACATAACCGCAAGGCCTGCCGTGCCCTGGTGGTTACTTCTTCTTTTTCGGGGCGATGACCATGATAAGTTGGCGTCCTTCCATCTTAGGATGCTGTTCGACGGTCCCGTATTCGGCAAGGTCAGCTTCAACCCGCTTCAACAGTTCCATACCCAGCTCCTGGTGGGCCATCTCACGGCCGCGGAATCGCAATGAAACCTTGGCCCTGTCCCCATCACTCAGGAAACGTACCAGGTTGCGCAGTTTTACCTGGTAATCCCCTTCCTCCGTCCCTGGACGAAACTTGATTTCTTTTACTTGAATCTGCTTCTGGTTCTTCTTCGCCGCAGCAATCTGCTTCTTCTTCTCGAAGATCGATTTGCCGTAGTCCATCACCCGGCAAACAGGCGGGACTGCGTCCGCTGAGATTTCTACCAGGTCCAGCTTGGACTCTTCAGCGATACGAAGCGCTTCATCAATCGAGACGATGCCAATCTGCTCGCCGTCAGCGCCAATTAACCGAACCTCGCGTGCCGAGATATTCTCGTTGATCGGGGCTTTCGGTGCAGCTCGTTTATCTTGTCTCATTTCACGCTTAATAATAATTACTCCGAATCTGGGCGACCACGCCGGGAAACCGCTTGCGCGAGGAACTCAGCGAACTGGGCGACGGGCATCGAGCCCAGGTCAGCACCTTCACGAGTACGCACAGCGACAGTCTGCATCTCGACTTCCCGATCTCCAATAACCAAAAGATAGGGAACCTTGAGCAAAGTATGCTCGCGGATTTTAAAGCCGATCTTTTCATTTCTCAAGTCAGACTTGGCACGAAATCCGCTCTGATTGAGAGTTTTTTCAACTTCGGCGGCAAAATCTGCCTGTTTATCAGTGATATTCATGACCACTGCCTGAGTTGGCGCCAGCCACGCAGGGAACGCACCTTCGTAATGCTCGATCAAAATACCGACAAAACGCTCAAACGATCCGAGGATCGCGCGGTGCAACATAACAGGGTGCTTGCGGCTGTTGTCTTCGGACACATATTCAGCGCCCAGACGGATCGGTAGGTTGAAATCGAGCTGTAAGGTACCACACTGCCACACACGACCGAGACAATCTTTTAGCGAGAACTCGATTTTCGGACCGTAGAACGCCCCCTCACCCGGCTGCAGGTCATAAGACAGGCCAGCGTTATCGAGCGCTGCAGCCAACGCCCCTTCAGCACGATCCCATAGCTCGTCGGAACCTACGCGCTTCTCAGGGCGAGTCGACAACTTGAGCTCGATATCCTTGAAACCGAAGTCTGCGTACACGTCCAGAGTCAGCTTGATGAAAGCAGCTGACTCTGCCTGCATCTGCTCTTCGGTGCAGAAAATATGCGCATCATCCTGAGTAAACGCACGCACACGCATGATGCCGTGCAAGGCACCCGACGGCTCATTACGATGGCAAGCACCGAACTCAGCCAGACGCAACGGCAACTCACGGTAGCTTTTCAGCCCCTGGTTGAACACTTGCACGTGGCAAGGGCAGTTCATCGGCTTGATCGCGTAGTCGCGGCTCTCCGACTCGGTGGTGAACATGTTTTCAGCGTAGTTAGCCCAGTGACCGGACTTCTCCCACAGGCTGCGATCCACTACCTGAGGCGTCTTGATCTCCTGATAGCCATTCTCACGCTGCACCTTGCGCATGTACTGCTCAAGTACCTGATACAGCGTCCAGCCATTCGGGTGCCAGAACACCATGCCCGGCGCTTCTTCCTGGGTATGGAACAGGCCAAGACGCTTGCCGATCTTGCGATGGTCGCGCTTTTCTGCCTCTTCAATCCGCAGAACGTAAGCAGCCAATTGCTTCTTGTCGGCCCAGGCCGTGCCATAGATACGCTGCAACTGCTCGTTCTTGGCATCGCCACGCCAGTAGGCGCCCGACAGCTTGGTCAGCTTGAATGACTTCAGAAAACGGGTATTTGGCACGTGAGGCCCACGGCACATATCGACGTATTCTTCATGGAAGTACAAGCCCATGGCCTGCTCGTTCGGCATGTCGTCGATCAGGCGCAGCTTGTAGTCTTCACCGCGCTCGGCAAACAACTCGATTACTTCAGCGCGCGGAGTCACCTTCTTGATGACGTCGTAGTCTTTTTCGATCAACTGCTGCATGCGCTGCTCGATAGCCGCCATGTCATCCGGAGTAAACGGACGCTCATAAGCGATATCGTAGTAAAAGCCTTCGTCAATGACAGGGCCGATGACCATTTTGGCTGTCGGGTACAACTGCTTGACAGCATGACCGACCAAGTGGGCACAAGAGTGACGAATGATCTCCAGCCCCTCTTCATCCTTGGGCGTAATGATTTGCAAGGTGGAGTCATGTTCGATCAGATCACAGGCATCAACCAGCTTGCCGTTGACCTTGCCGGCCACGGTGGCCTTGGCCAAGCCCGCGCCAATTGAAGCAGCGACCTCGGCCACAGAGACTGGATGATCGAATGAACGTTGACTGCCGTCGGGAAGAGTAATAGTTGGCATGGCGCCTCCTCTCCTAGTGGTGACCCCTACCAAAGGTCACGTGGGTTGGGATGAGCCAGTACGCGATTCGGTGGTGAACCTGCCTCACAGTGGCAGGAGCCTTGCGGCCAACCGTAAACCGAACCAGAGTGACTGGAATTCAAATCAAAAGTTTATGGCATTGCCCGGCAGCCCGAGAGCTTGCCATGGCACAAATCAGCCAAGGGCGGCATGCTAACACAGATGCAAGGGCACCGCCCCTTCCTCTTTCTTTTCACGGGGGCAGCCAGCGGATTTTGCTAAATGATGAACTTGAGCTTAATTATTGCCTCAGATGGTGAGTGACATCATTCCAGATTCATCGATCACAAGGAGCATCACATGCGCATGACTCATCTATTGGCTTTCGCTGCACCCCTGGCCCTGCTGCTGCCACTGAGCGCTCAGGCAGCGTGGCCTAAAGACTTGAAAGCCCAGTACATGGCCCAGTGTGTGCCCGCGGCCGCTCAATCCATCCCTGAAAAAGACGCCAAGGCGCACTGTGCTTGTGGCGCGGACAAAATCGAAAAGAACTTCACCACGGCTCAAATCAAAGAATTGATGAGCCCGCAAGGGGCTAAGAATCCTCAACTGCAACAAGATGCGCTGAATGCCATCGCGCAGTGCAAAGCAAGCCCCAAACCCCAGTAATTAGGCCGCCAAACGGCATTAAACAAGGCAAAAACACCTTGAATGTAGCCCTGTAGCTAAAAAATACGTCCCATTAGCTGCTTTTTTTTAAGGCTGTTTTCGCCCTGAAAGCCCCATAAAATGGGGCTCGAAGACTTTTTTAACGCCAGACAAAAGCTAACAATGCTGCAAACTACGGTTCAGGGGGGGTCCCAAACCGCACATTTCGACTATGATAGCCAAGTGTGCCCAGTTGGCCTGAGCAGCACAGTACTACTGAAAATATAAGTTTCTTGGAGATACACCATGTCTAATCGCCAAACCGGCACCGTAAAATGGTTCAACGATGAAAAAGGCTTCGGCTTCATCACTCCTCAAGGTGGCGGTGACGACCTGTTCGTACACTTCAAAGCTATCGAAAGCGACGGTTTCAAAAGCCTGAAAGAAGGCCAAACCGTTTCCTTCGTGGCTGAGAAAGGCCAAAAGGGTATGCAAGCTGCACAAGTTCGTCCGGAGTAATTCTTCCGCGAACAAAAAAACCCCGTCCATGTGACGGGGTTTTTTATGCCTGACACACCGCTATGTGTGGTTAACCGCAGTTAACGCGGGTAATGACACCACTGTCGTCGGCATTGAGGTTCAACCGGTCAGAACGATACTCAAGAGTGATCATGTCGTGAGGCCCCAAGATACGGGCAGTCTGCGCGCCGGCCTTGACACGGGCTTGCTCCAGCAGGCTGGAAGAGGCTTTCTGGCCAATTGCAAAATCGGCCCCCTTGGCATCGCAACGGGTATGCCCAGCGTCAACGACGGGCTCCTTCGCAGCTTCTTGCGTGCTGCTGCACCCAGACAGCACTACGACTGCCAACAATGAACCCAATGACGCTAGCTTCCAGGACATGAAGCCTCCTTAAGATGAATAGTCCGAAACCTTGCGACAGCTTTTCCGGACATAGGTTGCATGCGGCCTGATAGCGATTTCGAATCAGCCCCCCAGGGTTCCAGATTCTGCCCGACTGATTAACGTCTTCGCATACCTAATCGTGACTAAATATGTACGAGTCATCAACCGACATCAATATCGTCATGAAGTGGCGGCTAACCTGTAAATCAGTCACACAAGCAGCGCAACGGAATGATTTTTTCATCCCCATGATCGTCTGCTGATGACATTTTGCTAAAATCGCTTTTTTGAAACACCTCACACGAGAACTCCATGTCAACAGTCAGCATCGATGCAGATATCAAAGCCAAATGGCCGCAAGGGCAATGCTCCTACAGCCCTGGCAGCCCGGAAGAGTTGGCCATCATCGGCATTGATCTTTTAGTGAAAGAACTGGGGACAGAAGCTGCCCGAGCATTCGTCAGCCAAGTTTTCGAAAAATACAAACTCGCTGACATTCCAAAGTAAACCCGCCGCCCCCTTCTCTCTTTTGCTTTGCAAGCAACGCTCAAGCACCGGACCATTCCCGGACCTACTTGCTCGCCGTGCCTAGCGCCCCCCCCTCAAAAGCCTCTCCTGAGCATGCTTGCACCTGCAAGCCCCGAATTGCCAAAAAGCCAATACACAGTCGATTCCCCGAACAGACAACCTCTCAAATGTTCGGGAATCCGTCCGCCCTCGAGAAACGCCTTAGAAAGCTGAAATAATTTCTTAATAAAACAATGAGTTAAAAAAATACACATTGGAATTGATGCTGGCATGGACTGTGCTGCCATCTCTTCAGTGCATACCTCCTGCCGGCATGCGCTGCGCCAACCCAGGCGCTTACTAATAAGAGAGACAACAATGAAAACAGCAGTCCTGAAAACCATTATTCCGGGCGCCTTGGCCCTTCTTCTGGCCCTGCCTACTGCCCACGCGCAAGAGGCCGTCAGCAAGCCTAACGTGGTCATCCTGGCCACCGGTGGCACTATCGCAGGTGCGGGCGCAAGCGCCGCAAATAGCGCAACCTACACCGCCGCCAAAGTGGGTATCGATCAACTGATCGCCGGGGTTCCGGAACTGAGCCAGTTGGCAAACGTGCGTGGCGAACAAGTCATGCAGATCGCTTCCGAAAGCATTACCAACGACAACCTTCTGCAATTGGGACGCCGCGTCGCCGAACTGGCAGACAGCAAAGATGTCGACGGGATCGTCATTACACACGGCACCGACACCCTGGAAGAAACGGCTTATTTCCTCAACCTGGTCGAAAAAACCGACAAACCGATCATCGTGGTCGGCTCCATGCGTCCGGGCACTGCCATGTCCGCTGACGGCATGCTCAACCTGTACAACGCCGTAGCCGTTGCGGGCAGCAAAGAAGCCCGAGGCAAAGGTGTACTGGTCACAATGAACGACGAAATCCAGTCCGGTCGTGACGTCAGCAAAATGATGAACATCAAGACCGAAGCGTTCAAAAGCCCTTGGGGGCCTCTGGGCATGGTGGTTGAAGGCAAATCCTACTGGTTCCGCCTGCCAGCCAAGCGTCATACCATGGACTCCGAGTTCGACATCAAAAACATCAAGTCCCTGCCCAATGTCGGCATCGCCTATTCCTACGGCAACGTAGACGATACGGCCTACAAGGCACTGGCACAAAACGGCGCTAAAGCCATCATCCACGTCGGCACAGGCAACGGCTCGGTATCCTCGCGTGTTGTCCCAACCCTGCAAGAGCTACGTAAAGATGGCGTGCAAATCATTCGGTCTTCGCACGTAAACAATGGCGGCTTTGTATTGCGCAACGCAGAACAGCCTGACGATAAATACGACTGGGTTGTCGCTCACGACCTGAACCCACAAAAAGCCCGCATCCTGGCCATGGTCGGCCTGACCAAAACCCAAGACAGCAAAGAGCTGCAACGGATGTTCTGGGAATACTAAACCCCTCGCGTCAAACGCCGCCCGGCGTTAGACCCTGTACCACTCATTCACCCGAATGAGTGGTCTATTTACTTGATTCTCCTCTTGTTTTCGCACTAAACCGAAAAAAAGCAGTCCGATCCCGGCAGCGCGAGAAACTCAAATAGTTGCCAAATCTCTCGCAGTTAAATACTGTATGCGCATACAGCTAACCAAGGATTGCATCATGGCTAAAAAAGGGGCGAAAGAGCCTACCCTTCCAAGTCCGTACGAAGTTTTCGGGATGCGCATACAAAAAATCATCAGCTCGCCTAAAGCCCAAAAAGACAGGATGGCGGTGCTTGAACGGCAAGAAGGTGACAACCCCGAGTTCTGGGAACGCTTGCTGGAAGAAATCTCCGAAAACGATAACGTCACCATCGCCCATCGTGATTGTGGCGGAGTCAATGTTTTCTGGACCGTACCTGAGGAAGACTGAGTCAATGAGGGTTCGTTTACTGGCTTTTGCCAGCCTCTTTACTGTTTTAAACGCACATGCCGCAGCCCCACAAACCTTCAACGAAGCTAAAAAGGTCGCCTGGAAACTCTACGCTCCGCAATCCACAGAGTTTTATTGCGGCTGCAAATACACCGGCAACCGCGTCGATCTCAAAGGATGTGGTTACGTTCCACGCAAAAATGCCACCCGTGCAGCGCGGATTGAATGGGAGCATATTGTTCCCGCCTGGCAAATTGGCCATCAACGCCAATGCTGGCAGAACGGAGGACGGAAAAACTGCACCCGCAATGATCAGGTCTACAAGGTGGCAGAGGCCGACCTGCACAACCTGGTGCCCAGCATTGGTGAGGTGAACGGTGATCGCAACAACTTCAGCTTTGGTTGGCTGCCCGCACAGCCGGGCCAATATGGCTCTTGCCTGACGCAAGTCGATTTCAAAGCCAAAAAAGTCATGCCCCGCCCATCCATACGCGGGATGATAGCGCGCACCTACTTCTATATGAGCAAACACTACAACTTGCGCCTGTCCAAACAGGATCGTCAGTTGTACGAAGCTTGGAACAAGACCTATCCAGTCCAAGCCTGGGAACGCCAACGCAACCAGGCGGTGGCCTGCGTGATGGGCCGTGGCAACGAATTTGTCGGTCCGGTCAACCTCAAGGCCTGCGGCTAGGCAATACATGCCCTTCTCTTTATGAGGGGCATGCATTCAAACCAGTCTGCTTTACCCTTATGTATCTACGCGGCAGAGCGCATTCGGTGTGGAGATCTGCTTGCCATGCCATGCATGGACGACAGAACCAAGTATCGCCCGCTGCTTGATACATCGCCTCACAGCGCCCCCTGATAACGAACCTCCTCCAACTCACGACCACCACGACTCAGACTACGTCGGGAGGCGATTTCAGGAGCCAGGCCAGCGCGACTGTAAAAGCTAATCGCACGTTGGTTATCAGCAAGCACCCACAGAGTCACGCGCTTGAAGCCCTGTTCAATCAGCGCGTTGATTGCTGCCACCCATAGCGCCCGACCAATGCCTGAGCGCCAATACTCGGCAAGGACATAAATGGCACGTACCTCACCGGTTTCCTGCGGCTCGACATCTGCATCACGGCTGCCTCCAACCGCCACCCAACCAACAATTTCCCCCTCGACCAAAGCCACAAAAGCCTGCTCCTGAGCATCTTCTATAGCCTTACGCCATCCGGCTTCACGCTGCGTCAGCGTCTTCTCCAAAGCATCAAGGTACTCTGCGGGCATCAGCCCCGCATACGCTTGCTGCCAACTGCGTACATGGACCCTGGCGATGCCGGCGGCATCACTGGGTTGAGCACTACGAATCACGGTATGCCCTCTTAAATAGAATGATGGATGACAAGCTCCCCATCTTTCATGCCTTCAAGCGCCATTGTAAATATCAAAAAAATGCAAAACACACTTCAGGCTCACGCGCGCATACTGACAACAGACGCTTGAATGCCTTCATCCCTTCTTATAAAAGCCACCGTGAGCTCACTGATGCGCCAACGTCCTTCTTCCCGATTGCTTGTCATAAGCCCCGAAAACCGTGTACTCCTTTTCCGCTTCACCCATAAGACCGGAGCCTTGCAAGGGCAGGAATACTGGGCCACACCCGGCGGCGGAGTAGAACCGGGAGAGACTTTTGAGCAGGCCGCCATTCGCGAACTGTATGAGGAAGTTGGAATAACAGCCCGCAATGTGGGCGCCGAACACGCACAGCGAGTGTTCGAGATGCAACTGCCGGACGGTGAATGGGTGATGGCCGATGAGCGCTTCTTTATCGTTCACTCCCCCACCGAACACGTATCCGATGGGGGCTGGACCGCTCAAGAACGCCTGCTCATGACCCAGCACCGCTGGTGGTCACGAGAAGCATTGCAGCAAACATCGGCCCTAGTTTTCCCTCAGGATCTACTGTCGATACTGGGTCTGCACTTAAGCTAAGCGGATCACGGGGCATTTATGGGCAGAGGTGATAACGAAACCATTGCGCGGCTCAGGATTAAAAATAACCGTGAGTCAAAAACCTCTAGTTCCAATGAAAATTTCATGGAACTCATTTATTGCCGAACTGTCAGGCCTGAGCTATTACTCTCTGCATGATAAAACAAGCTCGATTTAACAAAAAGCAACAGGTAGTCAATGAGCTCGTCCGCCAGATTGAAAGCGGGCTCATGGAAGACGGTTATGTCTTGCCCGGCGAACAAAAGCTTGCCCAGGAGCTGGGCGTCAGTCGCAGCACATTGCATAAGGCACTGATGGAGCTGGAGCGACGCAAATACATTGCTCGACGCACTGCTGGAGGCTCGGTCGTGACCTTTGATGGCATACCACTTGATCAAAAAAACGGCTGGGCTCATGCTCTGGCAAGTACTGGTGCGCGCATCCATACCGAACAGCTCAAACTTGAGGCTGTCGATCGCCCCGAGCTGAACCTGCAGTTTGGTATGAGCCAATTCATCATGCTGGAGCGACGCAGACGTCGCGATGACGGGACAGCGATATCTTTGGAGCGCTCACTCATCCCGGCCACTGGCGGTCTTGAAGGCCTGCCAGGGGTCGGCATGATCGATGACTCACTCACTATCACCCTCGCCGCCTATGGCTTCATTGGGGATCATGGCGACCAGTGGATAGGCGCCGAGCCGCTCAATGAAGAAGACGCCTACTTGCTGGGACGGCCCGCAGGCACAGTGTTTCTCAAGACATTACGCACCACTTATGACCGCCATGGGCGATTGATGGAACACGTCGAAAGTTGGCTAGATCCCACTCACTTTCGCATGCACCACTCCTTTGGAGCCGCACATGAAATCAAGTGATCGTGCGCTGGGCGCCTTTTATGGCCTGGCTTTGGGTGACGCCTTGGGCATGCCGACCCAATCCTTTAGCCGCGCCCAAATCATGGCACGGTTCGGGCAGATTACCGGGCTGGTAGACGCACCTGCCGACCAGCCCATCGCTCCCGGCATGCCCAGGGGTTCGATCACTGACGACACCGAACAGGCGATCCTGGTCGCTCAACTGTTGGTGGACAGCAATGGCGACATTGATCCAAATACCCTTGCACAACGTCTGATCGCCTGGGAAGCCGCGATGCAGGCCAAAGGCTCCCAAGACTTGCTGGGGCCTTCCACCAAACGCGCCATCGAGATGATTCTTGCAGGCAGAAGCCCAGAAGAGTCAGGGCGCTACGGCACTACCAACGGCGCAGCAATGCGCATTACACCCGTCGGCATAGCCGCCGATATCAGCCATCCCGACCGATTTATCACTGCAGTTATCCAGGCTTGCCAGGTCACTCATAACACCAGCCTGGGCATCGCCAGCGCAGCCGCCGTGGCGGCGGTGATTTCCAGTGGTATCAACGGTAAACAACTTGAACATGCCCTCAATGCAGGCACTGAAATGGCCTTCATTGCCGAACACCACGGCCATTGGGTTGCCGGTGGGCGCATCGGCCCACGCATCAGATGGGCCCGGCGTGCCAGCCTGGAATGCAACCCTGACAACGTTGGTGATCTGCTTTACGACGTGATCGGCACCTCCGTCGCATCACAAGAATCGGTAGTGGCAGCCTTTGCCCTTGCGCAACGGGTTGCCAGCAGCAACCTCAACCCTTTTGACGCCCTGTGCATCGCCGCCAGCATTGGCGGCGACACCGACACCATCGCCGGCATTCTCGGCGCGATGCTCGGCGCTTGCGCAGGGCTGGAACACTGGCCCCAGCCCCTGATCCAGCAAGTCAAAGCAGTGAACAACCTGAAGTTGGAAACGTTGGTCGGTCAGTTATTAAGACTACGCAACGCCTGAACAAACCGCGAAGGAGCGCCACATCAACAGTGCTCAAAGGAGCTGCGAGCGACTGTGTCCGCACGGTAATAACAACACCAGGAGCAGAACCCCATGAGCAATCCCAACGCCGGGCACAGTGCCGGGCAACTGGAAACCCGTGGCATCGAACCGGTTCCCGAAAACGAATGCAATGGCAACCCTTTACAACTGTTCTGGGTCTGGTTTGCGGCTAACATCAGCATCCTCGGGTTGCCATTGGGCGCAACATTGGTGGCCTTTCACCAGTTGGCCATTTGGCAGGTCATGATTGTTGCGCTGCTCGGTGCAGCTGGCTCATTCGCCGTGGTCGGCGTGATATCCATCGCCGGACGCCGTGGCCGCGCACCCAGCCTTACGTTGTCACGGGCAATTTTCGGTGTACGTGGGAACATCGGACCTACGCTGGTTTCTTTGATTTCACGCGTGGGCTGGGAAACCGTCAATACCACCACCGCCGCCTATGTACTGCTGGCGTTGTCCGCCATTGTGTTCGACACGCCTACCCAGGCCACGCACGCACCGCTACTGACCCTGCTCTTTATCGCCATCTTTACCCTGTTGACCCTATCGGTATCGGGATTGGGCCATGCCACGCTGCTGGTCATTCAACAGTGGGCAACTTACGTGTTTGGCGCGCTCAACCTGGTGGTTGCGGGATTTCTCTGTGCAACCATCGATTGGCAAGCTGTATTCAGTGCCCCATCGGCACCAATCAGCGCCATGATTATCGGGATCGGAATCATGGCGGCGGGCACAGGGATCGGCTGGGCCAATGCCGGTGCCGACATGTCGCGCTATCAGCATCGCAGCGTGAGCGCCCGGCAACTGGTCGCGTCTGCGGCGTGTGGCGCAGGCATCCCGCTGGTATTGCTGATTACCCTGGGCGGCTTATTGTCTGTCGGCAACCACGACCTCGCCTCAGCCACTGACCCTATCGCAGCCATCCGCAACATGCTGCCCGCCTGGATGGCGGTACCCTACCTGCTCAGCGCATTTGGCGGCTTGCTGCTGTCCAACCACTTGTCCGTGTACTCGGCCGGTCTCACCACATTGACGCTGGGAATCAAAATCAAGCGCGTACAGGCTGTTGTCGTCGATATTGTCGCCATTTTCGCGGGTTCGACTTACTTCATGCTGTATGCCGACAGTTTTTACGCCCCCTTCATTACCTTTATTTCGCTGACGGCGATTCCGATAACCGCGTGGGTCGCGATCTTTGTCGTCGACCTGATCCATCGCCAGTATTACAGCCCCGCCGACCTGATGGACCTGAGCCGCAACAGCAGCTATTGGTACAACGGCGGCATCGAGTGGCGAGCGCTAGGCTCCTGGGCGTTGGCACTGGTTCTGGGGTTCTGCTTCACACAGGTCGGCAGCTCTGATACCACTTGGTTCATCGGGCCGCTGGCTGACTCATGGCTGGGCCATAACGGGCTTGGCTGGGTCGTGACATTTGTAGTCGCGGGCGGCTTGTATGCACTGTTGGGCGGCGCAAAAGACCGCCGCCCAGCCATTACGGGATCTGCCAATGCCTAGATTGCTTCACACCGGCCAAGTCATTATTGACCTGGTCATGGCACTCGATACCCTGCCCCGCTCGGGTGGCGATGCGCTGGCCAACAGCGCCAGTTTCCATGCCGGCGGCGGTTTCAATGTGATGGCCGCGGCGCAGCGCAACGGCCTGAAAACCCTCTACCTGGGCCGACACGGTCAAGGCCAGTTCGGTGACATTGCCCGTTCGGCCATGCAGGACGAAGGCATTGAGATCATCCAGCCGATTGACCTCCAAAAAGATACCGGGCTCTGCGTCGCCCTGACAGAGGCCAATGCCGAGCGCACATTTATTTCCTGCATTGGCGCCGAAGGAATCCTGTCGAGCGAAGACCTCGCAGCGGTCCGCGTCGAACCTGATGATTACGTGTATGTCAGCGGCTACAGCTTGCTGCATCCGGGCAAGGCCGAGTCCTTGCTCAATTGGCTCAAGGGGCTGTCGCAAGGCGTACATGTCACTTTCGATCCGGGACCGTTGGTGCAAACGATTGACCCCGCGCTGATCAACGCCCTGTTACCCCACCTGAATCTGTGGACCAGCAACCGCAGTGAAGCACAAGCGTTCACCTCCTGCCCCGCCATAGCAGACGCTCTAATCGACCTGAGATCGCGCTTGCTCGACGCTTGTCTGGTGGTGGTGCGCGACGGCCCGCAAGGCTGTTGGATCAGCGACAGCCACGGCGCGCAGTTGATTGACGGTTTCCCTGTGCGCGCCCTCGACAGCAATGGCGCGGGAGACGCGCATACCGGGGTCATGCTCGCCGCGCTGGGTGCTGGCCACACCGCGCCAGACGCCGCCAAACGCGCCAATGCAGCTGCAGCTCTAGCGGTCACTCGCTGGGGGCCAGCAACCGCTCCAAAAGCCGACGAAGTTGAAAGATTTATCCAGGGCATACACGCTTAAGCGCATAAACAACATCGAATTTGAGCAAAACAAACAAAATCTGACTCGCAACCCGACCAAAGACTGTAGGAAGACACTCACATATCTATCGTCAAAAGCTGGAAAATGCTCAAGCTGCGTTTTAACCTTACGCTTTGGCTCCCATCCAGCTACACCAATACCCGGCAATTCCTACAGGATGTCGGGCCACTTGCGTGCATGCAGGGCGGAGTTTCTCTTACTGTGTGACGATACTTTTGAAACTCATCATTATTGCTGTTTACGTCTTTTCTATTGCGTACGTGCACCTGCGGGGCAAGGTCCGCCACAAGCTGGGGCGCCAATTAAGCGACCACTCCTCGTTTCTGGCGCCGATCAACTGCTTCCTGTATCTGTTTTCCAAGGTGCCTAGCCAGCCTTACTTGAAACCGGCTGACTTCCCTCAGCTACAGGTGCTCCAGGATCACTGGCAGGAAATCCGCGAAGAAGCGCGAAACCTGATGCAGGCCGGTGAGATCAAACGCTCCGAGCAACCCAACGACGTGGGGTTCAACTCGTTCTTCAAGAGCGGCTGGAAGCGTTTCTACTTGAAATGGTATGGCGACAACCACCCGTCAGCGGTGGAACTGTGCCCGCGGACCATTGAGCTTCTCAACGGTATCGGGACGGTCAAGGCAGCGATGTTTGCCGAGTTGCCGCCAGGCTCGAAACTGGTTCGCCATCGCGACCCTTACGCTGGTTCGTTGCGGTACCACCTGGGCCTGGACACCCCTAATGATCCGGGTTGCTACATCAACGTGGATGGCCAGAACTATGCGTGGCATGACGGCGAAGCGGTGATGTTCGACGAAACCTTTATCCATTACGCCGAAAACACCACCGACAAAAACCGCATCATTTTGTTCTGTGATATTGAACGCCCGATGCAATATCGCTGGGCAGCAGCCTTCAACCAGTGGTTCAGCCGGACCATCATGGCTGCGGCCAGTTCACCGAACGACGCCAACGATAAAACAGGCGGGCTGAACAGGGCATTTACCCGACTGTACAAGATTCGTCTGCGCGGCAAGGAAATGAAGAAACGCAATCGCACGCGCTACTACCTGGAAAAATGGGCGATCTTTGGTGGATTGCTGGCAGTGTTCCTGCTGATTTAACCCACCCTCTTGCTCGCGATCTTTTGAATGATCAAAAGATCGCGAGACAAGCTCGCTCCTCCAGGCGTCAGACCAACAAATTCCACAGCAACAGCGCGCCCAACAATCCGACTAGCGAGACGATGGTTTGCAGCACCGACCACACCATCAGGGTCTGCTTGAGTTGTAAACCAAAGTATTCACGTACCATCCAGAAGCCCGCGTCGTTGACGTGGCAAAAGAATACCGAGCCTGCCCCGATCGCCAGCGCTACCAGCGAGCCCTGAACACCCTCAAGCCCGATAATCAACGGCGCCAAAATACCCGCCGTGGTGGTGGTCGCAACCGTTGCCGAACCTGTTGCCTGACGCAACGCCACGGCAATCAGCCAGGCCAGCATCACGAAGGACAAGTGTGTGCCGGTCGCCACTTTACTGATGGTGTCGCTGATCCCGGCTTGTAGCAGAGTCTCTTTCAAGCCGCCGCCCGCACCAATAGTCAGCAACAGCACGGCAATCGGCGCCAGGCTTTTGCGCAGCACCCCGCCCACTTGGTCGCGGGCCATGCCAATGGACCAACCCAGGCAAATCACCGCCGCCAAAACCGCCAGCCCCAGCGCGATCAAAGGCTCCCCCAGAAACTTCAAGGTCTTGGCCAGGCTACTCTCGGGTGCCATTGCGACCTTGGCCAGCGTGCTGCCCAACATCAGCAGCACCGGCAACAGAATAATCAGCAGGGACACGCCGAAACTCGGCTTGCGACGGGTTGGAACCTTGGCGGAAAACAGTTCGCCCAACTCGGCCGGCTCGACCACATGCATGCGTTTGGACAGCCAAATGCCGTACAGCGGCCCGGCCAGGATCACCGCCGGAATCGCCAGGCACAGCCCCAACAGCATGGTCAGCCCCAAATCGGCGTGCAAAGCGCTGACCGCGATCAGCGGGCCCGGATGCGGAGGCATAAGAGCATGCAGCGCCGTCATCCCGGCCAATGCCGGAATGGCGACCTTGAGCAGCGGTTGGCCGGACTGCCGGGCGATCACAAAAATGATCGGTACCATCAGCACCAGACCGACTTCGAAAAACAGCGGCAGCCCGATCACCATTGCCACCAGTGCCATCACCCACGGCAAGGCACGGCCCCGCGCATGGCGCAGCAAGGTTGAAGCGATCTGATCCGCAGCCCCGGATTCCGCCATCAAGGCACCGAGCATCGCGCCCAGCGCAATAATGATGCCCGCCTCTCCGAGAATGCTCCCTGCCCCTTTACTGAAAGCCTTGGCGACCACTTCTGGTGGCAAACCTGCACCGATTCCCGCGATAAAAGTACCGATCAGAATCGACAGAAAGGGCGTGAGCTTACAAACACTGATTAGAACGATGATGGCAACAATGGCCAGCAAGCAGCACACGATTAACTGAGTGTCGTGTGCCAGCCATAGTGGAGTTGAAAGATCCAACGTTGAGCCCTCTCTTTGTCTTTTTTTGTTACGAGAGAGGTAAATATAACGGATGCCAAAAGTGCTCAGGATGAAGAATGAGACAGATCGATCTCAGCGGCTGATCCCGTTTAATTACAAGGCGCGTCGCTGTGTCAAATCTGGCTCTGAACCGCAGCCTGGCCAAATTTGACACGCGACCCGAAGGGGAACAGCCTCTAACTGACGACCAACGGCGGCAAGGTTCCGAGCAAAGAAACAGCCGCTATCGCCGACAAGCCCAGCAACCACTCGAGGGCGACACTGCTGCGCAGAACAGCGAAATGCCCTGCGCGGCTCATGACCAGATTGAACAAGGCCAAAAGCAGCATCAGGACGACCAATGACACCTTGATCAATAGAATCAGCGCAAACCCCTGAAACAGCGGCGTAGGCCAGAGCGCTCCCGTCAGCACCCGGGTATTGATCAGGCCTGTCACAATTATCCCGGCCACCAGCACAAAGCCGATATGACTGAAGCGGCGTAGCACCGCATCGACCTCAACCCCAGCCGGACGCGTCAACACCCACCACAACACCGCCAGGCCGCCGACCCAGGCGCCAACGCACAATAAGTGGATCATCTGGTTCAGGATCAGCAACTGGCCCTGCCAGCCATCGAGCATCGCGCCATGCCCAACAGGCGCCAGGGTGGCCAACAGCAAAAAGCTGACGACAGCGATCAGGCCAAAACGGAACGTGGTGTACAACGCGACAAGCAACAGCACGTTGAGCAGCAGATGAGCGGTCCAGACCTTCCCAAAAAAAGTACTGCCCAGCACCAGTTTCAGGGTTGCCGGGTCAAGGGTGTCGGACCAGCTACCGGCCATCGAGAACGTGGTCAGCAGTAGCCAGGCGATGCCGCTGACCAGCGCCAACCAGGCCAAACCACGGCAAGCGGCGCGCAGAGGTGGCCGCCCCCCCGAGAACGGCCCCAGCAACAACGGCCTGAACACCCAGCCACCAAACAACAGCAGGACCGCACTGAAATGCACGAAACGGCAGACCACCATGGCGCTGAACATCAGATCAGTTGCTCACCTTAAAGCTATAAGTACCTTCAGTTTTGTGGGTATCAACAGACACCGCATTCCACTTGACCTCGTACTGCCCTGCTACCAGCGGCTGCTCAGGCGTTACCACCAGCACTTTCTTATCGGCTGGCTCGGTTTTGACACTGCTCAGCGCAACCGGGGCGCCATCGTGGGTGAGCGCAACTTTGGTGAACGCTTGCTCGACCCCTTCACTGAACTGCAATCGCAACTCCTTGACGTCACTGGCGCTGCTATCTGCGGCCGGGGTCGCTTGCTGCAGGTGCGCATGGGCGAATGCGGCGCCGGCACTGGCCATCAATGCCACCAACGCTGTTGTATTGAGGATTTTTTTCAAGAAAGCAGCTGACATCGCGAAGTACCTTGAGATAGGAATACGCCGCAATAATACTCGCCTAATCTGATTTGGGGGCGCTCATGCTCCACCCGAGCGACAACCACACGTAACGCGCAAGGAATTGATAATGCCCACTCGCCTCAGTTTCATTTCTCACGCCCGCACTGAAGCACAGCGTCTGGGCCGCTTTGCTCTGGACGAGCCACCTGAGCCTAAAAGCCTGGAGAAAACGGCGCTTATCGCCTCTGCCCTGAAAAAGCCCGTGCGAATTCTCTGCGCGCCCGAGGCCCGCACATTGCAGACCGCCCAGGCCTTGGGCGGCGAAATTGAAATCATCCCCGAGCTTGAGGATTACGACGCGGGTGACTGGAAAGGCCACAGCCTGGCCGACCTGCAACAGAACATCCCCCAGACACTTGCCGACTGGATCAACCACCCGGACCAGGCACCGCCTGGCGGCGAATCAGTACAGGCCCTGTGCGCACGGGTCGCAGCCTGGCTTGATACCTTTCGCGAAGAAGGCCACTTTGCGGTGGTGACGCACCCGTTCGTCATTCGCGCAGCCATCCTGCATGCGCTAAAGGCCAGCACCGCGTCTTTTAATCTGATCGATATTGAGCCGCTGGCAGTGGTCGACCTGCGCTTCAATGACCGATGGCGTCTACGGTTTTGAGTGGCTGAGACACACCGCGCAACCTGAATGTGCGACAGCTGCGCGGCCCGACCCACCCTCGCAAGGCTCGTCAACTGCTACAGAGGGCGCGCAGATCACTCTTCCAGCGTCAACCCGCCCGGTGGCAACGGCAGCGCCGTCTTGTAGCGCACCTGCTTGAGAGCAAAGCTGGAGCGGATATTCGCCACACCAGGGACCTTGGTCAGAAAGTCCATCATGAATCGCTCCAGGGCCTGAATGCTCGGCACCAACACCCGAATCAGATAATCCGGATCGCCCGCCATCAGGTAGCACTCCATGACTTCCTGGCGATCAGAAATTGCCGCCTCAAAGTGCTGCAACGCCTCCTCGACCTGCTTCTCAAGGCTGACATGAATAAACACGTTAACGTGCAGCCCCAGCATGTCAGCGTCGAGCAAGGTCACTTGATCACGAATCAGCCCGCGTTCTTCCATGGCCTTGACCCGGTTAAAACATGGCGTCGGTGACAAGTTCACCGAGCGTGCAAGGTCCGCGTTGGTGATACGCGCATTCTGCTGAAGGCTGTTGAGAATCCCGATATCCGTCCGATCTAGCTTGCGCATGAGATAAAAACACCTGTTTTTTATGTTTATGCAGAATTCTTATCCTGATTGGTCACAAAGCACAACGAACTACAGATAAATATTCTTCACTGTCAGGCATATGATTGTTGTAGGACAAGATTTGGCTTTTTCAACGGCCAGATCTTCGACGTAAAACGAGCTCCCGCGCCTAATAAACACGACAAAATCGAGCGTAGAGAAAGCCATGACCGACTATGCACCGCTGCGTCTGCACGTTCCCGAGCCCTCCGGCCGTCCAGGCTGCAAGACCGACTTCAGCTACCTTCGCCTGACCGATGCAGGCAAGGTTCGCAAACCCGCTATCGACGTAGATCCCGCAGACACCGCTGACTTGGCCAAAGGCCTGATCCGTGTGCTCGATGACAAAGGGCAAGCGCTGGGCCCATGGGCCGAGGGCGTACCGACCGAGGTGCTGCGTGCCGGCATGCGCGCGATGTTGAAAACACGAATTTTCGACACCCGCATGGTGGTCGCCCAGCGTCAGAAAAAAATGTCGTTCTACATGCAGAGCCTGGGCGAAGAAGCCATTGGCAGCGCCCAGGCCCTGGCGCTGAACCTGGATGACATGTGCTTCCCGACCTACCGCCAACAAAGCATTTTGATGGCCCGCGATGTGCCGCTGGTCGACCTGATCTGCCAATTACTGTCCAACGAGCGCGATCCACTCAAGGGTCGGCAATTACCCATCATGTATTCGGTGCGGGACTACGGCTTTTTCAGTATTTCTGGCAACCTCGCCACTCAATTCGTACAAGCGGTCGGCTGGGGCATGGCCTCGGCCATCAAGGGTGACACCAAAATCGCCTCGGCCTGGATTGGCGATGGCGCCACCGCCGAATCTGACTTTCACACCGCCCTGACGTTTGCTCACGTGTACCGCGCTCCGGTCATCCTCAACGTGGTGAATAATCAGTGGGCAATTTCGACCTTTCAGGCAATTGCCGGCGGCGAATCCACCACCTTCGCAGGCCGAGGCGTAGGCTGCGGGATTGCCTCGCTGCGGGTTGACGGCAACGATTTCGTGGCCGTGTACGCCGCCTCGGTCTGGGCCGCAGAACGGGCGCGCCGCAACCTGGGGCCTACGTTGATTGAGTGGGTGACCTACCGCGCAGGCCCGCACTCCACCTCAGACGACCCTTCCAAGTACCGCCCAGCCGACGACTGGAGCCACTTCCCGCTAGGCGATCCGATTGCCCGTCTCAAACAGCACCTGATTGCCACCGGCAACTGGTCAGAGGAAGAGCACGCCGCCGTCAGCGCCGAACTGGAAGCCGAGATCATCGGTGCGCAAAAGGAAGCCGAACGTTTCGGCACCCTGGCCGGCGGTCACATGCCAAGCGCCGCGACGATTTTCGAAGACGTGTACAAGGACATGCCCGACCACCTGCGTCGGCAGCGTCAAGAATTGGGGTTATAACCAGATGAACGACAACAATAAAATTCAGATGGAGAACGCCGTGAGTATCAGCACCATGACGATGATCCAGGCCCTGCGCTCGGCCATGGATGTCATGCTTGAGCGCGACGATAACGTGGTGGTGTTCGGGCAGGACGTCGGCTACTTCGGCGGCGTGTTCCGCTGCACCGAAGGCTTGCAGACCAAGTACGGCAAGTCCCGAGTGTTCGACGCCCCCATCTCCGAAAGCGGCATCGTCGGTGCGGCCGTGGGCATGGGCGCTTATGGCTTGCGGCCAGTTGCCGAAATCCAGTTTGCCGACTACTTCTACCCGGCATCCGACCAGATCGTCTCCGAAGCGGCGCGCCTGCGCTATCGCTCGGCGGGTGAGTTCATTGCCCCCATGACCCTGCGCATGCCGTGCGGCGGCGGCATTTACGGTGGCCAGACCCACAGCCAAAGCCCGGAAGCCATGTTCACTCAGGTGTGCGGCCTGCGCACCGTCATGCCGTCCAACCCGTATGACGCCAAGGGCCTGCTGATTGCCGCCATCGAAAACGATGATCCGGTGATTTTTCTGGAACCCAAACGCCTGTACAACGGCCCATTCGATGGCCACCACGAGCGCCCTGTTACTCCATGGTCCAAACACTCTGCCAGCGCTGTGCCAGATGGCTACTACACCGTCCCGCTGGACTGCGCCGCCATCGTGCGTCCAGGCACTGAGGTCACCATCCTGACCTACGGTACCACCGTCTACGTAGCCCAGGCCGCTGCCGAAGAAACCGGCATCGACGCTGAAGTCATCGACCTGCGCAGCCTGTGGCCGCTGGACCTGGATGCGATTGTCACCTCCGTGAAAAAAACCCGTCGTTGTGTCGTCGTGCACGAAGCCACTCGCACCTGTGGCTTCGGCGCCGAACTGATCGCGCTGGTTCAAGAGCACTGCTTCCACTACCTGGAAGCACCCATTGAACGCGTTACAGGTTGGGACACGCCCTACCCGCATGCTCAGGAGTGGGCTTACTTCCCCGGCCCTGCGCGGGTGGGTGCGGCTTTGCAACGGGTCATGGAGGTTTAAATGGGTACGCACGTTATCAAGATGCCGGACATTGGCGAAGGCATTGCGCAAGTTGAACTGGTGGAATGGTTTGTCAAAGTCGGTGACCTGGTGAGCGAAGATCAGGTGGTGGCCGATGTCATGACCGACAAGGCGACCGTGGACATCCCGACCCCGGTAGCCGGTCGCGTCTTGGCACTCGGCGGCCAGCCCGGCGAAGTCATGGCCGTGGGCAGTGAGTTGATCCGCATTGAAGTGGAAGGTGCCGGCAACCTGCGTGAAGACGCAGCGCCCACCGTAACAACCCAAGAGCCAGTAGCCGCGCCAAAAGCGCCAGCGCAGGCCCGGGTTGAAGTCGCGGCGGTGACGGCACCGGCAGTCAAATCTGTGCCAACACCACGCGCTGCCCCGGTGGCCCGCGAAGCCAATGAACGTCCGCTGGCCTCACCGGCGGTACGCAAACGCGCGTGGGATGCCGGGATTGAACTGCGTTTTGTGCAAGGTAGCGGACCTGCGGGCCGCGTGCTGCACGATGACCTGGATGCTTATCTGGCACAGGACGCTGGCACCACTCCGGTAGCGGCTGGCGGCTACGCCATGCGTAGCGATGAAGAGCACATCCAAGTGATCGGCCTGCGCCGCAAAATCGCCCAGCGCATGCAAGATGCCAAGCGTCGCGCTGCACACTTCAGCTACGTTGAAGAAATCGACGTGACCGCCCTTGAAGAGCTGCGCGCCCAGCTCAATCAGAAATGGGGCGACAGCCGCGGCAAACTGACCTTGCTGCCGTTCTTGATGCGGGCAATGGTCGTGGCCTTGCGCGACTTTCCGCAGATCAACGTTCGCTACGACGATGAAGCGCAAATCATTACCCGCTTTGGCGCCGCCCACATCGGCGTCGCTGCGCAAAGCGATAGCGGCCTGATGGTACCGGTGGTTCGGCATGCCGAAAGCCTGACCCTGTGGGGCGCCGCCGATGAAATCGCCCGTTTGGCCAACGCCGTGCGCACCGGCAAGGCGACCCGCGAAGAACTCTCCGGCTCGACCATCACTCTCACCAGCCTCGGCGCACTGGGCGGTATTGCCAGCACCCCGGTGGTCAACTTGCCGGAAGTCGCCATCATTGGCGTCAACCGCATCGTTGAGCGCCCGGTCGTGGTCAAGGGCCAGATCGTGATTCGCAAAATGATGAACCTCTCCAGCTCCTTCGACCATCGCGTGGTGGACGGCATGGATGCGGCGCAATTTATCCAGGCCATGCGTGGCTTGCTCGAACAACCTGCCACCCTGTTTGTGGAGTGAACATGCAGCCAACTCAACACACCACGCTGCTGATTATCGGCGGCGGCCCTGGCGGCTATGTAGCAGCGATTCGCGCCGGCCAGTTGGGCATTCCAACAGTACTGATCGAAGGCCAATCGCTGGGCGGCACCTGCCTCAACGTCGGCTGCATCCCGTCCAAAGCGCTGATTCACGTGGCCGAACAGTTCCACACCACGCAACAGTACAGCACTGGCCAGTCACCTCTGGGGATCAAGACCCAGGCGCCGACTCTGGACATCGGCCAGAGCGTGCAATGGAAAAACAGCATTGTCGATCGCTTGACCACCGGCGTTGGCGCACTGCTGAAAAAGCACGGGGTCAAGGTCATTCATGGTTGGGCGAAGATCCTTGATGGCAAAGCCGTTGAGGTCGATGGGCAGCGCATCGAGTGTGAGCACCTACTGCTCGCCACGGGTTCCCACACTGTCGACCTGCCGATTCTGCCCATCGGCGGCGCCATTATTTCGTCCACTGAAGCACTGAACCCGACCAGCATTCCCAAGCGCCTGACCGTTGTGGGCGCGGGGTACATCGGTCTGGAACTGGGTATCGCGTATCGCAAATTGGGCGCGGAAGTAACAGTCGTCGAAGCCCGTGAGCGAATCCTGCCGACGTACGATAAAGATCTGACACTGCCGGTCGCTGAATCACTCAAGGCGCTGGGCATCACTCTGTACCTTGAGCACAGCGTAGAAGGCTTCCAGGCCAGCACCAAAACCCTGTCGATGCGCAATCGCATGGGCGAAAGCCAAACCCTGGAAACCGATCAGGTACTGGTGGCTGTCGGCCGTCGGCCACGTACCCAGGGCTTCAACCTGGAAACCCTGGCGCTGGCGATGAACGGCTCGGCCATTCGCGTCGACAACCGCTGCCACACCAGCATGCGTAACGTCTGGGCGATTGGTGACCTGACTGGCGAGCCGATGCTAGCGCACCGAGCCATGGCTCAGGGCGAGATGGTGGCCGAGATCATTGCCGGCAAACAGCGCGAGTTCAGCCCCGCTGCGATTGCAGCCGTATGCTTTACCGATCCAGAAATCGTCGTGGTGGGTAAAAGCCCAACTGAGGCTGAAGCGGCCGGGCTGGACTTTATCAGCGCCAGCTTCCCGTTCAGCGCCAATGGCCGCGCCATGACCCTGGAGTCCAAAACCGGCTTCGTGCGAGTGGTTGCGCGGCGTGACAATCACCTGATTGTCGGCTGGCAAGCCGTGGGCGCCGGGGTGTCGGAATTGTCCAGCGCCTTTGCCCAGTCACTGGAAATGGGCGCGTGCCTGGAAGACATCGCCGGCACCATTCACGCCCACCCTACCCTGGGTGAAGCCGTGCAAGAAGCCGCCCTGCGCGCCCTGGGGCATGCGTTGCATCTGTAACCACAGTTACACCGCCACAATTCTCCCTGTAGGGCGGGCTTGCTTTTTAAAAGATCAAAAGCTTGCTCCTACAGGGCGTGTTGTGGCTTTTACGGGCTTTTAAACAGGCTCCATAAAAACGCCAGCAAGCCACCCACGGTGGCAATCCCTGCCAGCCAGCCCACTGCAGATAAACCCTGCCATTGCGGCCCTGCCGCAGCTATTTGCGGGCCAAAGGCTATCAGCAGTGCGCTGATCAGCAACGCCAGCGACAGGCGGGTCGATGCCAGTCGCAATGAGCGTTCCAGCCGCTCCAGCCCTGGCATATCGACCTTGAGATCAATAACCCCGTGTTTGAGCCGATGCACCATCAATCGGGTCAGTTTGGGCAGATCAGCCAGTACCCCGCGACCCAACTGCAAACCGTCAATGCCCAGACGTTTGGCGGCCTTCCAGTCAAATTGTTCGCGCAGCATTTTCTCAACGGCTGGCTTGGCCGTCGCCACCAGATCAAGGTCTGGATCAAGCTGGGTCAATACGCCATCGGCCGTAATCAGCGCTTTGAACAACACCAGCAAATCCGCTGGCAGCGGCAAGCGGTAATCACGGATCAGCTCAAGGAAATCGCTGATCAGCGCGCTCATTTTCAAAGGGCCGCCCTTGTGCCGCGACATGTACTCCCGAGCTGCTTGTTCGATCAACGAGAGGTCTTGCACCCGCTCGCCGCTCCAGTCGATCAAAACACCCACCAAGGTCTCGGTGCTGCCTTCGGTCAAGGCCCGCATAAAGTTCATGACCTCGATCCGACGTCGTTCATCCAGCCGTCCGACCATGCCGAAGTCGATAAAGCCCACGCGGTTTTCACTTATTGCCCGCAAATTCCCAGGGTGCGGGTCGCCATGAAACAGGCCGTCCTCGAGCAGCATCTTGATAAACGCCTGTGCCCCGCGCTGGGCCAACAGACTTGGATCGAGCCCTTGCGCGGTCAGCGCTTCACGGGTCAACGGGGTAAAACTCGGCAAAAAAGCCTGGACCAGTAAACGTTGGCTGCTGAACGGCCAATAAATGTGTGGAATCACGATATGCGGGACCTGCGCAAAGTTATGCGCCACGCTGTCGCAGTTTTGCCCTTCCTGAGTGAAATCCAGCTCTTCAAGCATGGCCTTGGCCAACTGCCGAACCATTTGTCGTGGCTGGTACACCGCCAGCGCCTCGTTCTGCTCAATCAACTGCGCCAGGCTTTCCAGCAACTGCAAATCGGCAGTCATTTGTCGGCGCAAGCCTGGCCTTTGAACCTTGACGACCACCGCTTCACCGCTGAGCAAACGCGCTCGGTACACCTGAGCCATGGACGCGGCGGCCAACGGCTGGGTGTCAAACTCGGCAAACACCTGGTCCAGTTCACAGCCCAGGTCTTCAAGCACCTGCCCCTCAAGCTCCGCCCACGGCAAGGTCGAAGCCTGGCTATGCAGGGCTTGCAATTCATCGACCCACTGCGGTGACAGGATGTCACTGCGGCTGGCCAGTATCTGACCGCATTTGATAAACGTCGGCCCCAGGGTTTCCAGGGCCATGCGCACCCGCTGCGGGGTACTGGCGGGCAGTGACTCGCCGGGTTCGGACTCGACGCCGGCCAACAAGCGCCCCAACCCAAGCCGTATCAACACGTCCTGCGCGCCAAAGCGCACCAGGGTCGCGACAATGTGCTGCAGCCTGCGGTGATGTTTCAAGGCGGTCCAAGTGGGTTCAAGCATGAATTGACCTCCCTTTAGAAGTGCTGCCGTGTGCCTTTGCGGCCTCTAACTGCGACCGCAGCGAGCGCTGATCATTCGATTGATTTAAGTCCGCTTGCGCCCACAGTCAAAACCAATGCACGCAAACACTGGGCGTGGTGGCCTAACACCAGTAGAATCGCGCTCTTTTTTCCAGGGCGCTCGCCATGACCTCACCCAATACCCCGCATGAAGCCGAGTCCCGGACCAGTGAACTGGTCTTTGGCCTCGAAGACCGCCCCAAGCCGTGGATCGGCTTTCTGGCCGCCCTTCAGCACCTGCTGGCCATCATTGTGCCGATCGTTACCCCGGGCCTGTTGATCTGTCAGGCGCTCGGGGTGTCGAGCCGTGACACCAACCTGATTGTTTCCATGTCGCTGGTGATTTCCGGGATCGCGACCTTTGTGCAATGCAAACGCTTCGGCCCTTTTGGCGCCGGGCTGTTGATTGTTCAGGGCACCAGTTTCAACTTTGTCGGGCCGCTGATCGCTGGCGGCGCGCTGATGGTCAAGCAAGGTACCCCGGTTGAAGGTGTCATGGCGGCGATTTTCGGCGTAGTGATTGCCGGGTCGTTCGTTGAAATGGGCATCTCGCGGGTCTTGCCGTTTGTAAAACGCATGATTACCCCGCTGGTCACCGGCATCGTGGTGCTGATGATTGGCCTGACCCTGATCAAAGTCGGCCTGATCAGCATGGGCGGTGGTTTCAGCGCCATGGCCAATGGCACCTTTGCCAATGGCGAAAACCTGATGCTGTCGGGCGTGGTGCTGGCGATTATCGTGATCCTCAACCGCATTGCGCTGGTGTGGATGCGCAGTTGCGCCATCGTCATAGCGCTGGCTGTCGGCTATGCCTTGGCGGGGTATCTGGGGCGTCTGGACTTCACCGGCATGCATCAGGCCCAAGTGTTCCAGGTGCCGATGCCGCTGCACTTTGGCCTGGGCTTTTCTTGGGCGCTGTTCATCCCGATGCTGGTGATTTACCTGGTGACCTCGCTCGAAGCCATTGGTGACGTGACCGCCACCAGCAAGGTGTCGCGCCAGCCGGTCGAAGGCCCGCTGTGGATGCAGCGCATCAAGGGCGGGGTGTTGGTCAATGGAGCCAACTCGCTGCTGGCCGGGGTATTCAATACCTTCCCAAGCTCGATCTTTGCGCAAAACAACGGTGTGATTCAGCTCACCGGTATTGCCAGCCGGCATATCGGTGTGTGGATCGCCGGTATGTTGATTCTGCTGGGGTTGTTTCCAAGCGTTGCCGGGGCGATCCAGGCTGTACCGGAGCCGGTACTGGGCGGCGCCGCCATGGTGATGTTCGGTGCAGTCGCTGCATCGGGGATCAATATTCTGGCCAGCATCCAGCTAGACCGTCGCGCGCTGTTGATTATTGCCGTGTCGCTGGCGCTGGGCCTGGGTGTGTCGCAAGTGCCCGAGTTCCTGGCACACATGCCAGCCGCCTTGCGCAACGTGCTGGAGTCCGGGGTGGCCACGGGCGGTATTTGCGCCCTGTTGCTGAACTGGTTCCTGCCAGAAACAGAAACCAAACAGAGCGTATAAACCAAAAACGAGAGGCAGGATTGCCAAGGTGCATCCTGCCTCTCGTTAAGAAACGTCCTACTTCTTCATGAGCATTTACCGCTCATACCCTTCCCCTATGAGATTGCTTGAATTACTCTTTTTTGCGACCCCTCTGGTTATCACGGGCTACATCTATGAGTACTTACGGATCTCGCTTAAAACAAGAACGTCTGCGCCTGAAACTGACGCAAGAGCTTTTTGCAGAAGCAGGCGGGGTTGGCCGCTACGCGCAAGGCTGTTACGAGCGTGACCTGAGCATGCCTCGCGCAGATTATTTAGCCTCCATCACTTTGATCGGTGTGGATGCGCTGTACATCATCACCGGACGCCGCACTGTACACCGGGCCCAGCCTTCCACGGGCCCGGTGAGCGAGGATCAGGCTGCCGAACACTAGCGTCGCCGCTCAGGCATGTACCCAGCGCAGATGCAGGCTACGCGCACATGCATCCAGGGCAAAGCCCAGCACGCCAATGAGCACCACCATGGCCATCAGTTCCGAGTAGGCCAGACGATCGCGCGTGTCGAGGATGAAGTAGCCCAGCCCGGCGCTCACACCCAGCATTTCGCAGGGCACCAGGACGATCCACAAGATGCCGATCGACAGCCGCACACCGGTCAATACATGCCCCAGTACCCCCGGCAGGATGACCCGGCGCAAGGTTTCCCAGCGCGTGGCGCTGAGGCTGCGAGTCAATTGCAGCCAGCGTGGGTCCAATTGGCGGACACCCGCGATGGTGTTGAGCAAAATCGGCCACACGGCGGCAAACGTCAGCAAAAAGTAGATCGGCTGATCACCTACACCCATCAGCATGACCACCACTGGCATCCACGACAGCGGCGAAATCATTCGTAAAAACTGAAATGCCGGCGTGGTGGCTGCCTCCAGGTTGCGCGAGCCGCCAATCAACAGCCCCAGCGGCACTCCGATCAGCAGCGCCAGCAACAGGCTGATGAGGATCCGTTTCAAGCTCACCCAGACGTTGTCGTAGAGTTGCGCGCTGCCCAGCAAGTCGATCAGGCTGGCAAAGGTGGCCTGCGGCGAGAATCGCGCCGAAAGCCCCTGCGCGCTGCCAAACACCTCGATCCCCAACCACCACAGCAGCAATAAACTGAACAACCCCGCCACGCCGAGCAGCCACTGACGTGCGAGCGAAGGTGCTAGGGTTTTCAAAAGCCGAACTCCTCGGTGCGCTCAAAACTCTCAGGCAGACCGAAAGCTTTCAGACCGCCGACGCTGGCAATGCTGTTCTTGACGAAGCGATCATCCACCAGATCCTGAGCCACCTGTTTGGGGTCGAGATCTGCCAAAAAGCCGTTGTCGCCCTGGATCAGCGTGTGCTTGAGGCGTGTGACCAACTCTTCGGTGTAGCTCGGGAAGGGATAAGGCTGGAAGTCGATACGCTGTTCGTCCCAATTGGCGTGCTGAATCGCGCCGTCGCTTTCATAGCCCGTACGCTCCGTAGCCACAGGCGACAACACACGCTGCAACACCTGTGAACTGTGCGGGGTGTAGCGATTGTCACCGTCCTTGGCCAACAATTTGGCGGCCTGCTCACGGTTGTCGCGGGTCCAGACCTGCGCCTTGACAATGGCATTGACGACTTTCTGCGACCACTCAGGGCGATTGTTCAAATCATGCTCATGCATGAACACCACGCAGCAAGCATGGTTACGCCACATGTCCCCGGTGAAGCGCTGTACCCGCCCAACCTTGAGGTCTTCGGCCAGGGCATTGAACGGTTCGGCAACGATGTAACCGGCGATGCGCTGGGTGGCCAGCGCTGGCGGCATGTCCGAAGGCGGCATCACTACCAGGTTGACCTCGTTGGCAGCCAGTGTGCTGTTGACCGGCCGCGTCACTGGCTGCAAGCCGTTTTCGCGAAACAACTGCTGCACCACGACGTTATGGATTGAATACCAGAACGGAATCGCTACCGATTGCCCGCCCAGTTGCTTAACCTCGGTAATCTGCGGGGCCACGGTCAACCCTGATCCGCCGACGTGGTTCCAGGCCACGACTTTAGCGGGCACCTTGCTGCCATAGCGGGCCCACACCGTCATCGGCGACAACAAGTGGATCACGTTGACCTGGCCCGAAATAAACGCCTCGATCACCTGCGCCCAACTGCGCAATAACACAGGGCGCTCGGCCTTGATGCCTTCGGCCTCGAACAGGCCATTGTTGTGGGCAACCAGCAATGGCGTGGCATCAGTGATGGGCAGATAACCAATACGTACCGGCGCATCCGGCTCGGCGGCGGCCCGCGCCTGCAGGCTGGTGAGCATGGGCAAGGCACCTGCTGCGGTGAGCATGGCGCTGAGTTTTAAAATGTCACGTCGAGTGTGGGTGAAGTCGTCCAGGCACATGTTCAAGCTCCAGCGAGTTGGGCAAAGGGTCAGTAACGGCGTCGGGTTTGCGGCTTGCCCGCCGAAGGGTTTTGAGAATCTCGATGCGCAAGGCGCCCAGTTCATCGATCCGTTCCTCACGCGGCTGCGCCAGATCGATACGCCACTCACCCACCGTATGCGCCGGGCTGTGTCCCAGTAGCAAAATGCGGTCGCTGAGCAGCAGGGCCTCGTCAATGTCATGGGTGATCAGTAACGCGGCAGTGTCATGCCGCTCGATCACCTTGAGTAAGAGCTGTTGCATGTCGGCACGGGTCACTTCATCAAGTGCGCCAAACGGCTCATCAAGCAGCAACACATGAGGCTGGCGAGCCAGACAACGCGCTAACGCCACCCGCTGCGCCATGCCACCCGACAACTGCGCCGGGTATTGACCCCGTGCGTGCTGCAGGCCCACTTCTGCAATGGCTTGATCGACCCGCCCCTTGCGCTCGGCGCTGGGCACTTTTGGCTGGCTGGCGAAATCCAGGCCGAATGCAACGTTGTTTTCCAGGCTCAGCCAGGGCAGCAAACTGGGGTCTTGAAAGGCCACGGCTACCCGAGGGTGCGGTGCGGTGAGCGGCTGGCCCAATACGCTGACACTCCCGGCATGAGCTGTCTGCAAGCCAGCCAGCACCCGCAGCAGGCTGGACTTGCCCACACCGCTGGGGCCCAGCACCGACACCACTTCACCGGGCATCAGTTGCAGATCAAAGCCTTCAAGCACAGGCTGCCAGCCCGCGTCACGGGCATAGCCCAGGGTGATCTGGCGCGCCTCAAGTACGACCGTGCTCATTGTGCGCTGGCCTGGCTTTGGCGCTGCAACTCGGCCCGCAATTGCACCAGGCTCGGGGTCACAATCGGCACAAAGGCCGACTCCCGCCAGCGGCGCGCAAAGGCGCTGCCGTAGGCACTCAGGTAAGCCTTGCCGCCACTGGCTTGCAGCTCGAATTGCACCGCATGGGCGGTGGCTTCGGCCAGGGCGATGCGGATTTTGAACAGCGCTGCCGGTTGCGCCAGAAAACGCCCGTCCAGCAGACCGGTCTTGAGTGCTGTGACCTGGCCCTCAAGTGCTGCCCGCTGCTCATGCAACAACTCGATCAGACCAGAACGCGGACCTTGCAAATGCGCCTCGGCTTCTGCCAGTGAACGCCGCGCCAGACCAATCGCCATTGCACATTGCAAGCCGAGGAAGGCCGGGCGCACCGCGGGCAGGAAGACTTTGGCATTGTCATGCAACAACCACTCTTCGCCGACCTGCACCCCTTGCAGGTCAATGGCCGCAGTGTTGCTCGACTGCAAGCCCATCAACTGCAGATCCTCGGAGCGCTGCAAGCCCGGCAGCGCATCAGGAATCGCTAGCACAAACGGCGTACCGCCCTCCTCCCGATCAATCGCTGCCGCGACCACAAACCCGCTTTTGCGCAGATTAGTCACCCAGTGCAAACGCCCGTCCAGACGCCAGCCATTGGCCTCGGCCCGCGCCCGCACTTGCAGGGCTTCGACGCCCGAGAGGAACTTCATGGCATTGGACAGGCCAGTGGCACCTGCCAATTGGCCGCTCAACAAGTCCGGCAGCAAGCGTTCCCCGAGGGCCTTGTTCGGGCTTTGCAGGACGTATTCGATAAACGCCCGCTGGCCCCAGAACACAAAGGCCGAGGCCAACGAGTGGCTGGCGACACTGGCCACGGCTTCCAGCGCCTCGACGACGGTATCGCCACTGCCGCCCAACGCCGGGTCAACCCCGACCCGCAATACATTGGCTGCTGCCAGATGTGACAGAACGGCCTGCGGGTCGCAGTGGCCAAGGTCGAGCGCCTCGGCTTCGGTCTCCAGCCAATGACTGAGTTCGGGGTCGAGCATGGGTATCTCCTTAAAATCGTGGCCCGCTGATTACTCAGGTTTGTTCCAGCTGTAACGCGCCAGCTCAGGGTTCAACGGGGTACGGGCGAAGACGTTGGCAAAGTTGCACAAGGTCGCCAGGCTCACGCCCAGAATCACTTCCAGCGCCTGGCCTTCAGTAAAACCGGCGGCCTTGAAGGTGGCGTAAGTGTCATCGCTGACATCACCCCGGGTGGCAATCACTTCACGGGTGAACGCTGCCAAGGCTTCCAGTCGCTCAATCGGTAACTCGGTTTGCCCGCGCAACGCGGTGACCACTTCATCCGGCAGTTTTGCCTTGTTTTGCGCGACAGCGGTATGACCTGCAACACAAAAATCGCAACCATGACGCGTCGCGGCGATCAGTTGCACCACTTCTCTTTCGGGTAAGGTCAGCTCGGACTTGCCATTGAGCGCAGAAACCGTGACATAGGTTTCCAATGCTGCTGGCGCATTGGCTAGAATCCCCAGCAAGTTAGGGATAAATCCTGAGTTCTTTAGCGCGTTTTCCAAGAATGGCTTGGCGGCTTGCGGTGCGGTGTCCAGGTTATGAAGGGTGACGCGAGACATGTGGTGACTCCTGCGTAGGGTGTCTGAACAGTCTGTTGGTTATAAAAAAAACGTTCCATATTCTAAAGTAGTGATTACTTGCTCCTGAGTGTTTCCATTAGATGATTTCGTCCACCCCACTGATCGATTGGTTATTAGAAAGCCTTGAGCTGGATGCCAGTCTGTTCCACGTCGGCCGCTATTGCGGCGGCTGGCATAGCAGCACCGAGGGGTTGGCCCGTGCCAGTTTCCACATGGTCGTGCAGGGCCAATGCTGGCTGCATGTCGAGGGGCAAACCACGGGCGTGCAGCTCAACGCGGGGGATGCGCTGTTTCTGCTGCAAGACTTGAAATACCGGCTGTCCAGCGCCCAGGACCCAAGTTTGGCCGCACAACTACCGCGCCAGAGCATGCAGCCACTCGACAGCCAGGCGGAAGATGGCGTCGGCCTTGTATGCGGCTTCTTTCACTTTCAGCCGGGGCTCTCAGCGCTGATTATCGAAGCCCTGCCCGCGTGGATTCTTTTGCGCGCGGACGACCCGTCGTCCCACGCAGCAAGGACACTTTTCCAGCTGATTCTTGAAGAATGCCAGCGCATCCCCGGGCCTTCTTCGTCATTGCTTGAGCGCCTGAGCCACCTACTATTTCTTTACGTCTTACGCCAGCAAGTGGGTGACAACCCGAACCTCGGCGGCTTGGTCGCACTGGCCCGTCAGCCAGCGTTCTGCGGATTACTGGAACAACTGATCGAACACCCCGAACAACCATGGACGCTGGAAAGCATGGCGGCCTGCACAGGCCTGTCACGCTCGGCGTTTTTCAAACGCTTCAGTGAACTGGCCGGTCAGTCGCCGGGCCATGTGCTACAGGCGTTGCGCATGCGCCATGCCTGCCAGTTGCTGCAAACCGGGCACACTGTCGAGCAAGTCTGCGGGGCCGTGGGTTATCAGTCGATTGCCGCTTTTACCCGAGCGTTCACCAAGGCCATTGGCGTGCAACCGGGCGCGTATCGCAAGCAACATGAGCGCCGCTAATCACTTCAGCACTTACACCCTTATTAAACGTGGAGATGTGTGTGACAGAACCTGGACCTCAGCATCAAAAAGCCCTGGATCGATTTCTGCGCGAGCACCCGGAGCTTGGGGTAGAACTTGAAAAGCTCAACCCATTGGCAGCCCGTGCAGTGGGTCAATCCATGCAGGAGTATCGACAAAAGCGCTTGAATGAAGCCTTTGAAGCCGAAGCTGAGCGATTGGGCTTCTTTGCCTGGGAGTTGACCTTGCAACTGACTGCTGAAACGCCAGAAGACTTCAAGGCGCAGCGCCTGGAAGTGCACCGAGAGGTTGCACAGATGGCAGGCCTGGATTGGCCGGAATATTGCGACCTGTATGGGCTAGAGGTTGAAGCGCCTTAAAGAACCTGCGCTGTGGCACAGTCGCTGTCGAGGTCCGAGCAGTGATTGGCGTCGAACCTCGTCAGTGGCTACAGCCCTGCCCATCTGCAGGCCCTGTGCTATACCCATTAGGGAGAAATGTTCGAATGCGGCACACCGCCGCCCCTGACAGAGGTTCGCATGTTCAAAGGATTCGCTGGTTCTGCCAAAGACAAAAGCACGCACAGCGTTAACGATCTGCCGTCCAACAATATTGAACTGTTCGACAGCTACACCGGTTTGATCCTGGGCCGCCTGTACCGTAACTTCCCGCTGCCCATCACTCTGACCGCCGAACACTTCATCAACTACAACACACTCGACGACAGCAACCGCCAGCTACTTAGCCAGGAAGAAAACCTGTTCCTGGCCACGGTCAAATGGCTGGCAGACGTAGGCTACATCCACTTCGACGGCATGTCGGGCGTTTCATTTTTTGAAGTCGTCCTTACCAGCAACGGGCTACTGATCCTGCGAGCCTTTGCCGAAGGCCACGAGGACGCCACTACTCTCGGAGAAAAACTCTCGCAGATCGTCCAAGGCGAAAATGCGCAGGCATTGAGAACGCTAGTAACCCAGGCATTGAACCTGGGGAGCCAGATACTCAGCCCGATGACCCGCTCGGGGATTTGAGCCACGGGCACTGATCGGCGTGCCACTGGAGGGTTTCAAGGCAGGGCTTGGCGCTAGCCAAAGTCGGCGTCTTCAGTGGTTGTCCTTCGTATTGGGCGTACTCTGACTTGCTGAGTGCCGCAGATAATCGAACACGCAACGTTTCAGGTTCGATGGCAATCAAATACAAATCGAACAATGTATGAAGATCGGCACGGAGCAATAAGCCGTTTGAAACCACATGTGTGTGCTGCCCTTTGTAGGGATGGATATGCGCCGCCTCTAAGACTTCAGGCTGGTTACAACCAGTAATGGCGCATTGTGTGCCGTAGGCATCCAACAATTTCTTGCGAAAACCTGACTGTCCGCGTCGTAGCACAATGTTTGCGACCATTCGTTTACGAGCATCTTCCACGTCGGAGGGATTAAATGCACAGTGTTGGTCAGCTTCGATCTCAGCGATAACAAGCTCACGAACAATCGCATCTTCCGCAGGCTGTCGATCAAGATTAAGCATCTCAATGAGCTGGGGTTTGATGGCCGAACCTATGTTCTTTTGCGGTTTTAGCCCTACAACCCATTCGAGCCCGCTCTCCTCATAGATCGCAGAAATATTTTGCATTCTGCGTTCAAAGGCTCCTGATTTGCGGCCAAAGCGTTCAGATAATTCGCGATAGATTGATTTCTTAACAAACTTCTTTCCTGACTGTTGCATGCTCAACATTTCGCGATATGCCTGCACAGATGCTTCAAGTTCTTCCTTACTCCAACCGTCTGACATGGCCTTTCCCTATGATCTGCACCTATGCACGAAATGCAGGGAAATGTACCTCATCAAGTAGGAAAAAAAACATTGTCAATGACAGTACGTCTTCATAAAGCTGTCGGACACTCCAGAAGCCAAGCCGAAAAATCCACCCCCTATCTTACGAATACGCCTCAACCACCCACTTCACTTTTGCCAGCCCCTCGCGCAGGGATGCCATGTCTACCGAGGCTAACGCCAGCCGAATCGCACGCGGCACATGGATCGATGTTGCGAAAGGCTGCGCTGACGAGACCGAGACGTGCTCGCGCATCAGGGCCGTCACCACTTGTTCGGCCCGTGCTTCTTCTGACAAAGGCAACCAAACGAAGTAGGAATAGGGATGGCGTATTGTCCGCAACCCTGCCAATAGTTCGTCGGCAATAGCCTGTCGGGCATGGGCGTCTTTGCGCTTTTGGATTTCCAGGCGGCTGACGGTACCGTCGTCCAGCCAGGCACTGGTGAGGGATGTCATGACTCCGGGGGTGTTCCAGGCGGTCACCCGGATTACTCGCTCCAAGGTTGTGATCAGGGGCAGCGGCGCAGTGATGAATCCGACCCGCAGGCCCGCAGCAACGCTTTTGGAAAAACCTGAGACGTAAAGCGTGCGTTCTGGCGCTAGCTCAGCTATCGGAGACGGTGGGCTTTCTACCAGAAAGGCGTAGGCAGCATCTTCAATGATCTGTAGGTCATGCTTGCGTGCAATGGCCACTAATTGCTGTCGCTGCTCGAGGCTCATCACCCAACCCAACGGGTTATGCAGTGTCGGCATGCTGTAAACAGCACGCACCGAGCGCTGTCGACAGAGTTTTTCGAGAGCATCCAGATCAGGGCCGAAATCACTTACTGGCACCGACAACACTTCAAGGTGCAATGTTTGCGCGAGCGCTTTAAACCCCGGGTAACTCAACGCATCGACGGCCACCACATCGCCGGGTTTTAACAAGGCCATCAGTGCGACCGTCAACCCATGTTGTGCACCATTGACGATCAACACTTGTTCGGCCGCGACACTCAGGCCCCGCGTCAGTAAGTGCCGCGCCACCGACGCGCGTTCGTGCAAACGCCCGCCATGTGGCTGATACCGCAACAACGATTCCAAATCACCCGACAGCGCAAGTTGACGCAGTGCGGTGCGCAGCAGCTCAGCTTGCCCGGGAACAGACGGATAGTTGTAGTTAAGGTCCAGCATGCCCGCCGTCACTTGCGGCTGATCAATGCCGTGACCTGGCGGCAGCGAAGTCTCCCTGACGAACGTCCCGCGCCCGGTCTCTCCGCTGACCAGCCCCATGGCCTCGAGTTCTGCATACACCCGACTCGCCGTGACCAGCGCCAACCCTTGTGTCGCAGCCAACTGCCGGTGCGTAGGCAGCCGTGTGCCCGGAGACAATCGGCCGGAGCGAATATCAGCGGCAAACGAGTCAACCAGCGACTTGTATCGGGAACGGGGCATCGGAATATGTATCCATGACAATATTTTGATTGTCATCAATCTTCAGCCATAGCATGCGATTAAAGCAATCCTGCCCTTAGCCTTGAGCGTGAGACCCGATGGAACGCACCTCTAATTTGCACACTCCAGCAACCGAGAAAAATCTTTCCGGCTGGATCAACGGTTTTATCGGCGTGGTCATTTTCAGCGCCTCGTTACCCGCGACCCGCGTGGCCGTGCAAGAGTTTAATCCGGTTTTTCTAACCTTTGCCCGAGCCTCCATTGCCGGAGTGCTGGCGCTGTGCATCCTGTTGGCACTCAAGGCCAGACGTCCAGATAGAAGCCAGCTTTTTTCGTTGGTAATCGTGGCCAGTGGCGTAGTACTCGGGTTTCCGTTGCTGACTGCGTTGGCCTTGCAGCATGTCACCTCGGCGCACTCTATTGTTTTCCTCGGCCTGCTGCCGCTCTCGACCGCCGCATTTGCCGTGCTGCGCGGGGGTGAACGGCCGCGCCCGGCGTTCTGGTTGTTCTCGGTTCTGGGCAGTGCACTGGTGATTGGGTTTGCCATCTCGCAAGGGCTGAACGCCTCTGCACAGGGCGACATACTGATGCTTTTGGCAGTCCTGGTCTGCGGCCTGGGCTACGCCGAAGGCGCAAAACTGTCCAGAACCCTGGGCGGCTGGCAGGTTATTTCATGGGCGCTGGTGCTCTCGTTGCCAATCATGGCAACACTGGCCTGCATCATGGCCCCCGTCTCTTTCACTGGCATCAGCCCGCCAGCGTGGTTCAGCCTAGGTTACATCTCGCTGTTCAGCATGTTGATTGGCTTTTTCTTCTGGTACCGCGGGCTGGCCCAAGGCGGGATTGCTGCCGTCGGGCAGTTGCAACTGTTACAACCGTTCTTTGGACTGGCCCTGGCCGCTATCTTCCTGCATGAAGCGGTAACCCTCGGCATGTTTGGCGTCACCGGGGCGGTGATTATGTGTGTTATTGCAGCCAAGAAATTTGCCACAGGCAATAAGGCCCAGTAGTTCAATAACACCACCAATAGCAGGTTCCAACTCAGAGAGCCTGCTATAAGCCCTCAAGTACGAACACCAACTTCCAGTAAGTTTTTTAAGCTTCTGTTAAGACAATCAACACTTCTTTACAGTTGTGAAAAACAAGTGAAAATCCGCGCAAAAACCGCTTCAATAATTCCAAAATGACAGATTTTTCATGAAACAACGCGATATATCGCACCTATACTGAAAAGGGACTACATATGCTTTGCATATATGGGAATAAATGTTCTACAGCTACTGCTCCAGAGGGTTCAAAGCCATGGGCGTTGCCAACACCTATTTTTCCACTTCTTCCACGGCACCGCTTGCACTGTCGGGTTGCAAGGATATTGCTGAGGGTGCTGTCTTTATCATTGCCTCAGGCGCATCAGCCAAAGACTTCCCTCTGAATGAGTTCAAACACGTGCCGATGATTGTGGTAAACGGTGCGATTTCGATGTTCCTGAATACTTCAATCAGCCCTTTTTTCTATGTCTGTACTGACTCTGGCTTTTTCACACAGCAATCCAGTTTATTCCATGCAGGGCTGGCACTTAGCCAGCGTGTAGTGCTACGAGAAGATTACGTACTGCATGACATTCCCATGCCATCAGGCGAATTCTACGCCTTGAAAAAAGCCGCTAAATCCACCTGGCGGGATTTGTTCTCAACCGAGCCTGGTAATTTAATCCGCCGCTCAAAATTCCATACGGGCAGAAACAGCAGCATCGGCTTCAGTAAAGATTTGAGCGAAGGTTATTTCGATGCCAGAACAGTGGCCTATCTTGCTTTGCAAGTTGCCTATCACGCGGGCTTCAACAAAGTATTTATGGTCGGGGTGGATTTATGCCCCGATACAGGGCGTTTTTATGAGACGGCTCAATCACACAAGTCACCCTGCGTGTTGGATGAGCATATGGAATCTCGCATTCTGCCCTCCTTTGAACTGATGGCAGAAAAGGTAATAGACACTGACTTTAGCGTTTACAACTTGTCCAGTACCTCTAAACTTCCCAGCAGCTTGATCCCTTATAAGTCAATTGAAGAAGTCAGGCAGTTGGTCCCCCGCAAAGTGCTAACAATCTGATGGCTTATCGCATTATCGTGCTGTTGGCACGGCTGCAAATGCTGGGCTCATCAGCCTCTAAACTATGGTTGTGCTGGGGTTTCCGGCAGCCATTACCAGCTCATCCCGGTACTCTGTCAGCGCTCGGGTATAGGGTGCCAGGCCGTTGCCATCCCCCGTTTTTAAAGCAGCTTCCAGCATAGTAGCGAGCGCCAATTCGGTCTCACCGAGGGTGTGTAAAGCGAGCGCAGTGAACGCAGCAAGCGCCGGATTGTTTGGTTGTTCACCCCTGGCGAGCTGCAACCACTCGAGCGACTCATGCGCGCACCCGACATTCCTGAGGGTGCTGCTAAAACCGATCAAAAACTGAAATCGGTGTTCTTCAGGCACACCGAGCGCCCAGCCCTTGCGATAGTAAACCAAGGCTTGTTCTTCATTACCTACACGGTCGCACGCATAAGCCGCTGCCATTTGAACGGCCACTTCATTGGGATGTTGCTGCGCAAGCGGAACGGCGTGTTCATAAGCGCCGTGAAAGTCAGCGGACTGCGTCATCGCTGAAATGATGGCAAGGGTATCTTCCATACAAGTCTGCTCCTTCAGATGGGCTGAACTTAATAACATAAACACGCCCAGTAACTCATCTGCGCAGGCTTTATAAAGGGCAGCGGCGGCATTCTTGACAGATGTAGATCGCTTACCTATGGTCATTCGAACCGCTAATAACCTTATAAAAAACAGACTTATAACCGTGAGTCAGTTTGTTGGGTTGCGCCCGGAATCAGGCTCAACGCTGTCGTAGAGCGTGTTTTCTGGTGTTCAAGGAGTGAACATGTCCAAGCAAGGAAAGGTCGAGGGTATTCGTGATTACACAGCGCCTGCCGGAGGATGGGGCGCGTTGAAGGCCACTGCGAATGCCATTCGAGAACAAATGGAGAATGTGCAGGCCGTTACCACGCTCCTGAGAACCAACCAACCCGATGGGTTCGATTGCCCTGGTTGCGCCTGGCCTGACAAAAAGCACAGTTCAACCTTCGAGTTTTGTGAAAACGGCGCCAAGGCCGTGACCTGGGAGGCGACCAGCAAACGCGTGACACCGGAGTTTTTTGCCGAACACACGGTGAGCGCCCTCCTCAATCGCAGCGATCACGAGTTGGAAAATTACGGGCGCCTTACCTGCCCACTGGTGTATGACCGCGCCTCTGACACGTTTAAGCCCGTGGCCTGGGACGCTGCGTTTAAACGTATTGGCGAGGTCCTGCGCAGCCTCGACCCTACTCAAGTTGAGTTCTATACATCGGGGCGAGCCTCTAACGAAGCGGCTTATCTGTTCCAGTTATTTGCCCGCGGTTTGGGCTCGAACAATTTCCCCGATTGCTCAAACCTGTGCCATGAGCCCACCAGCGTGGGGCTGCCCCAGTCCATCGGCATTGGTAAGGGTACGGTGTCTCTTGATGATTTTGATTTGTGCGAGCTGGTCATCTCTATCGGCCATAACCCGGGCACGAACCACCCGCGAATGATGGGTACTCTGCATGAGGTGTCACGCCGCAAAGTGCCGATCGTAGTGTTTAATCCCATTCGAGAGCGCGCCCTGGAGACCTTTGCCGACCCGCAGAACATGGTTGAAATGGCGACCTATGGCTCTACACCCATTGCCTCCACCTATTTGAATGTCAAAGCAGGCGGTGACGTGGCAGCGGTGAAAGGTGTGATGAAAGCCGTACTCGAACTTGAAGAGCGTGTCGGTGAAGTCCTGGATCACGCGTTTATCGCGACTCACACCCAAGGCTTCGAAGCATTGAAAGCGGACTTGATCACGACCGAGTGGTCCTTGATCGAGCGCCACAGCGGGCTAACCCGCGATGCGCTGGAACAGGTTGCGGCAGCCTATGCAAAATCCAATGCCACCATCATTACGTACGGTATGGGCATTACCCAACACAATGCGGGCACTGAAAACGTGCGCTCGCTGTGCAATCTGCTGATGCTGCGCGGCAATCTGGGCAAACCGGGTGCCGGCATCTGCCCATTACGCGGGCACTCCAATGTGCAGGGCAACCGCACGGTGGGCATTACTGAGAAACCCTCGGCGAGCTTTCTGCAAAAAATTGAACAGACCTTGGGCTTTAAGCCCCCTGCAGCCCCGGGCCACAACGCTGTACAAACCATGCAAGCCATGGTTGCCGGAACCTCAAAGGCGCTGATCTGCCTGGGCGGGAACTTTGCTGTGGCGTTGCCCGACCCCGAGCAATGCTTCCCAGCCATGAAACAGCTGGACCTGAGTGTGCACATCGGGACCAAGTTGAATCGCTCACATTTGCTGGTGGCGAAAGAGACCTACATTTTCCCCTGCCTGGGGCGTACAGAACTGGACCTGCAAAAGGGTATCGCGCAAGCGATTACCGTCGAAGACTCGATGTCCATGGTCCACGCCTCTGCCGGTCGCTTACCGCCCGCCTCCGAGCACCTGCGTTCAGAACCGGCGATTGTGGCCGGTATGGCAAGCGCCACACTGCCTCATTTATCGATCGCATGGCCGGAGCTTGTGGCCAATTACGATCTGATCCGTGACCTGATCGAAAAAACCATCCCCGGGTTTGAAAACTACAACCAGCGAATCCGTGTGCCCGGTGGTTTCAGATTGCCCTTGCCTGCCACCGAACGTATTTGGAACACCCCCTCCGGAAAAGCCGAGTTTTATGTTTACCCAGGTGTGGACGAAGACTGGGTGGTTCAAGGCGAGGATGTGCTGCGGCTCATGACCTTACGCAGTCATGATCAGTACAACACCACTATTTACTCCATGGATGACCGTTACCGAGGTGTCTTCGGCCGCCGCGATGTGCTGTTCATCAGCGCGCAAGACTTGCAGGCTCGCGGCTTGGCCCACGGCGATCTGGTGGATATCGAGACGGTCACCTCGGGCCGCCAGATGCGTTACGAGAAGCTGACGGCCATTGAGCACAGCATTGCGCCCGGTTCTGTGGCTGCCTACTACCCCGAAGCCAATTGTTTGATTGCCTTGGACAACATTGACCCGCAAAGCGGAATTCCGGCTTACAAATCAGTACCGGTGCGGGTCAAACGCTCAAGCTTGAACTGAACCCCATGCACCCATCAATAAACCCCAGGCATTCTCCTGGCGGCCCCGAACTGGAGGTCATGTGAACGCATGCCTTGACTAAAGCCATCTCAAAAAAGCGCTGATCCGGTTGTAACACTCAAGGAGATTACTGTGTGAAAGGAATCAACATCTGCGCTGTGATTGGCGTGGGGCTTTTGCTCCCCACACTGGCGCAAGCCGCTTCACCGGCAGACCCGGCGTTAACCAACGCGGGCTTCATCGACGCAGCCGGCCCCATCGCTGTGGCGCAATTGGAACACTTCAAGACGATCATCTCGCTGATGCTCATCGTGGTCGTGCCCATCTTTATTCTCGTCCCTTGGGTGCTATGGCGTTATCGACGTGGCGGCCGAGGCGCGTATCGGCCCGACTGGGACTTCAACTGGGGCAACGAAGCTGTGCTGTGGGGCATACCGATCATTCTGATCATTATCCTCAGCTCGGCATTGTGGGCGCACACGCACAAATATGACCCTTACCGCCCTCTGGGCAGCGATCCCCTGGAGATTGAAGTGGTTTCGCTGGACTGGAAGTTCCTGTTCATCTACCCGCAGCAAGGCATCGCCACCCTCGATTATCTGGCCTTGGAACAAGACCGCCCCGTACGTTTAAAGCTCACCAGCGGCACGGTCATGCAGTCCTTCATGATCCCGCAACTGGCCGGACAGATTTACACCATGGCGGGCATGACCACACAACTGAACCTGATGGCTGATCGCCCGGGGGAGTATCTGGGTCGTAACACCCAGTACAACGGTGATGGTTTTGCCACTCAGTCTTTCCGTACCGTGGTGATGCCCGCTGCACAGTTCGATACGTGGGTCCAGGACACTCGGCAAAACCCGCAAACACTGGACTCGGCAACCTACCAGCAACTGCTTAAACCCAGCGTCGAGCATGTGCCTCGCTATTACGGCAACGTCGAGGCGGGCTTGTTCGAACGTGTTCTCGCCAGTTTTACCGCAGGTCATGGCCACGGCAAAGCACCTGCCGCCCAGGTATCACAAGGGCATGAGCAGCACCCTCCACACACCAGCACAAAAGGGGCAGCACAGTGAGTTGGGAAACTATTTTCGGTCAACTTAGCTGGGACTCACTGGTCTTTGCCGGCGCCATCAAACACCCCTCAACCAGCGAATTCGTTGCATCCGGGGCGGGCAGTATTGTGATCCTCGGCGCAATCGCAGTGGTGGTGTTACTCACCGCCATGCATTGGTGGAAACCGCTTTGGCGGGATTGGCTAACCAGTGTCGATCACAAACGAATCGGCATCATGTACATCGTTATCGCGCTAGTGATGTTCTTGCGCGCCCTGATCGAAGCAGGCGTGATGCGCTCGCAACAACTGGCGGCCTACGACGGCGCGGGCTATCTCTCAGCCGACCACTTTGGTCAGTTGTTCACAACCCACGGCACGATCATGATTTTTTTCGTGGCGATGCCTTTTATTACCGGGCTCATGAACTACGTGATGCCGCTGCAGATCGGCGCTCGGGATGTCAGCTTCCCCTTGCTCAATGCGATTTCGTTGATGCTGACGGCCGCAGGCGCTGGCCTGATCATGGTGTCGTTGGTGGTCGGAGAATTCTCGACCGGCGGCTGGAGCGGTTATCCGCCCTATACCGGCATTGAGTTCAGCCCCGGTGAAGGCGTCGACTACTGGATCTGGTCCGTCACACTGGCCTCAATCGGCTCTACCCTTACCGGCCTCAACTTTGCCGTGACCCTTTATAAGCAGCGCTGCCCTGGCATGTCGATGTTTCGCATGCCGCTGTTTTGCTGGACCACGCTGTGCACCTCAATCTTGATGATCTTTGCCATGGCGCCGCTGACCGTCGCCACCATCATGCTGGCTCTGGATCGCTACGTCGGTTTCCACTTCTTCACCAACGGTGATGGCGGAAACATGATGAACTTTGCCAACCTCTTCTGGTTGTTCGGGCATCCGGAGGTTTACATCCTGTTGTTGCCAGCGCTGGGGGTTTGGTCCGAGGTGGTTTCGACGTTTGTCGGCAAACGCATCTACGGCTACACCTCACTCGTATACGCCACGATGTGCATCGCAGTGCTGTCATTCGGCGTGTGGCTGCACCACTTTTTCACCATGGGGCAAAGCGCCAACGTCAACGCCATCTTCGGGATTGCCACGATGATCATTGGCATCCCGACCGGGGTTAAGGTGTACGACTGGATTCTGACCATGTACCGCGGACGAATCCGCATCACCACGCCGATGCTGTTCCACATCAACTTCCTGCTGACCTTTGTACTCGGCGGAATGACGGGCATCCTGCTGGCCAACCCCACCGTGGATTTCCAGGTTCACAACTCGCTGTTCCTGATCGCACACTTCCACAACATGATCATTCCAGGCGTGTTGTTTGGCATGTTCGCCGCGGTTCAGTACTGGTTTCCCAAAGCCTTTGGATTCCGCTTGCACGAAGGCTGGGGTAAAGCAGCATTCTGGTCACTGGCACCCGGCTTTTTGCTGGCGTTCTTCCCGCTCTACTGGCTGGGTATGAACGGCGCGCCACGGCGTACGGTGATGTGGTCAGATCCGTCGTTTTACCCCTGGTTTGCCCTGGCCATGCTGGGCGCCGTGTTACTGCTGGTTGGCACCGTCTTTTTGCTCATCCAGATCGGCGTGTCTATCCGCCAGCGCCGCCAGCTCACTGTGCTGCTGGGTGATCCGTGGGACGGCCGTTCGCTGGAGTGGTCGATCCCCTCGCCTCCACCCGCCTGGAACTTCGCCGTAGTGCCTCACGTCGACAGCCGTGATGCCTTTACCGAAGCCAAGAAATCCGGTCAGGCCTACCAGTCGCCTGCGGCATACAGCGACATCGAAGTACCGCGCAACTCCATGGCGGCGCCGCTGATTGGCATCTTCAGCTTCACCCTGGCATTTGGATTGGTGTGGCATATCTGGTGGTTGGTGGTGTTCTCATTCATCGCCGCCTGGGCCGTGGTCATCGCCCGCTCTTTTGTCTCACAGACAACCGAGATCATTCCGGCCAGTCGCGTCGAAGCTGAGCACGAAGCCTTTTTGGCCGCCGTACATGCCACCCCTGGGGTAACCCGCGACCTGGAGATGAGCCCGCAGAATCGGGGTAAGGCCGCGCCGGACAGAATCGGGCAGCCGGGTCAGAAACTACCTGATGACATCCTGGAGTCCGCCCTATGAATGCGCCGCACTCTTTGCATCCGGGCGTAAACCTGGATGTGACTGATCGCAAGAGCCACGCCAAAGCCTCTGAAGTGATCTTCGGGTTCTGGATTTTCCTGATGAGTGACCTGGTGCTGTTTGCCGCGCTCTTCGCCACCTATGCCGCCATGAGCACGCAAGGCATCGCCCATGGTCCAACACCCGCCGAAGTCTTTGACCTCGGTTCTGCGTTCATTGAAACGCTCTTGCTGCTGCTGTCCAGTTTTACCTTCGGCTTCGCCATCCTGGCAATGAAATACAGCACCAGCCGCGCACGGCTTCTGGCCTGGCTGGGCGTGACGGCCTTGTTGGGAGCGGCATTCGTAGCCTTCGAACTCCACGACTATTACGTGATGATCGAAAACAGCAATGCGTGGCCGCAAACCAGTGGCTTTCTGTCCGCCTACTACTTGCTGACCGGCACCCACGCGGTCCACGTATCGGCTGGCATTGTCTGGATGATCGTTCTGGCCGTGCAAGTCATGACGCTCGGCGTCAACACCCCGGTCAAACTGCGCCTTCTGCGCCTGGCGTTGTTCTGGCACATGCTCGACATCGTCTGGGTCGGCATCTTCACCTTCGTCTACCTGTTCGGAGTCGCCACATGAACCCTGAAACCTCATCGAACAGTAACGTGCCGGCTGAATCGAGGACCGAGTACCGCAGTTATTGCATCGGGCTTGTCCTGGCCCTGGTGCTGACCCTGATCGCCTTCGGCCTGGTTTGGCTCAAGGCCGTGACCGGCACTCAGGCCCTTGCGGTGCTGGGCTTCCTGGCCTTGGTACAAGTCGTGGTACATCTGCGTTTTTTCCTGCACATCGACCTGGGTAAATCACACCGGGATGACCTGATGCTCATTCTGTTTACCTCATTGATTCTGCTGCTGATCGTTGCCGGAACCCTTTGGATCTTGTGGGACCTGCACGCACGCATGATGTAAACGCGCTGGCTATAAAAAAGGGTGACCTTATAGGTCACCCTTTTTTATGCGTGGCTGAATGGGGATAAAAACGCGGAGACCAATCAGTAATGCATTTACGTTAGGGTCTTTTTCGAGCGAAGGTCCGGCGAGCCTATTTTCAACGCCGCAAATCCGAGCGTAGAGACAATTTGTACAGCGCCTAAAGCCTCAGATACTCAAAGAGATTGATCCCAGTTAGTCATCAAGAAGCTGAACACCGCAAAGGCAATAAAAATGATCAAGAACACATGTTTTTTTTGAACCCGGTTTTTCATACTGCTCCCCTTTCGGTCTATTTCTGCCTTTTATAACCGGCTGACGCGAGGCAGTCATCGTCAGCCGCAAACACTTAAAGTTGATCTCGCGGGATGCTAAAACGACGGTCACGCCTCACCGCCTCAATAGTCCAAATCCAGAAGGCCGTGCCCACAAACTCCGAAATCAAGGCTTGAGGGCCCGCCAGCCACAACCAACCTGAAAGCCCCAACAGCGGCACCACCAGGCCATGAGCAAGCACCGAGACGCCAACGCCGAAAACAACACCGTGCAGCATCCTCGCGCGCGGCAAGTATTCCACCGCCACACAGAAAATAATTGCCATCACGATAGAAAACGCGATGTGAACACCATTACCGCCCCAGTTGATGCTGTAGCCCATCCACTCATACGTCATGACGTCGACGTTAAAACCGAGCTTTTCCAGCAGTACCACAGGCGGCGGCGTGGTACTGAGCGTTCGCGGCGGAATCATGGTTTCAAACCCGGACTTCACCAGTGCAGAGATAACCCCGGCCACAATCCCCGCCCAAATAGCCAGTTCAATGTTTCGTTCTATCTTGGGTCTTACCGCCAACAGTTTTGACATTTGATAACTCCATATCCTTATCGAGTAACTCGCATCGCAGCCGTGATCTTTAATAGGCGCAAACCCGCGCAGAGAATCACTCTAGTCGATTTTTGCTTTCTTGCAGGTTGCTGGGCTGGCATAAACCCGCAGAAGAGCGAGATGACGCCCAAATAGAAATGAGTCAGAGTAAGGGCGTCTCTTGAAGCGGCTATACTTCAGGTTTCTTCCCGCCCAGTCTTTTTTATCGGAGCCTCAGGACATGTCAAACACCAATATCGATAAATTCAATGATTTGGCGGGCAAGATTTTTGCTGAGTTGTATGACCATTTCCCGATCCCCTATGACCTCGTTGCCAGAAAACTGGCGACACCCACCTTCACCTCCGAAGGCAACGACCTGTGCCTGCTGGACCTGCCAGAAAGCGATGCGGAATTTTTCAATGCAACGGTCCGCTGGCTCATAGGCTCCGGGTATCTGACTGGCGAACTGTTCCCCGACACCCAGGTTGCGGGCGCAATCCTGACCCTGAAAGGCCTCGAAACCCTAAAAGCGACTCCGCACTGCCTCACCCACGGGCTTTCGATTCGTCAGCGCCTGGCCGAAACCATGAAAGAAGGCAGCAAAGAAACCCTCAAAAGTGTACTGGCCGAAGAAATCGCCCTCGGCGCCAAGCTCATTACGCCGGTGGTTGAGATTCTGTAGATTCTGCGACGCTGCATTGAACGTTTGGCTAGGACTACGTCGCTCCCCCGCACAAAGTTAGGGGTGGGTAGTTTTAGGGAGTGCTGGGCGCCGAAACTTCCCGTTTATTTCGTCAGGTTTGAAGTTGACGGCCAATTTCCGCGATTCAGCACAAGCGCCAAAAAAGAGCCAACCCGAAACGAGCGAATAGCTGGCCTCGGGTCGCAAAGAGCTAGGCTGTTAAACCACCATCAATCGTCAAGCTGGCTCCGGTGATGAAGCTGGCTTCGGGGCCCGCCAGATAGGCGACAAAACTGGCAATTTCCTCTGCTTTGCCGTAGCGCCCTAAAACCATCAGGCCTTTCAGATACTCGGCATCCTCGCCATCGGTAGGGTTCATATCGGTATCCACCGGGCCGGGTTGCACGTTGTTTACCGTGATGGCCCGCGGGCCCAAATCGCGGGCCATGCCTTTGACTAAGCCGACCAGCGCTGACTTGCTCATGCCGTACACTGCGCCGCCAGCAACTGGAATGCGCTCGGCGTTGGTGCTGCCGATATTGATGATGCGCCCGCCGTCGTTCATATGCCTGGCAGCTTCTTGGCTGGCCACGAACACACTTCGCACGTTAATCGCCAGGGTGTGGTCAAACTGTTCCAGCGTGAGTTCTTCGATGCTGCCCCAAGCCAGCACACCGGCGTTATTGACCAAAATATCCAAGCTTGCAAAGTGCTCGACTGCCGTGCGAATTGCCTGCTGTACGGCTTGGGCATCAGAACTATCAGCTCTTATGGCAAGGGCTTGACCAC
>NZ_JANLNV010000024.1 GCF_025465935.1 Pseudomonas sp. 7P_10.2_Bac1 | reverse complement strand
GCTTGAAAAATCCCCCAAGCGCTGGACAACCCTTTCCACCGCCCCCAGGCTCTTGCAGCTTGCATTGAAAATACTGAAGGCTTTGGTAGTTCCTTGGTATCTAGTAGCGCCTGCCGTGCGGGGTTTCTATGCAATAGCTTGGCTCGTCGTTATTATGCGTGCCTGATTGTGAGGCGAAACTTGCATGCTGACGTTGTTAAAGCTTCTAAAAGATGGTCGTTTTCATTCTGGGCAAGCGCTGGGGGCTGCGCTCGGCATTAGCCGTAGTGCGGTCTGGAAGCAATTGCAACGTCTGGAGGCAGATCTCAACTTGTCTATCCATAAAGTTCGTGGTCGTGGTTATCAATTGGCCGCTCCGCTTGAGTTGCTTGAGCAAGCCCAGCTAGCTGATAGCCCTTATCCTGTCTTTATCCATGAATCCTTAGACTCTACGAACGCTGAAGCAATGCGCCAAATTGCCGCGGGCATGCAGTCTCCGTTTGCAGTGGTTGCTGAGCAGCAGAGTGCGGGGCGTGGTCGAAGGGGGCGCAAGTGGGTTAGTCCATTTGCCGAGAATATTTATTACAGCCTGGTTCTTCGAATTGAGGGTGGGATGCGCCAGCTCGAAGGACTGAGTTTGATTGTCGGCTTGGCGGTACTGAATACGCTTCGAGATTTTGGGGGGCGGAGCGCTGGACTGAAATGGCCCAACGATGTGCTGGTTGGAAACAAAAAAATCGCTGGTATTTTGTTGGAGTTGTTAGGCGATCCCGCTGATGTGTGCCACGTCGTGGTGGGTATTGGTATCAACGTTAATATGATTGTGGCTAGCGAGGTAGATCAGTCGTGGACGTCAGTTCGTCTAGAGTCTGGTTGTACCATTAACCGCAACGATCTCATTGTCGATCTTGGACGTAAACTGCAGGGTTACCTGGTTCGTCATGAATCTGAAGGATTCGCTGCGATACAGGCGGAGTGGGAGTCTAATCATTTGTGGCAAGGTCGTGCGGTGACGTTGATCGCGGGTGCGCATACTGTTGATGGTGTGGTGATTGGTGTTGATCAGCAGGGCGCATTGCGTCTGGGCGTGGCAGGCCAGGAGAAGGTTTTCAGTGGTGGCGAACTAAGTCTGAGGTTGCGCCATGATTCTTGAAATAGACTGCGGTAACAGCTTTATAAAGTGGCGTGTTATAGAGGGTGATGTTGTTGTCGAGGGCGGGGTAGTAGATTCCGATGCGGGATTGATCACCGTGCTTCTGGCTAAACCTTTGTTACTAATTACGCGCTGTCGTTTGGTCAGTGTGCGCAGTGATGAGGAAACCTCAAACCTGATAGCGGCTATCTCTTGCGCATTTTCGGTCGAAGTGGTCTGCGCTGTACCAGCAAGGGCGATGGCAGGCGTCACCAACGGCTATGAGGACTTTGAGCGTCTTGGGCTCGATCGCTGGCTAGCTTTGGTGGGCGCTTATGAGCTTTCCGGGCGCGCTTGTCTAGTGCTTGATCTGGGGACTGCCGTGACGGCGGATTTTGTCGCTAAAGACGGTAAGCACCTGGGTGGATTTATTTGTCCGGGGCTGCCACTCATGCGCAGTCAACTGCAAACACATACCAGGCGGATCCGATATGACAATCTATCTGCAGAGCAGGCCTTACTACAAAATACCCCGGGCCGGACGACGGTGGAAGCCGTAGAGCGCGGATGCCTGATGATGTTGCGCGGTTTCGTCTTGGGGCAGTTGCAGTTGGCTCATGATTATTGGGGGGATGATTTCGAGGTGTTTCTCACTGGAGGAGATGCGCATCTGGTTGCTTGCGCAGTGCCTGATGGGCGTGTGGTGAAAGATCTTGTGTTCATAGGCCTGGCTGCTGCTTGCCCAATTAATTGAGGTTTCTATGCGCTGGTTGTTTCTGCTGCTGGTTGTATTGAATGTTTTCTACTTTGTATGGCATCAGCAGGAAGCGCCTTTAAGAGCAAAGGAGGTTGTCTCTCTATCACTCTATAAAGGGAGTAAACAGGAGATACAGTTGTTGAGCGAGACGCGTACTGGTCTTGTCACGGTACAGCCGGTTGGTAATGAAGGTGATGAGAGGGCTCTCTGCATCTACTTGAGTGGGCTGACAGGCGTTGACGCTCAGAGCAAGGTTCTGGAGGCGTTTGAAGCTGCAGGCCTAAAGTATGGTCTGGAAAGGATGGGTCGTGCAGGCACGGGGGATTTTGTTCTAGTCCTTTCATCTTCAGAAAGCGCGTCAGCGACCGACAGTGTTATGCAGAGGCTTCTCAATGAATTCAATGAGTTAAAATACGAAAAAAAGCAGTGCCAGGGGTTGCGGCCATCCGATAGTTTGCATAGAATGGCGCCCGCTCCACAATGAACACTGGAAACAGATGGGTGTGTGGAGTGAGTCAGCAGCCTAACTTGATGATTTAATTAAGAAAAATTGTTGACAGAGAGTGGAGATGATGTATAATCTCGCTCAGCTCAGGAGGGGTTCCCGAGCGGCCAAAGGGATCAGACTGTAAATCTGACGTCTACGACTTCGAAGGTTCGAATCCTTCCCCCTCCACCATATTTTCGCAAATCAGCAAGATTTGCGGGTGTAGTTTAGTGGTAGAACCTCAGCCTTCCAAGCTGATGATGCGGGTTCGATTCCCGCCACCCGCTCCATTCGCGCTGGTTTCAAAGATGTTTTGCTCTTGTAGCTCAGTTGGTAGAGCACACCCTTGGTAAGGGTGAGGTCAGCGGTTCAAATCCGCTCAAGAGCTCCATATAACAAGGCAGATATGAAAATATCTGCCTTTGTTTTAACGGGTTGGAAAGCTCGTCCAGAGTGTTTGCTGGTGGCGCTGATATTGGGTGTTGCTGCTCTGGTTTGTAATTGCTGTGGTTGGTGGCCTGCATTCAGCTGCTGATATGTCTTTAGGTTGATTTGGCCTTTTGATGAAAGTAATTGCATTGGTTGTTGAAAAGTCTCTCTCGGGTCTGCATAATCGGCGGCTCGATAATGTTTTAGGTCAGTAGCTCAATTGGCAGAGCGACGGTCTCCAAAACCGTAGGTTGGGGGTTCGATTCCCTCCTGACCTGCCAGATTCGCTCAATGCGTCTGGCTTTCTTTTCACAGGATCCTCTTTGATGACTCCCAAGGCTGAAGTTCAAGGCTCTCGCTTCGATCTCCTCAAGTGGCTAGTAGTTGTTGCCCTTGTGGTTGTTGGCGTTGTTGGGAATCAGTACTATTCTGGTTCGCCGATCCTGTATCGCGTCATTGCGCTTCTTGTAATTGCTGCTGTTGCTGCCTATGTGGGCTTGCAGACTGCAAAAGGCAAGTCGTTTGCTGTCCTGGTAAAGGAAGCTCGTACTGAGATTCGTAAAGTCGTATGGCCAACTCGCCAAGAAACTACGCAGACCACGTTGATCGTGGTGGCTGTTGTTCTTGTTATGGCGTTGCTGTTGTGGGGTTTGGATTCCCTGCTCGGCTGGCTCGTTTCCTTGATTGTTGGCTAAGGGTGTCCCGTGGCTAAGCGTTGGTACGTAGTGCATGCTTATTCGGGTTACGAAAAGCATGTTATGCGCTCTCTGATCGAGCGTATTAAGCTGGCAGGCATGGAAGATGGCTTCGGCGAAATTCTGGTTCCCACTGAAGAAGTGGTTGAAATGCGTAATGGCCAGAAACGCAAAAGCGAGCGTAAATTCTTCCCTGGTTATGTACTCGTCCAGATGGACATGAGCGAAGGTACTTGGCACTTGGTCAAGGATACCCCTCGCGTCATGGGTTTCATCGGTGGTACCGCTGACAAGCCTGCGCCGATTACAGATAAAGAGGCAGAAGCAATTCTGCGTCGCGTCGCTGATGGCAGCGACAAGCCGAAGCCGAAGACCCTGTTCGAGCCGGGTGAAGTCGTTCGTGTCACCGACGGCCCGTTTGCAGACTTTAATGGCACGGTCGAAGAAGTTAACTACGAAAAGAGTCGCATCCAGGTGGCTGTGCTCATTTTCGGACGTTCCACTCCGGTGGAGCTGGAGTTTAGCCAGGTCGAAAAGGTCTAGCTGAACACGAATCCCAACCCCACGGCTTCGGTCGTGGGGTTTTGTCGTCACTGGGATAAACACGCAAGTAACCGGGGAGCCTTTTAATTTAGGCGTCTGAACCCGTAATTGGAGTGCCTCATGGCCAAGAAAATTACCGCTTACATCAAGCTGCAAGTGAAGGCCGCACAGGCCAACCCAAGCCCACCTGTTGGTCCAGCTCTGGGTCAGCATGGTGTGAATATCATGGAATTCTGCAAAGCTTTCAACGCCCGTACTCAGGGTATTGAGCCAGGCCTGCCGACTCCAGTGATCATCACTGTATACAGCGACCGTAGCTTCACCTTCGAAACCAAGTCGACCCCTGCTTCGGTTCTGCTGAAGAAGGCTGCTGGTCTGACTAGCGGTTCCGCTCGTCCAAACACCGTTAAGGTTGGCACTGTTACCCGTGCTCAGCTGGAAGAAATCGCGAAAACCAAAAACGCGGATCTGACTGCAGCTGATATGGAAGCAGCCGTGCGTACCATCGCCGGTTCTGCTCGTAGCATGGGCCTTAACGTGGAGGGTGTGTAATGGCTAAGCTGACCAAGCGTCAAAAGGCAATCGCTGGCAAAATTGAAGCTGGCAAGTCTTACAACTTCGTAGACGCTGCTGCTCTGTTGGCTGAGCTGTCGACTGTAAAATTCAACGAGTCTTTTGACATCGCTGTTAACTTGGGCGTTGACCCACGTAAATCTGACCAGGTCGTTCGTAGCGCCACTGTGCTGCCACACGGTACTGGTAAGACTGTACGTGTAGCTGTGTTCACCCAAGGCCCGGCTGCTGAGGCTGCTCTGGCTGCAGGTGCTGACCGCGTTGGTATGGACGACTTGGCTGCCGAAATGAAAGGCGGCGACCTGAACTACGACGTAGTGATTGCATCCCCGGACGCAATGCGTGTTGTAGGTCAGTTGGGTCAGATCCTCGGTCCACGTGGTCTGATGCCTAACCCTAAAGTTGGTACAGTAACTCCAGACGTAGCTAGCGCCGTTAAAAATGCTAAAGCTGGTCAGGTTCGTTATCGCACCGACAAAAACGGTATTATCCACACTTCCGTTGGCAAGGTCGGTTTCGACGCTGTTCAACTGAAGGAAAACGTCGAAGCCCTGATCGCTGATCTGAAGCGTATCAAGCCAGCTTCGTCGAAAGGTATTTATGTTAAGCGCGTTACTCTGAGCACCACTATGGGGCCAGGCCTGGTCATCGACCAAGGTTCTTTGAACGCGTAAGACATGTTGGCGCAGCATGCTGCGCCAATGAAAAATTGGGGTCCCTGCCTGGCGGGGGCTATCCAAGACCGTAGGCGACGCAAGTCTTAAACCACAAGCCTACGCAGATGGTGCTCCCGGTTCCTTACCGAATCAGACACCAAAACGACATCCGACTCAGGTCAGATGAAACGGTAACAAGCAGGAGTTAAACCCGTGGCAATTAAACTCGAAGACAAGAAGGCCATCGTCGCTGAAGTCAACGAGGCTGCCAAAGTTGCCCTGTCTGCTGTTGTGGCTGATGCCCGCGGCGTGACAGTAGGCGCTATGACCGGACTCCGTAAAGAGGCTCGTGAAGCTGGCGTTTACGTACGTGTTGTACGTAACACCCTGCTCAAGCGCGCTGTTGCTGACACTGAATACAGTGTCCTCAACGACGTGTTCACTGGCCCGACCTTGATCGCATTCTCCAATGAGCATCCAGGCGCTGCTGCCCGTTTGTTCAAAGAGTTCGCTAAAGGTCAGGATAAGTTCGAGATCAAGGCAGCTGCGTTCGAGGGCAAGTTCCTCGCAGCTAATCAGATCGACGTACTGGCAAGCCTGCCGACCCGTGACGAAGCAATTTCTCAGCTGATGAGCGTGATTCAAGGCGCTACCAGCAAATTGGCTCGTACTCTGGCGGCACTTCGCGACCAGAAAGAAGCAGCTGCAGCTTAAGGCTCAGCGACTCCTTTCAGCGTTTATTGTTTATTTCGATGGCCGCATAGGCTGTCACCCCAATACAGGAATTTATAGTCATGTCTCTGACTAACGAGCAAATCATCGAAGCAATCGGCGAGAAATCCGTTCTGGAAATCGTTGAGCTGATCAAGGCAATGGAAGAGAAGTTCGGCGTGTCCGCTGCTGCTGCTTCCGCTGGTCCTGCTGTTGCCGCTGCTGTCGTTGAAGAGCAAACTGAATTCAACGTCATGCTGGTTGAAGCTGGCGAGAAGAAAGTTAACGTGATCAAGGCTGTTCGTGAGCTGACTGGTCTGGGCCTGAAAGAAGCCAAGGCAGTAGTTGACGGCGCTCCAGCACTGGTTCTGGAAGCTGTTGCTAAAGACGCAGCTGACAAAGCCAAAGCTGCTCTGGAAGAAGCAGGCGCTAAAGTCGAGCTGAAGTAAGCATCGACCTTGCGTCTCCAGCCCAAGCGTTAAGCTGAGGCTGATGGCTGGTGGCTCTTGCCACCGGCCTTTTTCCGTTCTTGGCAGCCGACTGGGTTGGCGCCATAACGAGCTGTAACCACCCTGTGCGGTGGAGCAAACCAAGGGGTTTGCACGATTTTCTGGCTGCTCCCGTCGGGAGAGGCCAAACAAGCAGGTGACCAAGCTGGGGAACGCTGATGGCTTACTCATATACTGAGAAAAAACGTATCCGCAAGGACTTTAGCAAGTTGCCGGACGTCATGGATGTGCCGTATCTCTTGGCAATCCAGCTGGATTCGTATCGTGAATTCTTGCAGGCGGGAGCGACTAAAGATCAGTTCCGCGACGTGGGCCTGCATGCGGCCTTCAAATCCGTTTTCCCGATCATCAGCTACTCCGGCAATGCTGCGCTGGAGTATGTCGGTTATCGCTTGGGCGAACCGGCATTTGATGTCAAAGAATGCGTGTTGCGCGGTGTAACTTACGCCGTACCTTTGCGGGTGAAGGTTCGTTTGATCATTTTCGACAAAGAATCGTCGAACAAAGCGATCAAGGACATCAAAGAGCAAGAAGTCTACATGGGTGAAATCCCCCTGATGACTGAAAACGGTACCTTCGTAATCAACGGTACCGAGCGTGTAATTGTTTCCCAGCTGCACCGTTCCCCGGGCGTGTTCTTTGACCACGACCGCGGTAAGACGCACAGCTCCGGTAAGCTGCTGTATTCCGCGCGTATCATTCCTTACCGTGGTTCGTGGTTGGACTTCGAGTTCGATCCTAAAGACTGCGTGTTCGTACGTATCGACCGTCGTCGCAAGCTGCCTGCGTCCGTATTGCTGCGCGCGCTGGGCTACACCACTGAGCAAGTACTGGAAGCGTTCTACACCACTAACGTTTTCCACGTTCAAGGCGAAAGCATCAGCCTGGAACTGGTACCTCAGCGCCTGCGCGGTGAAATTGCGGTCATCGATATCACTGATGACAAAGGCAAGGTGATCGTCGAGCAAGGTCGTCGTATTACAGCTCGTCACATCAACCAGTTGGAAAAAGCCGGTGTCAAAGAGCTCGTTATGCCTCTGGACTATGTCCTGGGTCGCACAACGGCCAAGGCTATCGTGCATCCGGCAACTGGTGAAATCATTGCAGAGTGCAACACTGAACTGACAACTGAAATCCTGGCAAAAGTTGCCAAGAGTCAGGTTGTCCGCATCGAAACGTTGTACACCAACGACATCGATTGTGGTCCGTTCATTTCCGACACTCTGAAAATTGACTCCACCAGCAACCAATTGGAAGCGCTGGTAGAGATCTATCGCATGATGCGTCCTGGCGAGCCTCCAACCAAGGATGCTGCTGAGACCCTGTTCAACAACCTGTTCTTCAGCCCTGAGCGTTATGACCTGTCTGCGGTCGGCCGGATGAAGTTCAACCGTCGTATCGGTCGCACCGAGATCGAAGGTTCGGGCGTGTTGTGCAAAGAAGACATCGTTGCCGTCTTGAAGACGCTGGTCGACATCCGTAACGGTAAAGGCATCGTCGACGACATTGACCACCTGGGTAACCGTCGTGTTCGTTGCGTTGGCGAGATGGCTGAAAACCAGTTCCGCGTTGGTCTGGTACGTGTTGAGCGTGCGGTTAAAGAGCGTCTGTCGATGGCAGAAAGCGAAGGTCTGATGCCGCAGGACTTGATCAACGCCAAGCCAGTGGCTGCGGCGGTTAAAGAGTTCTTCGGTTCCAGCCAGCTGTCTCAGTTCATGGACCAGAACAACCCACTGTCCGAGATTACCCACAAGCGCCGTGTTTCGGCTCTGGGCCCGGGCGGTTTGACGCGTGAGCGTGCAGGCTTTGAAGTACGTGACGTACACCCGACCCACTACGGTCGTGTTTGCCCGATCGAAACGCCTGAAGGTCCGAACATTGGTCTGATCAACTCCTTGGCTGCTTACGCTCGCACCAACCAGTACGGTTTCCTTGAAAGCCCGTACCGCGTTGTGAAAGAAGGCGTAGTGACCGACGAGATCGTGTTCCTGTCTGCTATCGAAGAAGCGGATCACGTGATCGCTCAGGCTTCGGCCACCATGAACGACCAGAAAGTCCTGGTGGATGAGCTGGTAGCTGTTCGTCACTTGAACGAATTTACCGTTAAGGCGCCGGAAGACGTGACCTTGATGGACGTGTCGCCGAAACAGGTTGTATCGGTTGCTGCGTCGTTGATTCCGTTCCTCGAGCACGACGACGCCAACCGTGCGTTGATGGGTTCGAACATGCAGCGTCAAGCTGTACCAACGCTGCGCGCTGACAAGCCGCTGGTAGGTACTGGCATGGAGCGTAACGTAGCGCGTGACTCCGGCGTTTGCGTCGTGGCTCGTCGTGGTGGCGTTATCGATTCCGTGGATGCAAGCCGTATTGTGGTTCGTGTTGCTGATGATGAAGTCGAGACCGGCGAAGCTGGTGTTGATATCTACAACCTGACCAAGTACACCCGCTCCAACCAGAACACCTGCATCAACCAGCGTCCGCTGGTTCGCAAAGGTGATCGGGTTCAGCGCAGCGACATCATGGCCGATGGTCCGTCCACCGACATGGGTGAACTGGCTCTGGGTCAGAACATGCGTATTGCCTTCATGGCATGGAACGGCTTCAACTTCGAAGACTCCATCTGCCTGTCGGAGCGCGTTGTTCAAGAAGACCGTTTCACCACGATCCACATTCAGGAATTGACCTGTGTGGCTCGTGACACCAAGCTTGGCCCAGAGGAAATCACTGCAGACATCCCTAACGTAGGTGAAGCTGCACTGAACAAACTGGACGAAGCCGGTATTGTTTACGTCGGCGCCGAAGTTGGTCCAGGCGACATTCTGGTAGGCAAGGTCACTCCGAAAGGCGAGACACAGCTGACTCCAGAAGAAAAACTGTTGCGTGCAATCTTCGGTGAAAAAGCCAGCGACGTTAAAGACACCTCCCTGCGTGTGCCAACTGGTACCAAAGGTACTGTCATCGACGTACAGGTCTTCACTCGCGATGGTGTAGAGCGTGATGCTCGTGCCTTGTCTATCGAGAAGACTCAGCTGGACGAGATCCGCAAGGATCTGAACGAAGAGTTCCGTATCGTTGAAGGCGCTACCTTCGAACGTTTGCGTTCTGCCTTGGTTGGCCATGTGGCCGAGGGCGGTGCAGGCCTGAAGAAAGGCCAGGAAATCACCAATGAAGTCCTGGACGGTCTTGAGCATGGTCAGTGGTTCAAACTGCGCATGGCTGAAGACGCTCTGAACGAGCAGTTGGAAAAAGCTCAGGCTTACATCATCGATCGCCGTCGTCTGCTGGACGACAAGTTCGAAGACAAGAAGCGCAAACTGCAGCAAGGCGATGACCTCGCTCCGGGCGTACTGAAAATCGTCAAGGTGTACTTGGCAATCCGCCGTCGCATCCAGCCGGGTGACAAGATGGCGGGTCGTCACGGTAACAAAGGTGTGGTCTCTGTGATCATGCCGGTTGAAGACATGCCGTACGATGCCAATGGCACTCCGGTCGATGTAGTCCTCAACCCGTTGGGCGTACCTTCGCGTATGAACGTTGGTCAGATCCTCGAAACCCACCTGGGCCTTGCTGCGAAAGGTTTGGGTGAGAAGATCAACCGCATGATCGAAGAACAGCGCAAGGTTGCTGAGCTGCGTACCTTCCTGCACGAGATCTACAACGAAATTGGCGGTCGTCAAGAAAGCCTGGATGATTTCTCCGATCAGGAAATCCTTGATCTGGCGAAAAACCTTCGTGGCGGTGTACCAATGGCTACCCCGGTGTTCGACGGTGCCAAGGAAAGCGAAATCAAGGCCATGCTTCGTTTGGCAGATCTGCCAGACAGCGGCCAGATGGTGCTGACCGATGGTCGTACCGGCAACAAGTTCGAACGTCCGGTTACCGTTGGCTACATGTATATGCTGAAGCTGAACCACTTGGTAGACGACAAGATGCACGCGCGTTCTACTGGTTCTTACAGCCTGGTTACCCAGCAGCCGTTGGGTGGTAAGGCGCAGTTCGGTGGTCAGCGTTTCGGGGAGATGGAGGTCTGGGCGCTGGAAGCCTACGGCGCGGCATACACTCTGCAAGAAATGCTCACAGTGAAGTCGGACGATGTGAACGGTCGTACCAAGATGTACAAAAACATCGTGGACGGCGATCACCGTATGGAGCCGGGTATGCCCGAGTCCTTCAACGTGTTGATCAAAGAAATTCGTTCCCTCGGCATCGATATCGATCTGGAAACCGAATAACACGTGACGCGAATCGAGAGCGGGGCCTGATTGCTCGCTCTCTGCTCCGCCAGGAGGAAAGGCCTTGAAAGACCTACTGAATTTGCTGAAAAACCAGGGTCAAGTCGAAGAGTTCGACGCCATCCGTATTGGATTGGCATCGCCTGAGATGATCCGTTCGTGGTCGTTCGGTGAAGTTAAGAAGCCGGAAACCATCAACTACCGTACGTTCAAGCCTGAGCGTGACGGCCTTTTCTGCGCCAAAATATTTGGCCCCGTAAAGGATTACGAGTGCCTGTGCGGTAAGTACAAGCGCTTGAAACATCGCGGTGTGATCTGTGAGAAGTGCGGCGTTGAAGTTGCACTGGCCAAGGTCCGTCGTGAGCGTATGGCTCACATTGAACTGGCTTCGCCAGTTGCGCACATCTGGTTCCTGAAGTCGCTGCCGTCCCGTATCGGCTTGCTGATGGACATGACTCTGCGTGATATCGAACGTGTTCTCTACTTCGAGAGCTATGTTGTTATCGATCCAGGCATGACCACTCTTGAAAAAGGTCAGTTGCTGAACGATGAGCAGTATTTCGAAGCGCTGGAAGAGTTCGGCGACGACTTCGATGCCCGTATGGGTGCCGAGGCTGTCCGTGAGCTGTTGCACGCTATCGACCTGGAGCACGAGATTGGCCGCCTGCGTGAAGAAATTCCGCAAACCAACTCCGAAACCAAAATCAAAAAGCTGTCCAAACGCTTGAAGCTGATGGAAGCCTTCCTGGGCTCCGGCAACCTGCCTGAGTGGATGGTTCTGACTGTTCTGCCGGTTCTGCCGCCAGATCTGCGTCCGTTGGTTCCGCTGGATGGCGGTCGATTCGCGACTTCCGATCTTAACGATCTGTATCGTCGAGTAATTAACCGTAACAACCGCTTGAAGCGTCTGCTTGATCTGTCCGCTCCGGACATCATCGTGCGTAACGAAAAGCGTATGTTGCAAGAAGCTGTCGACGCCTTGCTGGATAACGGTCGCCGTGGCCGTGCTATCACCGGTTCGAACAAGCGCCCTCTGAAATCCTTGGCTGACATGATCAAGGGTAAGCAAGGTCGTTTCCGTCAGAACTTGCTCGGTAAGCGTGTTGACTATTCGGGTCGTTCGGTAATTACCGTAGGTCCGACCCTGCGTCTGCATCAGTGCGGTCTGCCTAAGAAAATGGCTCTCGAGCTGTTCAAGCCGTTCATTTTCGGCAAGCTTGAAATGCGTGGTCTCGCAACCACCATCAAAGCAGCCAAGAAAATGGTTGAGCGCGAGCTGCCAGAGGTGTGGGACGTTCTCGCCGAAGTTATTCGCGAACACCCGGTCCTCCTCAACCGTGCGCCGACGCTTCACCGTCTGGGTATCCAGGCATTTGAACCGGTACTGATCGAAGGTAAAGCCATTCAGCTGCACCCTCTGGTTTGTGCTGCGTACAACGCCGACTTTGACGGCGACCAAATGGCTGTACACGTACCGCTGACACTGGAAGCCCAGTTGGAAGCGCGTGCGTTGATGATGTCGACTAACAACATTCTGTCGCCAGCTAACGGTGAGCCAATCATCGTTCCTTCGCAGGACGTTGTATTGGGTCTGTATTACATGACCCGTGAAGCGATCAACGCCAAGGGCGAAGGTCGTGTGTTCGCCGATCTGCAGGAAGTTGACCGTGTGTTCCGTGCAGGCGAAGCCGCACTGCACGCCAAGGTCAAAGTGCGGATCACCGAAACCGTCAACGATCGTGATGGCGGCAGCGTGACCAACACCCGCATTGTCGATACAACTGTCGGTCGTGCGCTGTTGTTCCAGGTTGTTCCAAAAGGTCTGTCGTACGACGTCGTCAACTTGCCAATGAAGAAAAAGGCAATCTCCAAGCTGATCAACCAGTGCTATCGCGTGGTTGGTTTGAAAGAGACTGTGATCTTCGCTGACCAGTTGATGTACACCGGTTTTGCTTATTCGACTATTTCGGGCGTTTCTATCGGTGTTAACGACTTCGTTATCCCGGACGAAAAAGCTCGCATCATCGGTGCTGCTACCGACGAAGTGAAAGAAATCGAAAGCCAGTACGCCTCGGGCCTGGTAACACAGGGCGAGAAGTACAACAAAGTAATCGACCTTTGGTCGAAAGCTAACGATGAAGTGTCCAAGGCAATGATGTCGAACCTCTCGAAAGAGAAGGTTGTTGACCGTCACGGCAAGGAAGTTGAGCAAGAGTCGTTCAACTCCATGTACATGATGGCCGACTCTGGCGCTCGGGGCTCTGCTGCGCAGATTCGTCAGCTGGCTGGTATGCGTGGTCTGATGGCTAAGCCAGACGGCTCCATCATCGAAACGCCTATTACTGCAAACTTCCGTGAAGGTCTGAGCGTACTTCAGTACTTCATCTCGACTCACGGTGCTCGTAAAGGTCTGGCGGATACCGCCTTGAAAACAGCTAACTCCGGTTACTTGACGCGTCGTCTGGTAGACGTAGCGCAAGACTTGGTAGTAACTGAAGTCGACTGCGGCACCGAGCACGGCTTGTTGATGACTCCGCACATTGAAGGCGGTGACGTAGTAGAGCCGCTGGGTGAGCGTGTATTGGGTCGTGTTATCGCCCGTGACGTCTTCAAGCCAGGTACGGATGAAGTTATTGTGCCGGCAGGCACTCTGGTTGACGAGAAGTGGGTTGAGTTCATCGAGCTCAACAGCATCGACGAAGTAATCGTTCGCTCGCCAATCAGCTGTGAAACCCGTTTCGGTATTTGCGCTAAATGCTACGGTCGCGATCTGGCTCGTGGTCATCTGGTGAACATCGGTGAAGCTGTCGGCGTAATCGCTGCGCAGTCGATCGGTGAGCCGGGTACCCAGCTGACAATGCGTACGTTCCACATCGGTGGTGCGGCAAGCCGGACCTCGGCTGCTGATAGCGTCCAGGTCAAGAATGGCGGTACTGTCCGTCTGCACAACCTCAAGCACGTTGAGCGTGTAGATGGCTGCCTGGTAGCGGTATCGCGTTCGGGTGAGCTGGCAATCGCTGATGACTTCGGTCGTGAGCGTGAGCGCTACAAGCTGCCTTACGGTGCGGTAATTTCGGTTAAAGAAGGTGACAAGGTTGACGCTGGCTCGATCGTAGCCAAGTGGGACCCGCACACTCACCCAATCGTTACCGAAATGAAAGGTACCGTGACCTATGTAGGCATGGAAGAAGGCATCACGATCAAGCGTCAGACCGACGAATTGACCGGTATGACCAACATCGAAGTGCTTGATGTCAAAGACCGTCCAGCTGCCGGTAAGGAAATCCGCCCGGCCGTTAAGATGGTAGGTGTTGATGGTAAGGATCTGTTGCTGCCTGGTACTGACGTACCGGCTCAGTATTTCCTGCCGGCAAACGCATTGGTAGGTGTAGCGGATGGTGCGGAAATCGCGATCGGTGATGTAATCGCTCGTATTCCGCAAGAAACTTCGAAAACTCGAGACATCACCGGTGGTCTGCCACGCGTTGCTGACTTGTTCGAAGCGCGTCGTCCGAAAGAAGCCTCCATCTTGGCTGAAGTCAGTGGCACCATTGCATTCGGTAAAGAGACCAAAGGCAAGCGTCGTCTGGTTATTACCCCGAACGACGGTAGCGACCCGTACGAAGAGCTGATTCCAAAGTGGCGTCACCTGAACGTCTTCGAAGGCGAACAAGTGAACCGCGGCGAAGTTATCTCTGACGGTCCTAGCGATCCACACGATATCCTGCGTCTGCTGGGTGTGAGTGCGCTGGCCAAGTACATCGTTAACGAGATTCAAGACGTTTACCGTCTGCAAGGCGTGAAGATCAACGACAAGCACATCGAGACCATCTTGCGTCAGATGCTGCGTAAAGTTGAAATTTCCGAATCTGGCGATTCTTCGTTCATCAAGGGCGACCAGATGGAGCTGACGCAGGTACTGGTCGAGAACGAGCGCCTGGGTAACGAAGACAAGTTTGTGTCTAAGTTCACTCGCGTTCTGTTGGGTATCACCAAGGCGTCGCTGTCTACCGAGTCGTTCATCTCCGCGGCCTCTTTCCAAGAGACTACCCGCGTACTGACCGAAGCTGCGGTAACCGGCAAGCGCGATTACCTGCGCGGCCTGAAAGAAAACGTTGTCGTGGGTCGTCTGATCCCGGCAGGTACTGGTTTGGCCTACCACAGCGAGCGCAAGCGCCGCCGTGATGCAGACAAGCCATTGCGCGTGAGCGCCAGTGAAGTGGAAGCAGCACTGACCGAGGCGCTGAACTCAAGCGGTAACTGAGTTCTGCGATAAATGAAGGGTAGGCCCTGACCTTTCCGTTCATCGAATCGAGACATTTAGTCGAGCTTTGGTGGGTGGGAAGGTCGGGGCCTTGCCTTGACTGGGGGCAGGATCCTCTTTAGACTCTTGTACCCCTAAATTTGGCGGGGATTCGTTCCCGCCATTTTGCTTTTCTTGTAAGACAATAGCGTCGCAAGACAACAGTGGAGCTAGTAGATGGCAACTATCAACCAGCTGGTACGTCAGCCGCGTAAGCGTATCGTCGAGAAATCCGACGTGCCTGCGCTGCAAAACTGCCCGCAACGTCGTGGCGTATGCACCCGTGTGTATACAACTACGCCGAAAAAACCTAACTCGGCACTGCGTAAAGTATGCCGTGTGCGCCTGACCAACGGTTTCGAGGTTTCCTCGTACATCGGTGGTGAAGGTCACAACCTGCAAGAGCACAGCGTGGTACTGATTCGTGGCGGTCGTGTAAAAGACTTGCCAGGTGTTCGTTATCACACCGTTCGCGGCTCTTTGGATACTTCCGGCGTTAAAGGTCGTAACCAAGGTCGTTCGAAGTACGGTACCAAGAAGCCGAAATAGTTTTCGGTAGTTGGTAAATAATGCAGATTTCTTTTTTTCTGAGTCGATAAGAGTAAGGTCGGGCGTGCATCCTCAGGATGTAATGGTCCCGAGCTAACCTGAAGACCGTTTGAGGGCTTATCCATGCCAAGAAGACGCGTAGCAGCCAAGCGCGAAGTGCTTGACGATCCAAAATACGGAAGCCAAATCCTGGCCAAGTTCATGAACCACGTGATGGAAAGCGGTAAGAAAGCCGTTGCCGAGCGTATCGTTTATGGCGCGCTGGAAAAGGTTAAAGAACGTAAGAACGGCGATCCCCTGGAACTCTTCGAGAAAGCACTCGACGCCATCGCTCCGCTGGTCGAAGTGAAGTCGCGCCGTGTAGGCGGTGCTACTTACCAGGTTCCGGTCGAAGTTCGTCCTTCCCGTCGTAACGCTTTGGCAATGCGCTGGTTGGTAGACTTTGCGCGTAAGCGTGGCGAAAAGTCTATGGCTTTGCGCTTGGCTGGCGAACTGCTGGACGCTGCTGAAGGCAAGGGCGCAGCAGTTAAGAAGCGTGAAGACGTGCACCGTATGGCTGAAGCTAACAAAGCTTTCTCGCACTACCGCTTCTAATTTCAGCGCTATTCACTTTGCGAGGGCTTTATGGCTCGTACTACACCGATTAACCGCTACCGTAACATTGGTATCTGTGCACACGTGGACGCGGGTAAAACCACGACTACTGAGCGGGTACTTTTTTACACTGGCAAAAGTCACAAGATGGGCGAGGTGCATGATGGCGCCGCGACCACGGACTGGATGGTGCAGGAGCAGGAGCGTGGTATTACCATTACTTCTGCTGCGATCACTACTTTTTGGCAGGGTTCCAACAAGCAGTACGATAACTACCGCTTCAACGTAATCGATACCCCGGGTCACGTAGACTTCACTATTGAAGTTGAACGTTCCCTGCGTGTGCTCGATGGTGCGGTTGTTGTGTTCTGCGGCACCTCGGGTGTTGAGCCTCAGTCCGAAACCGTATGGCGTCAAGCCAACAAGTACGGCGTTCCACGTCTTGTTTACGTTAACAAGATGGACCGTGCTGGCGCGAACTTCCTGCGCGTGATCGGTCAGATCAAAACTCGTCTGGGTCACACTCCGGTGCCTATCCAGTTGGCTATCGGTTCCGAAGACAACTTCCAGGGTCAGATCGATCTGATGACCATGGAAGCGGTTTACTGGAGCGATGCTGACAAAGGTATGACTGCTCGTCGCGAAGCTATTCCTGCAGAACTGCAAGAGTTGGCTGAAGAGTGGCGCAGCAACATGGTTGAGGCTGCGGCCGAAGCCAGCGAAGAGCTGATGAACAAGTACCTGGAAGGTGAAGAACTCACCATCCCGGAAATCAAAGCGGCTCTGCGTCAGCGTACTATCGCCGGCGAAATCGTTTTGGCTGTTTGCGGTTCTTCCTTCAAGAACAAGGGTGTTCCCCTGGTTCTCGACGCCGTGATCGACTACCTGCCAGCCCCGGTAGACATTCCTGCCATCAAGGGTACTGACCCTGATGACGAGACTGTCGAGCTGGAGCGTCATGCAGACGACGCAGAACCGTTCTCGGCTTTGGCGTTCAAGATCGCAACTGACCCATTCGTGGGTACTTTGACCTTCGTCCGCGTTTACTCGGGCGTATTGAACTCCGGTGACGGCGTAATCAACTCGGTTAAAGGCAAGAAAGAGCGCGTGGGTCGTATGGTGCAAATGCACGCTAACGCCCGCGAAGAGATCAAGGAAGTACGCGCTGGTGACATCGCGGCCTTGATCGGCATGAAGGACGTCACCACTGGTGAAACCTTGTGCAACGCTGACAAGCCAATCATCCTGGTTCGCATGGACTTCCCGGAGCCGGTTATTTCGGTTGCTGTTGAGCCTAAAACCAAGGATGACCAGGAAAAAATGGGTATCGCACTGGGCAAGCTGGCTCAGGAAGACCCGTCTTTCCGCGTTAAAACTGATGAAGAGACTGGTCAAACGATCATCTCTGGTATGGGCGAATTGCACCTCGACATCCTGGTTGACCGGATGAAGCGTGAGTTCAACGTCGAAGCCAACATCGGTAAGCCTCAGGTTTCCTATCGTGAGCGCATCACGAAGAACTGTGAGATCGAAGGCAAGTTCGTTCGTCAGTCCGGCGGTCGTGGCCAGTTTGGTCACTGCTGGATCCGTTTTGCACCTGCTGACGAAGGTCAGGAAGGTCTGCAGTTCGTGAACGAAGTGGTAGGTGGTGTGGTTCCTAAGGAATACATCCCGGCTATCCAGAAGGGTATCGAAGAGCAGATGAAGAACGGTGTTGTTGCCGGCTATCCGCTGATCGGCCTGAAGGCTACCGTGTTTGATGGTTCTTACCACGACGTCGACTCCAACGAGATGGCGTTTAAGGTGGCTGCTTCCATGGCGACCAAGCAACTGGCTACCAAAGGTGGCGGTGAGCTGCTTGAGCCGATCATGGCGGTAGAGGTTGTTACACCTGAAGACTATATGGGTGACGTGATGGGCGACCTGAACCGTCGTCGCGGCATGATCCAGGGTATGGAAGATACGGTTTCCGGCAAAGTAATTCGTGCCGAGGTTCCGTTGGGTGAAATGTTTGGTTATGCGACCGACGTTCGTTCCATGTCTCAGGGTCGCGCAAGCTACTCTATGGAATTCAAAAAATACGATACAGCGCCGTCGCACATCGTCGATGCTGTTACTAAAAAACAAGGCTGATTTAGTTCAGTCCTTTAGGCAAGGAGTTAATTGTCGTGGCTAAAGAAAAATTTGATCGTTCCCTACCGCACGTCAACGTTGGCACCATCGGTCACGTTGACCATGGTAAAACCACACTGACTGCAGCTCTGACGCGTGTTTGCTCCGAAGTTTTCGGTTCTGCTCGTGTTGACTTCGACAAGATCGACAGCGCGCCAGAAGAAAAAGCTCGTGGTATCACCATCAACACTGCGCACGTTGAGTACAACTCGACTATTCGTCACTACGCTCACGTTGACTGCCCAGGTCACGCTGACTACGTGAAGAACATGATCACTGGTGCTGCCCAGATGGACGGCGCGATCCTGGTATGTTCGGCTGCTGATGGCCCGATGCCACAAACCCGTGAGCACATCCTGCTGTCCCGTCAGGTAGGCGTTCCGTACATCGTGGTTTTCCTGAACAAGGCTGACCTGGTAGACGACGCTGAGCTGCTGGAACTGGTTGAGATGGAAGTGCGCGATCTGCTGAGCACTTACGACTTCCCAGGTGATGACACTCCAATCATCATCGGTTCTGCTCGTATGGCTCTGGAAGGTCTGGACGACAACGAAATGGGCACCACTGCCGTTCGTAAACTGGTTGAAACTCTGGACAGCTACATCCCAGAGCCAGTACGTCTGACTGACAAGCCGTTCCTGATGCCAATCGAAGACGTATTCTCGATCTCTGGTCGCGGTACTGTTGTGACTGGTCGTATCGAGCGCGGTATCGTTCGCGTACAAGACCCGCTGGAAATCGTTGGTCTCCGTGACACCACTGCTACCACTTGCACCGGCGTTGAAATGTTCCGCAAACTGCTCGACGAAGGTCGTGCTGGCGAGAACTGCGGCGTTCTGCTGCGTGGTACTAAGCGTGACGACGTTGAGCGTGGTCAGGTTCTGGTTAAGCCAGGTACTGTTAAGCCTCACACCAAGTTCACCGCAGAAGTTTACGTTCTGAGCAAAGAAGAAGGTGGTCGTCATACTCCTTTCTTCAAAGGCTACCGTCCACAGTTCTACTTCCGTACTACTGACGTGACTGGTAACTGCGAACTGCCAGAAGGCGTTGAAATGGTTATGCCAGGTGACAACATTCAAATGACTGTTACCCTGATCAAAACCATCGCAATGGAAGATGGTCTGCGTTTCGCTATCCGTGAAGGCGGTCGTACCGTCGGCGCTGGCGTCGTAGCCAAAATCATCGAGTAATCGATGATTGCATGAAAAAGCCCCCGCTTAGCGGGGGCTTTTTTTATTGAGTTGACACCTAGTGGGGTCGTCTATAGAATTGCGCCTCCTTTTAACGGGCGTATTGCGCTCGGTGGGAACAGCAATCTGGAGTCTGAAATCCAATGCAAAATCAGCAAATCCGTATCAGGTTGAAGGCTTTTGACCATCGCCTGATCGACCAATCAACCCAGGAAATCGTGGAAACCGCGAAACGTACTGGTGCTCAAGTGCGTGGTCCAATTCCACTGCCTACCCGTAAAGAGCGGTTCACCGTTCTGGTCTCCCCGCACGTCAACAAAGACGCGCGTGACCAGTACGAGATCCGCACTCATAAGCGCGTTCTGGACATCGTCCAGCCAACGGATAAAACCGTTGATGCACTTATGAAGCTTGATCTTGCGGCCGGTGTGGAAGTGCAGATCAGCCTCGGCTAAGACTCGGGTCTTAGTCGTGTAACGCTCTGAAATGGGCGGCCATAGCGGGTGAAAGCCCCGTACACTCATGAGGTTTACAACATGACTATTGGTGTAGTCGGTCGTAAATGCGGTATGACCCGTATTTTCACCGAAGAAGGTGTCTCCATTCCGGTCACGGTCATTGAGATCGAGCCGAATCGCGTCACCCAGTTCAAAACTGAAGAAACCGATGGCTATCGTGCAGTGCAAGTCACTGTCGGCGAGCGTCGCGCTTCGCGTGTAACAGCTGCTCAGGCGGGTCACTTCGCCAAGGCAAACGTTGCTGCTGGTCGTACTGTGCTGGAATTCCGTCTTGAAGAAGGCGAATACAAAGCAGGCGATCTGATCAACGCTGAGATCTTCGCTGCTGGTCAACTGGTTGATGTAACCGGTCAGTCCAAAGGTAAAGGCTTCCAGGGTACGATCAAGCGTTGGAATTTCCGTGGCCAAGATAACACTCACGGTAACTCCGTTTCCCACCGCGTCCCGGGCTCTATTGGCCAGTGCCAGACTCCTGGTCGTGTATTCAAGGGCAAGAAAATGTCCGGTCATATGGGCGCTGAGCGCGTGACCGTGCAGTCCCTCGAAGTAGTGCGCGTCGACGCTGAACGCAATCTGTTGTTGGTCAAGGGTGCTGTTCCTGGCGCTACTGGCGGCAACCTGGTTGTACGTCCAGCGGCCAAGGCTCGCGGTTAAGGGGAAGCTGACATGCAATTAAACGTAAATGACGCTCAAGCGATCGAAGTTTCCGAACTGACTTTCGGCGGCGAATTCAACGAGACGCTGGTTCACCAAGCAGTCGTGGCCTACATGGCCGGCGGCCGTCAAGGTAGCAAACAGCAAAAGACCCGTTCTGATGTCCGTGGTGGCGGTAAGCGCCCTTGGCGTCAGAAAGGTACTGGCCGTGCTCGTGCCGGTACTATCCGTAGCCCAATCTGGCGTGGCGGCGGTACCACTTTCGCAGCTCGTCCACAAGATCACTCTCAGAAGCTCAACAAGAAGATGTACCGCGCAGCACTGCGCTCCATCCTTGCTGAACTGGTGCGTACTGATCGTCTGGTCGTGGTTCAGGACTTCGCTGTAGAAGCGCCAAAAACCAAAGATCTGCTGAACAAACTGAATGGCATGGGTCTGACTGATGTCCTGATCGTGTCCGAAGTTGTTGATCAGAACCTGTACCTGGCTGCTCGTAACCTCCCGCACGTTGATGTACGTGACGTACAAGGTTCCGATCCAGTTAGTCTGATCGCATACGACAAGGTGTTGATCACCGTGTCGGCCGTGAAGAAATTCGAGGAGCTGCTGGGATGAACCAGGAACGCGTATTTAAAGTTCTGCTTGGCCCGCACGTTTCCGAAAAGGCTACGGTTCTGGCAGACAAGAAAGGCCAGTTCGTTTTCAAGGTTGCTACTGACGCAACCAAGCTGGAAATCAAGAAGGCCGTCGAAAGCCTGTTCAGCGTGAAAGTTGAGCGTGTTACTACCCTGAACGTTCTGGGTAAGAGCAAGCGCACCGCTCGCGGCTTGGGCAAGCGTAATGACTGGAAGAAGGCAGTTATCTCCCTTCAGCCAGGCCAAGATCTCGATTTCAGCAGCAGTGCTGAGTAAGGAAGGGGTGCATCATGGCAATCGTTAAATGCAAACCGACTTCCCCTGGCCGCCGTCATGTGGTCAAGGTGGTCAACCAGGAGCTGCATAAAGGCGCTCCTCACGCACCGCTGCTCGAGAAAAAATCGAAGTCTGGTGGTCGTAACAATAATGGCCGCATTACCACGCGTCACGTCGGTGGTGGTCATAAGCAGCACTACCGTTTGGTCGACTTCCGTCGCAACGACAAAGATGGCATCCCAGCCACTGTTGAGCGCATCGAATACGATCCAAACCGTACTGCTCACATTGCTCTTATGTTGTACGCAGACGGCGAACGCCGTTACATCATCGCCCCTAAAGGCGTGAGTGCTGGTGACCAGCTGATCTCGGGTGCTTTGGCTCCGATCAAGCCAGGTAACTCGCTGCAACTGCGCAGCATTCCAGTAGGTAGCACCGTACACGGCATCGAACTGAAGCCGGGTAAAGGCGCGCAAATCGCACGTTCCGCTGGTGCTTCGGCTCAGCTGGTAGCTCGCGAAGGTGTCTATGTGACCCTGCGTCTGCGCTCTGGTGAAATGCGCAAAGTATTGGCTGAATGCCGTGCAACGCTGGGTGAAGTCTCGAACTCCGAGCACAGCCTGCGTTCGCTGGGTAAAGCTGGTGCCAAACGCTGGCGTGGCGTTCGCCCAACCGTTCGTGGTGTTGCCATGAACCCGGTTGACCACCCACATGGTGGTGGTGAAGGTCGTACCTCTGGTGGTCGTCATCCGGTATCGCCATGGGGCTTCCCGACTAAGGGCGCGAAGACTCGTGGTAATAAGCGTACCGACAAAATGATCGTCCGTCGTCGCAAGTAAATAGAGGGATACGACAGTGCCACGTTCTCTGAAAAAAGGTCCTTTTATTGATCTTCACCTACTGAAGAAGATCGAAGTGGCGGCGGAAAAGAACGATCGCAAGCCGGTGAAAACCTGGTCGCGTCGTTCGATGATCCTGCCACAAATGGTCGGTCTGACCATCGCTGTGCATAACGGTCGTCTGCATGTTCCAGTTCTCGTGAACGAAGACATGGTTGGCCATAAACTGGGCGAGTTTGCCGGTACCCGCACTTATCGTGGGCACGTGGCTGACAAGAAAGCCAAGCGTTAAGGGGTAAGGAACGATGGAAGTAGCCGCTAAGTTGTCGGGCGCTCGAATCTCCGCCCAGAAAGCCCGCTTGGTCGCCGACCAGATCCGCGGGAAGAAGGTGGGCGAAGCGCTCAACCTGTTGGCTTTCAGCAACAAGAAAGCCGCCGAGATCATCAAGAAAGTGCTGGAGTCGGCCGTAGCCAACGCCGAGCATAACGAAGGCGCAGACGTTGACGACCTTAAAGTCGCCACCGTTTTCGTCAACGAAGGGCGTTCGCTGAAGCGCATCATGCCGCGTGCTAAAGGCCGCGCTGATCGCATCGTCAAGCGGTCTTGCCATATCACTGTCAAGGTTGCTGACAAGTAACGGAGTCGAAGAGATGGGTCAGAAAGTACATCCCATTGGCATTCGCCTGGGAATCGTCAAGGAGCACACCTCCGTCTGGTACGCAGACGGTCGGACTTATGCGGACTACCTGTTCGCTGATCTGAAGGTGCGTGAATACCTCCAAGACAAACTAAAAAGCGCGTCCGTAAGCCGTATCGATATCCATCGTCCGGCCCAAACTGCACGCATCACCATCCACACCGCTCGTCCAGGTATCGTTATCGGGAAGAAAGGTGAAGATGTTGAGAAGCTGCGTCAGGACCTGACCAAGCAAATGGGTGTGCCTGTGCACATCAATATCGAAGAGATCCGCAAGCCGGAACTCGACGGTATGCTGGTTGCGCAGAGCGTAGCTCAGCAGCTGGAGCGTCGTGTAATGTTCCGTCGCGCGATGAAGCGCGCTGTACAGAACGCTATGCGCATTGGTGCCAAAGGCATCAAAATCCAAGTGAGCGGTCGTCTCGGCGGTGCTGAAATTGCACGTACTGAATGGTATCGCGAAGGTCGTGTGCCACTGCACACCCTGCGTGCCGACATCGACTATGCCAACTACGAAGCTCACACCACTTACGGTGTGATCGGTGTAAAGGTTTGGATCTTCAAAGGCGAAGTAATTGGTGGTCGCCAAGAAGAGCTGAAGCCACAAGCACCAGCGCCTCGTAAAAAAGCTGCTAAGTAAGGGGTACGCCAAATGTTACAACCTAAGCGTACGAAGTTCCGCAAGCAAATGACTGGCCACAACCGTGGCTTGGCATTGCGCGGTAGCAAAGTCAGCTTCGGCGAGTATGCGCTGAAGTCTGTTGCTCGTGGTCGCCTCACCGCTCGTCAGATCGAATCAGCGCGTCGTGCTCTGACCCGTCACGTTAAACGTGGCGGCAAGATCTGGATCCGTGTATTCCCGGACAAGCCTATTTCCAAAAAGCCACTCGAAGTTCGGATGGGTAAAGGTAAGGGTAACGTCGAGTACTGGGTAGCCCAGATTCAGCCAGGCAAAGTCCTGTATGAAATCGAGGGTGTTTCTGAAGAGCTGGCGCGTGAGGCTTTCGCCCTGGCTGCTGCAAAGCTGCCGCTCGCCACCTCCTTTGTTAAACGGACGGTGATGTGATGAAAGCGAATGAACTTCGTGAAAAATCCGCACAGCAGCTGAACGAGCAACTGCTCGGCTTGCTGCGCGACCAGTTCAATCTGCGCATGCAGAAAGCAACTGGCCAGTTGGGGCAGTCGCATCTGCTCTCGCAAGTTAAGCGTGACATCGCTCGCGTGAAGACTGTGCTCAAACAGCAGGCAGGTAAGTAATCATGGCTGAAGCCGAAAAAACTGTCCGTACGCTGACTGGCCGTGTTGTCAGCGACAAGATGGACAAGACCATCACCGTTCTGATCGAACGTCGCGTTAAGCACCCGATCTACGGTAAATACGTTAAGCGTTCGACTAAGCTGCACGCGCACGACGAAACCAATCAGTGCCACATCGGCGACAAAGTCACTATTCGTGAAACTCGTCCGCTGGCCAAGACTAAGTCTTGGGCTCTGGTTGATGTTCTCGAACGCGCTGTGGAAGTCTAAGGACTAGGGGTCGGAGAAATTATATGATTCAGACTCAATCCATGCTCGATGTGGCCGATAACAGCGGCGCACGCCGTGTTATGTGCATCAAGGTGCTGGGTGGCTCCCATCGTCGTTACGCTGGTATCGGTGACATCATCAAAGTTACTGTCAAGGAAGCAATTCCTCGCGGTAAAGTGAAAAAAGGCCAAGTGATGACTGCTGTTGTAGTCCGCACTCGTCACGGTGTTCGCCGTGCAGATGGCTCCATTATCCGCTTTGATGGCAACGCTGCTGTTCTTCTGAACACCAAGCAAGAGCCTATCGGCACCCGTATCTTTGGGCCAGTGACCCGTGAACTTCGTACTGAGAAGTTCATGAAGATCGTCTCGCTCGCCCCAGAAGTGCTGTAAGGAGATCCGACATGCAAAAGATTCGTCGTGACGACGAGATCATCGTGATCGCCGGCAAAGACAAAGGTAAGCGCGGTAAGGTGCTTAAGGTTCTGGCTGACAACCGTCTGGTTGTCGGTGGCCTGAACCTGGTCAAGCGTCATACCAAGCCTAACCCGATGTCGGGCGTGCAAGGCGGTATCGTCGAAAAGGAAGCTCCACTGGATGCTTCTAACGTCGCCATTTTCAACGGCGAAACCAACAAGGCTGACCGCGTTGGTTTCAAAGTAGAAGACGGCAAGAAAATTCGTGTCTTCAAGTCGACCCAAAAAGCGGTTGATGCTTGAACACTGCTAGGTAGATGAGACCATGGCACGACTAAAAGAGATTTACCGGAAGGAAATCGCTCCGAAACTTAAGGAAGAACTTAAGCTTTCGAACGTGATGGAAGTTCCGCGCGTTACCAAAATCACCCTGAACATGGGTCTGGGCGAAGCGATCGGCGACAAAAAAGTCATCGAGCACGCAGTAGCTGATTTGGAAAAAATCACAGGTCAAAAAGTTGTTGTGACCTACGCTCGCAAATCCATCGCAGGCTTTAAAGTTCGCGAAGGCTGGCCGATCGGCGTCAAAGTAACTCTGCGCCGTGAGCGTATGTACGAATTCCTGGATCGTCTGCTGTCGATCTCCCTGCCTCGGGTTCGCGACTTCCGCGGCCTGAATGCCAAGTCCTTCGATGGTCGTGGCAACTACAGCATGGGCGTTAAAGAGCAGATCATTTTCCCGGAAATTGACTACGACAAAATCGATGCTCTTCGCGGTCTGGACATCACCCTGACCACTACTGCTCGGACGGATGATGAAGGTCGCGCATTGCTGCGTGCTTTCAAATTCCCGTTCCGCAACTGATTGGAGTAGGACCATGGCCAAGATGAGCATGAAAAACCGCGAGCTGAAACGTCAGCGCACGGTTGCCAAGTTCGCCAAGAAGCGTGCTGAGCTGAAAGCTATCATCGTTGATCTGAACGCAAGTCCAGAAGCACGTTGGGAAGCTCAAATCGCTCTGCAGAAGCAGCCACGTGACGCAAGCGCTTCGCGCATGCGTAACCGCTGCCGCCTGACTGGTCGTCCGCATGGTGTTTACCGCAAGTTCGGCCTGGGCCGTAACAAATTGCGTGAAGCTGCTATGCGCGGTGACGTACCAGGTCTGGTTAAAGCTAGCTGGTAAGGCGTCTAGACAAAGTTATCGCTGTCGGGGTCATAGGATCCTGACAGCCGGTAACCTTGGAAATGAATCAAGCCCCTATTGGGGCTTGATTCATTTCTGGCGTGTGTCTAGAATGACCGGCTCGCCAGAGCCTGTGCTTTTTTAAGCGCAGAGCCACTCGGTGACAGTTGTAGCCGCAAGGCTAATTCTTTTTGTATCAGGAGCGTCTAGCCCATGAGTATGCAGGACCCGTTAGCGGACATGCTAACTCGAATCCGTAATGCCCAGATGGCTGAAAAGTCTGTCGTAAGCATGCCGTCTTCCACGTTGAAGGTGGCTGTAGCTAAAGTTCTTAAGGACGAAGGTTACATCGCGGATTTTCAGATCAGCAGCGAAATCAAGCCACTGCTGTCTATCGAGCTGAAGTACTTCGAAGGCCGTCCGGTTATCGAAGAAGTGAAGCGCGTTAGCCGTCCAGGTCTGCGCCAGTACAAGTCCTCCGATGAACTGCCAAAAGTTCGCGGCGGCCTCGGTGTGTCCATCGTCTCCACCAACAAAGGTGTGATGACGGATCGTGCTGCGCGCGCTGCCGGTGTCGGCGGCGAAGTTCTTTGCACAGTGTTCTAAGGGGGGGATAAGCATGTCACGCGTCGCTAAGAACCCCGTTAAGCTGCCAGCTGGTGTTGAAGTAAAATTCTCCGGCCAACAGCTTTCGGTGAAGGGTGCCAAGGGTACTCTAGAACTGAACATCCATTCGTCGGTTGAAATCGTTGAAGAAGCTGGTGAGCTGCGTTTCGCTGCTCGCAATGGCGATCAACAAACTCGCGCAATGGCTGGTACCACTCGTGCGTTGGTAAACAACATGGTCCAAGGCGTAAGCCAAGGCTTCGAGCGTAAGCTCCAGCTGGTCGGTGTTGGTTACAAAGCGCAAGCAAAAGGCACAGTGCTGAACCTGGCTCTTGGCTTCTCGCACCCAGTGGATTACGAACTGCCGGAAGGCATCACCGCTGAGACCCCTAGCCAGACCGATATCCTGATCAAGGGCATCGACAAGCAGCTGGTAGGTCAAGTGGCCGCTGAGATCCGCGACTTCCGTCCACCAGAGCCTTACAAAGGTAAAGGTGTGCGTTACGCGGACGAAGTCGTCCGCCGTAAAGAAGCCAAGAAGAAGTAGGGCCTAGCAAATGACCGACAAAAAAGTTACTCGACTGCGTCGCGCTCGCAAAGCACGTCTGAAAATGCACGAACTCGAAGTCGTGCGTCTCTGCGTGTTCCGCTCTTCGCAGCACATCTATGCCCAGGTCATCTCGGCCGACGGCAGCAAAGTCCTGGCAAGCGCCTCGACTTTGGACAAAGAACTGCGTGATGCTGCCACTGGCAACATCGACGCGGCCACAAAGGTTGGCCAGCTGGTCGCTACGCGTGCTAAAGCCGCTGGCGTCTCGCAGGTGGCTTTCGACCGCTCTGGCTTCAAGTACCACGGCCGCGTTAAAGCGCTGGCTGAGGCTGCTCGTGAAGCTGGGCTGGAGTTCTAAGTTATGTCAAATAACGACCAAAAGCGCGACGAAGGCTACATTGAGAAGCTGGTTCAAGTTAACCGCGTAGCCAAAACCGTTAAAGGCGGCCGTATCTTCACTTTCACCGCGTTGACCGTGGTTGGTGATGGTAAAGGGCGTGTTGGCTTCGGCCGTGGCAAGTCACGTGAAGTGCCTGCTGCGATCCAGAAGGCAATGGAAGCTGCTCGCCGCAACATGATTCAAGTTGACCTGGACGGCACTACTCTGCAATACGCAATGAAGTCCGCTCACGGCGCTTCGAAGGTGTACATGCAGCCTGCATCTGAAGGTACCGGTATCATCGCTGGCGGCGCAATGCGTGCTGTCCTCGAAGTTGCTGGCGTTCAGAACGTTCTGGCTAAGTGCTACGGCTCGACTAACCCGGTAAACGTGGTTCACGCCACTTTCAAAGGTTTGAAAGCTATGCAATCTCCTGAGTCCATCGCTGCTAAGCGTGGCAAAAGCGTCAAGGAGATCTTCTGATCATGGCTACCGTAAAAGTTACGCTGATCAAAAGCATGACCGGCCGCATCCCTAACCACAAACTGTGCGTTAAGGGTTTGGGTCTGCGTCGCATCGGTCACACTGTAGAAGTCCAGGATACTCCCGAGAATCGCGGGATGATCAACAAGGCTTACTACATGCTGCGTGTCGAGGGTTAATCGATGAAACTCAATGATCTGAGTCCAGCGCCGGGTTCCCGTCGCGAAAAGCATCGTCCGGGCCGTGGTATCGGTAGTGGTTTGGGTAAGACTGGTGGCCGTGGTCACAAAGGTCAAACTTCCCGCTCCGGTGGCACAATTGCTCCAGGCTTTGAAGGCGGTCAACAGCCGCTGCATCGTCGTCTGCCTAAGTTCGGTTTCGTTTCCCTGAAAGCTATGGATCGCGCAGAAGTGCGTCTGTCCGAGCTGGCTAAAGTGGAAGGCGATATCGTTACTGTGCAGACCCTGAAAGATGCCAACGTGATTAACGTCAACGTTCAGCGTGTGAAAATCATGCTGTCCGGCGAAGTTACTCGCGCTGTCACAATCGGCAAGGGAATCGGCGCCACCAAAGGTGCGCGTTCGGCTATCGAAGCAGCTGGCGGCAAGTTCGAGGAATAAATGGCTAAGCAAGGTGCTCTCTCAGCGCTCAGCAAAGGCGGGTTGTCCGAGCTCTGGGCTCGTCTGCGTTTTCTATTCCTGGCGATTATCGTCTACCGAATAGGCGCACACATTCCAGTTCCAGGCATTAACCCTGACCGGCTGGCGGACCTGTTTCGACAGAATGAGGGGACCATTCTTAGCTTGTTCAACATGTTTTCCGGCGGTGCGCTGGAGCGGATGAGTATTTTTGCGCTGGGGATCATGCCGTACATTTCGGCATCGATCATCATGCAGCTTATGTCCGCTGTTAGCCCGCAGCTGGAGCAGTTGAAGAAGGAAGGTGAAGCTGGTCGTCGCAAGATTAGCCAGTACACCCGCTACCTCACTGTCGCTCTCGCTCTCGTCCAGGCCATTGGCATGTCCATTGGTCTGGCAGGGCAGGGCGTAGCGTTCACTGGTGATCTAGGCTTCCATTTCGTTGCAGTAACCACTTTTGTGGCGGGTGCAATGTTCATGATGTGGCTGGGTGAGCAGATTACTGAGCGTGGTGTTGGCAACGGTATCTCGATGTTGATTTTTTCGGGTATCGTCGCCGGTCTTCCGAGAGCAATTGGGCAGTCGTTTGAGTCTGCGCGTCAGGGCGATATCAATATTTTCGCCCTGGTTGCTATCGGTTTGCTGGCAGTAGCGATTATCGGTTTCGTGGTGTTCATTGAGCGTGGTCAGCGTCGTATTGCTGTTCACTACGCAAAGCGTCAGCAGGGCCGCAAGGTGTTTGCTGCGCAGACTAGCCACTTACCGTTGAAAGTGAATATGGCCGGCGTTATTCCGGCTATTTTTGCGAGCAGCATTTTGCTGTTCCCGGCTTCGCTGGGTGCCTGGTTCGGTCAGTCTGAAGGTATGGGCTGGTTGCAGGACATCTCGCAGTCGATCGCTCCTGGTCAGCCGTTGAATATTCTGCTGTTTAGTGCAGGGATTATTTTCTTCTGCTTCTTCTATACGGCGTTGATGTTCAATCCGAAAGACGTAGCGGAAAACCTGAAGAAGTCCGGTGCCTTTATTCCGGGTATCCGTCCAGGTGAGCAGTCTGCACGCTATATTGATGGCGTTTTGACTCGTTTGACTCTGTTCGGTGCTCTCTATATGACGGCCGTATGTCTGTTGCCCCAGTTCTTGGTGGTTGCGGCAAACGTTCCGTTCTACCTTGGCGGGACCTCGTTGCTGATCGTGGTCGTGGTTGTTATGGACTTTATGTCGCAAGTACAATCGCACCTCGTTTCGCACCAGTACGAATCCCTGATGAAGAAAGCCAACCTGAAGGGCTACGGCAGCGGAATGCTGCGCTGAAGTTCCCATAAGGTTAGAGGAGTTGGTGATGAAAGTTCGTGCATCGGTGAAAAAGCTGTGCCGTAACTGCAAGATTATTCGCCGCGAAGGTGTTGTTCGGGTAATTTGCAGCGCGGAACCACGTCACAAACAGCGCCAAGGCTGAGTGTGATCTGTTTGAAGCCCAGCAGCTAGTGCGCTGCTGGGTTGATTATTTGTTATTACAGCGATATTATCTCGCGCCCTATTTCTTGGCTTCCGGGGCGTAGGTAGCTGTCAATTGGAGTCCCACTGAATGGCCCGTATTGCAGGCGTTAACATTCCAGATAACAAGCACACTGTTATCTCGCTGACCTACATCTATGGTGTTGGTCGCACTACTGCACAGAAGATCTGTGTGGATGCTGGTGTAAACCCAGCCGCTAAGATCAAGGATCTGAGCGACGAGCAGATTGAGTTGCTGCGTGGCGAAGTGGCAAAGTTCACCACTGAAGGTGACCTGCGTCGTGAAGTCAACATGAAAATCAAACGCTTGATGGACCTGGGCTGCTACCGCGGTCTGCGCCATCGTCGTGGTCTTCCAGTGCGCGGTCAGCGTACCAAGACCAACGCGCGTACTCGCAAAGGTCCGCGTAAGCCGATCCGCAAGTAATCGCACCAGCGAATCGACAGGAATTTAGTCATGGCAAAACCTGCTGCTCGTCCTCGTAAAAAAGTAAAAAAGACAGTGGTTGATGGCATCGCCCACATCCACGCGTCTTTCAACAACACTATCGTGACCATCACCGACCGTCAGGGTAACGCTCTTTCTTGGGCTACCTCCGGTGGTTCGGGTTTCCGCGGTTCTCGCAAGTCCACCCCGTTCGCTGCTCAAGTAGCTGCTGAGCGTGCTGGTCAAGCTGCGCTGGAATATGGCCTGAAAAACCTTGACGTTAACGTTAAAGGTCCAGGTCCAGGTCGTGAGTCCGCTGTCCGTGCTTTGAACGGCTGTGGCTATAAGATCGCCAGCATCACCGACGTGACGCCAATCCCGCACAACGGGTGCCGTCCGCCGAAGAAGCGCCGCGTGTAATCCAGGAGACTGTAAAGAATGGCTCGTTACATTGGTCCAAAATGCAAACTGGCACGTCGTGAAGGCACAGATCTCTTCCTGAAGAGTGGTGTGCGCGCTATCGAATCGAAGTGCAATATTGAAGCTGCTCCAGGCATCCACGGCCAGCGCCGCGGTCGCCAATCCGACTACGGCACCCAACTGCGTGAAAAGCAGAAGGTTCGTCGTATCTACGGTGTTCTCGAGCGTCAGTTCAGCGGCTACTACAAACAAGCTGCTGGCAAAAAAGGTGCAACTGGCGAAAACCTGCTGCAACTGCTCGAATGCCGCCTGGATAACGTCGTATACCGTATGGGTTTCGGCTCTACTCGTGCCGAATCTCGTCAGTTGGTATCGCACAAGTCGATCAGCGTAAACGGTCAAACCGTTAACGTTCCGTCCTACCAGGTTCGTGCTGGTGACGTGGTCGCTATCCGCGAGAAAGCAAAGAACCAGCTTCGCATTGTCCAAGCTCTCGATCTGTGTGCCCAACGTGGCCGCGTAGAATGGGTAGAAGTAGACACTGAGAAGAAGTCGGGCGTTTTCAAGAACGTTCCAGCTCGCAGTGATCTGTCCGCCGACATCAACGAAAGCCTGATTGTCGAGCTCTACTCCAAGTAAGGGCTAGAAAATAGGTGCATCCATGCAGATTTCGGTAAATGAGTTCCTGACACCCCGCCACATTGATGTGCAGGTTGTCAGTCCAACCCGCGCTAAAATCACTCTCGAGCCTCTCGAGCGTGGTTTTGGCCACACCCTGGGCAACGCGCTGCGCCGCATCCTGTTGTCCTCAATGCCAGGCTGTGCAGTAGTCGAGGCCGAGATTGATGGTGTGCTCCACGAGTACAGCGCCATCGAAGGTGTACAGGAAGACGTAATTGAAATCCTGTTGAACCTTAAAGGTCTGGCTATCAAGCTGCACGGCCGTGACGAAGTTACGCTGACCTTGTCGAAGAAGGGTTCGGGGGTGGTTACCGCTGCCGATATTCAGCTGGATCATGATGTCGAGATCGTTAATCCCGATCACGTAATCGCCAACCTGGCGTCTAACGGCGCCTTGAACATGAAGCTCACCGTAGCTCGTGGTCGTGGTTATGAACCAGCCGACTCGCGTCAGAGCGATGAAGACGAAAGCCGCAGCATCGGTCGCTTGCAGCTCGACTCTTCGTTCAGCCCGGTTCGCCGTATCGCATACGTGGTGGAAAACGCCCGTGTCGAGCAGCGTACTAACCTGGACAAGTTGGTAATTGATCTGGAGACCAACGGTACACTGGATCCTGAAGAGGCCATTCGTCGTGCTGCAACCATCCTGCAACAGCAGTTGGCTGCATTCGTCGACCTCAAAGGTGACAGCGAGCCAGTGGTTATCGAACAGGAAGACGAGATCGATCCGATCCTGCTTCGTCCGGTTGACGATCTGGAACTGACCGTGCGTTCGGCCAACTGCCTTAAGGCGGAGAACATTTACTACATCGGTGACCTGATTCAGCGCACCGAAGTAGAACTGTTGAAGACTCCGAACCTGGGCAAGAAATCCTTGACTGAAATCAAGGACGTTCTGGCCTCCCGTGGTCTGTCCCTCGGCATGCGCCTCGACAACTGGCCGCCTGCAAGTCTTAAGAAGGACGACAAGGCGACTGCCTGATCGTCGTAATCACCGAACGTTGTGTTTGGTAAGGAATGAACCATGCGTCATCGTAAAAGTGGTCGTCACCTGAGCCGCACTAGCTCGCACCGCAAGGCTATGTTTCAAAACATGGCAGTGTCGCTGTTCGAGCACGAGCTGATCAAAACGACTCTGCCGAAAGCCAAAGAACTGCGTCGCGTTGCTGAGCCGCTGATTACTCTGGCCAAGAACGATTCTGTTGCTAACCGCCGTCTGGCTTTCGACCGTACTCGTTCGAAAGCAATCGTTGGCAAGCTGTTCAACGATCTGGGCAAGCGTTATGCAACTCGTGAGGGTGGCTACCTGCGCATCCTCAAGTGCGGTTTCCGCGCTGGCGACAACGCGCCTATGGCGTACGTCGAGTTGGTTGATCGTCCAGTTGGCGGTGAAGCTGTATCCGCTGAGTAAGACGTCAGTCTCTACAAAAAACCGGGCCTAGTGTCCGGTTTTTTGTTGTCGATCAATTAGTTTTATCTATTATGAATCTTTGTTTAATGCATTTGCCCGTGTGGAGTTAGTGGTCAATACTCTTCCTCAGCCGATTAGCCGGCAACACAAAGACTGATTGAGGAAGGATTAGCATGAGTCAGACCAAAACGCTTACGACTGCCAGTGGCGCACCTGTTGCTGATAACCAGAACTCTCGCTCGGCTGGGCCTCGTGGCCCGTTGTTGCTCGATGATTTTCATCTGATTGAAAAGCTCGCGCACTTCAACCGCGAAAATATTCCTGAGCGTCGCGTTCACGCGAAGGGTTCTGCAGCCCATGGCACATTCACCTTGACCCGCGACATCAGCCAATACAGCAGTGCCAAGCTGTTTGATTCTGTCGGCAAACAAACTCCGATCTTCTTGCGCTTCTCAACAGTAGGCGGTGAGCGTGGTTCGGCTGACACCGAGCGTGATCCGCGTGGTTTTGCCCTCAAGTTCTACACAGAAGAAGGCAACTGGGACATCGTAGGCAACAACACACCGGTCTTCTTCATACGCGACCCGCTTAAATTCCCAGACTTTATCCACACCCAAAAGCGCCTGCCACAAAGCAACCTGAAAAGTGCGCAGATGAAGTGGGATTTCTGGTCGCATTCACCGGAGTCGCTGCACCAGGTCACCATCCTGTTCTCGGACCGCGGCATTCCCGATGGCTATCGTCATATGCACGGTTTTGGCAGTCACACCTACAGCCTGATCAATGCGGCTGGTGAACGTCATTGGGTCAAATGGCATTACAAAACCAAGCAAGGCATCAAGAACTTGCCGCCAGAAGAAGCCGCACGCCTGGCAGGTACTGATCCTGACTACGCTCAGCGCGATCTGTTCGAAGCCATTGAGCGTGGGGATTACCCAAAATGGCGTGTGTGCATCCAAATCATGACCGAGGCCCAAGCAGCGTCGCATCGCGATAACCCATTCGATGTCACCAAAACCTGGTCGCAAAAAGAGTTCCCGCTGATCGAGATCGGCGAACTTGAGCTCAATCGCAACCCGCTCAACTACTTTGCCGAAGTTGAACAGGCGGCGTTTGGCCCTAGCAACATGATTCCGGGTGTCGGTCTGTCCCCTGATCGCATGCTGCAAGGCCGTGTATTCGCTTACGCGGATGCGCACCGCTACCGTGTAGGCACCAACCACCAGCACTTGCCCATCAACGCCCCGCGTGTGCCTGCGCACAACTATCAGCGCGACGGTTCCATGGCCTATGGCAACAACGGGGGAGCTGCGCCTAACTACGAGCCTAACAGCTACGCTGACGCGCCTAAGCAAGCTCCCCAGTACGCTGAACCGCCATTGGCCCTCAGTGGCGCAGCCGACCGTTACGATCACCGCGAGGACACTGACTACTACAGCTACGCCGGTGCGCTGTTCCGCTTGATGAACGAAGATCAAAAAAACCTGCTCATCAATAATATTGCCGGTGCGATGGAAGGGGTTACAGAGGACGTTGTTCAGCGTCAGTTGCAGCACTTCTACAAAGCAGACCCTGCCTACGGTGAAGGTGTCGCCAAAGCACTGGGTGTAACGGTGAAGTAAGTCTAAGTGAGAAGCAGAACCGCCCTCAAATGGGCGGTTTTTGCGTTATTTAAGCGTGTTTTCTGCGCAGATTAGCGTTTTTATTGCGATTGAGCCGTGACCTCTCGGTCAGCTTGGTTCAAACTACAGCCTTTCAAGCAGGGAGATGTGGGGCGATGCTAGGGCACCCGGACGTAATCGATTACCTCAACACGTTGTTAACCGGCGAGCTGGCTGCACGTGACCAATATTTTGTCCATTCCCGTATGTACGAGGACTGGGGCTTCACCAAGTTGTACGAGCGTATCAACCACGAGATGGAAGAAGAGGCACAACACGCTGATGCATTGATGCGCCGGATTCTCATGCTCGAAGGTACGCCACGCATGCGTCCAGACGATCTGGACGTCGGTACCACTGTGCCAGAGATGCTCGCCGCAGATTTGCGCCTCGAGTACAAAGTGCGCGCTGCATTGTGCAAAGGCATCGAGTTGTGTGAACTGCACAAAGACTACGTGAGCCGCGATATTCTACGTATTCAGTTGGCCGATACCGAAGAAGATCACACCTACTGGCTCGAAAAACAGCTGGGTCTGATCAAGTCCATCGGATTGCAGAACTACCTTCAGTCTCAGTTCTGATTCGCTGGTAATTTGTAGGCACCGACGTGCTCGCACATCTGCCGCAACCAGGTTCATCGTCTACAAAAAGCGCCCCAACGAAAAAGCCCCTGCCATCATCTCGATGACAGGGGCTTTTTCATACAGCTATTTAAGCTTTGTCGCGAATAAGCAATGGCTTCAGATAAAAGCCGGTGTGAGACTGCTTCATCTCCGCTACGGCTTCCGGCGTGCCGGTCGCAATAATCTGCCCACCTTTCGAGCCACCTTCTGGGCCAAGATCCACCAGCCAATCTGCGGTTTTGATCACATCCAGGTTGTGCTCAATGACCACCACCGTGTTGCCGTGGTCGCGCAGCCTGTGCAGTACTTCAAGCAATTGCTTGATGTCCGCAAAGTGTAGGCCGGTTGTCGGCTCATCAAGGATGTACAGCGTTTTGCCGGTATCGCGCTTGGACAGCTCGCGGGACAGCTTGACCCGCTGCGCCTCGCCGCCAGACAGCGTCGTGGCGGACTGGCCGAGCTTGATGTACGACAAGCCTACGTCCATTAACGTTTGCAGCTTACGCGCCAGTGCAGGGACTGCATCAAAGAACTCACGCGCTTCTTCGATCGTCATCTCCAGCACTTCATGGATGCTCTTGCCCTTGTACTTGATCTCAAGGGTTTCGCGGTTATAGCGCTTGCTCTTGCACACATCGCACGGCACGTAGATGTCCGGCAGAAAGTGCATTTCTACCTTGATAAGTCCATCGCCCTGACACGCTTCGCAGCGCCCGCCTTTCACGTTGAAAGAGAAACGTCCTGGGCCGTAGCCGCGGGATCGAGACTCTGGCACGCCCGAAAACAACTCGCGGATCGGCGTGAAAAGGCCGGTGTAGGTTGCCGGATTGGAGCGCGGTGTACGGCCAATCGGGCTTTGGTCGATATCCACGACTTTATCCAGGTGCTCCAGCCCTTTGATGCTGTCGTGGGCGGCCGCTTCCAGCGTAGTTGCACCATTGAGTGCCATGGCGCTGAGCGGATACAGAGTGTTGTTGATCAGCGTCGACTTACCCGAGCCCGACACGCCCGTCACACATGTCAGAAGACCAATCGGAATCTCAAGGTCTACATTGCGCAAGTTGTTGCCGCGTGCGCCCTTGAGCGACAGTGTCAGCTTCTTGTTGCGCGGCGTGCGTTTGGCGGGGACTTCAATTTTCACCCGGCCAGAAAGGTATTTGCCGGTGAGCGAGTCAGGGTGTGCCATCACTTCGGCAGGCGTCCCCTCAGCCACGATATGCCCACCATGCACCCCAGCACCTGGGCCGATATCCACCACGTAATCTGCCAGACGAATTGCGTCTTCGTCGTGCTCAACCACAATCACCGTGTTACCAATATCGCGTAGGTGCTTGAGTGTGCCGAGCAGGCGATCATTATCGCGTTGGTGCAAGCCAATGGAGGGCTCGTCGAGGATGTACAACACCCCCACCAGGCCGGCGCCAATCTGGCTGGCCAGGCGAATCCGCTGCGCCTCACCACCCGACAGCGTATCGGCACTGCGGTCCAGCGACAGATAGTCGAGGCCCACATTCACCAAAAACTGCAGGCGCTCGCGGATTTCCTTGAGAATCTTGTCAGCGATTTCGCCTCGACGACCGGTCAGGCTCAGCGTACTGAAATATTCCGTCGCATCACCAATGGGTAGATTCGTCACCGCCGGTAGGTTTTTTTCACCTACCCAAACGTGACGTGCTTCTCGGCGCAGGCGAGTGCCGCGGCAATCGGGACAAGACTGCGTGCTGAGAAACTTGGCCAGCTCTTCACGCACCGTGGCTGACTCGGTTTCCCGATAGCGGCGCTCAAGGTTCGGCACAATCCCTTCAAACGGGTGCGCACGCTTAACGATGTCGCCGCGGTCATTCAGATAGCGGAAATCCACGTTCTGGGTGCCACTGCCGTACAAAATGACTTTCTGCTTATCTGCCGGCAGTTCATTGAACGGTACTTCAAGGCTGAAATCGTAATGCTTGGCCAGCGCCCCGAGCATCTGGAAGTAATAGACGTTTCGTCTGTCCCAGCCACGAATGGCGCCCTCGGCCAGCGTCAGCTCTCCGTTGACCAAACGCTTGATGTCAAAGAACTGTTTCACCCCCAAGCCGTCGCAGGTCGGGCAAGCGCCAGCCGGGTTGTTAAAGGAAAACAGCTTGGGCTCGAGTTCACTGATGGCATGGCCACAGATCGGACAGGCGAAGCGTGCAGAGAAGATGATCTCTTCACCTGGTTCATCGTCCATCGGCGCGACCAGTGCAATACCATCGGCCAGCTTCAGAGCCGTTTCGAAGGACTCGGCCAGACGTTGCTGCAGGTCTGCGCGTACTTTAAAGCGATCAACCACCACATCGATGGTGTGTTTTTTCTGCTTGTCGAGTTTAGGCAGCTCATCCAGTTCACAGAGCTTGCCGTCCACACGGGCGCGCACAAAGCCTTGAGCACGCAACTCCTCAAATACCGAAAGGTGCTCGCCCTTGCGCTCGCGAATCACCGGCGCCAACAGCATCAACTTGCTGCCTTCGGGCTGAGCCAACACCAAGTCAACCATTTGGCTGACAGTCTGGGCTTCCAGCGGAATGTCATGGTCTGGGCAGCGCGGAATACCGACACGTGCGTAAAGCAAACGCAGGTAGTCATAAATCTCGGTAATTGTACCGACTGTGGAGCGCGGGTTGTGTGACGTCGATTTCTGTTCGATCGATATGGCGGGTGACAAGCCTTCGATGGTATCGACGTCAGGCTTTTCCATCATCGACAGGAACTGGCGTGCATAAGCCGATAAAGACTCGACGTAACGCCGTTGGCCTTCGGCATACAGAGTGTCAAAGGCCAGAGATGATTTGCCGGAGCCAGACAGTCCGGTGATGACGATCAGTTTGTCCCTTGGCAGGGTCAGGTCGATGTTCTTCAGGTTGTGGGTTCGTGCCCCACGTATCAGGATCTTGTCCACTGCGGCCTCGCTTGGCGGGCATAACGTAAACGACTGAGTATACGTATCTGCGTGAAAAGTGTGCAGGCCCTTTAATGGCGGTCTGTCATTAGAGGCTGCTGACATATCGTAGTGAGCTGCTGGCGTTTCTTAACTTTTACGTGACAAAGCGTCGCGCCCCGCTCGTGTGTGTGCTGTTACTCGATGGGACTGGTAGAATCGCCGCCGGTTCACATGAGGTTTTTCCATGCAAGATCCCCAAAGCGAACGCATGAGTGGCGGCGAGAAGCGTGCAGCCAGCGGTCTGGCACTTGTGTTTGCGTTCCGTATGCTTGGCATGTTTATGGTATTGCCGGTTTTAGCGACCTATGGAATGGACCTGGCAGGTGCTACACCTGCGCTGATTGGATTGGCGATAGGCGCTTACGGACTTACCCAGGCTCTTTTTCAGATCCCGTTCGGGATCATTTCTGATCGGATTGGCCGGCGTCCGGTTATCTACCTCGGGTTGGTCGTATTTGCCTTGGGCAGCGTATTGGCCGCTCACTCCGACTCGATTTGGGGGGTTATTGCCGGGCGCGTCCTGCAAGGTGCCGGGGCCATTTCGGCGGCAGTGATGGCGCTGCTCTCAGACCTTACCCGCGAACAGCACCGCACCAAGGCCATGGCCATGATCGGCATGACCATCGGCCTGTCGTTTGCTGTAGCCATGGTTGTCGGCCCACTGCTGACCCGCGCCTTCGGCTTGTCCGGATTGTTTCTGGCAACGGGCGCCATGGCGCTGCTGGGTATCGTGATCATCAAATTTATGGTGCCGCAGTCTACCGATACCTTGCAGCACCGTGAGTCCGGCGTGGCCAAGCAAGCCTTGATACCGACGCTGCGTCACCCTGATCTGCTGCGTCTGGACCTGGGCATCTTTGTATTACATGCCATGTTGATGTCCAGCTTCATTGCCTTGCCGCTGGCGTTCGTTGAGAAAGGCGGGCTACCCAAGGAGCAGCATTGGTGGGTATACCTGACTGCGCTGCTGATTTCTTTCTTCGCCATGATCCCGTTCATCATCTACGGCGAAAAGAAACGCAAAATGAAACGAGTTTTGCTCGGTGCCGTCAGTACATTGATGCTGACTGAGCTATTCTTTTGGCAGTTCGGTGATAGTTTGCGAATGTTGGTGATCGGCACTGTTGTGTTCTTCACCGCATTTAACTTGCTGGAGGCTTCATTGCCTTCATTGATCAGCAAGGTGTCACCGGCGGGCGGTAAAGGGACGGCGATGGGGGTTTATTCCACCAGCCAATTCCTGGGGTCGGCACTGGGTGGCATACTCGGCGGCTGGTTTTTCCAGCATGGTGGTCTGTCGGCAGTGTTCCTTGGATGCGCAGGTCTGGCTGCACTCTGGCTGGCCTTTGCTGTTACCATGCGCGAACCACCTTACGTGACAAGCCTGCGCCTGCCGTTAACACCTGAGGCGCTGCGCGAAGCAGGTCTGGCTGAGCGTTTAAAGGCTGTTAAGGGCGTTACAGATGCAGTGATCGTGGCTGAAGAGTCTGCGATTTATATCAAATTGGATACCAAACTATTGGATCGCGCGACACTCGAGCAGTTGGTTAACCCGGCGCCGGCGCGCGAAGCCTAGGAGAACGTTATGGCCCGTGGGGTTAACAAAGTTATATTGGTCGGCACATGCGGCCAGGATCCCGAAGTTCGCTACTTGCCTAACGGTAATGCCGTGACCAACCTGAGTCTGGCAACCAGCGAACAGTGGACCGACAAGCAAACCGGTCAGAAAGTCGAAAAGACTGAATGGCACCGTGTATCGATGTTCGGCAAGGTTGCCGAAATCGCTGGCGAATACCTGCGCAAGGGTTCGCAGGTGTACATCGAGGGCAAGCTGCAAACCCGCGAGTGGGAAAAGGACGGTATCAAGCGTTACACCACTGAAATCGTGGTCGACATGCAAGGCACCATGCAACTGCTGGGTGGCCGTCCTCAGGGTGACCAGCAGAACCAGGGCGGCGGGAACAACTACCAGCAATCTGCCCCGCGCCAGCAAGCTCAGCGCCCCGCGCCGCAGCAACAACAGTCGCGTCCTGCACCGCAACAGCAGGCCCCACAGCCAGCCGCTGACTTCGACAGCTTCGACGACGATATTCCGTTCTAAGCAAACCCTCGGGTTATCTGCTCTGAATCACAAAAGGCCCGCCGCTCTCCCAGCGCCGGGCCTTTTGTTTGCCAAGCTTTTGGTTCGTACGGGTAAACATTAAGTCTGGATCGTGACTGTCGCATGAGGTCACACAAGGTTTTTGATGAAGTTGTCGAGCCTCCCTGTCAATTGGCTACGCTGTAGCGAAGCAAGTGTCGTTGAGGCCATTCCCAGACTCGGGTTGTCGTATTCGAGCTGCTCACCACAGACGCTCAGGAGGAGCCTGCAATTTTGTCCACTCTCAAAACAGCCATCTTGTTGCTCATCCTGTTACTGGCAGGTGTTGGTACGGTGCAAGCCGCCCCGACATTGTCATCAGTCATCAAGGCCGAAGAGACCGATGGTAAACCGCCGGTGTTGGTGCATGGTGGTTTGCTAGGGGCATTGGGTTCCAGTATCGATGACGTCCAAAACCAGTTGGGTCTGAGCAAGCATTTGCTGGATATCTGGCGTCTGCGGTCTGAACGGGCGATGACTGAAGTCGGGGCACTGGCCGAAAAGCTTGCCGATCAGCCTGGAACTAATGGCGTAGGCGACTTTTTTCTGTTGCTGGTCATCTGGGCAGGCGTTTTTGCCGGGCTGATACTCGCGGGCAAATTGCTGGTCCGGTCTGTGAGCAAAATTCATGCGATTGAGTCCAGGCCGCGAGTCCAAAGACTTTTAGGGGCCGGGGTGGTCTACCTGTTGCCCGCGATGCTGTCGTTGGTACTGATCGTGTTTGGCAGCCATTTGTTGCCAGACTCCATTGGCCGTGCGCTGGGAATTTGTCTGGCCTACGCCGCAAGCAGCGGTGTATTTTGCGCGGCGCTGGTGCTGTCATTGATTGCAATGCTGGACACCGGCCACAAGCGGGCGGCTGTACGGATTATCCGTCAGCATTCTGTGCGCTCGTTATTCACCATTGGTTTTTTTGCAGCTTTGAGCGATGGCATGGACACACCTCATGTCGGGCTTGTGATCGGCGCCAATGTCGCCAGTTATCTATCGATACTCTGTGGCTTGATTGCATGTGCCGTGTTCGCCTTTCTTACGATCAAGTTGCGTCGACCGGTGGCTCACCTGATCCGTGATCGCGCCTTGGCCCAACGTTTGGGCCAGCCAGCGCTGCAAGAGTCCCTGCGGATTTTCTCGGTGCTCTGGTATTTGCCCATTCTCCTGATGCTGCTGGTTTCTGCGCTTAACCTGGTGGGCATCGGTGAGGACAGCGGGCGCGCCCTGCGCAGTGCATTGCTGACATCTGGGCTGCTGATAGCGACTGTGTTTTTGAGCACGCTCATGCACCACTCATTCACCACGCTGTTACGTTCAGACGGTGCGTATAAAGTACGTTTGCTGATGGTGGTGTACGTCTTGCTGCGTATCGCGCTGGCGGTGGCCTTCATCGAAATGCTGGCGCAAATCTGGGGTTTTTCGGTGTTGGCGTTTGCCTCCGATAGCCAAACGGGGCAAGTCATCAGTGATTCACTTGGGCATATCCTGCTGATTTTCCTGGTGACATGGCTGGCCTGGGTGGTAATGGATACGGCGATCCAGCAAGTCCTGGAGCCACCGGCCTCTCGGCGCGGTACACATGCCCCGAGCACTCGCATCAAAACAATCCTGCCATTGCTGCGCAATGCGATAAAAGTGGTGCTGGTGGTGATTTTCACCATCTCCACAATGGCCAACCTGGGCGTCAACGTGACGCCGTTCCTGGCGGGCGCTGGGGTCATTGGCCTGGCGATCGGTTTTGGTTCGCAGCAACTGGTTCAGGACGTCATCACTGGGCTGTTCATCCTCATTGAAGACACTATTTCGGTCGGTGATTGGGTGGAAGTCGACTCCAGCCATGCCGGCACGGTCGAGGGGCTGACCATTCGCACCTTGCGCCTGCGTGATTCGCGCGGTTATGTGCACTCGGTGCCTTTTGGTCAGATCAAAGCGGTGGTCAACCATTCCCGGCAGTTTGCCTACGCTTATTTCGCAGTTCAGTTCACCTACGACAGCGATATGGACAAGGCTACGGACTTGATTTGCGAGGCCGGTCGGCAGATCAGCGACGATCCGTTGCTCAGTCTCAGCTTGCAAGGGCCGCTGAGCGTTTATGGGATCGACAGCATGAATCTGGACGGGGTAACGATTACTGCCCAGTTCAAAACCATGTCCGGTGCGCAGGGCTCTGTTGCGAGGGCGTTTAACGATCGACTCAAGAAATTGGTGGATAAGTCCGCGGATGTACATTTTGCACAACATTATCCACAGGGCTTTTTGATACCTGCCCGCAACCCGGAGCACACCGTTCAACCGGCGGCCGAACCGCAGCGCTCTGCACTGGTGCTGCCCGACATGCCGCCTCCGGTGCAGTGATGGCAAATAACCTGCTCTGCACTTTGTCAGTGACGACACGCACAGAAACCCGCAAAATGCTGTGGTCTTGATCATGGCCAGCAGCTTGCACGGTTGGTTTTCTGGTATATATCACCGTTTTGAATAGACTGAGCTTGCACACTCTATGCGAATGCGCCTTATGTTATTGGGCGGCGGAAATGCTCTCGGGCAGGCGCTGATTCGTCTGGGTGCCGAGGAAGACATCAATTTCCTCGCCCCGCGTCCGCCGCAAGACGGCTGGGACGCTGCGAGCCTGACGCAACTGCTGGATGAGACCCGTCCGGATGCCGTCATCAACCTTGCGTACTACTTCGACTGGTTCCAGGCGCAGAACGTGAGTGAAACCCGCCTTGCCGAGCAGGAGCGCGCTGTCGAGCGCCTCGCCGAACTGTGTCAACACCACAACATCACCTTGTTGCAGCCTTCCAGCTATCGTGTGTTCGATGGTTCGCGGGCCACTGCCTACAGTGAAAAGGATGAACCTGTACCGCTGGGGTTGCGCGGGCAGGCGTTGTGGCGCATTGAGCAAAGTGTACGGGCCATTTGCCCGCAACATGTCCTGTTGCGTTTTGGCTGGTTGCTGGATGACAGCCCTGATGGCAGTTTGGGGCGGTTTCTCGCCAAAGCTGAAAAGTCAGGCGAGTTACTGATGGCCGATGATCGACGTGGCAACCCCACACCGGTTGATGACGCTGCACGCGTCATCATCTCCGTACTCAAGCAACTCGATTGTGCAGCGCCATTGTGGGGGACTTACCACTACGCAGGGCATGAGGCCACAACGCCGCTGGCGCTGGGGCAGGCCATTCTGGATGAAGCCCGGCATTTGCATCCGTTGGCTATCCAAGCACCCACGCCTCAGGCTCACGCAGCATGCCCTGATGCGGCCGAAGAGCCCCAGCATGCGGTGTTGGCCTGCAAGAAAATTCTTCATACCTTCGGGATCAAGCCGCGCGCCTGGCGTGCGGGGCTTCCGGGTTTACTAGACAGGTTTTATCGTCATGGTTAATACACCCGTTCTAATCACAGGCGGTGCCGGTTTTATCGGCTCCAATCTGGTCGATGGTTTGCTGGATAAAGGCTATGCAGTACGTATCCTTGACGACTTGTCCACCGGCAAGCGCAGCAATCTGCCGCTTGATAACCCTAACGTCGAGCTGATCGTAGGCAACGTCGCCGATGCCGCGTTGGTCAAGCGCGTGATGGCAGGCTGCAGTGCAGTCGTTCACTTGGCGGCCGTGGCGTCGGTTCAAGCCTCGGTAGATGATCCGGTGAGCACTCATCAGAGCAACTTTATTGGTACGCTCAACGTTTGTGAGGCCATGCGTGAAGCAGGCGTCAAGCGTGTGGTGTTTGCCTCCAGCGCTGCGGTATATGGCAACAATGGTGAGGGCGAATCGATTGTTGAAGACACGCCCAAAGCGCCGCTGACACCGTATGCTTCGGACAAGCTGGCCAGTGAGTACTATCTGGACTTCTACCGCCGCCAGCATGCTCTGGAGCCGGTTATTTTCCGATTCTTCAACGTCTACGGGCCACGCCAAGATCCGTCTTCACCCTACTCAGGCGTGATCAGTATTTTCAGCGAGCGCGCTGAAAAAGGCCTGCCGATCACCATTTTTGGTGATGGTGAGCAAACCCGCGATTTTATCTACGTGGGTGATCTGGTGAGAATTCTGGTTCAGGCGGTTGAGGCTTCAGAGGTTCAAGAGGGCGCCATCAACGTGGGCCTGAACAAAGCCACTACCCTCATGCAAATGCTTGAAGCCTTGAGCGAAGTGGTAGGCGAACTGCCACCGATTAGCCATGGTCCGGCTCGCCCTGGTGATATTCGTCACTCGCGTGCGGACAACAGCCGCTTGTTGCAACGCTTTACACTCGCAGAAACCACCCCGATGGGCGTCGGTCTGGCCCGATTGCTGGGGCGTTAACTGCCCTGATTAAAAACCCAAAAAAGGCGCCTAAAAAGGCGCCTTTTTCTTGTGGCTTGAAGCTAAAAGCTTGCTGCTAAGCGCCCCGCACTTAGAACTTATACCCCAGGCCAACCATGTAAACGAATGGATCAACGTCGACGTTGACCTTGGCGCGAGTGCCATCACCCACGGCGCTGTTGTTGACGTAGGCGTGCGTGTCGATATCGATGTAGCGCGCCTGGGCGTTGATCATGATGTTGTCGGTCAGCATGTAGTCAGCACCGATCTGCCAGGCCACACCCCAAGAGTTTGAGGCCCGGAAGTGATCGAAACCTTCAGCGCTCGCGCGGCTGCCGACGTGTTCATCATAGATCCAGGTGTAGTTGATACCGGCACCCACGTACGGCTGGAACGCCGACTTGGAATCCAGCGGGTAGTACACAACACTCAGGGTCGGCGGCAAGTGCTTGAGGCTGCCGAGTTTGCCGTTGGCTTGCGGCAGCGCAGTGTTCTTGAGTTTGACGTCATGCTCGAACGGTGTGGCGGCCAGCAGTTCGATGCCTACGTGGTCCGTGATCATGTAGGCAAAGTTCAGGCCCAATTGGGTATCGCTGTCCATGGTCGCCTTACCGCCCAGATTGGTACCCCCCAACGATCCGCGGTCCACTTTGACGTGGGAGCTGTCGGCCTTCGGGTTCACGGTAATGGCACCGGCGCGCAGGATGATGTCACCCTCGGAATGCGCGTGGGCCAGCGGTGCTACAACGGTGAGCGCAAGGGCGGCAGCGCTGAGCAGGGACTTTTGCATGGGAGCTCCATTGGGATATTTGAAATTTATATAACCAATGGTAATGAGCAGCCGTGTCCATTCCGTTGACCCAGCTCAATGAAAAGGTGAAGTCGAGAAAAATTCGTGAAGGAATGATGGGTCAGTCAGGTAATTCGTAGACCACGATCTTTTGTGCGTCCATTTGATAACCCGCGTCTGCCAATTCGCTGGTGCTGGGTTTGACCTGCATTTGGCCAACGATCCAGTACGGCTGATACAGCTCGTCGACCAGTACCCCGACTTTGCTGGTGACATGCACGATCTGGTTGGAGGGAGGCGGCGGCACATGGATGCACGCGCCATAGTACGGCACCAGCAGAAAATCAGTGGTGCGGCCTTCTTCGCTGACCTCCAGCGGCACGATGTACCCGGGTAAACGGATCAATTGCCCATTGAGTTCCGAGACCACTGGCGCGTTGGGCAAGTCTTGCTTGGCGGCGGGGGCGGATTCCATGTCGCCGATTTGAGACAAGTCATGTAGCGGCGTCATATTGGGGACTTCTGGCGGCGCATCGGCCGGAATCATCTCTGACCACGTCAGTTCTTTCGGCTCGGCCGCCCATATTGGCGTGCTTGCCAACACGAGCAGCGTCAACAAAACACGAGATATCGCAGCTATATTCATCAACACAAGCTCATAAACGAATGGACAGACCGTCGGCCAGCGATTGTCGGTAGGCGCGCCATGCGGGCACACACCCCATCACCAGGGCCGCGGCCAGAATACCGCCGAGCAGTGTCCATTCATATTCGCTTGGCCAGGCCAGCGGCAAATAGATTCCGTAATTCGATTGCACATAGCCTTGAGCCAAAGCAATGCACACGTACAGCAAGCCAACACCCGCCACCACGCCCGCCAAGGCCAGGGCCAGGGCTTCGAACACCAGCAAGGTCGCGATATGCCAAGGTCGCGCACCCACCGAGCGCAGAATGGCCATCTCGCGACGGCGTTCATTGAGACTGGTCAAAATGGCCGTCAGCATCCCAATCAAACCGGTCAGCACCACGAACAGCGACACCACAAACAGCGCCTTTTCAGCAGTGCTCATCAAGCTCCAGAGTTCCTGCAATGCCACCCCCGGCAAAATAGCCATCATCGGCTCGCCACGGAACTCATTGATTTCGCGTTGTAAGGCAAAGGTCGAAATCTTGCTGTTCAGGCCCAGCATGAACGCCGTGATGGCCTGCGGGGTCAGGTCCATGTTGCGCGCCTGATCGGCAGTGATGCGTGCGGCGCCCTGGGCGGGCACTCCGTTGTGCCAGTCGATATGGATCGCTTCCATACCGCCGAGGCTGATATGCAGCGTGCGGTCCACCGGCGTGCCCGTGCGCTTGAGAATGCCGACCACCGTGAAGGGCTTGTCGTCGTGTTTGACCAGGCTGATCGCGGCCACGCCGTGGGCCAGTACGAGTTTGTCACCCAGTTTGTAATGCAGTGCTTCGGCTACTTCTGCGCCGAGTACCACTTCAAATGGATCGGTCTGGAATGCGCGACCGCTAGCAAACTCAAGGTTTTGCCGATGCCCGTATTGATAATGCTCAAAGTACGCTTCGCTGGTACCCATCACGCGATACCCCCGGTGCGAGTCCCCCAGTGACATCGGGATCGCCCATTTCACCTTCGGGTTGCTGGCGAAATGCTCGAAGCTGTCCCAGCGAATATTGTTGGTGGCATTGCCGATGCGAAACACCGAATACAGCAGCAGATTGACCGAGCCAGAACGCGCGCCGACGATCAGGTCGGTGCCGCTGATGGTGCTGGCAAAGCTGGCGCGGGCTTCAGTGCGCACGCGCTCGACCGCCAGCAGCAGGCACACCGACAGTGCGATAGCGAACGCGGTCAGGATCGCAGTAAAGCGTCGGTTGGCCAGACTGGCCAAGGCTAGGCGAAGCAAATACATCTCAGACCTCTGCCGATGTGGCGGCGCGATTAAGTTCAGACAACGACAGATTGCGGTCGAAGAGCGTGGCCAGGCTTTGGTCGTGGCTTACAAACAGCAAGCTGGCGCCGGCCTCCCGGCACTCGGCAAACAGCAACTGGATAAAGGCTTCGCGCGCATCCGCGTCGAGGGCTGAAGTGGGCTCATCGGCAATCACCAGCTCGGGTTGACCAATCAGCGCGCGGGCGGCGGCCACGCGCTGTTGCTGGCCGATGGACAAGGCGTCGGCGCGGCGCTCCAACAGCGCCGGGTCTTTGAGGCCCAGATGGGCGAGCAGCGTCTGCGCGGCCTTACCGACGCTGCCATGGCGTTGCACGGCGCGGCTGGCGCGTAGCCTGGAAAAGTGACAGGGCAGTTCAACGTTCTCGCGCACGGACAAAAACGGCAGGAGGTTGAACTGCTGAAAAATATACCCCGTGTGATCAACCCGGAACCGATCGCGTGCGCCCGAGCCTAAATCGCTCAGCTCTTGCCCCAGCAGACGAATCGTTCCGTGACTGGCCTTTTGCACGCCGCCCAGTAACCCCAGCAATGTGGTTTTGCCGCTGCCGCTGGGGCCTTTCAGAAATAGCGTTTCGCCGGGCTCGAGACGGAATGCTGGAATATCCAGCAGTACCGGTTGCCCGGGCCAACTGAAACTCAGGTCGCTGAGTTCGATAAGTGCTTGGGTCATGGGGAGGAGCGAACGCCTGGTGTTGAGTGAGGGGTTAAGGGGCGAGCTTGCCTAGCGATCGACTGATCTTGAACAAGACTGCGAAGGCGCCAGCCCCCTAAGGTCGTGCTTAAAACTTCAGGCTTGGCGATTTAGGCGTCAGTTCGCTGCCTTGCTGCCCGCTGCCGCCGATCAGTTGTGTCTTGATCTTGTGGGTGCCGGGGAATGTCTTGAAGAACTGGGTCAGATCCAGGGCTTTCAGCGCCTCAGGTTTGGCACATGTGAACTCGTAGTGCGCTTCTATATCGCTGTGGCCGTGTTGAGTGGTGGTTCCGGCGGCCTCTTCAGGGGCGGCTTCGAACAAGGGGCTATCCACGTCTTGCGATTCAACGGCGCATTCAGCCGTTTTAGGCAGGTTAAACAGGGCCAGCGGGTTTTCCAGCTGGGTCCGTACGGAGTCGACCTTGGCCTTCTCGGCATCCGTGCTTGGGCTGTGCTCGAAACCCACCAGGTTCATGGCCGGGCTGTCGAGGTCCAGCTCCAGGGTCTGGCCGTCCAGTGCCACATTCAACGCACCTACACCATGCTCGTGGGCACCCAGGCTGCCGTGTTCATGGTCATGTTCGTCGGCGGCGTGAGCCATGGCCAGCGGCAACAGAGCAAACGGCAAAGCAAGAAGCAAACGACGCATAGCACGACTCCAACATAAATGAAATTAAATGTTATGTAATCTTATAACAAACAAATCAGGATTTTGCCCGTGTGCTTGGCGTTGTGCAAGCAGCGTGGGAGCATGCTTTCATGAAAATTGAGGAGAAGGGCGATGGTGCGAATTCGCGGAACGTTTGGTGACTGGCCAGTGGACCTGACGATAGAGCTGGATGAAGGCGACTGGGCGAGGCTGGGTGCGAACTTGCAGGTCAGCGAAGCGCCTGCTGTGCCGACGCCCACCAAGCCCGCCAATCAGGATGATGCTTTGTGGGAGACCACAAAAGACCTGCTACGCAAGGCGGGGCAAATCAGTGGGCCGGAGCTGTTGAGCCAGCTCGAAGCGTTGACCGGCAGCACCGGCGCAGGCAAACGCCTGCTGGTGCGTCTGCGTCATAGCAGCCAGGTCAAAGTTGTCAGCGGTAGCGACTCACCGCTCTACAGCTGGATCGACTGATACCGCACAGCCGCTCCTGGGCAGGAGCGGCTGGTAGTGTTAGTACAGCGCCGCAAACAGCTTGCGACGGTAAGTTGTCACCAGCGGATGGTCATTGCCCAACAGGTCGAACACTTGAAGCAGGGTCTTGTGAGTGATGCCTTCATTGAAGCTGCGGTTGCGGGTAAACAGCTTCAGCAGGCCATCCAGGGCGGCTTCGTATTGCTGGCGTGACAATTGTTGAATCGCCAGTTGATACGCAGCCTCATCGTCCTGCGGGTTTTGCGCCACGCGGGTTTTCAGATCAGCCACGTCCGGCAATTCAGCCGCCTGGCGCAGGAACGTCAGCTGTGCCTTGGCACCGGCCAGTTCGGCTTTGTGTTCATCGCTTTTTACCGCGTCCAGCACGGCCTGGGCTTCGGTCAGCTCGTTGCGTTCAGCCAGGCAGCGACCATACAGAATCAGCGCCCTGGCGTTGGTGTTGTCCTCGGTCAGGATGGTTTTCAGCAGCGCTTCAGCATCGGCAAAACGGCTTTCGGCAAACAGCGCCTGAGCCTGTTCCAGGGGATCTGCCTCGGCCGGGGCGGGCAGCACAACGTGCGGCTCAAGCAGGGCACGAACGGCGGACTCGGGCAAGGCTTCCTGGAAGTGCTCTACCGGCTTGCCGTCTTTAAACAGCACCACGATAGGCAGGTTTTGGATACCGAAGTGCTGAACCAGTGCGTGCTCTACGTCGCAGTTGACCTTGGCCAGCAACAACTCGCCCTGATAACTCTCGGTGATTTTCTCAAGGATCGGCAGGATCACCTTGCACGGTGCGCACCACTCGGCCCAAAAATCCACCAGCACCGGTTGCTCGAAAGAAGCATCGACAACCTGCTTCTGAAAATCGGCAGCGGTCACGTCGAAGCTATAAGAAGGCGTAGGCTGATTCATCATGTCTCTCGAAACAGGTAAATGAAGGCAACTATAAAGGCTGCACCGCCGGGCTGAAAGCCGGGCGCTCGCGTTGCGCGTGATACAGGCTCACATTGCGAAACTCGTGGGGCTCAGCCAGATCCGGCAGGGTCAACGCCTTGAGACTGTCCAATTGTTGGTACAGCGGGTGCCGGAAGTCTCGCACACGGGAGTCAGCGACCAGTGTGTGTTGGCCGCGTGTCAAAAACTGATCCAGCAGCGGCAGGTTCTCGCGGTCGTAAAGTACATCCGCCACCAGCACCAGGTCGAAGCGGTCCGCTTCGGCAAAGAAGTCGCTGGAGTAACGCAGTTGCACGTCGTTGAGCTCGGCATTCGCCTGGCAGGCCGCCAGCGCCAGCGGGTCGAGATCGCAGGCGACCACTTCCAGCGCACCCGCCTTGGCCGCTGCGATCGCCGCAACGCCCGAGCCTGCGCCAAAATCCAGCACACGCTTGCCTTGCACCCACTGCGGCTGCAGGGCCAGGTAGCGTGCCAAGGCCAGCCCGCTTGCCCAGCAAAAGGCCCAGTACGGAGGCTCGTAAAGAATCCGCCGGGTTTCTTCCGGGGTGAACTCCCGGTCCATGTTCTGCGCGTCAATCAGCCAAAGCTTGAGTGAAGTGTCAGGCAAGTCGGTAATCACCAGTCGCGCATCGCCGAGCAATGCGCTTAAGGCCTGTTGCAGGTCGAGCGGCGTATTCATGGCGCGGGGACAAAGGCCAGGGTGCCCACATTTTGCGTTGACGGTTGGCCGATGATGCGAGTGGGCAAGTGCAGGATCAATTGTCCGGATTGGCTGGCGCGACCGCGCAACTCTACCCGTTGCGTGTTGGGGAAAACGTCGGGGTTAAAGCGCAACTTGAAGGGCAGTGGTTGGTTATTGCCGATGATCTTGCTGCTGGCCAGCAACCCTTGTGGGCGCCCGCGCTCGTCAACAATCAGCATCGCCAGTTCGACTTCCGCGCCTTGCGGTGCTCCGGTCAGTACGCCACTCAGTTCACGCTGATAAGCCGGCAGGGGCCCCAGGTCTACCGGTGCATCGGTTTCTGGCTGGGCCAGCACCTGAGTTTGTTGCGTTTTAGAGGGCCCACTGCTGCAAGCGGCCAGCAAACTGACGAAACACAGCAAAACACACGTTCGTAGTGACATGAAAGGCTCCAGCGGCAGGTCAGTCGACGTCAAAAATTGTGTAAAAAGGTAGTCGGCGGACTGTATACCGTAAAGCCTATGGCTTGTCTTGCCAGTGGGATGCGCTACCATGGCCCTCCCATTTTTTGTTGCCGCCACCATGCACTGTCCATTCTGCGGTGCCAACGACACTAAAGTCATCGACTCGCGTCTGGTCGCCGAGGGCGATCAGGTGCGCCGCCGGCGTGAATGCCTGGCCTGTGGTGAGCGTTTCACCACCTTTGAAACAGCCGAGTTGGTGTTACCGCGACTAATCAAGCAAGACGGCAGTCGTCAGCCTTTTGACGAAGAGAAACTGCGCGCCGGTATGCAGCGGGCCCTGGAAAAGCGCCCGGTCAGTGTCGAGCGCCTTGAAGCGGCGCTGGCCCATATCAAAAGCAAGCTGCGCGCCACCGGCGAACGCGAAGTCAAATCGCTGGTCGTCGGTGAGCTGGTCATGACCGAGCTGCAAAAGCTCGACGAAGTGGCCTATATCCGATTCGCCTCTGTCTATCGACGCTTCCAGGACCTCAACGAGTTCCGTGAAGAGATCGATCGACTCGCCCGTGAGCCTTCCAAACAATGACGTTGACCGCCGAACAAGCTGTTCTAGACGCCCATTACATGGCGCGCGCTATCGAACTGGCGCGCAAAGGGCTGTACACCACTCACCCTAATCCGCGTGTCGGTTGCGTGATCGTGCGCGACGGGCAGATTGTGGGCGAGGGCTGGCACGAGCGCACGGGCGAGCCCCATGCCGAAGTTCACGCCTTGCGCGCTGCTGGCGCATTGGCCCGTGGCGCCACGGCCTACGTTACGCTCGAGCCGTGCAGTCATCACGGGCGCACGCCGCCGTGTGCCGATGGTTTACTGCACGCAGGCATCGCCCGTGTGGTTGCGGCCATGCAAGACCCCAACCCGGAAGTCGCCGGGCGTGGGCTCAAGCGGCTCGCTGATGCGGGCGTAGACGTGCGCAGCGGCGTGCTCGAACAAGAAGCGCGGGCGCTCAATCCCGGCTTCCTCAAGCGTATGGAACACGGCCTGCCGTTTGTGCGGGTCAAAATGGCCATGAGCCTGGACGGCCGCACCGCAATGGCCAACGGCGAAAGCCAATGGATCACCGGCCCGGCTGCACGCTCTGCGGTGCAGCGCCTGCGCGCCGAAGCCAGTGTAGTGCTGACCGGTGCCGACACCGTGCTGGCCGATGGCGCACGCCTCACCGTGCGCGGGCCTGAGCTGGGTCTGGACCCCGAACTGACGGCGCTGGCGCTTAGCCGTCCGCCGTTGCGGGTGTTGATCGACGGGCGTTTGCGCGTGCCGCTGGATGCGCCGTTTTTCAAGGCCGGCCCGGCGCTGGTTGCCACCTGCGTCCCGCCGGCCGAGCAATACCGCACAGGCCCCGAGTGCCTGGTTATCCACGGTGCCAACGGCCAGGTGGACTTACGCAAGTTGCTGGTGGCACTGGCCGCGCGTGGCGTCAACGAAGTCCTGGTGGAAGCCGGCCCGCGCCTGGCAGGTGCATTTGCCGAGCAAGGCCTGGTCGATGAGTACCAGATTTTCATCGCCGCCAAGTTCTTGGGGTCTACCGCACGACCATTGCTGGAGTTGCCGTTGACCCATATGAGTGAAGCGCCGTTGCTCAAAATCACTGAAATGCGCGCGGTCGGCGATGACTGGCGAGTCACAGCGATCCCTGTGTCGCCCGCGAGCGTATAATTCTCAGCCTCCGTTTACGCAGGTTCTGTTCTCAAGGGGAACACCCATGTTTACCGGCATTATCGAATCCATTGGCAATATCCGCGCACTGACCCCAAAAGGCGGCGATGTGCGGGTTTATGTAGAGACCGGCAAGCTCGACCTGAGCGACGTCAAACTCGGCGACAGCATCGCGATCAATGGCGTGTGCCTGACCGCAGTTGAGTTGCCAGGCAACGGCTTTATGGCTGACGTCAGCCGCGAAACCCTCGATTGCACCGCGTTCAATGACCTGAAAAGCGGCAGCCGGGTCAACCTGGAAAAGGCCCTGACCCCGACCACGCGTCTTGGCGGCCACTTGGTCAGCGGTCACGTCGACGGTGTGGGTGAAGTGATTTCCCGCGAGGAAAACGCCCGCGCTATCGAATTTCGCATCCGTGCTCCCAAAGAACTGGCCAAGTACATCGCCCACAAGGGCTCGATCACCGTCGACGGCACCAGCCTGACGGTCAACTCGGTCAATGGCGCCGAGTTCTCCCTGACCATCATTCCGCACACCCTGAGCGAAACCATCATGGACGACTATCGTCCGGGCCGCCGGGTCAACCTTGAAGTCGACTTGCTGGCGCGCTACCTCGAGCGTCTGCTGCTGGGTGAAAAAGCTGCCGAGCCGACCTCGGGTGGCATCAGCGAAAGTTTTCTGGCCGCCAACGGCTACCTAAAATCCTGAATTAAGGGGGTGCCGCGTGGCGCTCAACAGCATCGAAGAACTGGTTGAAGACATCCGCCAAGGCAAGATGGTCATCCTCATGGATGACGAAGACCGCGAAAACGAAGGCGACCTGATCATGGCCGCCGAGTGCTGCCAGGCTGAGCACATCAACTTCATGGCGCGTTTCGCCCGTGGCCTTATCTGCATGCCGATGAGCCGTGAGCGCTGCGAAACGCTCAAGTTGCCATTGATGGCGCCGCGCAATGGCTCCGGCTTTGGCACCAAGTTCACCGTGTCGATTGAAGCCGCCACCGGCGTGACCACCGGCATCTCGGCCGCCGACCGTGCCCGTACGGTACAAGCCGCCGCGGCCAAAGACGCCAAGGCCGAAGACATCGTCAGCCCTGGCCACATTTTCCCGCTGATGGCCCAGGCGGGCGGTACGCTGGCCCGTGCTGGCCACACCGAAGCGGCGTGCGACCTGGCGCGCATGGCCGGTTTCGAACCAAGCGGCGTGATCTGCGAAGTGATGAACGACGACGGCACCATGGCGCGTCGCCCTGAGCTGGAAGCGTTTGCGGCTGAACACAACATCAAGATCGGCACCATCGCTGACCTGATCCACTATCGGATGATCCACGAACGTACCGTTCAGCGGATTGCCGAGCAGCCACTGGACAGCGAGCTGGGCCAATTCAACCTGGTGACCTATCGTGATTCTGTCGAAGGCGACGTGCACATGGCACTGACCCTGGGCAAGATCTGCGCAGAAGAGCCGACGCTGGTACGGGTGCATAACATGGACCCGCTGCGTGACCTGTTGCTGGTCAAGCAGCCCGGCCGCTGGAGCTTGCGCGCGGCCATGAGCGCGGTAGCAGAGGCCGGTAGCGGCGTGGTGCTGCTGTTGGGTCACCCGTTGGACGGCGATGTTTTGCTGGCGCATATTCGTGAAACCGCCGATGCCGCGCCAGTGAAAAAGCCGACCACCTACAGCATCGTCGGTGCCGGTTCGCAAATCCTGCGTGACCTCGGCGTGCGCAAAATGCGCCTCATGAGTTCACCAATGAAGTTCAATGCCATATCCGGTTTCGATCTGGAAGTTGTAGAATACGTGCCCTCCGAATAATGACCGGACATTTCCAGTCGACCATTCGTGGCCCAATATCCTCAAAGAACGCACGCAAGTGCGTTCTGGCTCTTTAATACGAGACATACCGAATGACCCTGAAGACCATCGAAGGTACCTTCATCGCCCCCAAAGGTCGCTACGCACTCGTCGTTGGCCGTTTCAACAGCTTCGTCGTCGAAAGCCTGGTGAGTGGTGCTGTTGATGCCCTGGTTCGCCACGGTGTGAGCGAAAGCGACATCACCATCATCCGTGCACCGGGTGCGTTCGAAATCCCGCTGGTTGCGCAAAAAGTTGCCCAGCGCAACGAATTCGCCGCCATCATCGCCCTGGGCGCAGTCATTCGTGGTGGTACTCCGCACTTCGAATACGTGGCTGGCGAGTGCACCAAAGGTCTGGCTCAAGTGTCCATGCAGTTCGGCGTACCGGTTGCATTCGGTGTGCTGACCGTTGACTCGATCGAGCAGGCCATTGAGCGTTCCGGCACCAAGGCCGGCAACAAAGGCGCTGAAGCAGCCCTGTCCGCCCTGGAAATGGTCAGCCTGCTGGCAGCGTTGGAGGCCAAGTGATTTCCGACGAAAGCGATCGTTTCAACCCGCGCGATCCTAAACCTGCGGATGCTGGCAAGCCCTCCAAGAGCGCCAAACGTCGTGACGCGCGTCAACTCGCGACGCAAGCGCTGTATCAGTGGCACATGGCCAAGCAGCCGCTGAACGAGATCGAAGCCCAGTTTCGCGTGGACAACGACTTCACTGACGTTGACGGCGCTTACTTCCGCGAAATCCTGCACGGCGTACCGGCCAATCGTACCGAGATCGATGCTGCCCTGGCGCCATGCCTGGACATCACCATTGATGAGCTGGACCCGGTTGAACTGGCGGTTCTGCGCCTGTCTACCTGGGAACTGATCAAGCGTGTCGATGTGCCTTACCGCGTTGTGATCAACGAAGGTATCGAACTGGCAAAAGTCTACGGCTCCACTGACGGCCACAAGTTCGTCAATGGCGTTCTGGACAAACTGGCACCACGCCTGCGTGAAGCTGAAGTCAAGGCGTTCAAGCGCTAATCAGCGCTGTTGGCCATGGGCGAGTTTGAGCTGATCCGCAACTTCTTCGCTGCCGCGCCGTGTGCGCAAGGCGGCGTGGGTGTTGCTTTAGGCATTGGCGACGACTGCGCCTTGCTGGATGTTCCCTACGGGGAACAGCTGGCGATTTCCACTGACACCCTGGTCACCGGGGTGCATTTCGCAGATCCCTGCGACCCTTTCTTGCTCGGCCAGCGTGCACTGGCAGTGGCCACCAGCGATCTGGCAGCCATGGGCGCTACCCCCCTCGCGTTTACCCTGGCCCTCACATTGCCCACGGTTGAAGCCGACTGGCTGGCTGCGTTTGCACGCGGCTTGAACCTTATGGCCCAGGGCTGTGATTTGCGGCTGATCGGGGGCGACACCACACGCGGGCCTCTGTGCTTGACCCTGACCGTATTTGGGCGCGTGCCCAATGGGCAGGCTTTGAGCCGCAGCGGGGCGCGTCCTGGGGACTTGCTGTGTGTCGGTGGCGAGTTAGGCAATGCCGCGGGCGCCTTGCCCTTGGTCCTCGGCCAACGCAGCGCCGCACCGGCTATAGCCGAGCCATTGCTGGCGCATTACTGGTCACCCCAACCACAACTGGCGTTGGGCCAGGCCCTGCGCGGCAAAGCGACCTCGGCATTGGACATTTCAGACGGCCTGCTTGCGGACTGCGGGCACATTGCGCTGGCGTCCAACGTAGGCTTGCAGATAGAAAATGATCGCCTGCCGATGTCGTTGGCCTTGCAAGAGTTCCTGGGAGAAGCGGGAGCGCAACAAGCGGCATTAAGCGGTGGCGATGATTACGTGTTGGCTTTTACCCTGCCAGCCGTTGAGTTGCCGACCTTGCTCGCCGATGGCTGGCCGGTGCATGTCATCGGGCGCGTCGTCGAAGGGCAAGGCGTTTGCCTGGTCGATGAGCAAGGCCGGGACATCACTCCCAGCCAGCGTGGCTATCAGCACTTTCACGCGAGCTGAGCTATCTAACTTTTTGATCTTTATCTCCGATAATTCAGCCTAAGCGTCTGTAGGAACCTCCTGTTACAATGCCGCCTCTGCGAATTTCCAGTCCTCAAACTGATCAGGAGCACACGGTGCCCGTCGTTTTCGTTGCTGCTTGCAAGCTCCCAACCCCTTTTGCCGAATTCACCATGCATGGCTTTCTGGAGCAGGCCACGGGTCGTGAACACGTTGTGCTCAGTCTGGGCGACGTGGCGGATGGCGCTCCGGTATTGGGCCGGGTGCACTCGGAATGCCTGACCGGCGATGCCCTGTTCAGCCAGCGCTGTGACTGTGGCTCGCAACTTGAAGCTGCTCTGCAGGCCATTGCCCGTGAAGGGCGAGGCGTGCTGTTGTACCTGCGCCAGGAAGGGCGTGGGATCGGCCTGCTGAACAAAGTGCGTGCCTACGAACTGCAAGATGGCGGCGCCGACACCGTCGAAGCCAACGAGCGTCTGGGCTTTGCAGCGGATCAGCGCGATTACGCCATCTGCCTGCCGATGCTGGAGCACTTGGGCGTTAATGCGCTGCGCCTGATGACCAACAACCCGCGCAAGGTCAAAGCCTTGACCGACATGGGCATCACTGTGGCTGAGCGCGTGCCGTTGCACACCGGGCACAATCCGCACAACAAGCTGTACCTGGCGACCAAGGCCAATAAACTCGGGCACATGATGGGCAATCAGCACCAAGGCGAGACAGACCCGGCGTGATGCGTTTCTGGCTGGCAATTGCATTGCTGGCCGTGGGTTTACCCTGCCTGGGCGCCAGCCGAGTGATCAGCCTGGCGCCTTCGCTGTCCGAAATCATGGTAGAGCTGGGGGCCACCGACCTGTTGGTCGGTCGTCTGGACGGCGGCGAGCCACTGCCCGAGCTGGCCGCTGTGCCCTCCATCGGCGGCTATGGCCAATTAAACATTGAACGTTTACTCAGTCTGCAACCCGACCTGATCCTGCTCTGGCCTGGCAGCGTGGGCGTTGCTCAAAGCGAGCAACTGCGCCGCTTCAACATCCCGACCTACACCGCAGAGCCCCAAACACTCGATCAACTGTTTGACCAGATCCAGGCCCTTGCTGTCGTCTTGGGGCGTGCGGTGCGTGGGCAGGAATTGACCGGTCAATTGCGCGCGCGTCTGTCCGAAATGCGCACTCGCTATCATCGGGACCAGCCGTTGCGGGTGTTTTACCAAGTGTGGGATCAGCCGTTATACACCTTGGGCGCAGGGCAAATCATCAATGACGCATTGGCGGTGTGTGGGGCGAGCAACGTGTTTGCCGACCTCAAACTCCCGGCCCCGCAGGTCAGCATAGAGTCAGTGTTGCAGCGAAATCCACAAGTGATCATCGCCAGCACCCAGGCGCAACTTGACGCCTGGAAAGCCTGGCCGCAACTGGATGCAGTCAAACACGGGTGTTTAGTGCTGTTGAGTGATAAAGGTCTGGAACGCCCGAGCGGGCAGATGTTGGAAGCGACAGCCAAACTGTGCGAGCAGATCGCCCCCTGATCCCTGTAGGAGCGGGGGGGGGGGGGGGGGGTTTTTTTTTTTAAAAAAAAAAAAAACCCCCCCCCCCCCCAAACCCAACCCGGGGGGGGT
>NZ_JANLNV010000061.1 GCF_025465935.1 Pseudomonas sp. 7P_10.2_Bac1 | reverse complement strand
AGGTCACCAGTCGCTAGGGAGAAGCTGGTGGCGTGAAACCTTAATCGGTGTCCAGGATTACTTGACCAGTTCAAGCTCGCTCCTACAGGGATGTGCTGATCCGTTAAGCGGTTTGCGCCACGCGATGTTCGTGTTTGTTTCCGCGGAACAGTGTCACGGTCGCAATCAGGCCCAGTACTGCTGCACCGGTGAGCCACAGGCCTGGCGCGGCTTTGTTGTCCAGCGCGTGGATCAGGTATGTGCACGCTGCCGGGGTGAAGCCGCCGAAGGTGGCGGTGGCCAGGCTGTAAGCCAGGGAGAACCCGGTGGTACGCACTTCGGCGGGCATGATCTCGGTAAGGGCAACCACCATGGCGCCGTTGTACGAGGCGTACAGGAACGACAGCCACAGTTCCACGATCAGCAGGTGGCTGAAGCTGGGGTTGGCCACCAGCCATGACAGGGATGGATAGGCGGTCAGGATCGCGAGAATGGTCGCGCCCAGCAGCAGGGGACGGCGACCGATCTTGTCGGACAGGGCGCCCATGATCGGCAGCCAGATGAAGTTCGACAGACCGATACATACCGTTACTAACAACGCTTCAAGGTCTGACAGTTGAAGCTCTGTCTTGCCGAAGGTTGGAGTGTAGGCCGTGATCAGGTAGAACGACACGGTGGTCATGACCACTAACGCCATGCCGCCCAGCACCAGACCAAAGTTCTGGCCAATGGAGGTGATGATTTCGCGCAGGGTAGGGCGATGTTTGCGGGCCTCGAACTCGGGTGTTTCTTCCATGGATTTACGGATGACAAAGATCACAGGCACGATCATGCAGCCGATCAAAAACGGAATGCGCCAGCCCCACTCGCCCATGTCTTGTGGGCTAAGCCAATGGTTCAGGCCAACACCCATCAAGCCTGCGAAGACCACGGCGGCTTGCTGACTCGCCGATTGCCAGCTCACAAAGAACCCTTTGCGGCCCGGCGTGGCGATTTCTGACAGGTACACCGATACCCCGCCCAGTTCCACACCGGCCGAGAAGCCTTGCAGCAGGCGTCCGACCAGCACCAGTAGCGGTGCCGCCACGCCCAGGGTGGCATAACCCGGTACGCAGGCAATCAGTACGGTACCCATGGCCATCAGGGCCAAGGTGATGATCAGGCCTTTACGGCGACCGTGACGGTCGATGTAAGCACCGAGGAAAATCGCGCCCAGTGGGCGCATCAGGAAGCCGGCGCCGAACGTCGCCAGGGCAAGCATTAAGGACGCGAAAGCGCTGTCGCTGGGGAAGAATGTTTTGGCAATGGCCGTGGCGTAGAAGCCAAAGACCATGAAGTCGAACATTTCGAGAAAGTTGCCGCTGACAACGCGAAAAATCGCTTTGCCTTTGCCTGTGCTGGAGGCCATCAGAAATCACCCGCTGTTATCTGTTTTATGCGTAATCCATGTTTGTTGCTTGTCCACACTGCAAGATCAAGGCGTACGCCGTTGTACAAAACAGTTTTGTAACGATATGTGTATCGGCTCGCCCAGGCAACTTTTGTTGCTGTTATGCGTCGGATTCAAGGGTCAGGGGCCTGTAAAGATTGAAGATTTTTTGCGGTGCCCCTCCCGTGGCAGGTCAGGTGCCCGTGCGGATTTCGGGCTTTTGATGATTTTTTCTGCCGAAGATGAACGCAACATTACGTGCTTCATTGTTTCCGTATTTTGCGCAATGAGGCTTTTGGTCGGCACTGACATGAGGGTGAAACGCAAACGGTGATGTAGTGCAGACAAAATTAGCCTACGACAAGACCAAGGGTTAATGTTCGCCGCGGTCAGGCTTCTATAGACTGTGCCCCACGTTTTGATCCTTCATGGCGCTGGCCGCGACATGATTTAGCCGTAGGTGCCCAAAGCGGTGCCACGGCCTGTTCTGAGGAGTACGCATGGCTGTCTACAACTACGATGTAGTGGTACTGGGCTCTGGCCCTGCAGGAGAAGGCGCGGCAATGAACGCCGCTAAAGCAGGCCGCAAGGTGGCAATGGTCGATAGCCGGCGTCAGGTCGGTGGCAACTGCACGCACTTGGGCACAATCCCGTCCAAAGCCCTGCGTCACTCGGTTCGCCAGATCATGCAGTTCAACACCAACCCTATGTTCCGGGCGATTGGTGAGCCGCGCTGGTTCTCGTTTCCGGACGTGCTCAAAAGCGCCGAGAAGGTCATTGCCAAGCAAGTGGCTTCGCGCACCGGTTACTACGCCCGCAACCGTGTCGATCTGTTCTTCGGTACCGGCAGCTTCAACGATGAACAATCCATCCAGGTGGTGTGCCCTAACGGCGTGGTCGAAACCCTGAACGCCAAGCAGATCATCATCGCCACCGGCTCGCGTCCTTATCGTCCGGCCGATATCGACTTCACCCATTCGCGTATCTACGACAGCGACACCATCCTCAGCCTCGGTCATACCCCGCGCAAGCTGATCATTTATGGCGCCGGTGTGATCGGTTGCGAATACGCGTCGATCTTCAGTGGCCTGGGTGTGTTGGTTGAGTTGGTAGACAACCGTGGTCAACTGCTGAACTTCCTCGACGCCGAAATCTCACAGGCCCTGAGCTATCACTTCAGCAACAACAACGTCACCGTTCGCCACAATGAAGAGTACGAGCGTGTTGAAGGCGTTGAGAACGGCGTGATCCTGCACCTCAAGTCCGGCAAGAAGATCAAGGCAGACGCCTTGCTCTGGTGCAACGGCCGTACCGGCAACACTGATCAGTTGGGTCTGGAAAACGTCGGCCTCAAGGCCAACGGTCGTGGCCAGGTGCATGTGGACGAAAACTACCGCACCGAAGTGCCGAACATCTACGCCGCAGGCGATGTGATCGGCTGGCCAAGCCTGGCCAGTGCTGCTCACGACCAGGGCCGCTCCGCAGCAGGCAGCATTGTCGACAACGGCAGCTGGCGCTTTGTGAATGACGTGCCCACCGGTATCTACACCATCCCGGAGATCAGCTCGATCGGTAAGAACGAGCAGGAACTGACCCAGGCCAAGGTGCCGTACGAAGTGGGCAAGGCGTTCTTCAAAAGCATGGCGCGAGCACAGATTGCCGGCGAGCCTCAGGGCATGCTGAAAATCCTGTTCCATCGTGAAACCCTGGAAGTGCTGGGTGTTCACTGCTTCGGTTATCAGGCTTCGGAAATTGTGCACATCGGTCAGGCGATCATGAACCAGCCGGGCGAACTGAACACCCTCAAGTACTTCGTGAACACCACGTTCAACTACCCGACCATGGCCGAAGCCTATCGGGTAGCGGCTTACGATGGTCTGAACCGGCTTTTTTGAGCGGCTCCGGCCGGTGGCCTGAGCCGGCCGGGGAGACCGATTTCAGCCATTCCCGAGGGTGGCAGTGGCCAAACCGGGAAAGTCTGTAATCAGGCTGTCGACGCCGAAATCAGCGAGTCTGCGCATCAGTGCGGGCTCGTTGACTGTCCACACTGACACATGCAGGCCTTGGCGCTGGGCTTTGGCCAGGCGTTCAGGCGTGCAGAGTGTCCAGTTCAACGCCAAATACTCGCAGCCGTAATTCTGGGCGACCTTCAAGGGGTCGAGCCAGGCGTATTCGGCTACCAGCCCGCGTGACAGGTCCGGGGTCAGTTCCATGGCCGCCTTGAGGACTTCGCGGGAGCTGGAGGTGACGGTGACTTTGTCCATCAGGCCATGACGCTCAGCCATTTCGCGGATTGCCAGTACGGTAGTGGCGGCGCGGGTGCGTGACGCGCTTTTGACTTCCAGTTGCCAGTGGTCGAAGTTGCACTTTTCAAACAACTCCTCCAGACGTGGGATCGGGCACGGATGCACCCAGCCCGGACCGCCCTTGCGCGCGTCATAGGTCATCAGATCGGCGGCGGTTTGTTCGATCACCTTGCCGCGTCGATCCGTGGTGCGCTTGAGGGTGGGGTCGTGGATCACCATCAACTCGCCATCCTTGGACAGGTGCAAGTCGAGTTCGCAACGACGAACGCCGTGCTTGAGGCATTGCTCAAAGCTGGCAAGGGTGTTTTCCGGTGCTTCGCCTTTGGCGCCGCGATGGCCATAAATCAGGGTCACAATTGCTCCTTTATGCAGCATTCACTGCGTCTACAGAGAGGGCGCTGACGGCCTACTCGGTCATTGGATCGTCTAATTCGCGCGCCAGGCGTCGTGCCTGAGCTTGTTTTTGCAAAATGTGCCGTGCCAGCAATTGTCGTTGGGTTTCGGTCAGGGCTTCAAACTCGGTTGCCAGCAGATAACGCCCCTCGTCAGCCCGGCATTCAAGGACACGGGCACGCAGCAGTAGCCCGAGGGCTTGCGGCATCAGTACCAGCTTGACCGCCAGATGACTGCCAGTCGGGTAGGCATGGGGGTAATGGAAGTCGATACCGCCCTCGGAGAGAATGACCGGCTGCAACTCGCCCACTTTGCCCAGCACAGTCTGCGCGACGATCTGGCTTAGAAGGTCGACACGTTTGTTGAGGCTTTTCAGGTAGTTGGACAGCGTGCGGTCGCGCTCGCTGATCTGGCGTAACAGGTGTTGGGACTCGAATTCGCTGAGGTGCAATTCGCTGAGTAAATTGAATAGCGGAGATGCATCCTGCAACACTTTTCCACTATCGACCTCAGCGGCCGACAGCGGGGTGATTTCCAGTGCGATCACATCCTCGATACGGTAGTATTCGCGGCGATTTGCTTCATCTAATGTCGACATGGCGAACCCATGATGGCGGCTGTGGTCAGAGTGTAAAGCTGCTTATCAGGCCCCGCCACAAGGACGCCTTCTTTTCCCCAGAACAAGCCCCGACATGTTCAGACCTCTCTTCGTATTTATTGGCACGCGTTATACCCGTGCAAAGCGTCGCAATCATTTTGTGTCGTTCATTTCTCTGACTTCAATGATCGGACTCGCCTTGGGCGTCGTCGTCATGATTGTGGTGCTGTCGGTAATGAACGGCTTCGATCATGAGATGCGCACCCGCGTGCTGGGCATGGTGCCCCACGCGACCATCGTCGGCGATCAACCGATCAGTGACTGGCAAAGCCTGGCCGCCAAGGTTCAACAAAACCCGAAAGTGGAGGCGGTTGCACCGTTCACCCAGATGCAGGGCTTGCTGACCAACAATGGCAATGTGCAGAAGGTGCTGCTCAATGCCATAGACCCCGCGCAGGAGCGCAAGGTCTCGATCATCGATCACTTCATGCTTGAGGGCCAGCTTGACTCTCTGACCCCCGGCAGCTTTGGCATCATCATCGGTGACAAAGCGGCCAAATCACTGGGTGTCGGGGTGGGCGACAAACTGACCTTCGTAACGCCGGAAGTGTCCGTGACGCCTGCTGGTATGTTCCCGCGCATGAAGCGTTTCACCGTGCAAGGGATTTTCCATGTCGGCGCGGGCGAGATCGACGGCTACCTCGGTCTGACCAACTTGCAGGACCTGGCGCGTTTGCAGCGCTGGAAACCCGATCAGGTCCAGGGCCTGCGCCTCAAGTTCGGTGATCTGTTCGAGGCCCCGCGTGTTTCCTGGGAGATCGCTCAGCACCTGGGTGACAGCCAATATTACGCCCGTGACTGGACCCGCACCCATGGCAACCTGTACCAGGCCATCCGCATGGAAAAAGCCATGATTGGTCTGTTGCTGTTGCTTATTGTTGCCGTGGCCGCGTTCAACATCATTTCCACGCTGGTGATGGTGGTCAATGACAAGAAGGGCGACATTGCCATTTTGCGTACCTTGGGCGCTACACCGGGTACGATCATGGCCATTTTCATGGTGCAGGGCACGGTGATTGGCGTGGTCGGAACGGCCATCGGTGCGGTGGTGGGTATTCTGGCTGCGCTCAATGTAAGCGCCGCGATCTCGGCCCTTGAAGGGTTGATCGGCCACAAGTTTCTCAATGCTGACGTGTACTTCATCGACTACCTGCCTTCGCAGTTGCAGGCGCAGGACGTGGTGATGGTATGCGGCGCGGCGTTGGTTCTGAGTTTCCTCGCGACCTTGTACCCGGCCTGGCGTGCTGCGCGCACCCAGCCTGCGCAGGCGCTTCGTTATGAGTGAGTTGGGCATGAAAGAACAATCAGTGTTGAGCTGCCGCGACCTGGGCAAGTCCTACGAGGAAGGCCCGGAGTCGGTCGTGGTGTTGTCGGGCCTGCAACTGGAGTTGCATCCGGGTGAGCGCGTGGCGATTGTCGGCACCTCGGGCTCGGGCAAAAGTACCTTGCTGAACCTGCTCGGCGGCCTGGATACCCCGACCACCGGTAGTGTATGGCTGGCCGGCGAGGAACTCTCGGCGCTGGGCGAAAAGGCCCGTGGCCTGCTACGCAACCGCTCGCTGGGTTTTGTGTATCAGTTTCACCATTTGTTGCCTGAGTTCACTGCACTCGAAAACGTGTGCATGCCGCTGCTGATCGGCAAAACCCCGATCCCCGAAGCGCGGGAGCGGGCGACAGCGTTGCTCAACCGGGTCGGTTTGGGGCATCGGCTGGAGCACAAGCCTGCCGAGTTGTCGGGTGGCGAACGCCAGCGTGTGGCGATTGCCCGGGCACTGGTGAACAAGCCGGGGCTGGTCATGCTCGACGAACCTACCGGTAACCTTGACTCGCACACCGCTCAAGGCATTCAGGACTTGATGCTGGAACTCAGCACCTCGATGCGTACTGCCTTCCTGGTGGTGACTCACGACATGAACCTGGCCCGGCAGATGGATCGCGTGCTGCACCTTCAACAAGGTCGCCTGACCGCGATTTGATCGGCCAAGCCCGGCGCCGAGTGATGGCGTCGGGCCTTTTATTTTTATACGGTGCCCGCGAATGTTCAGACCGTTATCGATTTTTATCGGCACGCGCTATACCCGCGCCAAGCGCCGCAATCGTTTTGTTTCGTTCATCTCCATGACGTCGATGATCGGCCTCGCCCTGGGCGTATTGGCCATGATCGTGGTGTTGTCGGTGATGAACGGTTTCCAGCGTGAAATGAGTAACCGCATCCTTGGCATGGTGCCGCATGCCACCATCGTGGGCGTCAAGCCGATCGATGACTGGCGCCCGGTGGCCGAAGCGGCGATGAAAAACCCCGAAGTCACGGCCGCCGTGCCGTTTACCGAGATGGACGGCATGCTGTCGTTCAAAGGATTGATGCAGCCGATCCAGATCAGCGGTGTTGATCCGGCCCTTGAAGGGCAGGTGTCCATTGTTGCCAAGCACATCGTCCAGGGTAAGCTCGAGGACCTTAAGCCCGGCGAGTTCGGGGTGGTGCTGGGGGATATCACTGCGCGCCGTTTTCGCTTAAGCGTAGGCGACAAGATCACCTTGATCGTGCCGGAGGCCAGTACAGCGCCTGGCGGGATCACCCCGCGCCTGCAGCGTTTGAACGTGGTCGGCATCTTCAAGGTTGGCGCTGAGCTGGATGGTTCGATGGGGCTGGTCAACGTTGCCGATGCGGCAACCATCCAGCATTGGGAGCCGAATCAGGTTCAAAGCGTGCGTCTCGCGGTCAAAGACCTCTACGCTGCGCCGAAGGTGTCGCAGCAAATCGCTGCTGGGCTGGGAGCGGACTACAAGGCCGATGACTGGACCCACACCCAGGGCAGCCTGTTCAGCGCCATGAAAATGGAAAAAACCATGATTGGCCTGTTGTTGTTGATGATCGTTGCGGTAGCGGCGTTCAACATCATCGCCACCTTGATCATGGTGGTGAACGACAAAGGCGCGGACATCGCGATCCTGCGCACCATTGGCGCGACGCCGCGTCAGATCATGGCGATCTTCATGGTCCAGGGCACGGTGATCGGCATCGTCGGTACTTTGATTGGCGGCGTGCTGGGCGTGATTGCTGCGTTGAATGTCAGTGAGTTAGTGGGCTGGATCGAGCGGATTTCCGGGCAGCATATTTTCAGCTCGGACGTCTACTTCGTCAGCAACCTGCCATCAGAACTGCAAGGTGGTGATGTGGCGTTGATCTGCGGTGCGGGCTTTGTATTGAGTTTTCTGGCAACGCTGTACCCGGCGTACCGCGCGGCCAAGGTCGAGCCTGCGCACGCGTTGCGTTACTCCTGATAGCCAAGATCACAACGCCCTCACCCTAACCCTCTCCCGGAGGGAGAGGGGACTGATCGGGGGTTGCCATGGTTTTTCGGTGGCCTGCAAGTGTTTCGTTGAACTCGCACACCACTCGGTCAGCTCATTTCCCTCCGTGAGGGAGAGGGGACTGATCGGGGGGTTGCCATGGTTTTTCGGTGGCCTGAAAGTGTTTCGTTGAACTCGCAAACCACTCGGTCAGCTTATTTTCCCACTGGAAGGGATAGAGGACTGACCGGGGGTTGCCATGGCTTTTCGGTGGCCTGTAAGTGTTTCGTTGAACTCGAAAACCACTCGGTCAGCTCCCTCTCCCTCTGGGAGAGGGTTGGGGTGAGGGCAGCTTTTGAGGCAGTTCAATCACAAATCGCGTCAATCCTTCCTGCGACTCACATCTGATACGCCCACCGTGAGCACGAATGATCGATTGGGTGATGGCCAAACCCAAGCCGGCATGCTCGTTACTGCCTTCACTGCGCGCCGGGTCAGCCCGATAAAAACGGTCAAACAAGCGCGGCAACAGCTCGGGAGCAATCCCGCTACCCGTGTTTTCAATCATGATGCGCCCTGAAGCTGCCGCTTCGCCCATTACCACCTTGATCGTGCCGCCCGGCGGTGTGTAGCGCAGTGCGTTATCCAGCAGGTTGGAGAGGGCGCGCCGCAACATGCTGCGGTCACCGGCGATTCGGGCATTGCCTTCACGGCTCAGTTCTATCTGCGAATCTTCGGCAAGCAGGGTATAGAACTCCAGCAATGAGTCCACCTCATCGGCCATGTTCAAGGGCTCGCGGTGCGGTGTGAGCAGGCCATGGTCGGCCTTGGCCAGGTACAACATGTCGTTGACCAGTTGGGCCATCCATTGCAGCTCTTCGAGGTTGCTGTGTAGCGCCTCTTTGTACGCTTCGATGTCCCGTGGCCGAGTCAGGGTGACCTGGGTGTGGGTCAGCATATTGGACAATGGCGTGCGCAGTTCGTGGGCAATGTCAGCTGAAAACGCTGACAGCCGTTGAAACGAGTCGTCCAGCCGCTCAAGCATTGCATTGAATGCAACCGCCAGCTCAGCCAGTTCGGGCGGCATTTGCGTGTGTGGCAAGCGCGCATTGAGCGAATCTGCCGACACGCTGCCAGCAATCGCGCTCATCCTGCGCAGCGGCCGCAAACCACTGCGCGCAGCCCATGCTCCCAGAATGGCAGTGGCCAGGGCCGAGAGGCCGACGGTGAGCCAGATCAAGTGCTGCATGCGTTGCAGAAAGTGCTGGTGATGGGTGATGTCGAGCAGCAAGGTCAGTTGTGGCACCTCAGGCCCGTCAGATCTTGCGTTAAGCACCCGGTAATCAGTCCCATTGATTTGCAGGCTACTCAGCCCCGGATGGGTGAGCAGGTCTTGTGGCAGGCGCGTTGAGCTGTCAAACCATGTCTGGCCGTCCGGCCCGCGCACGCGTACAGCCAGATCCGGTTGATGGCTGAGGTCTTGTAGCAGCATCGGTACACGTTGCTTGAAGGCGTCAAAGGTGTTGGCGCCGTGCAATGTGTTGCGCAAGACCGCGAGCCGGCTTTCCATCAGTTGCTGGTCCAGTTCGACGAAGTGCGCCTCGCTGGCGCGGTTAAACAACACCCCGGCAAACAAAGAGACCACGGCGGTGCATCCGGCAAACAGCAGGGCCAGCCGCGTACTCAGGGACAGGCGACGCATCAGGGGGCACGCTCTTCAAGCACGTAACCCATGCCACGCACGGTATGGATCAGTTTGTGTTCATGGGGATCGTCGATTTTCAGGCGCAGGCGGCGAATCGCCACTTCGATCACGTTGGTGTCGCTGTCGAAGTTCATGTCCCACACTTGCGAGGCGATCAGGGATTTGGGTAGCACCTCGCCCTGACGACGCATGAGCATCTCCAGGAGGGCAAATTCCTTGGCTGTCAGATCGATGCGCTGGCCGGCGCGTTCGACGCGACGGCGGATCAGATCCAGCCGCAGATCGGCCACTTGCAGGCTGGTTTCTTGCGTGGTGCTGCTGCCGCGCCGCAACAGGCTGCGTATCCGGGCCAGCAATTCAGAAAAAGCGAACGGCTTGATCAGGTAGTCGTCGGCACCCAGTTCCAGGCCGTGTACGCGGTCTTCCACGGCGTCGCGTGCGGTTAAGAACAACACCGGGATGTCCATGCCGGCGCTGCGTACCGCCTTCAGAATCTGCCAGCCATCGCGGCCAGGCAGCATCACATCGAGAATCAGCAGTGAGTAGTCGCCTGTCAGGGCTAAATGCTGGCCAGTGATGCCGTCGGTAGCCAGTTCGGTGACAAAGCCGGCCTCACTCAAGCCCTGGCGCAGGTATTGGCCGGTTTTGGCCTGGTCTTCGACAATCAGTAGTTTCATGGGCAACCCATCACAAAAAATCACCTTAGCCTTATACCGCGCGGCTTTGTTAGAAGGATCAAGCTTACAAAGTTGTAATCTTGCGGTCAGTTGGCTGCCAGTCGCGCAGCTTTAAGGTTGCTCCAAGACTGACTGTAAGTTTCTGGAGGTAAGTATGACGATACATAAACGTTTGTCTCTCGCGGGCTGTTTATTGGCGCTGAGTTTGCCGGTCATGGCATCACCGGCTGAGCATTTTGATTTTGGACATTCGGCGCCCGCCGCCAGTGCCACGCGCACGGTGGAAGTCGACATGACAGACATTGCCTTCAACGCCAAGACGCTCGATGTAAAAGCCGGTGAGACGGTTCGGTTTGTGCTGGTGAATAAAGGCCAACTCCTGCACGAATTCAATCTGGGCCACGCGGCCATGCACGCTGAGCATCAGAAGGAAATGCTCGACATGCAACAGAACGGTCTGTTAACGGCTGTAGGTATCAACCACAAGAACATGGACCACGGTTCGATGGACATGCCGGGCATGAAGCATGATGACCCCAACAGCGTGTTGGTTGAGCCGGGTAAAACCGCCGAACTGACCTGGACCTTTGCCAAGGCCGACAATCTGGAGTTTGCCTGCAATGTGCCGGGCCATTATCAGGCCGGTATGGTGGGCCAACTGAAAATTGCACCTTAAATCGGCCTGATCGTCTGCGGGGGCTGAAAGCCTGTAGAATTGCCGGGTTTTTCTAGCCAGGTTTTTGTCATGCATCCCGCAGCCGAACATTCGCCGCTGGGCAAGTCCAGTGAATACATCAGCACCTACACCCCGTCCTTGCTGTTCCCTATCCCGCGTGCGGCGAAATGGGCTGAGCTTGGGCTGAGCGCCGAAACGCTGCCTTATGTTGGGGTGGATTTCTGGAACTGCTTCGAACTGTCATGGTTGTTGCCATCGGGCAAGCCGGTAGTGGCCATTGGCGAGTTTTGCTTTGCCGCCGATTCGCCGAATATCGTGGAATCCAAGTCTTTCAAGCTGTACCTGAACTCACTCAATCAGACCGTATTTGCTGACAAGCAAAGCGTGGAAGCCACTCTGCAGGCGGATTTGTCAGCCGCATCCGGTAAACCTGTCAGCGTACGTGTGCGCAGTTTGAGCGAGGTTCAGGCAGACGGCGTGGGAGTTTCGCCTGGCGTCTGCATTGATGATTTGGACATTACGGTCAGTGATTACGAGCATCCGCGCCCAGAACTGCTGCAGTGCGATGAGTCGAAAATCGTTGAAGAAAGCCTGCACAGCCACTTGCTCAAGTCCAACTGCCCGGTCACCAGCCAGCCGGATTGGGGCACTGTAGTCGTGCAATATCGGGGCGCTGCGCTGGATCACGCCAGTTTGTTGGCGTATCTGGTGAGCTTTCGCCAGCACTCGGATTTTCATGAGCAGTGTGTCGAGCGGATTTTTCTCGATTTGCAGCGCTTGCTCAAACCCGAGAAATTAACCGTGTATGCGCGCTATGTGCGCCGTGGCGGGCTGGACATCAACCCGTATCGCAGTACCGAAACGGTTGAGTTCCCTAACGTGCGGTTGGTGCGTCAGTAAATACACATCCCACCCGGACGGGTAGGGGCGAAGTGCATTCTGCGGCCTGAACCTGATAACAACTCGGTAAAGCTCCCTCTCCCTTTGGGAGAGGGTAGTAGGCCCGGGTGTTTCAGGCGTTCAGCTTTTTAGCCTGTTCCAGCACTGCCTCAACATGGCCGGGCACTTTTACGCCGCGCCATTCGTGACGCAGGATGCCGTCCTTGTCGATCAGGAAGGTGCTGCGGTCTACGCCCAGGTATTCCTTGCCGTAAAGCTTTTTCAGCTTGATCACATCAAACAGCTGGCAGAGGGCTTCGTCCTTGTCGCTCAGCAGCTCAAACGGAAACGCCTGCTTGGCCTTGAAGTTCTCGTGGGACTTGAGGCTGTCGCGCGATACGCCAAACACTTCAGTGTTGGCCGCCTGGAATTCGGCGTAAAGGTCGCGAAAGCCCTGGCCTTCGGTGGTGCAGCCCGGCGTGCTGTCCTTGGGGTAGAAGTAAATCACCACCTGCTTGCCTTTAAGGGCCGACAGGCTAACGGTTTGCTCTCCGGTCGCCGGGATCTGGAAGTCGCTTACAGGTTGGTCAATTGCAACGGCCATGAGGGGCTCCTTCCTTACATTGGGTTCTGTGGGCGCCATGGTTCGATCAGCGCATCGAGGTTCAATGCGTCGGCGAAATCCAGGAATTGATCGCGCAGCCAACTGATCTGGATGCCAGGCGGCAGGGTCACGGTGAACGTGGCATTGAGCATGGTGCCGCCGGTCTGGGGTGCCTGATAGGTGTCGCAGGTCAGGTTTTCCAGCTCAACGTTGTGGTCCATGAAGAACTGGCACAGCTCGTTGATGATGTCCGAGCGGTAGGCCGAACTTACATAGGCCACGTAAGGCAGCGCTTGCGGGCGTGTTTCAAGAGCCGCGCTGCGCACTACGTTGACATTGAAAGCATGGCGTTTGGCGAGGGAAGGCAGGCCGGCTTCAAGGCGGGCCAGGGCATCCCAGCTACCGGTGATTTCCAGTACCAGTGCGCTGCATTCGCCGTGGCGAGTCAGACGAGAGGTCACGACCGCGCAGCGATTTTCATGGCTGGCCCGGCACAGGACGTTGGTCAGCTCCATGGGATTGGCGCCAAGTGCACTGATGACAAGGAATTGTTCGCGGACTGTGGGGGTGGACATGCAGCCTTCCTAAAACGATGAGCGGTCAGTACGGTCGATTACGTGCGAGTCGCGAATCAGTGCCCAGTAAGCACCCTAAGCCCGCCAGCACGCCGTTTGCGGCAGTTTGCAATCGATGCAAACCGCGTTCTGCAGCGTAGGGGCAGGGCGAGAAATGCTGGCATAAAGGCCTGTAAAACAGACGTTCGCACACATCAGTACCAATCAAAGGATGAAGGGTAGCGAAAAGCAACGCGAAGGGGAATGCTCAAGAGGCGTGCTGTTGCTTGTGCAAGGGTCATGGCGCCAGTACCATTACGGCTCTCTTTTTCCGGCAGGAGCGGTTGCATGATTGCGGGCAGTATGGTGGCACTGGTCACACCTATGGATGCACAAGGTCGTCTGGATTGGGACGCTCTGAGCAAACTGGTGGACTTTCACCTGCAAGAGGGCACCAACGCCATTGTTGCCGTTGGCACCACAGGTGAATCAGCAACACTGGATGTGAACGAACACATCGAAGTGATTCGTCACGTTGTCAAACAGGTGGCAGGGCGTATTCCGGTCATTGCCGGTACAGGCGCCAACTCGACGCGCGAAGCGATCGAGCTGACCACCAATGCGAAGGCCGCGGGCGCAGATGCCTGCCTCTTGGTCACGCCGTATTACAACAAGCCGACCCAGGAAGGCTTGTACCAGCATTTCAAGGCGATCGCCGAAGCGGTCGACATTCCACAGATCCTCTACAACGTTCCGGGCCGCACCGCATGCGACATGCTGCCAGAGACCGTTGTGCGCCTGTCGACGGTGAAAAACATCATCGGCATCAAGGAAGCCACCGGTGACCTGACCCGCGTACCTGCCATCCTGGCCGGTGTGAGCAGTGACTTCCTGGTGTACTCCGGCGACGACGCCACGGCCGTTGAACTGATCCTGCTCGGCGGCAAGGGCAACATCTCGGTAACGGCCAACGTTGCACCGCGTGCCATGAGCGACCTGTGCGCTGCGGCGATGCAGGGTGATGCTGTCAAGGCCCGCGAGATTCACGAAAAACTGATGCCGCTCAATAAAACCTTGTTTATCGAATCCAACCCAATCCCCGTGAAGTGGGCCTTGCATGAGATGGGCTTGATGCCAGACGGTATCCGTCTGCCGCTCACCTGGCTCAGCGAAGCCAATCACGAACCGCTGCGTCAGGCTCTGCGCCAGTCCGGCGTCTTGGTTTAATTGAGGAAGCATTACGCATGAAGCGATTGGCCGGACTTTGCACGCTAGCCGTGGTTATTTCGAGCACCAGCGGCTGCGGTTGGCTGTGGGGCCCAGATGGGTACTTCCGGGACCGTGGCAGCGATTATTTGCAGGCTCAAGAAACAGCACCCATGAAGCTGCCACCGGGCGTCGTCACTGACAAGCGTCTGGTGCCATTGTTGCCTATTCCGGCCAACGTACCGGATGACAACGTCAAGGGCGAGTTTGAAGTGCCGCGTCCACAACCCTTGGCGGCGATTGCCAGTGCCACTGACTACTCCCTGCAAAAAACCGGCGACAGCCGTTGGGTGTTGGCACAGCACGTACCGTCCGAGGTCTGGCCGGTTGCGATGCAATTCTTCCAGGACAATGGCTTCCGTATTGACGAGCAGCGCCCACAAACCGGCGAGTTCACCACGGCCTGGCAGCGTGCTGACGAATTGTCGGCACCGATGGCGCGTCACGTGACCAGCAGCGGCCTGCCTGCCGACAGCGAAACCCGTCTGCGGATCCGCATCGAGCCGGGCGTGCAGCGCAACACCAGCGAAATCTACGTGGTCAGCGCCAACCGTCCTGCGGGCAGCACGGCCAATGTCGATTTCACCCAGGCTTCGGTCAACACCGGCCTGGACGCTGGCCTGGTTGACGAAATGCTGGTCAGCATGAGCCGTAGCGCCGAGAAGGGCGGTTCGGTGTCGCTGCTGGCAGCCCGTGACTTCGATACTCCGGCGCGTGTCAGCCTGAGCGAAGACGGCAGCGGCAACCCGGTATTGAGCCTCACCGAAGACCTGGACCGCGCCTGGTCCAGCGTTGGCCGTGCGCTTGAACAGGGCGAATGGCGCGTTGAAGACATCAACCGCACCTTGGGCCTGTACTACATCAACCTGGCTGAGAAAGCCCAGAAGAAGGATGAGAAACCTGGTTTCTTCTCCAGTCTCTTTGGTGGCAAACCGAGCAAGGAAGAAGTTGAAGCCCGTGCCCAGCGTTATCAGGTTCGCCTGAGCAAGGTCGGTGACAGCGTGCAGGTGACGGTTGAAGAGAACATCAACAAGAGTGCTTCGCCAGAAGTGGCGCGCAAAGTGTTGAGCGAGATTCAAGACAACCTGGGCTGATTTTATGCGTTTTGCCGTTCTCGGCAGTGGTAGCCAAGGGAATGGCACGCTGGTAGCCAGCGACAGCACGTATGTATTGGTCGATTGCGGTTTCTCTCTACGAGAAACCGAGCGCCGCCTGGTTCGGTTGGGCGTCAGCCCACACCAACTGAGCGCGATTCTGGTAACCCACGAACATGCCGATCACGTGCATGGCGTGGGTTTGCTGTCTCGGCGCTACAATTTGCCGGTGTATATGAGCCGTGGCACTCAGCGCGGGATGCGCAAACCCCTGGAGCCGGCCGGTTTTGTGGCAGACGGTGACTCGTTGCAGATCGGCGCCCTGACCATCAGCGTGACCCGTGTGGCACATGATGCACAGGAGCCCACCCAATATGTATTCAGTGATGGTCAGCGGCGCTTTGGTTTGCTGACTGATCTGGGTTCCTATTGCGCGGGTGTGCTGCACAGTTATCGCGATCTGGATGCACTGATGATCGAGGCTAACCACTGCCGCGACCTGCTGGCCCGTGGTCACTACCCCTACTTTCTCAAGCAGCGAGTGGGTGGTCAGGAAGGACATTTGAACAACCACCAGGCCGCAAGCCTGGTGGCCGAGTTGGGCTGGAAAGACCTGCAACACCTGGTACTGGCCCACCTCAGCAGCAAGAACAACCTGCCGCAGCTGGCCCGGCAATGTTTTGTCGACACCCTTGGGTGCGACCCGGACTGGCTGCAACTGGCGGATCAAGATTCAGGGCTCGACTGGCGCACAATCGCCTAGCCCACCAACTTAGCAAGCGGAGCCCATCATGGAAAAACGTGAAGAACTCTATCGCGGTAAAGCGAAATCGGTTTACAAGACTGACGACGAAAACCGCTTGATCCTGTTGTTTCGCAACGACACCTCGGCATTTGATGGCAAGCGCATCGAACAGCTCGACCGTAAAGGCATGGTGAACAACAAGTTCAACGCCTTCATCATGCAGAAACTCGAAGCAGCCGGCGTGCCGACTCAATTCGACAAACTGCTGGGCGACAACGAATGCCTGGTCAAAAAGCTCGACATGATCCCGGTTGAATGCGTAGTGCGTAACTACGCGGCAGGCAGCCTGGTCAAGCGTCTGGGTGTAGAAGAGGGCATGAAGCTCAACCCCTACACCTTTGAGCTGTTCCTCAAGGACGACGCCAAGGGCGACCCGTTCATCAACGAATCCCACGTTGTGGCCTTCGGTTGGGGCACTGCAGAGCAACTGGTTCGCATGAAAGAACTGTCGCTCAAGGTCAATGACGTACTGAACAAACTGTTCGACGACGCCGGCTTGCTGCTGGTGGACTTCAAACTGGAGTTCGGCGTATTCCACGACGGCACCATCGTCCTGGGCGACGAATTCAGCCCGGACGGCTGCCGTCTGTGGGACAAGGCTACTGGCAAGAAAATGGACAAAGACCGTTTCCGTCAGGGCTTGGGCGACGTCATCGAAGCCTACGAAGAAGTTGCAAACCGCCTCGGCGTCCCGCTTTAAGCAGCAAACGCGCGCAAGCAACTGATAGCACGCGATTTTTTTGAAAAAAGGCTTTGCCTGAAATCAAAAGCGTTGATATGATGCGCGCCGTTGGAGAGATGCCAGAGTGGCCGAATGGGACGGATTCGAAATCCGTTGTACTGGCGACAGTACCTAGGGTTCGAATCCCTATCTCTCCGCCATTATTGAACAAGACTAAGCCCCTGAAATTGTTAAAGATTTCAGGGGCTTTTTCGTGGGCGCAGATAAATTAGGACAGTTTTAGGGCGATTATCTGCCTTGCTATCACTCTTAAGGATTTGATGATCCGGCTTCACCCAACGACTATTGGTGTGCTTTCAGGTTTTTTGCTTGCCGGATCTGTGAGTATATTTGCTGCTGATGACTCTATTAAGGTCATTCTTTGCGCCGAAGCCTTTACGTACAAACAGCTTGTAGCTCAAGGGGTTGAGCCAATGAAGTAAGCCAAGGATTGTTGCTCTTTGCTTTACAGTAGTGGTACTCCAAAAGATCAATACCATTTTGAATTGGCGGATGCTTACTTCGTGCGCGTTAAGGTTGACGCGTTAAAATTTGTGCCAATCTTGTTCAAAATGTCTTGTCAAAATAGAGGTTTTTTTAATCCAACAACTGAGTGCTCAGTTGAAGAGTTAAGGGAGAGTGTTGATGCAGCTCTTTCGGCAAATCACGCGTCTTCACTATATGGACAATACAGGGCGAGATGGGTGGCAATGCGTGATGGAACTAAATTGCCTGATAATTCGAAATGGGCTGGACAAGAAATCTATAGTTTCAAGCGAGAGAACGGTACAGATGAGTTGGTTCTTGGCCCTATCAAAGGTCTTCCAACATCCATAGGTCTACTCAATTTTGATGAGAGAGTGGTGACACTGATCCCGCCGAATCACAAAGCCCCATCAGGCGCTCTTCTATTACAACCTGCCAATGCCCTTTGAAAACGAGCGTTGAAGCGCCGTTAATCCATATCGCTAAAGCAAATGGTGCAATTACGCCCGCGCGCTTTGGCTTCATAAACCGCAGCATCAGCCTCGGCAAGCAGAAGGTCGAGGAATATGCCGGTGTCTTGTCTGTTTTGCGCCATGCTGGCAATGCCGATGCTGACGGTGATGGGTTTATTGCCAACCAGGATTTGCACCATGTGGTCGTGTACGCGCTGGGCTGTCCGTTTTGCTTCTTCTTGATCCAGGTTGGGCAGCCACAGGGCAAATTCTTCGCCGCCATGGCGAATGACGGTGTCGTGCTTTCCCGCGCTTTTCAGGAGTTGTTTGGCCAGATGACGGAGCACTTCGTCGCCCTCTGCATGGCCGAAGCAGTCGTTTATTTGCTTGAAAAAATCCACGTCAATCAGTAGCAAGCTGGCGACTGATTCACTGTTCGCGGTGTTCATCCACTGTTTGACATCACGTGTCAGGGCGCGTCGGTTACCCAGGTTGGTTAATGGATCAGTCAGGCTCAGTTGAGCGAACTTGTCAGCCTTGGTTTTCGCCTCCTGCGCATACTGGGAGAGTTTTGCGTTGGCCTTCTGAAGTTCGATGTTCACTTTAGTCAGCTCAATGGCGTTCTCTTGAGCATGCTTGCGCGCCTTGAGCAGTTCGGCTTCAAAGCGCTGGCGTTCTTTGGCCACGAAAAAGAGCCAGATCACTACGCGCTCGCCCTCGGCTTCAATGAGTCGCGCATTGGTCATGACCGGTATCTGTTGCCCGTCCGCGCTCTGCAACTGCATGTAGAGCTCATTGAACTCATGATTTCTCAGGAGTAAGGGCCACGCATAGGTGTGCAGGAAAATACGACTGGCGGGCGGCAGGTAGTAATCCATGTTATCGCTGGATTCAGGCGTCACCAGTTGCTTGAAGTCTCGATTGATATGCAGGACTCGACCACTGCAGCTTGTAACCAATACCGGGCAGGGCAGGTGTTCAAGGTAAAGCAAAGCTGTCACTCCTTGACAGGTATTGACGTAGGGTCGAGGCCACCAAATGCGGGTGGCTCATATGAGCACAATGCCCTTTGACGTCCAGCGTTTCCAACAGGCTGTCTTTGAGGTGTTTCTTCAGGTAATGCCCAACTGAAAACGGCACCAGGGCATCCTCGCGGTGCTGCAAAATGAGGCTCGGTGTTCTGCAAAGGCCCAGCTCTTCCCGAATGTCAGCGAAGAACGTGGCTTGGGCAAACCGCCGCGCCATGACCGGGTCAGTGGAGCAGAAGCTGTCTTTCAATTGAGACGTGTGCGGCTGGTCAGACTCTGAACCTGCGGCCAGTGGAGCAAAATAATGCGCCCAACCAATGTAGTTTTGATCCATCAGTGCCAGCAGTGCTTCGAGATCCTTGCGCTCAAAGCCTCCATGGTAATCAGGTGGGTCATTCAGAAAACACGGTGAAGGGCCTACCAGAATCATTTGTGAGAACAGTTCAGGGCGCTGTATTGAAGCAAGAATGCCAATGCTGCAACTGACGGAATGCCCGACGAAGATCACGTTTTCTGTGAGGCCCAGGGCATCACACACCTCAATCAGGTCCTGGGCATAGCCCGCGAGTGAACCGTAGCGGATGGGGTCAAAGGCGCGCGCATCCGAGCTGCCGCTGCCGACATAATCGAACAGCACTTGCCGGTGAGTGGCACGAAACTCAGGGGTGAGGAGTTGCCACATGTCCTGATTGCAGCCAAATCCGTGCGCGTAAACCATGACTGGAGCATTCGGATCTGTGTGGGGCAGTTGCTTAACGTTGTTGCGCTGAAGGGTACTCACTTGTGCAGCACCTTGGGTATGGATTTATGTGATGACGGGCTCATTGATTGATGTGTGTCGAAATTATGGCGTCATTTTTGCGGCAGTATAAGGCCGATAATGGCTAAATGACATATTCTTTGGTCTTAGTATCTTTGTGTAGACAATATTGTTTTTTGCCAAATGAACATTCAACCATTTTCCAATTGTGTGAGCTCTGTCACTGGGCGGTTATTTTTCATCTAATTAGCAAGTCAATTTCAGACTTTATTTAACATTTTTGTCTTTGTTAGTGCGCGCTATTCGTGTGAAGAATAATCGTTACGTTTAACTCGATATGTTTCTAAATGTGTTTTTTAATGTTTTATATTTAAAATAAGGTTTTACGCGCTCTGGAGCAAGCGTTACTGCAAGGCGAGGGCGGCGTGAGCGCTGTGTGTGATCGATATAAACTATTTATCGCATGGTTGTAATTAAAGTTTGTGTTTGTGGGTGATGTTTATGAGTTTGCTGTATTTAAAGTTCTTTCCGCACTAACTGCTGGGGAATAACTAGTATGTAGACAGCGCTATTAATAATTATTGAGTGAGTGCTGCCTAGTGTGCGATTAACCCGTTTTCATGCAAGGGCTTGTCTGTAACAAGGCAGCCTGAAAGGCTGGATTGATGTCATGCATCTGGCATGAACAGTGAACGTGTGGCGACCGGCTCGCGATTTTCGCACTACATGATTGCGTACGCACCCGCGTACTCGTCAGCAGCCCCTTTTAATTAACCCTGGCACGGCGCTATGTACATCCGCAGGCATAAAAAAGCCCGATGCCAGGTCTCTGGCATCGGGCTTTATGGATCAGTTCACGTCGCTCTTACAGCGCCATGTCCTGAGCCGGTTTGCTTTCCTGTGGTGCCGCTGGCTGAGCCGGGGCGCCGTTGGCAGCCGGGTAGGCAGAAGCGTCGATCACCGGAGGCTTGCTCAGTTGCAGTACGTCAGCGGTGTAGTCCCACTCTTGCTGAACACGCTCTGGCGAGTCATTGAGCTTGGTCCCGTAGCTTGGAACGATCTGGTGCATCTTTGCTTGCCACTCAGGTGTCGCAACCTTGTCTTTGAAGACCTTTTCCAGCACGTCAATCATGATCGGTGGAGCTGTCGAAGCACCTGGGGAGGCACCCAGCAGGCCAGCGATGGTGCGGTCCTGGGAGTAAACGACTTCAGTACCCAGCTTCAAGACACCGCCTTTCTCGGCATCACGCTTGATGATCTGTACGCGTTGACCGGCTTGCCACAGGCGCCAGTCTTCTTTTTTGGCGTGCGGGAAGTACTCTTTCAGCGCGTTGAAGCGGTCGTCATCCGACATCATCAACTGGCCGGCCAGGTACTCGATCAGCGGATACTGCTCAACGCCTACCTTGGTCATCGGCCACACGTTATGGGTCGTGGTGGTCGACAGCAGGTCAAGGTAAGAACCTTCCTTGAGGAACTTGGTAGAGAAGGTCGCGAAAGGTCCGAACAGGATCATGCGCTTGCCGTCCAGCACGCGGGTGTCCAGGTGCGGTACGGACATGGGCGGGGCACCGGTCGAGGCGATACCGTAGGCCTTGGCCATGTGCTGCATGGCGATGTCCTGGTTGTCAGTCACCAGGAACGAGCCGCCTACCGGGAAACCCGCGTAATCGCGAGCTTCAGGGATGTCGGCTTTTTGCAGCAGCTTCAATGCACCGCCGCCGGCGCCGATGAACACGAATTTCGCATCGGTGGCGTGGGTGGTACCGTCTTTCAGGTTTTTGTATTCAACGTGCCAGCCGCCATCTTTGTTGCGAGTGATTTCTTCAACTTCACTCGACAGCTTCAGGCTGAAGTTTGGCTTGGTTTCCAGGGCAGCAACGTACTGGCGAGTGACTTCACCCCAGTTTGCGTCTGTACCGATTGGCGTCCAGGTCGCAGCGATTTTCTGCTTTGGATCACGGCCTTCCATCATCAGCGGAACCCACTGCTTGATTTGCGCCTGATCTTCGCTGTACTGCATGCCCGCGAACAGTGGGCTCTTCTGCAGGGCGGCGTAGCGTTCCTTGAGGAACTTGACGTTGTCATCGCCCCACATGAAGCTCATGTGCGGGGTGGAGTTGATGAAGGAGTGCGGGTTTTTCAACACGCCCGACTTGACCTGCCAAGCCAGGAACTGGCGAGTGACCTGGAAGGCTTCGTTGATCTCGATCGCTTTGGCGATTTCGATCTTGCCGTCTTTGCCGTAAGGGGTGTAGTTGGACTCGGCCAAAGCGGAGTGGCCCGTACCGGCGTTGTTCCAGCCGTTGGAGCTTTCTTTGGCGACGCCATCCAGACGTTCAAGCATTTCCATGGTCCAGCCCGGCTCAAGCTCATTGAGCCAGACGCCCAGGGTGGCGCTCATGATGCCGCCGCCAACCAGTAACACATCGACTTTCTTGGCCTCTGCCGCGTGTGCCTGCATCAGGCTCATCGACAGGGCGAGACCCAGCAGAGTCTTATTCGCTTTATTCAACATACTGTGATTTCCAGGATAGAAGGTCGTCCGCCCGCTGCAAAGGCGAGGATTCCTGGCTCTCGAAGGCCACAAAACAGGGCAATCGAGTAGCAGGCGGGATGGACATACAAGGTCGACAAATCGCATCGACCTTACTTTCGTGCCCCCCTGCGCTGACTTCTTGTACGTTGTCTTCAGCTGCTTGAGAAACAAAGAATATTCGGCCCGGCTTCCTGTCGGTAAACGTCAGGAAGCTAAATCGGTCGCAAAATTTGGACACACATTAACGGCTCCGCCCAGGCAATTCAATGCTGGGGTGCGTCTTATTGCCACTAGGGTCTGTTCCCGTCTCGTTGTAGCAGCGGCCAAAGCCCACGTAGTGCAGGGCTAGGCGCGAGAAGCGTGTTTTGGTTGTTCCCAATTACGTTCGCGAAACCATTTTCTTTGCTATGCGCCTTGTCTGGATAAATGTGACCCAGCGACGCGGCTTGCAATGAAACAGGAACAGCCCCCCCTAGGCCCGGATCAAACTTAAACGATTTAGCTGTTTTGCAGTCTCGGTCACTGTTTGCAGCGTGTTTGGTGAGGTTTCGTGTGGTTACTGTCTGTCAGTTTTCTGTAATCCTTGCGTCACCTGCGTGAGGGATCGGGTTTTTTACAGTAGGGCCTCACTCATTTGTTGGAGAGCCACCATGAAACTTCATGCCGCCTTTGCGCTAGCTGCATTGTCCTTACTCGGTGCTTCGGCCGTGCAGGCTCAGGACGTAGCCCCTGGTGCTATCAAAAACGTGGTGCTGGTGCATGGTCTGTATGCCGATGCGTCCAGTTGGTCCAAGGTCATCAAGCTCCTGCAAGCCAAGGGCCTGCATGTGACAGCTGTGCAAAACCCGACCACCTCGCTGGATGCCGACGTCGATGCCGTCAAGCGCGCGCTGGCGCAGCAGGACGGACCGACCGTACTGGTCGCCCACTCTTACGGCGGCATGGTGATCAGCCAGGCCGGTGATGATCCCAAGGTCAAAGGCCTGGTGTACATCGCAGCGCGTGCGCCGGATGCCGGTGAAGACTACCCAGCGCTGACCAAACAATTCGCGCCGGCCCCTGCCGGAGCTGGCTTGCAGTGGTCGGCAGACGGTTATGGCTTGTTGTCCGAGCAGGCTTTTTTGCATGACTTTGCCGGTGACGTGCCCAAGCAGGAGGCCGAAGTCTACTATGCCGTCCAGCAGCCCATGGGCAAAGCCATCACCCTGGCCAAGACCACAGTAGCGGCCTGGCATGACAAACCCACCTGGTATGCGGTTTCGACCCAGGACCGCACCATCAACCCTGACCTTGAGCGCTTCATGGCCAAACGCATGAATGCCCACACCGTGGAAATCAATTCCAGCCATGTGTCGCTGATTTCCCACCCTAAAGAGGTCGCGCAGTTGATTCTTCAAGCCACCCATGCAACCGATGCGCAAGCGCCGCAAAAATGAAGGGCCGGCGGCGCCTACAGTGTGCGCCGCCGCTCCACTATGCTTGTCGGATTGCCGAGGCCGGGACCCATCGTCATGAAAATCCTGATTATTGAAGACGAAGCCAAAACAGCCGCCTACCTGTGTGCCGGATTGACCGAGGCAGGGTACTCGGTTGATCACGCCGATAACGGCATTGATGGCCTGTACATGGCGCGCGAAGAACCCTACGACCTCATTTTGCTGGATGTGATGCTGCCGCAAATGGACGGCTGGACGGTCATGGAGAAACTGCGGGCACGCCAGCAAACCCCGGTGCTATTCCTCAGTGCGCGCAGTGCCTTGGAAGATCGTCTCAAAGGCCTGGGCCTTGGCGCCGACGAATACCTGGTCAAGCCTTTCTCATTTGCCGAGTTACTGGCAAGGGTGCGCATTATCCTGCGCCGTGGGCAGGTTGAACGCCCCGTGGATACGCTGGACATCGGCGACTTGCAGGTCGACGTGCCCAAGCGCCGGGTGACCCGTGCGGGCCAGCGGCTGGTATTGACCAATCGGGAGTTCAGCTTGCTGCTGTGCTTCATGCAGCGTCGCGACGAAGTCCTGTCACGGAGCCTGTTGGCATCGTTGGTCTGGGACATGAATTTTGACAGCGACACCAACGTGGTCGACGTCGCCGTGCGTCGATTGCGGCAGAAAATCGATGACCCTTTCCCCACCAAACTGATTCATACCGTGCATGGCGTGGGCTATCGCTTCGAGCATGAAGCATGAGCCGCTTGTCACTGACGCTGCGCCTGGCGGTGTTGCTGGCCTGTTTTGGTTTCGGTGCCATGGCCAGCCTGGGGGCCGCCTTGTACTTTGGATTGAAGGCCCAGTTGGCGATGCGCGACGACGCTGCGTTGGTGACGCGGGTGGACCAGATCCGTACCTTGCTGCAAGACGGCGACGCCCGGGAACTGATTCACGACAAGCCGCGGTTGTTTGAAAACATGCTGGGCAACGCCGAATCACTGTTGTTGATAAAACCCGAAAACGGTCCGCCACTGATCACCGTCAACCCCGGTCATCGTAGCCTTCCGGCTATCGATACACTCGACATGGTGGCCCCGGACGCCAGCCTGGCTCTGGCCAATGTCCAGCATGTCGAGGGGGCCGACGGCACCCCGTTCATCTATGTCGGAGCGTGGGTGCGTGGCATCAGTGGGCAACCTGCCTTGCAGGTGATTTCGGGCCGGCTGTTAACAGAGCGCACGCGAACACTCAATGAATATCGCAACACTATCCTGATGTTCTCCGCGCTGGCGGCGGGGCTTATCGCCTTGCTGTCATTTTTGCTGGCCAGACGCAGCATGGCGCCCCTGTACCGACTGGCAGAACGCACTGCCTCGATCAGCGTCGGGACGCTGTCACTGCGCATCGACCCGCAAGGCGCGCCCCGTGAAATCAAGGCGGTCATCATGCCGTTCAATGCCATGCTTGAGCGCCTTGAACGAGGTTTTACCCAGCTCAAACAGGTCAGCGCCGACATGGCTCATGACCTGCGCACCCCGATCGGAAACATGCTCGGCCAGATCGAAGTCGGCCTGGGCAAACCGCGAGACATCGACTACTACCAACGTCTGGTCGGTTCCAACTACGAGGAACTGCAGCGGCTGTCCAAGATGATCGACAACATGCTGTTCCTCGCGCGCACCGAGCACCCGGGAGAAGCCATAGAGCGTGTCGATTTCAACGCTGCCGAAGAACTGGCCAGGATTGGCAACTACTTCGAGGATTTGACTGAAGAGCGCGGCGTGCGACTGGTCTGGTCCGGGGATGGCAACGTGTACGCCGATGTCACCCTGTTTCGCCGTGCGCTGGCCAATCTGGTTGCCAATGCCGTGCGTCATGCGCAGCCCGGCAGTGACATCCAGATGCAGGTGCGGCATGAGGGCGAGCAGAGCATCGTTGAGGTACGCAATCAGGGCGAGACTATCGAGCCCGCCCAGATGGAACGTTTGTTTGACCGGTTTTACCGGGTGGACACCGCCCGTCATCACTCTGCCGAGCGAAGCGGGCTGGGGCTTTCAATCGTCGCCTCGATCATGAAAATGCACGGCGGCCATTGCACTGTCAGCAGTGAGCACGGTGTGACGGTCTTCAGCCTGGTGTTTACAGCCAGACAGGGCCTCAATCCCGCAACAGCGGAGCAGGGCAGCGGGTGAACCATTGGCTGGCCTGCTCGTAGGCGTGGGCCAATTGCAAGACCGCGAAATCGGCCTGATGCCGACCGATGATCTGTAGCCCCATCGGCAGGCCCTGCGCGTTGAAACCAACCTGCACGTTCGCCACCGGGCAACCGGACAGCGTGCCGGGGATCACCACTTCCATCCACCGATGATAGGTGTCCATGGGCACTCCTTCGATGGCAGAGGGCCAATGTATGTGCTTGTCAAAGGCGAACACCTGGGCGCTGGGCAGCAGCAGGTAATCAAAGCGCTCGAACAATGCGCTGAGGGCGCGATACCAGTCGCTGCGCAAGGCCGATGCGGCATAGATGTCGCCTGCGCTGAGTTTCAAGCCGTTCTCGATTTCCCAGCAGGCTTCTGGCTTGAGGTGCGCGCGCTTCTGCGGATCGGCGTAGAGAGCCCCCAGAGAACCCGCCACCAACCAGTGCCGCAAAGTGCGCCAACTGTGCCAGAGCTGCTGCGGGGCGAAGTCCGGTTGTGCCGGTTCAACGTGGCAACCCAGGCTTTTAAAGTCGGCAAAGGCCTGTTCACAGAGCGCGAGAATGCCGTTTTCCATGGGCAGGTAGCCATTGAGGTCACCCAGCCAGCCCAGGCGAGTGCCTTTGAAGTCACGCTCCAATGGCGCGGTAAATACACTGCCAGGCTCGTTGATAGACAGTGGGGCGCGCGGGTCGGCGCCTGCTTGCACTGACAAGAGCAACGCCGCATCCCGCACACTGCGGGCCATCGGGCCTTCATACCCGAGCTGATCGAAGAACAGGTCGGCACTGTCGTCGAAAGGCACGCGCCCCTGGGAGGGCCGGAAGCCGACAATATTGTTGAAGGCCGCCGGGTTGCGCAGCGAACCCATCATGTCGCTGCCATCGGCCACCGGCAGCAAATGCATAGCCAGTGCCGCCGCCGCACCGCCGCTACTGCCACCCGCCGTTTTGGTCGGATCAAACGCGCAGCCTGTCGCACCGAACAAGGGGTTGTAGCTTTGCGAGCCCAGGCCGAATTCCGGGGTGTTGGTCTTGCCGATAATAATCGCGCCGGCAGCCTTGATGCGCTCCACCATGATGCCGTCGCGCTCGGGCACAAAATCCTTGTACAGCGGTGAGCCCAGAGTGGTGAGAATGCCCTTGGTCAGGGACAAGTCCTTGATCGCATGGGGCAGGCCATGCATCCAGCCCCGGTACTCGCCGCGTGCCAGCTCGGCATCGCGCTGGTCCGCCTGGGCCAGCATGTCTTGCGGCGCTTGCAGGCTGACTACTGCATTCACGCAAGGGTTGAAGCGTTCGATATGGCTAAGATAGGCCTGCATCACTTCGCGGCAAGAAACCTGGCGCGAACGGATGCGTTCGGCGAGCTCGTGGGCCTGTAGCAGGACCAGTTCGCTGATGGGATTAGAAGTCATTACACGCTGCCTTTCAGACGGCTGGAAAAACACCCCGCCCTCACGGCGGGGCGGTACCGGTCAACGCATCAGGTTGGTCCACATGCGATCGGCCAGACGAATGGCCCCTTCACCGCAGGTCTGACTGAACACCACCTTGGTGCCCTCAGGAATGTGCAACTCCGGTGCGTCCTTCAGGCCCGCATCGAGGTAGGGCTCCACACCTTTAATCGGGCTCTGGTGCTTGAGGAAGTTCTGGGTCATTGCCGCGTTTTCTGGCTGGCTCATAAACGCAATAAACGCTTTGGCATTTTCCGGGTGCTTGCTGCCGTTCGGGATGACCATGTTGTCGACCCACGCCAGCACACCTTCCTTGGGATAAAGGTATTTCAGACTGGGTTTCATCTCGCGCGCACGCATCGAGGAGCCTCCCCAGAACATCGACATGTCGATTTCACCGGAGGCCAGGTTTTCACGGATTGAGCCCGCTTTTGAGCTGTAGGTCTTAACGAATGGTTTTTGTGCTTTAAGCAGCGTCAGCACCTGCTGCATCTGCTTGGGGTCTTCACTGCACAGTGGAATGTTCAGATACAGGCTGGCCATGTCGATCACGTCGCTGACCGAGTCGAACATGTTAATGCGCCCCTGCAACTCGGTTGGTGGCTCGTACAGCACCTTCAAGCTGTCGGTCGGGCCTTGATAGCGGCCGGTGTCGAGTACCACGCTGGTGGTGCCCCAGATGAAGGGCACCGAATACCCGCCTTGTGGGTCCCAGGTGGGCTTTTTCAGGTTGTCGACGAGGTTCGCGTAGTAGGGCTGATTGACCGGGTCGAAACGGGTCAGCAGGTTTTCCTTGATCAGGATCGGGATGAACTGGTTCGACGGAATCGCCACGTCGTACCCGGCAGCGCCTTGCTTGAGCTTGGCCAACAGGGTTTCGTTGGAATCGTAGGCGTCAACCGTGACTTCGATACCAGTCTGCTTCTGGAACTTGGCCAGGATTTCAGGCGAAAAGTAACCGCTCCAACTCACAACGTTGAGCTTCTCTGCGGCTTGAACGCTGCTGGCCATTGCCAGCGGTAAGGTCAGTGCTAAAGAGGTGCCGATACGTGCAATCAACGTGTTCATGCTAACTCCCACAGTAGGTTCAAGGTTCAAGTGTTTTTCTTGCTCAACAGATAGGAAAGGCTGACAAACAGCACCGAGACGCCAAGGATCAGCGTGGACACGGCGTTGACGTCGGGCGTCACGCCCATGCGCAACAGGCCGAAAATGAAAATTGGCAAAGTGGTGGTGCCCGCCTGCGAGACCATCATTGAGATCACGAAGTTATCCAGCGAGACGATGAACGCCAGCATCAGCCCCGAGATGATGCCGGGCATCAGCAGGGGCAGCGTGACCTTGCGAAAGGTTCGCCAGGGGCCTGCGTAAAGATCCGCCGAAGCTTGCTCCAGCGACAGGTCCATATCGTTGAGGCGGGCGCGGATCGGCAGGTAGGCGAACGGGATGCAGAACACGGTGTGGGCAATGATCAGGTTGCCGTAGCCCAGCGACACGCCCAGGGTGGAGAACAGCGCGAGGGTGGCGACACCCACCACGATCTCGGGCAATACCAGCGGCAGCATGATCGTGCCCATCGACAGGTGCAGGCCCTTGAACTTTGCACCGCGCGAAGTGCCGAGGGCGGCGAGGGTCGCAATGGCCGTGGCGGCGACGCTGGCGCACACCGCAATCAACAGGCTGTTGCTGGCCGCCTGGCGCAAAGCTTGATTGGCAAAGGCGGCGCGGTACCAGTCCAGGCTAAAACCGGTCCAGACCGTTGCCGACTGGTTGGCGTTGAAAGAGAACACCACCAGCACCACGATGGGCGCGTAGAGGTACAGGTAGAACAGCAAGCTGAAGCCGCCGAACCCCGGAAAATCCTGCACACTCAGTCTGTTGCGTTTAAACAGGCGGGGCATCACACACCTCCTTTGGCGAGGCGCTGACGTTCAGCGCGCAGGGCATATACCGTCAGTACCAGCATCACCGTGGCCATCAGCACCAGCGATAGCGCCGCGCCGAAAGGCCAGTTACGCGCGTCACTGAACTGTCTGAAGATCAGGTTGCCGAGCATCAAGCGTGTGCCGCCGCCCAACAGTTCGGGGGCAATCATGGCGCCCAGGCAGGGCACGAAGGTCAGGATCGCGCCAGCGATGATCCCCGGTTTGGCGATCGGCAAGACCACTTTGCGCAAGGTGCGCAGACGCCCGGCGTACAAGTCCTGCGCGGCTTCAAGCAAGCGGATGTCCATTTTTTCCAGCGTGGCGTAGATTGGCAGCACCACAAAGGGCGCGTAGGTGTACACCAGGCCCAACAGGACGGCGCCGTCGGTGTAGAGCATTTGCAGAGGCTGGTCGATGAGGCCCAGCCCTAGCAGGCTGTTATTGACCACCCCGGTATTGCGTAGCAGCAGAATCCAGGCGTACGTGCGGATCAGCAGGTTGGCCCAGAACGGCACGGTGATCAGGAAGATCAGCCAGCCCCGGCGATGCGCGGGCTGCATGGCCAGCCACACCGCCACCGGGAAACCGATCAGCAGGGTGATAAGCGTGGTCAGCCCGGCAATGCCGATAGAGCGCAGCGCAATCATCAGATAAGCATCGGTGAAGGCCAGGCTGTCATCCAGTTGTTGCTCGAACAGCAGCGAGGTGTAGGCCTCGGTGCTGAACACCTTGTTCACACCGCCATACGGATTGGCCTCCATCAGCGAATAGCCGATGACAATCAGGATCGGCACGATCAGAAACAGGCTGATAGCGACCAGGGCAGGGCTGACACCGAGAAAATTCTGGAATGCGCGTCGGCGTTCCAAGGTGCGGGAAATCGGTAAAGCAGGCATGGCAAATCCTCGGACTCAATCGTGCAAGACGCTGGCGCTACCGTGGTCGAACAACAGGCCTGCCTGACTGCCCACGGCATAGCGCTGGTCCGGCTCGACGCTGTTGGGGGTGCGCACGGTCAAAAGTGAACCGTCGCGAAGGCTGACCCGGTATTGCAGGTCGGTGCCGAGGTAGATCTGCGCATCGATGCGACAGGGCAGCGCATGTTCAGTCGCGGCATGCACCAGTCGCAGGCGTTCGGGACGAACGGAGAGCGTCAGCCCGTCGCCCACCGAAACGTTGGTGCAGGGGTGTGCCCCAAGCGGCTGATCGGCTGGCCCGCTGAGCCAGGCCATCCCCGCTTCGACAGCCGTGACGGTGGATTCGATAAAGTTGGTTTCGCCAATGAAGTCCGCGACAAAGCGGTTGCGTGGCCGTTCGTAGATGTCTTCCGGGCGGCCTACCTGCTGCACTTCACCCTCCGACAACACGGCGATGCGGTCAGACATGGTCAGGGCTTCTTCCTGATCATGGGTGACGAAGATAAACGTAATCCCGGTTCTGGCCTGGATGGTTTTCAATTCTTCGCGCATGGCCTGGCGCAGCTTGAGGTCCAGCGCCGACAAGGGCTCGTCAAGCAACAGCACCTTGGGATGCGGTGCCAGGGCGCGGGCCAGAGCCACACGCTGTTGCTGGCCGCCCGACAGTTGTGTGGGCTTGCGCGATGCGAACTTTTCCATTTGAACCAAGGCGAGCATCTCGCGCACGCGCTCGGTAATCTGGCGTTTTTTCAGGACTTTGCCCATCGGATGAGATTCGAGGCCGAAGGCCAGGTTTTCAGCAATGGTCATGTGCGGGAACAGTGCGTAATGCTGGAACACTGTGTTGACCGGTCGTTCGAAGGGGGGGCGTTCAGCGATGTTCTCGCCGTAGAGCAGAATCTCGCCCTCGGTGGGGAATTCGAATCCGGCAATCATTCGCAGCAGGGTGGTTTTGCCACAGCCGGAGGGACCGAGAAGGGTGAAGAATTCGTTGTCACGAATGTCCAGGTCGATGCTTTTTAGTGCCACCGGACCTGCCTGCGGATCACCGTAGACCTTGCGCACTGAGCGGACAGAAACCGCCAGCGTTTGCAGTGAATTCAGGGCATTCATGTTTTACCTCCTGGTTCCCCCTGCCGCAGACAGGCTGTGGACAGCCACCTCGGCGGGTTATGGATATTCTTCTTGGGGCAGGATCGAAATGCGTACTGATGTTTTTTTATTATTCTTTTTGTTCGATTATCAGGCAGAGGTGGCGGGAGCGAAACTTCAGTTTTTGCATACCTGCTGTTAAATAAACTAATAGCTCGGACAGTAACCGCCATGTTGGACAACCGTTTACCGCCCCTCAACGCGGTGCGAGCCTTTGATGCCGCCGCTCGTCTGGGCAGTTACGTCGAGGCTTCCAAAGCCCTGCACGTGACACAGCCAGCCATCGGCCGGCATGTAAAGCTGTTGGAGGAGTGGCTGGGGGTGCAGTTGTTCGAGCGCACTTCCCGCGGCGTGGTTTTGACGGTGGCGGGCGAGAAGTACCACCGCAAGGTCGCCACCGCATTGCAACTGTTGATCGACGCCGGCAAAGAGGTGCGCCCCAGGACCGCCGAACGCTGGTTGCGGATCAAAGTGGTACCGGGATTTGCCAAGCGCTGGTTGATGCCGCGAATCGAGGCCATGCGCCATTTACAGCCAGGATTGAAGTTTGTCATCGACCCTGACTCGACGTTTACCGAGGTGGATGGCCGGAGCGCTGATCTCGGGATTGTCTATGGTGTGGACGGCCAATACACGCATTCACGGGTGATATTGAATTGTCCGCGGGTCTTTCCCGTGTGTACGCCGGGGTATCTGGCAAGTATTGATCCGATTCAATGCCCGGCAGATTTGGTGAAGCACCATCTGATCCATGTCGATGACGGCGAATGGTGGAACCTGTGGTTCAGGGCCCATGGCCTGGATTTTAAGCTCAGTTCGGACATGCTTTACGTCAATAACGATCACGCGCTGTCGGTGGCCGAGAGTGGTCAGGGGATTGCACTCGCCAATGAAGTGCTGGTGCACGAAGAACTCGCTGCGGGCCTTCTGGTACGGGCTGTCGACGCGCAAGCCAAGCTTGAAAGCTATCGGGTGCTCACACCGTCTGCCGAGTTGTCACCGGATGTGATGTGGTTCGTCGAATGGCTAAAAACAGAGCTGGAAAAACAGTTCGGCCGCTGAGCCCTCTTGCATGCTTGCAGCGATTGGAGTTTGCATGACAGAAAATGAGAGCTATCATCGAAGCGTCTTTGTGCCATGATGTTGTGGTGCCATGATCAAGCTGTCGGTGAAAAATTCGATATGCCCTCTGGGCGTTGTAGGTAGTGGCCATTTGCTAACTTTGCAGGCAATAGCCTCAAGTTCTCGAGAAAATTTTGAGCGCGGTGAAAAGTCATAGGCTGCGCGTCTTTTATGGGAGGCGTAACGAACAGCTAAATCCTCGGGTAGATTGCCAACATACATCAATGACACCTCTGCGCTGTTGGCGGTGAGGGCAAGCAGTTTGTTGAATGCATCGAGGCCCTCCATCGGGCTGTAAGTTCGGTTGGATATGACCCTGAATCGTCTGATGTTGTAGTGATTATTCAATGTTCGAATAAGTGCATAGGTATTGAGAATTGACGCGGGTTCGTTACAGAGGACCATCACGACTTCATGGGCGGCTCTGGTAAAGTTTAAGACCGAACTGTTTGCGCCGGAGGCTGTGTCCACAATCAAGACATCCAGATCGCGTTGTATCTCGTTGAATGAATTGATAATTCCGGCGTGATGGGCAGTTTGAAGATTTAATGCAGCGCTTGAAAACGGGTCACCCAGTATCAAGTTGATGCCTCTGGGGCCAGGGTGCAGAAGTTCTTTTAATGAGCATTTGCCCTCGAGTAAATCGGCGAGTGTTCTTTGCGGTCTGATATTCAACAGTGTATCGATGCAAGGCAGTTCCAAATTGCCGTCCAGCAAGACCACCCTTTGCCCTGACATGGCGAGGGCAACGGATAAATTAATGGCCAGCGTGCTCTTGCCGGTGCCTCCTTTGCCGCCGGTTATTGCAATGACCTGAACGCAGTGCCTGTTTGTCATGGAGGTGGCGCCATCCCTAGCGGTTGTATGAAGCGTTAACCGGTTTGGTTATAACTTCAGCCTGATTTTGTATAGGCTTTTTGTGTCTACGAATGACCCCGTGTCGCCGGTCAGTGCAAAGCGGGTTGCTCTCAATACGGCGGTGGTGCGAGAGCATTGTAATGAGCGTATTTTTTTATAAGCCCATAACCAGCCACGTTTTTTTTTATGATTTTTCATGGGTTAATACTGTGTGGGTATTTTAGAGACTTGCGGTGTTATTTTATTCTCACATGTGTCTGAGTTATTAATAAGTGTCCTCTGAGGCTAATAGGATGTCCTGAAGCGCAAGCGCATTGACTCATTCTTGTGACAAGATTAATTCTATATGGTCAGTTTTTGTGCGTGATTTTGCGTGTCTGATGAGGCAGCACTTGCCCGTGCTTAATGTGTTCCATGGATAGATGAATGTACAGAATTCGAAAGTCATATGTTTACTTGCTCGGTCGAGCGCTGGGGACTGTTTATAAGTCCAGTGAAACATTTCATGATTATGTCGATGATACTGAATTTGTTGATATTGAATCGGTATACGAATGGTTGACTAATCTTTCAGTCACCTCCGGGGACCCGGATCTGGGGCTAAGGGCATACAGGAATATGCACCCGGCCATGCTGGGAGCCTTGGGCTATGCGGTCATGTCATGTGCAACATTGGGGGGCGCCATCGAACGCTTGGTCAATTATTACCCCTTGATCAGCAGTGGTTCATTGCTGAAGCTGGAACTGCATGACCATATTTTAAAAATTGTCAGTATTGAAGTGACCAAAAAAGTACCCCGGGTGTTTATCGATGCCGGGTTTTCGATTTTACTGGGGCTTATTCGCTGGTTAGTGCCACATTATTATGTCGTACCGCTGGGGGTCGAATTTGTCTACGCCCCTCCCGATGAAAGGGATGGCCTGGAAGTGGTATTTGGACGGAATTTGAAGTTTTCGGCCGGTCACAATGTGTTGGTCTTTCCCAAGGATGTCTATAACTACCCGCTGATTACCGCGTCACCTAAGCTGGACAGGCTGCATGCAGAATTCCTTAAAATCCAGTTAGAGTCGTCCCCCACCGGTTTCGTATCATCCAAAATAAGAAGAGCCATTGCTGAAAGTCTGGCGCGGGGTGTTGTGCCAACGCTTGATTCAATTGCGGATGCTCTCAAGGTCAGCAAAAGAACCTTGCAGTATTCGTTGAGAAATGAAGGACTTAGTTTTTCTATGGTGTATAACGATGTCAGGCAGGCATTGGCGCATGATTACTTGCGGCATTCGGTTTATAGCATTAAATATATATCTGCAACCTTGGGCTTTAGTGATCAAAGTAGTTTTTACAAGGCGTCCTTGAGATGGTTTGGGATGACGCCTCAGAGTTACAGGGATTTAAGTTGATGAAATAGTAAGGCGAAAATTTTCAGCAGTTGTCTTTGTTTTAGTGTGTTGCATTTCTGCTAAAACAAAAGAGTGAAATTTATTTTTAAAAAGTCTAACGGTTTTTGGTTTGGGCGTGTGCTCAGGCTAAGAATCTGCCCTCTGTATGGTCTTTCGTAGGCTGTAGCGCGTTTTGTTTTTGGCGTCAAAAAATTGATTGCCTGTCGCATTTGCAATCGTATGTTTCGCAGTGACGCTAACCAATGCCTGGACATGTGTTCTATAACATGACGTCTGCGTCGCTAATCTGTTGAATTATTTCTGTATGGATGTTGTTTCTTTATTGTCACTGGGCGTTGATGTGCTGTTGTTAAATGCGACCTATGTTGTGCTTTAGGTAGGGTGTGCGCATATATATTTAACCCGCTGAATGGCAGGGTTGTATCAACACTCTTGTGCAACGCACGTCTCGCAAGTCTCCGTATGGAATATAGATACGCTCTATTCTTCGGCGTAGAAAACAGGCTCGCCTAACCTTCGCCAAAAATATTTCTTACATACTTTGGCGAAGAGTCTAAAGACTGGGGGGGCACTGATAGCCTTTTAATACTGGCATCTTCCCATAGGCTCTTGGAGAAAATCCTGACTATTTCTATCGGAAATCGCTTGGCTTCAGGATGGCTTGGTGACTGCCAGCAACAGAAAGGGCGGTCGTCTCAGTGCGTCTACCAGTGATGGCCGCTCATCAAGGGCCTGTGCCAGAGGCTTCGGTTCACCGAGATGGTCCAACTGAAACCCTGCTGCTAACAAGGTGTTGACGTAGGTTTGCAGCGTGCGATGAAACTTGGTGACGTTCTCGACAAACCAGGTGCTGTGGCGGACTGTTTCATGTTGGTAGCGGTCGAGCGGCCAATGCAATCGTTCGCCCGACGGTCCGCAGACCCAGCCGCTGGGTTGAGCCGTGCAAAGTGGGTGTTCGACCGAAAAAACGAATCTCCCACCGGGTACCAGGCTGGCATACACGCGCTCGACTACCGTCGGGTAATCGTCGATGTAATGCAGCGCCAGTGAAGAAACCACAAGATCAAAGGTTTGCGCGTCGGGTGTGAAATGTTCAATCGACTGATGAAGGTAATAAATGCTCTCGTCGTGGGTCAGGCGTCGGGCCTCGGCCAGCATCTTCTCGGAGACATCCACCGCTGTGACCGCTTGGGCGCCATGACGGCGAGCATAGCGGGCGAAATCACCAAACCCGGCACCCAGGTCCAGAATCCGCAGCCCCTGCAATTCTGGTAACAAGGCGTGGAAGGCCGGGATCTCCAGCACGCCGTTCAGCCCTGAATCCTTTTGGCGCAGGGCCTTGTAGCCTTCAAAAAATACAGGATCGTCATACACGTTTTGGGGAGGAGGCGTTTTTTTCATCGCAACAACCTGTGTGGTTAAGCCGGGGTGCTTGAGGTCAGCACGCGTTCAGCAAAAAATACGCTTTCAGCGCCCAAACGCAAAGTTCGGGCGTGGCTTCAAGGTCCACACGGATTCGTCTGTCCTTGAACTTGCTATAACCAAATAACCATACGATCTTTCTTTTTTAGACTTTTTTCTTTTAATTTTAGAATCAGCTTTGCCATCAACCACCTGACTGAAGTCGGGCCCGTCATCCCTTAAATTCCCCTGTATTCAACAAGGAATTCGATATGTCAGGTGTTGAGGAGCGCGTGGGCGGCCGTGAGTGGCGTGCCGATGTGCTGGTGATTGGTGGTGGGCCTGCAGGCACGTGGGCGGCGATCAGTGCGGCGGCCCAGGGCGCCAATGTGGTGCTGGCAGACAAAGGCTACTGCGGTGCTTCCGGAGCCACGGCGCCATCGGGGACTGCCGTGTGGTATGTCGAGCCAGACCGGCAAAAGCGTGAGGAGGCCAAGGCCAGCCGCTATGCCCGGGGCGGTTATCTGGCCGAGGACGTCTGGATGAACCGCGTTCTCGAGCAAACCTGGACCAACATGCAAACCCTCGCTGACTGGGGTTACCCGTTCCCGCTCGACAGCGACGGCCAGCAACAGCGTATTTCTTTGCAGGGGCCGGAATACATGCGCTTGATGCGCAAGCGGGTGAAGCAGGCCGGTGTGCGGATTCTGGATCACAGCCCGGCATTGCAGCTGCTGACGGACAGCGAAGGGCGCGTGAGCGGTGCGTCCGGTTTCTCACGCCAGAAGCATCTTGAATGGAAGGTCGAAGCTGCCGCAGTGGTGATTGCAACGGGTGGCTGCGCGTTTCTGAGCCGGGCGCTGGGTTGCAACGTACTGACCGGCGACGGGCATTTGATGGCGGCCGAAGTGGGCGCTGATTTTTCCGGCATGGAGTTTTCCAATGCCTACGGCTTGTGCCCAGCCTTTTCGTCGGTGACTAAGTCGGCGCTCTATAAGTGGGCCGTTTTTTATCACGCTGACGGTCGCGTCATGGAGGGCGCGGGTTCTGCGCAGGGCCGTGGCGTGATCGCCAAGGCCCTGCAGACCGAGGCGGTGTTTGCACGGCTGGAAAAGGCCGACGCCACCGTTCAGGCCCAGATGCGCTTGGCGCAACCGAACTTTTTCCTGTCCTTCGATCGCCTTGGCATTGATCCCTTCAAGCAGTTGTTCCCGGTGACCTTGCGCCTGGAGGGCACGGTGCGTGGCACCGGCGGCCTGAGGATTGTGGATGAGCAGTGTGCGACCAGCGTGCCGGGCTTGTACGCGGCAGGCGATGCGGCGACTCGCGAGCTGATCTGCGGCGCTTTCACCGGAGGTGGTAGCCATAACGCGGCGTGGGCGTTGTCGTCCGGCTTCTGGGCGGGCGCCGGGGCAGCGCAGTTTGCTCAAGGCAACCGGCTGGCGGGCAGCATTCATTTGCGCGCCCAGGGCAGGGCGGGTTTGCTCGATGCTCGTGGGCAGCGCATGGATTCTGGCGCGTTGATCAAGGCGGTGCAGGACGAAGTGTTTCCGTATCAACGCAATTGGTTCCGCCATGGTGATGACTTGCAGGCCTCGCTTGGTCGGCTCGACACGCTGTGGCAGCAGGCTCGCCAGGCGGCCCCGGCAGCGGATCGGGAAGAGACCCTGCGCCTGCGTGAAGCCACGGCCATGCTGGCGGTTTCGCGCTGGATGTACCGCAGTGCGCTGGAGCGCACTGAGTCCCGTGGCATGCATCGGCGCAGCGACTATGCGGGCACCGACGTCGCGCAACGTCATCGGGTGCTCAGTGGCGGCCTGGATGATGTCTGGACCGGGCATCAGCACCTTGAACCAGTGGTCGAGCACCTGCTCAGAGGGCAGGCGGCATGATTGAACTGATAGATCCCCAGCGTTGCACGGGCTGCAATATCTGCGTGCTGGCATGCCCGACCAATGTCTTCGCCACGGTGCCGGGAGAGGCGCCGCTGATCGCGCGGCAGAACGATTGCCAGACCTGCTTCATGTGCGAGGTTTACTGCCCGGAAGATGCTTTGTTTGTCGCGCCGTATGCTGACCGCCTGGCCACCCCTGTCGAGCTCGCCGAGCAGACAGGGCAATGGCTGGGCAGTTACCGCAGCGCGGTCGGCTGGGGCAAAGGGCGGGCTTCTACTGCAAGCGATGACCAGAGTTACCATTTGTTAGGAAAGTATTGATCATGAACGGATTCAATCGTCGGCAGTTTCTTGGGGCCGGGCTTGGTGCTGCCGCCATGCTCGCGTTGCCAGGGCGCCTACTGGCCGCCAACGACGCGAAGCGCACCCTGCGCCTGGGCTACGTCGGTTCTACCACGGTGCCTACCGGACCGTCCGGCTGGGCGCTGCATCAGGGCATAACGCAACAGCATCTGCAGACGCTGGGCTTCGATGACATCAGCACCTACGTGTTCGTCAATGGCCCGGAACTCAATGAAGCCTTGCTCTCCGGTGCTATCGATGTCGGCACCTACGGCGATACCCCAGCCATGGTGTGCTACGCCATGAGCCAGGCCAGTCGCTTGCTCAGTATCGATGCAGTCGGGATGAACGCATGGCTGGTCACTCCCAAGGGCGGAGTGGGCTCTGTTGCTGAACTCAAAGGCAAAGTGGTCGCTGTCCCGCTGGGGTCATACATGCACCGCTACCTGATCGGTACCTTGCACGAGGCGGGCATTCTCAAAGACACCAAAATCGTTGCGCTGGCGGCGCGGGACTCAGAGGCCGCGCTGGCTCGCGGCGACATTGCCGCCTACGCGGCGCAGAGCGAGCTGGGGCCAACGCTGTTGAGCAATGGCTACCCGTTGATCGATCAGGCCACGGATCATCCGCACCTTCGCGGGTGCACAGTGACCGTTGCCAGTCAGAAGTTGTTGAAGCAGGTGCCAGGCTTCACCGATGCCTGGCTGGCCGCACGGCGCGAGTCGGTAGCGCAGATCACGGCCGACTGGCCGGCTTATTTCAGTTTCCACGCCCAGGCGTCCAAGTACTCCCAGGCGGCGATTGAAGCGACCTATACCGGGAATGAATTTCAGCTGGAGCCTCTGTCCCCGGTCGGCCTTGAATTGTTGAGTGGTTCCAAGCAGTTCTTGCTCGAACAACGCCTGATCCGCCGTGATTTCGATATCAACGAGTGGAAGGTCTAACCCACCGGCCTAATCAACTGTATCAGCGAGCTTGCCTCGCGATCTTTTAACCGATCGCGAGGCAAGCTCGCACCGACACAGACACACATGTGATTGATTCAGCGCTTTACCAGTGCCCGGATATCCGCTGTTTCGAGGATGGTTTTCGGCGCGCCATGGCGGACCACTTCGAGCATTGCCAGGCCGATTTCTTCGGTCGATAGCACGTACTTGGGCAGCAGTTTGCGAGCAATCGACAGCAATGGCCCGGTCAGCACATAGAACGCGTTGTACATCGGCGTCTTCGAGCGTGCACCGTGCAGAGGCTGGATAACCCCTGGGCGAAACATGTAGGCGGCCTTGAACGGCAACTCGAGCAGGTCAGTTTCGGTGCGCCGTTTAACCCGAGCCCACATGGCCGACTGGCTGCCGGTGCCCGCCCCCGAAACATAGGTATAGGTCAGTTGCGAATTGAGGCGCGAGAGCACCTGACCCGCCGCCAGCGGGATGTCATGGTTGATGCGCGAATACCCGGCCTCATCCATGCCCACCGCCGAGGCGCCGAGGCAGAAAAAGCAGGCGTCAAACCCCGTCAGCAGGTCTTCAATGGCCGAGTAGTCGAGCAGGTCGGCATGCACCAGAGTGCGCAGCTTGGGGTGGGTCACTTCGCTGTCGGAACGGCCGATACTGAGGATATGAGTCACATCCTCAGCCGCCAGCGCCTCGCGCAATACCCCTTGGCCGACCATGCCGGAGGCACCAAAAATGATTATTTTCATGACAGTTGACCGTGAGTGTTAATGGGTTAAAGGCGACATGGGCTGTGGGGCTTGCAGGGCGCGCCATCGTGCTGGCGTCGTACCTTCCCATGAGCGAAACGCCCGATAAAACGAATTGGTGTCTTCGTAGCCGAGCAGGCAGGCAATTTCTTCGATTTCGATCGAAGGCTCGCTGAGCAGATGGCGTACCACCTCCTGGCGGGTCTCAAGCGTCAGTTGCCGAAAACTGGTGCCGTCTTCGGTGATCCGCCGCTGCAAGGTGCGCTCGCTCATGCCCAGTTCCCGTGCCACATCGACCAGTTCCGGGCGACCACTGGCGAGGATGCGCTTGAGCGCGGCCTTGACTTGCAGGCTGATGCTGGCCGAGGCCGTGGCTTCAGCCAGAGCGGCGTTCAGAGCCGGATTGAGCATGTCCAGCAGCTCCGGGTTATGGCCTGGAAACGGGCGATCCAGATCCGCTACATCCAGTAGCAAGGCGTCGCGTTCGGCGCCATAACCCACCGGGCAGCCGAAAAACTCGCTCAGTGCGCTGCTGCCATCGTCCGGGCGGGCCAATTCGACCTTGCGCGGCGTAATGTGCGCGCGGGCTCCCTGGCGTCCCAACACCACGAAGGTGGCAAAAGCCGCGTCGACCAACAGGTTGGGCGGCAGCTCGGGGGTGTGCAGCCAGTCAATGGTGACGGTGCAAGTCTGGCCATCCTCTTTAACCAACAGGCGTTCCGGGGTGCACAGTTGTTTGAAGCGCGCCAGCCGGTGCAGGCCGTCCCGGTAATCACGGGCGATAAAGGCGGCAAAGCTGGACGGCGGCAGGGTGGCGAAATCCAGCCGGCTTACCATCTGCACTGCGGCGGCCGGGTCAGGGTTGAGGTCCTGCATGGCCTGCCACAGGCGAAAGAATTCTTGAGTGCTCACCTGGCGGCGATCACGCAGTTCAGGAATACACAATGTGACGGGGAGCCGTGCCTGACGCAACACCACTGCTGGCTCCAGGCCTATCAGTTTCAAGCCTTGCCAAAAGGCATCCGGCACATTGAAACGTGAGGCGATGGGGCGGCTTGCGTCAGACATGGGGGCTCCTTTATTTCAGATCAATCAGGGATGGCTCAGTTAGAAGCCGACACGCTGAGGTCGTGCCACTTCTTGTCCGACTCGGCCAGGTCTTGCGCGGCCTTGGCGGCGTACTGCACGGCATCGCTGCCGATCAGCAGGCGCAGGGGAGCGTCGTCTTTCAGGGCCAGTTCCAGGACAATTTCCGCCACACGGGCAGGGCGGGTCGGCAAGATGCCCGGGGAGTTGAGCAACTCGGCCAGAGCGCCGACCGATTGTTTGTAAGGCTCGCTGATCGGCGGGATGGTCATCGACGGGCCTGCCCAGTCGGTCTGCATGCCGCCCGGCTCCAGCACGGTCACCTTGATGCCCAGTGGTGTGACTTCCTGCGCCAGCACCGTGGAGAATCCACCGACGGCCCACTTCGCACTCTGGTAAGCGCCCAGGCCGGCCATGCCGATGCGACCGCCCAGCGACGAGACCTGGAAGATATGGCCGCTGCCCTGGCGACGCAGCACCGGCACGACGGCCTTGCTCACATACACCACGCCATAGAAGTTGGTGTCGATTTGCGCCCGGAAGTCTTCCAGGGTCACATCTTCGACCGCCGCCAGGTCACCATAACCGGCGTTGTTGACCACCACATCCAGGCGGCCGAAATGTTTGACGGCGGCCTCAACCGCTTGCTCCACCTGCTCGCTGTTGGTGACGTCCAGTGCCAGCGGATAGATCGCATCGCCAAACTCAGCCACCAGATCATCCAGTTGCTGCGGCTTGCGGGCAGTGGCTACAACGCGGTCTCCGGCACGCAGGGCGGCCACGGTAATGGAGCGACCGAGGCCACGGGAACTGCCAGTGATAAACCAGATCTTGGACATTCGAACACCTCTTCGTTTGAAACCGCTGAAACACATGCCTCAGCGCCTTGGACAAATAATGGTCGACTGGTCGCGCATACACACTAGCAATAAGGCGCCAAGTGGCTTGCAAAAGGCGCCATTGTTTTTGTAGCTCATGTTATAGGTGCAAACCCTGTGACCCTATCGGGCCACGGACTGAGCACTTCAAAACCGTTATCCGTCACCGCGACCATGTGTTCCCACTGGGCAGAGAGCGACAGATCCTTGGTGACCACGGTCCACTGGTCAGCGAGGGTTTTGACATGCCGCTTGCCCGCATTGAGCATCGGTTCGACGGTGAAGATCATCCCGGCCTTGAGCTTCAAGCCGTGGCCCGGATAACCGTAGTGCAAAATTTGCGGTTCGTCATGGTAGACCTTGCCAATGCCATGGCCGCAGTACTCGCGCACCACGCTAAAGCCTTCTTTCTCGGCCACTGTCTGGATCGCGTGGCCAATGTCGCCCAGGGTTGCACCGGGGCGGACCTGACGAATACCGGCGCACATGGCTTCATAGGTTGTCTCGACCAGATGCCGGGCTTGCGGGCTGGGTTCGCCCACGTAGTACATGCGGCTGGTGTCGCCGTACCAGCCGTCCTTCACCACGGCGATGTCGATGTTGACGATGTCACCATCGTGCAGCACACGGCCCGACGGAATGCCGTGGCAGACCACCTCATTGACTGACGTGCACACGGTTTTCGGGAAACCGTGGTAGCCGACATTGCCAGGAATGGCCTTTTGCACATTGACGATGTAGTCATGGCAGATCTTGTCGAGCTGATCGGTGGTCACCCCTGCCTTGACGTGCGGGGTGATCATCGCCAGCACGTCGGCCGCCAGCATGCCCGCGGCCTTGGATTGTGCGATTTGTTGCGGTGTGTTGATGACCACATGCGCTCTCATTGACGGGCCACTGCAGCGGCCTGGGCCGAGTCAGCCAACTGGCACAGCTGCTTCAAGTCCAGGCCGCCCTCCAGCTCGGCGCGAATCAACAAGCGACTGATCTGGTTGTGATCAAGGTCCGGGTACAGCTCCGTCAACATGCCGATACGCATCCAGTGCTCCGCTTGCGCGTTGATCGAGCGACTGAGTGCGTTGCTGGCGATGCGCAGGTTTTCGTGCATGGCGTCTGAGATTTTTACAATGCCCATTAAATGACTCGATATGGAATATATATGGAATGTAAGTGAAACGTATATTAGGCGAAGCGCGACGAAAACTGCAACACGCAGTCATGGACAGGCCCAAGGGTCGATCCCTATGCTGGGGCCATTACAAAAACAATCAAGAACACCATGAATCCCGACTCTCCCTTCCATGTGTTATTGCAGTGGCTTGCGCGGCCGCACCGAAGTCTGGTGGCGCGCTACACCTTGCTGTCCGTTGTGGTCATGAGTGTGGCGCTGATCACCCTGGCGATTTTCTACGAGCAATTGGCCAAGGACCTGCTCAATCGCCTGACCGGCGAACGGCTGGATGCGCAAGCGTTGTCGACGGCCAACCGCCTGTCATCCTTTCTCGATGACCGCTTCTACCAGCTCTCGGCCTTGTCCAATCACCCCAACATGCCTGAATTCATCGTCGATCAATCGCGACTGATCAGCGACGTCGATTCCCTGCTCAAGCTGGAAGGGGATCTGCCCTTCATGTATGGCGTGCTGTTTTTTGATGAACAGGACCGCCTGATCAAAGTGCTGCCGGGTCAGTCGGCCTCGGGTGAGCCGTACTGGGGCCATGAACATTGGTCCATCAGCGGTTTGCCTGTGCAATGGGTCGGTGATGTGGAGGTGATCGGCCCGTTGTTGCCCAAGGCGGGCGGTTCGGGCAGCTTTTTGATCCGCAAGAGCATCCGCATCGGGCGCACCAACCAGAAGGTACGCATTGCCTTGCACTTGCGTCTTGCCTCGCTGAGCGAATTGCTGGTCAGCGCGGGCATGGGCGGTGTGGTGGCGCCGCTGTTACGGGTGCCCGGTGGTGCGTTCATCGACCCCACCGGGCGCCCGGTCAAGGCGCCGGGGCAATGGCACGAAGGGCCGATGATTTTGCCCGGCTGGCAACTGGTCTTTAGTGTCGAACCGGGGGCCATCCTCAAGCCCCTGAACGATGCGCGCTGGTGGCTGTACTGGGTAGCCGCAGGGTTTATCGCCTTTATCCTCATTGTGTTTTTTACCCTGTCGCGGCAACTGCGTGCGCGGGTCAGCACCTTGTTGCAGGGCGCCCACCAACTGTCCATGGGCGACTTGAGCTATCGCCTTGCACTACAGCCCAAAGACGATGAAATCAGCCATGTGGCCCGCGCTTTTAACGTCATGGCCGAGCGTCTGGCGCAGGTCATGGACCAGACTGTGCGTAGCGAAAACCTCGCCGTACTGGGCACCTTCGCCACCGGCGTGGCCCATGAAGTGCGCAACCCGCTGGCTACGATGAAAACAACAGTGCAGGCCTTGCTGCGCCGCGAGCAAGAACCCGAGCGGCGGCATTTGCTGAGCGATTTGGTCAAAGAAATCGACCGTCTGTCCCGGGTCACGAATGATTTGCTGGAGTACGGTCGCCCGCATCCACCCAAGCCGGGCGTGGTGTCGGTCGCGAATTTGTTCGAGCACACCGCGGCGATAGTGGCGCCGCAACTGCAAGCACGCAGCCAGCAACTGGTGTGCGAATCGGCAGGGGATTTGCGCATTGTGGTCGACCCGGACCAGGCCCGGCAGGTGTTGCTCAACCTCTGCCTGAATGCCGCACAGGCCAGCCCGGAGGGCGGCGTGGTGCGCCTGTGTGCCGAGACCGGGCAAGGGCGGGGGCGGGTGCTGATCATTGATCAGGGCTGCGGTATTTCGCCTGAGCATCTGGAGCAGATTCGCCAGCCCTTTTTCACCCTTAAACCTCAGGGGACGGGCCTTGGGCTGAGCATCAGCCAACAACTGCTGGAAGCCAACGGCGCATGGATGCAGATTGTCAGTCGCGTGGGTGAGGGCACCCAAGTGACCCTGGATTTCCCGGCTGTCACTCGGTTTCTCTAGCCGCCGGTGGGTTCTGTCAGCGGCTGGCGTTCAATATGAATAAGACAAAGTGAGTCACAGATGTCCGATGTTCACGTGTTAATTGTCGACGATGAAGAAGCGCTGGTGCGTTCGCTCAGCTATGCCTTGCGCGGGGAGGGCATGCGTATCAGCACCGCCAACAGTGGCGAGGCTGCGTTGCAACAGCCCCTGGATGACATCGACATCGTGTTGCTGGACCTGGGCTTGCCGGGCATTGACGGCATGACCACGCTGGACGGCTTGCGCCAGCGCAGCCCGCACCTGCCGGTGATCATGATTTCGGCCCACGGTGACACCCGGGCTGCAGTACAGGCGGTCAAGGGCGGTGCCACCGACTACCTGACCAAACCTTTTGAGCTGGATGACCTGCTCGCCACCATCAGCAGCACCCTGGCACTGGATACCCCGGTGGAGCCGGTCGCGGGGCTGCAAGGACAAAGCGTGGCAATGACTGCGCTGCATGCGGCGGTGCAACGGATCGCCCGCAGTTCGGCCACGCGGATTCTGTTATTGGGCGAGTCCGGGACCGGTAAGACCCTGGTTGCTCAGGCGTTGCACACGTACAGCTCACGAGCTGCCAGTGCCTTTATCGAAGTCAACTGCGCCGCCTTGCCCGAGCAGTTGATCGAGGCCGAGCTGTTCGGCTCCGAGAAGGGCGCCTACACCGGCGCTCATCAAAAGCGCGCCGGGCTGGTCAGCCAGGCCAACGGCGGCACGTTGTTTCTCGACGAAATCGGCGAGTTGCCCCTGAGCCTGCAAGCCAAGCTGTTGCACTTTCTGGAAAACGGCAACTACCGCGCCGTAGGCGCCAACCAGGCCAGCAGTGCCGACGTGCGCGTGGTGGCGGCGACCAACCGGGACCTGGCCGACGATGTGCGGCTGGGGCGGTTTCGTGAAGACCTGTTTTACCGTTTGAACGTGATCACCGTCGAGATCCCGGCCTTGCGTGAGCGGGGTGAAGACGTGCTGTTGCTGGCCCAGCATTTTGCCCAGCGCCAGGCGCTTGAAGAGGGGGTCAGCCCGATCCAGTTCTTGCCGGACTGCATGGCGGCGCTGCGTCGCCATCGCTGGCCCGGCAACGTACGCGAACTGAAAAACCTGGTGGAGCGCCTGACCATTCTGTCGCCAGGGCAGGGCATCAGCGCAGCGATGCTGCCCATGCCCTTGCAAGGGCAAGAGGTGCAACCTACCCACGTGCTGGGCGATCAGCTCGAACGTGCCGAGCGCGAGCTGGTGACCGATGCACTCAACCGCTCGGCGGGCCACAAAGGCCTGGCCGCGCAATTGCTGGGTATCTCCCGGCATGCGCTAAAACGCCGCCTGCAACGGCTGGGTATTGAGCGCTAAGCGCTCACACCCGCGCGCAGGTTGAGCGCAAACCGCTCAACACCCCCGCAAATCCTGTAGGAGCGAGCTTGCCTAGCGATCTTTTGACCCTTTAAAAGATCGCGAGGCAAGCTCGCTCCTACTCGTTATTCACCTTGGCACAGCCCTTGCTCTGTCCCTTTCCAGACTCCAACAAGAGGCGTTTGCAACGCCCAAAGGAATGTATGTCCACGATGCGTCAATGGGCTTATGGCCTCCTGGCCCTGAGCACTCTGCTTGTCAGCCCCTTGTCCAGCGCCAATGTCGGACGGCTGGAGCTGGGCGTGCCGGCCGCAGACGCCGACCTGACCATGGGCTGTCTGTACCCGATGACCGAGCGTGCGGCCATTTACGGTCACGACAGCATCATCGGCATCCAGGTCGCCCTCAACGAATTGCAGGCCCGGCGCGTGGCCGGCGAACCTGTGCCGCGCTTGCGGGTGATTGTCGATGACGACCAGTCCAAGGCGTCCTACGGGGTCAGCCTGGCCAAGAGCTTTATCCACAAGGACGGCGTACAGGTGCTGTGCGGCATGGTCTCGTCCGGGGTGGCGCTGGCCGTCAGCCAACTGGCCCGGCAAGAAAAAGTCTTGATGATCGGTACCGATCACGCCTCCTCGCGCATGACCCTGGAAAACGGCCACCCCTACTATTTTCGCGTGACCAATGACACCTGGACTTCCATGGCGGCAGGTGCGCGTTACCTGCAAGCCTTGCAGAAAAAAACCGGCTGGAAGCGCCTGGCTTTTATTGGCCCCGATTACGAGTATGGCCATGTGTCCCGCGATGACTTGCACGAAGCCCTGAATCAGTTGGGCGTGAAGTTCGATGACGTCATTGAGCTGTGGCCGCGTTTGTATGAGCCGGATTACTCGCCCTACATCACCGCGTTGGAACAGGCCAAACCGGACATCATCGTGTCGGCCATCTGGGGCGGCGATTTTCATGCTTTCGTCAAACAGGCCGCCGGCAGCCGCTTGCTGGAAACCTCGCGGCTGGCGAACTTTGATACCGGAGCCAACTACGACTTTCTGGTGTCGCTGGGCAACAAGGCACCCACCGGCCTGATCCTCTCGGCACGCCATCACAACAATTGGCCAGACACGGCGCGTAACCGCTCGTTTGTCGAACGCTTTCACCAGTTGAGCGGGCGCTATCCAACTTACGCGGCCCAAGGCGCCTACAGCGGCGTGATGGTGATGGCCAAAGCTTTTGAGCAGACCGGCGGGGTGACCGACACCCAGGCGCTGATCCGCGCACTCGAAGGGTTGGAGATTGCCCTGCCGGAAGACCCGCCGGGCAGCTTTTCGCGTATCGACCCGGTGACCCATCAAATCCAGCAGAGCCAAGCCGTTGGCACGCCGGTCAGCAATACCGATTACCTGCCTGCCCAACTGATGCTGGGTGATTGGTCGGTGTATTCGGCGCAAGAGCTACAGCTCGACAGCGCCACTTTGAAGCGGCGTCTGGCCGCACGTAAACCCGTTGCCGAGCCTTAGCGGCTCGTCCCTCCAGCGAGAATCAAGCATGAATAATTCCAAGAAAAGCATGTTGAAACACCCACTGGCGTTTGCCATCACTGCTGCCGGGCTGGCCCTGTCATTGAGCGCCGGAGTACAGGCCGCGGAAAACGGCAAGTTCCGTATCGGCGTCGTGACCTTCCTTTCGGGCCCGGCTGCCGGCCCGTTTGGTGAGCCTTCAGCCAATGCCGCAAAAGTATTGGTCGAAGGTCTGAACAAAAGCCAACTCCCTGCGCCCTACGACAAGGTCGGCATCAACGGTGCCGAGATTGAAATGGTGGTGATTGACGAGGCGGGCGGGGCGGCCAAGCAGGTCGAGGAGTTCCGCAACCTGGTGCAGCGTCAAAAGGTCGATGCGGTGGTGGGCTATATCTCCTCCGGTGACTGCCTGGCCATTGCGCCGGTGGCCGAAGAACTGGGCGCCATGACGGTGTTCTACGACTGCGGCACCTCGCAGTTGTTCAAAGAAGACAAAACCCCGCAGTACGTGTTCCGCACCAGCCTTGATGCGGCGGTGGACAACATTGGCGCCGCCCGTTACCTGGCCAAGGTGCGCCCGGACGCACAGAAAGTCGCCGGTATCCAGCAAAACTACGCTTGGGGCCAGGACAGTTGGAACGACTTCACTCATTCCATGGAGCAACTGATGCCCAAGGCCAAAGTGGTGGAATCGCAAATGCCCAAAGTGTTCCAGGGCCAGTACGGCGCCGAAATTTCGGCAATCTCGGTCAAGCGCCCGGACATCATCCACTCAAGCTTCTGGGGCGGCGACATGGAAGCCCTGGTACTGCAAGCCAACGCCCGCGGCTTGCTCGAAGATGCCACGGCGGTACTGACCTGCGGTGAGTCGGCCATCGACCGCTACAAGGACCAGGCACCCAACGGCATGATCATTGGTGGCCGTGGCCCATTCGGCGCCTTTGCCCCGGATAACGACCTCAACGGCTGGTTCAAAGGTCAGTACCAGGCCGCCTACAAAACTGCGCCGACGTACCCGGCAAGCAAAATGGCCCAAGCCATTCTCGGCCTCAAGCACGCAGCGGAAAACGCCAACGTTGAACCGGGCAAGATCCCGACCCCGCTGCAAATGGCCCAGGCGTTCAAAGGCGCAACCTTCGAGTCGGTGTCGGGCACCGTGCAAATGGCCCGCGCTGATGGTCATCAGGCCATGCAAGGGATTGCCTACGGCGAGTACCAGTACGACCCGGCAACCAAAAAAGGCGGCGTGCAAAACGTCATCGCCTTCTCGGGCGAGTGCGTAACGCCACCGGACGGCACCACCGCGCTGGACTGGATCAAGGCCGGCTTCCCTGGCGCGCAGTGCAACTGATCCGTTAACGGCTACTGTAGGAGCGAGCTTGCCTCGCAATCTTTTAACGATCAAAAGATCGCGAGACAAACTCGCTCCTACAGGTATTGCCACCTTCTTGCCAAGGTAGGACCTCAATGATGAGTCTTTTCGCGGTGCTGATTGACGGCACCATTTATGCCTCGTGGCTGTTTCTGGTCGCAGCCGGGCTCACGGTGATCTACGGGGTGATGCGCATCCTGAACATGGCCCATGGCAGCTTTTATGCCATAGGCGCCTACACCGCGGCGTCACTGGTGGGCTGGTATTTCAATAACGGGGTTGGCCCGGTCTGGGCCGGGTATCTGCTGATGCTCGGCTGTGCGCTGGTCGCTGGCCTGATCGTCGGGCTGATCATCGAGCGTGGCTTGCTGCGCTTTATGTACGGCCGCGATGAAGTGCTGATGGTGATCATCACCTACGCGCTGCTGCTGATCCTCGAAGACGCCATGAAGATGATCTGGGGGGTAAACCCGTACTTCGCCTACCAGCCCTATGCCGAAATGGGCCGCAGTGCCCTGGCCGGTCTCAAGGTGTCGAACTACGACCTGATGCTGGTGGGCGTTTCGCTGGTGCTGGGGCTGGGCCTGTGGTTATGGCTGGAGCGTACGCATCAGGGCAAGGTGCTGCGCGCCGTGATCCACGACCGCGAAGTGGCCATGGCCATGGGCGTCAACGTGCGGCGCATGTTCACCCTGGTGTTTGTGCTGGGCACCATGCTCGGCACGCTGGCGGGTGCCTTGACCGCACCGGCGATCTCGGTGGTGCCGGGCATGGGCGTTGAAGTCATCGTGCTGGCGTTTGCCGTGGTGGTAATCGGCGGCATGGGCAGCATCGAAGGTGCCGCAGTGGGCGCCTTGCTGGTGGGCTTGAGCCGCGCCGCTGCCGTGCATTACGCGCCGGAGTTCGAGCTTTTTGTGATCTACGGGGTGATGGCGCTGGTGTTGGCGGTGCGTCCTCAAGGGCTGTTCGGCCGTGTACTGGCGAGGAAAATCTAAATGCGCCTGAGTAAAACCGAATTGATTCTGCTCGGCGTTGCCGTGCTGCTGGCCGCAGGCGGCGTAATCGCCCCGCAATGGCTGGTGTTTTTGCTGACCATGGCCTTGGCCAAGGCCATGGTGGTGCAGGGCGTTGTCATGCAAATGCGCGCCGGGCTGGTGACCTTTGGCCAAGGCTTGTTCTTCTGCATCGGCGGTTATGCGGTGGGCATGTGCGGGCACTTCCTGGACATCACCGACCTGGCCTTGCTGCTGGTGATCGGGGTGGGGGCGGCGGTGTTGCTGGCCATGCTGCTTGGGCTGTTGATGACCCGCTACCGGGAGATTTTCTTCGCCATGCTGTCGCTGGCGTTCTCGATGATTTTGTACGGCGTGCTGGTCAAAAGCTCGGCGCTGGGCAGCACCGACGGCTTCAACGTCAAGGCCTGGACCCTGTTCGGCTGGACACCCGCTGCCGGGCAGGCGCCGTTGGCGCTGTTTGTCATCATCGTCGCCTGCTCGGGGTTGCTGGCGGTGTTGTTGCACCGCTACAGCCGCAGCAGCGCAGGGATGATGTGCGAGGCCATCCGTGAAAACGAAGTACGCGTCGAATACCTGGGCCAGTCACCGCGTTGGGTGCTGTACATGAACTACGTTGCGGCCGCTGCCGTGTCGGCGTTGGGTGGTGGTTTCATGGCGTTGTCGGCCGGGCATATCGACCCGGAAATGGCCTATTGGATTACCTCCGGCGAGTTTGTGTTCATCGCCTTGCTGGGCGGTACCGCCCACGTTGCCGCGCCGTTTATTGCCGCCATTGTGTTTGCCGTGGTGCGCACTTACGCCATCGAGCTGGTGCCGCACAGTTGGCAGATGATTCTGGGTTTCACCCTGTTGGCGATCATTGTGTTCCTGCCTAAAGGCTTATGGAGCCTGTTCACCGGGCAAGCGCGGAGGGCCAAGGCATGAACTGCATTCTTGAGACGCAAGGGCTGTGCAAGGAGTTTGGCGCCGTAACGGCCGCCAAAGACGTCAACGTGCGCATCCTCAAAGGCGAAGTGGTCGGGGTGATTGGTTCCAACGGCGCCGGTAAAACCACATTTATCAACATGGTTACCGGCTACTTGAAACCCAGCCGTGGCGAGATCCTCTTCAACGGTCAGTCGATCCTTGGTCGCACGCCCAGGGCCATCACCCGGGCGGGCATGGCGCGTTCGTTCCAGGTTGCGCAGTTGTTCCCGCAATTGAGCGTGCTGGACAACCTGCTGATTGCCGTGTCAGCCGCGCAAAGTCCGTTCCCGTCACTGCTGGCGCCGATGCGTAACGCGTCACGCATCGCCCAGGCCGATGCGATCCTCGCCGAGTTCGATATCAGCCGCTGGCGCGACACGTTGGTCACGGCCGTGCCGCAAGGCGTGCGCAAGCTGATCGACATTGCCATGGCGTTGATCGGTGACCCGCAAATGCTGTTGCTCGATGAGCCCACCAGCGGCGTCAGTGCTGAAGAGAAAACCGCCCTCATGGACACCGTGATGCGCGTGGTTGCACAGCATCAGGTCACGGTGCTGTTTGTGGAACATGACATGGATGTGGTGCGCCGCTACGTGTCGCGAATCCTCGCGTTCTACAGCGGTGAAGTGTTGGCCGACGGAGCACCTGAAGCGGTGCTGGCCAATCCCCGCGTTCAAGAGTTTGTCACCGGCGGGCCAAACGCTCACAAGAGGGCAGCGCAATGAGTCTGGATATTCGCAACCTGCATGTCTCGATCGAAGGTGTGCCGATTTTGCACGACGTGTCGTTGCACGTGGGGGCCGGGCAAATGGTCGGTTTGATCGGCCATAACGGCGCCGGTAAAACCACGTTGATCCGCGCCATCATGGGCCTGCTCGATGCTGACTCGGGGTCGATCAGTTTTACCGGGCAAGACCTGCGTCACCAGCCTGGCTTTACCCGGGCCGCAGCAGGTATCAGCTACCTGCCCGAAGACCGCCGATTGATCCCGGCGCTGACTGTCGAAGAGAACATCTTGCTGCCGGTCTGGGCCAATAAATTGCCCGACAGCCAGCGCCGTCTGGAATGGGTCTACAGCCTGATCCCGGAGATCGCCCAGTTTCGCGAGCGCAAGGCCATGCAATTGTCCGGCGGGCAACAAAAGCTGGTGGCGCTGGCGCGTGCGTTGATGCCGGGACACAAGCTGCTGTTGCTCGACGAGCCATTTGAAGGGGTGGCGCCGGTGTTGTCCCGGCGCCTGAGCGAAGTGATCGCCAAGCTCGGCCGTGAAGGCTTGTGCGTACTGATTTCTGAATCCGATGACACTCATTCCGCTGACCTGGTCGATGCGCTCTTTCGCATTGAGCGCGGCAGCGTGACCGCAGGGTAGGGACCGCCATGACAAAATTTACCTTTGAAACCACGCCACGGGTGATCTGCGAAATCGACGGTGCGCTGCGCCTGGGCGCCTTGTGCCGAGAACTGAGTGCCGAGCGAGTGTTGCTGGTCAGCGACCCCGGCCTGCTGCGTGCGGGCCTGCTAGACGGGCCGATCAATGCCATGCGCGACAGCGGCCTGCAGGTCACGCTGTACAGCGACGTGCAGGCCGACCCGCCGGTGGCGTGCGTCGAAGACGCCGTGGCAGTGGCGCGCGAATGCCGTGCGCAGGCGGTCATTGGCCTGGGCGGCGGCAGTTCGTTGGACATCGCCAAGCTGGTGGCTTTGCTCTGCGGTCATGAGCAACGGCTGGAGGACATCTACGGCATCGGCCTGGCCAAAGGCCCGCGCCTGCCGTTGATCCAGGTGCCGACCACCGCAGGCACCGGCTCGGAAGTCACGGCGGTGGCCATTGTCACCACCCCGAGCCATGAGAAAAAGGGCGTGGTCAGCCCGCTGCTGTACCCCGACATCGCGTTGCTCGATGCGCGGTTGACGGTGGGCCTGCCCGCCGCTGTCAGCGCCATGACCGGTGTAGATGCCATGGTGCATGCCATCGAGTCCTACACCAGCGCGCACAAAAAGAACGTGCTATCGGATGGCCTGGCGGTGCAGGCATTGACCTTGCTGGCGGCCAACATGGACCGCGTGCTGGCCGAGCCCGGCGATTTGCAGGCGCGTTCAAACATGCTGCTGGGTTCGATGCTGGCAGGCATGGCTTTTGCCAACGCGCCGGTGGCTGCGGTGCATGCGCTGGCGTATCCGCTGGGCGGGCATTTTCATGTGCCCCACGGTTTGAGCAATGCCTTGGTGCTGGTGCCGGTGTTGAACTTCAACCGCCCGGCCGCCGAAGCCTTGTACGCACAATTGGCCTCGGCCGTGTTGCCGGGGCAGCGCTTCGCCAGCCCCCGCGAGGCGTGCGATGGCTTTATCGACTTTATGACCCGGCTGGTGGCGCGCATGCCGTTTGCCCAGCGCCTGAGCGAGGTGGGGGTCACCGACGCAGACATTGATCAATTAACCGATGACGCCTTGAAAATAGAACGCCTGCTGATCAACAACCCTCGCCCGCTTGACCGCGACGACATCCACGCCCTCTACACCTCGGTGTTGTAAACGCCGGGCCCTGTCGGAGCGAGCTTGCCTCGCGATCTTTTAAACGACCAAAAGATCGCGAGGCGGTGTATTCATCAGTTAACAGGAGTCAGCGATGAACCATGAATTCAGAAGCGTGCCGCGCATCATTTGCGAAGCCGGGGCACTGCAAGAACTTGGCTATGTATTTCGCAGCCTGGGGGCACAGCGGGTGTTGCTGGTGTGTGATCCGGGGATTGTCAGCCTCGGCTTTGCCGGGCGTGCTCAAGCCGTACTCCAAGCGTCCGGTTGCGCCGTGGCCGTGTTTGATCAGGTCACTCCTGACCCGTCTTCAGCGGTGGTCGAGCAAGCCGCCAGCCAGGCCAAGGCGTTCCAGGCCGATGGCGTGTTGGGCCTGGGCGGTGGCAGTTCACTGGACGCCGCCAAATTGGTCGCTCTGCTGACCAACAGCGAGCAACGGCTGGAAAACCTTTACGGCACCGACAAAGCTCGTGGCAAACGGGTGCCGCTGGTGCTGATGCCGACCACTTCGGGCACCGGTTCGGAGGTGACGTGGGTGTCGGTGATCACCGATGCGCAGAATAAAAAACAGGCGGTCTACTCGCCGCAACTGTTGCCGGACGTGGCCATTCTCGACCCGATGCTGACCTTGGGCCTGCCGCCAAATGTGACGGCGGCTACGGGGCTGGATGCCATGGTGCATGCGATTGAGGCCTACACCAGCCGGACCCGCAAAAACCCGATTTCCGATGGCTTGGCCACGGCAGCGCTGACCTTGCTGGGCACCAACCTGCGCACGGTATTGGTTGATGGCAAAAACCTGCAGGCGCGCACCGCGATGCTGCAAGGTTCGCTGATGGCGGGCATGGCGTTCGTCAATGCCTCGGTGGCGGCGATTCACGCCCTGGCGTATCCGCTGGGCGCTCGGTTTCACATCCCCCACGGCCACGCCAACGCTTTGGTCATGGCCCCGGTCATCCGCTTTAACCTGCGCACAGCCCAACGCCAGTACGCCGAACTGGCGGCGTATCTGTTACCGGGCGAGCATTTTGCCGACGAAGCCAGCGCCGCAGAAGCCTTTGTCCAGGCCATCGAAAGTCTGGTCAAGGACAGTGGTCTGGCGTTGCGTTTATCTGAGTTGAAGGTGGATGAGCCGTCACTGGCAGTCATGGCCAGCGAGGTGGTCATAGGCATTCGTCGCTTGATCGACAGCAACCCGTGCGACATGAACGAGCAGGAGGTGGAAGCGATATACCGGAGTATTTTTTAAGCCCGCCACAGCAGCGGCGCCTTCGGCGCCGCTGCTGTTTTGTTTAACGCAACAGATTGACATTGGCCAGATCAATCAACTCCTTGGCGCGGCCATCCATCACGGTTTTAAGCATGAACAGGCTGAAGCCTTTGGCTTGTTCGAAGGTTTTGGTTGGTGGCATCACCAGTTCCTGGCGGGCGCTGACTACGTCGACCAGCACCGGGCCGTCATGGCTGAAGGCTTCGCGCAACGCGGCTTCCAGTTGGGACGGGTGTTCGACGCGAATCCCTTTGACACCCATCGCTTCGGCCATCGCGGCAAAGTTGGGGTTGTTCAGGTCGCAGCCAACATCCGGGAAACCGGCCGCCTTCATTTCCATCTCGACAAAGCCCAGGGTGCCGTTGTTCAGCACGATGACTTTGACCGGCAGGCCCACCTGTTTCAGGGTCAGGAAGTCGCCCATCATCATGGTGAAACCGCCGTCGCCCGACATCGAAATCACCTGGCGGTAAGGGAAGGTCGCCTGGGCGCCGATGGCTTGCAACATGGCGTTGGCCATCGAGCCGTGGTTGAACGAGCCGACCAGACGGCGCTGGCCGTTCATTTTCAGGTAGCGGGCGGCCCATGCGGTCGGGGTGCCGACGTCGCAGGTGAAGATCGCGTCTTCAGCGGCCAGCTCGCTCACCAGGCGGTTGAGGTATTGCGGATGGATGATGTCGCTGTCCGGGCCACTTTCAGCCAGGGCGTCGAGGTCTGCACGGGCTTTTTTGTAGTCCTTGAGTGCTGACTCAAGGTGATCGCGATCCGGGTTTTGTGCCAGTTTGGGCAGCACGGCCTGCAAGGTCAGTTTCACGTCGCCGAGCAGCCCCAGCTCAAGGCCGCAGCGGTTGCCCAGCGCTTCTGAGCGTAAGTCGATTTGCGCAATGTGGCCGTGTTCCGGATAGAACTGTCGATACGGGAAGTTGGTGCCGAGCATCAGCAGCGTGTCGCAGTTTTTCATCGCCAGATAACCTGAGGCGAAACCGATCAGGCCGGTCATGCCGACGTCATAGGGGTTGTCGTACTCGACGTGCTCCTTGCCACGCAATGCATGGACAATCGGTGCGTTAAGGCGTTCGGCCAGGGCGAGGATCTCGGTGTGGGCGTCTACGCAACCGGCGCCGCACAGCAGGGTGACTTTTTTACCGTCATTGAGAAACGCAGCCAACTCATCGATATCGCTGTCGCTGGGGCGAACCAGCGGCTGGGTCGGGGTGAGCCAGTTCGGCACCTTGGCCTCGGTTTCTTGCAGCGCCACATCACCCGGAATCACCACTACCGCCACGCCGCGCTTGGCGATGGCGATGCGCATGGCGCGCTCTAGAATTTGCGGCAGTTGTTCGGGGCGCGAGACCAGTTCGACGTAGTGGCTGCATTCCTTGAACAGGCTCTCGGGGTGCGTGGCCTGAAAGTAGTCAATGCCGATTTCGCTGCCTGGAATGTGCGCGGCCAGCGCCAGCACCGGCACACCGCTGCGATGGGCGTCGAACAGGCCGTTGATCAAATGCAGGTTGCCAGGGCCGCAACTGCCGGCGCACACGGCCAGTTCGCCGGTCAAATGCGCTTCAGCACCCGCAGCAAAGGCCGCAGCTTCTTCGTTGCGCATGTGAATCCACTTGATCTGCTCCTGGCGGCGCAGCGAGTCGGTGAAGCCATTCAAGGAATCGCCGACCACGCCATATACACGCTTGACGCCAGCTTGCTGAAAAGTCTCGGTGATGAAATCGGCTACTGTTCTGGACACGGGAGACGCCTCACAAAGTCAGGAAATAGATGGCTTGGCTGGCGGCTTTGCGGGAGCTGCCTTCGCCCAAGCAGGATAGACACTGCATCCGACCTTGCCGGTTTTTAAAACGTTCGATGAAAATCTGTTCATTTGCCCGCGCGCGGCCAACGGTCTGGTTCGCGGCTGGAGCCTTAATGTTTAGTCAAACCGTAACTGAATATTTGAAACTCTGTGTTGCATCGAGTCACGCACTCGTGTGAGGCTACGGGTTCAGTGTTGACCAAGGTCGAAGGTATGGGTTGTATGCGAGGAGCGCTTGAACGACGCAGTGTGTCGCAGACACCGATATTGCGTGGCGTTCGATCCCGTGACTTTGCCCCTTGCCCCTCCAGCCGTTGTGCACTCCCTTCCAAATTAGCCTTTTGGGCCCTGTTCCACTGCCGGCATGCCCGCCCGCCGGATACTCGTATTTCGCATTAAGTCCTGACTGCCTGCCGCCTTATAAAAGCCGCAGTTGCCTCGGCGCGCCCGTGCGCCTGTCTGATACGAAATGATGAGCATGACCATGACTGCTACGACCCCGTTTGCCCCGCAGAATGAAGCCCTCGATTTTCTGGAACTGAACCCGGATATCGAGATGTTCGAGCTGTTTATCATCGACAACAATGGCGTGCCGCGCGGCAAGTTGCTGCACCGGGATGAGCTGCTGGCGGTGTATGAAGGCGGGCGACCGCTGCCGAGCACGATTCTGGGCCTGAGCATTAACGGTGATGATGTCGAGAACACCGGGCTGGTGTGGGATGTGGGTGATATTGACTGCCGGGCCTACCCGATCAGCGGCAGTTTGCAGCGTATGCCGTGGCGCCTGATCCCCACCGCCGCTGTGCAAGTCAGCATGCATCCGACCCAAGGCATGCCGGCCACGGTAGCCGACCCACGGCATCTGCTGGCCAAGGTTATTGATGCTCTTAAGGCTGACGGTTACTACCCGGTAATGGCGGCCGAGATGGAGTTCTACCTGCTTGATCAGCAGCGTGACAGCAACGGGCGCCCGCAACCGGCGCGTGATGCCGACGGCCAGCGGCCCCGTGCAACCCAGGTGTATGGGTTGCGTGAGCTGGAGCAAATCGAACCTTTCCTCGCCGACTTGTACAGCGCCTGCAAACTGCAAGGGATTCCGGCGCGCACGGCGATTTCCGAGTACGCACCGGGGCAGGTCGAAATCACCCTCGAACACCGTGCCGATGCCTTGCAAGCCATGGATGAGGCCGTACGTTACAAGCGCTTGGTCAAAGGCGTGGCGCACAAGCATGGGATGGTCGCGTGTTTTATGGCCAAGCCGTTTGATGACCTGGCCGGCACCGGGCTGCACATGCACGTCAGCCTGGCAGACAAGGAGGGCAACAACTTGTTCGCCAGCGAAGCCCCGGCCGGGACGCCGCTGCTCAAGCAGGCGGTTGGCGGTATGCTCAGCACCTTGCTCGATTCGTTGCTGATGTTTTGCCCGAATGCCAACTCGTACCGGCGTTTCCAGAGCAACAGCTATGCGCCGCTGGCCGCGACTTGGGGTGTCGACAACCGCACCGTGAGTTTGCGTGTCCCGGGCGGACCGGCGTATTCGCGGCACATCGAACACCGGATCTGTGGCGCTGATGCCAACCCGTATCTGGCGGCTGCGGCCATTCTGGCGGGCATTCATCGTGGCATCCGTGAGCAGATCGATCCGGGAGCCCCCATTGAGGGCAACGGTTATGCCCAGGCCACTGAATTGCTGCCGACCGACTGGCTGACGACCTTGCGCGCGCTGCAAGCGTCGGAGTGGGCCAAAGAGGCGTTTGGCCCGGAGTTCCTGAAGGTCTATCTGGCCGTTAAAAACGGCGAGTACCGCCAGTTTATGGGCGAGGTGGGTGAACAGGACTGGCGCTGGTATTTGCAGCAGGCGTAAGCAGCGTTGCTGATAAATCTGTAGGCGCTTGCCTCGCGATCTTTTGATCGTTTAAAAGATCGCGAGGCAAGCTCGCTCCTACAGAATGCGTGTTTAATCACGCGGCTTTTCATACTTTGCTAACAATTTTTTCACTGGCTGCCCCTTAACCTTTGTGTCGAATATCCCTAAACACAAGAGTTAGCGGGCCCATGTCATCGCAGCTACCGTCCACCATTGAGCTTGAGTTCGCCGAGCGTTTCGACCGCGAGCATGCGCAAGTTTGCCATGCCGTTCGGCCGCAAGGGCTTGTCCGGCGTCTGGCTGGATGGCGCGAGCAGCGGCTGGTCCGCCGGGCGCTCAAGGTAGCGGGTGAACCGGGTCTGGTCTTCGATGTGGCCTGTGGCGTCGGGCGCTTTTGGCCGGTGCTGGCCGAACATGGCAATCGGGTCATCCTGGCAGCTGATACATCGCAAGACATGCTTGACCACGCAAAAACCCATCACCCTGACAGCCTGCTGAAGCGCATCACGCTGTTTAAAAGCTCGGTGTTTTCCATTGATCTGTCCGAAAACGCCGTGGACAGCATCTTTTGTATGCAACTGTTCCATCACGTCGGTGACAGCGAGCATCGGCTGGCGATCTTGCGTGAGTTTTATCGTGTGAGCCGTGACACTTTGATTTTGTCGGTGAATGTTGGTCGATCCACCCGCCAGCTTGACGGCCCGTGTGTGGTGATCAGCAAACATGAGCTGCAAACCCAGTTCGCCCTCGCGGGTTTCAGCATTCTCAAACACTACGATGTGCTGCCCGGCTTTGCCCAGGGCAGCATTTATGTGGTGCGCAAAGAGGCTTAGAGGCTCTGGCCTTATTGTGAGCCGACCTGCTTCAACGCATTGAATATCGCGTAGGCCAGTTCTACACGGGCGCTGTTGGGGTAATTCTTGTTGGCCAGAATCACTACGGCCTGCTTTTTATCGGGGAGTAACGCGATATAGCCGCCAAAGCCGGAGGTCGACCCGGTTTTGTTTAACCATACCGCCTTGCGGGGCGGCTGCGGCGGATTCTGAGCAACGGCTTTTTGGGTTTCATAGGCCATTGCGTTCGAGTTGCCTTCGAGCAGGTGTGCCAGGGTAACCGGCTGCGCATACTGCTCCCAGATCAGGTCCTGGGTCATGGGCCCGACTTGGAAGTAGCCGGTGTGGGTGTTCAGCAGCGCGCGATCAATCACCGTGTTGGCGCGTTCCGCCTGCAGATTCAACTGCGCAAAATGAATCAGGTCGCGGGCACTTGTCCGCATGCCGTAGGCTTCGTCGGCGAGCACGTCTTGGGTCAGCCTGATCGGCTGGTCTTGTTTGTCATAGCCTTGGGCATACAGCGGCATTTTGTCTGGCGGTACGCTCAGGTAGGTGCTGCTCAAACCCAGTGCCGGGTACAGCGTGTTCTGCATGGCCGCCACAAAGGGCAGTTTCAGGCTTTTGGCAGCAATCACGCCGAGCATGCCAATGCTGGGGTTGGCATAGGTTCTGTGGGTGCCCGCAGGGTAGCTTGGCTTCCAGGCCTGGAGATAGCTCAACAGTTGCTGCTCGTTGTGCACGCTGTCGGGAACTTGCAAGGGAAAGCCGCCGGCCGTGTGGGTGGCCAGATGCAAGAGCGTCACTTTGCCAAACGCACTGCCTTGAAGTGCCGGCAGGAAGTGGCCGACCGGATCTGTGAAAGACAGCTTGCCCTCGACCTGAGCGTAGGACGCCAGCGTGGCGGTAAACAGTTTGCTGATGGAACCGACCTCAAACAGGGTGTCGGGCGTAACCCGGGCGTCGGTGGCTTTGGACGCCAGGCCGAAGGTGTAGAACTGTTGTTTGCCGTTGTCACTGATGGCAATCGCCAAACCCGGAATGGCGTATTGCTCCATCACCTTTTTGGCGGCTTTTTGCACGTTATCTTCAATGTCCGGGGCAAAGGGCTCGGCATAGGTAAGACGGGCAAGGGTACACAACGCCAGAGCAGAGGCCGCCAGTACTGATCGTTTTCGGAGAGCGTGCATGGAGAAAATCCCGATGTGTTGGCTGGAGTCACTTATAACCTTGTCACGTCATATTTCGTAATGACGCCACCGTGGACGAGAAAAAACAGCCGCCATTTTAGTGGCTGTCACGCGCTAGGCCACGGTTGTTGGAAAATCTATCAATAAAAAATGGCGCAGTAGTGAAGGTCATCGGCTTTTAACTTGTAGGCTTTTTCGTCGACAAGACGGTGAGTCAATGCTCTGAATGCCACGGCGGCGATATATACTGCGCGCCATTCTTCAAGGGAGAGCCGTGTGGCCATCGATATTCACTGGATTTGCGACAACGATAGCCTCGGCCAACATTGTGCCGAATGGCAGCATTTGCCATTCATCGCCCTCGACACCGAATTTATGCGGGTCGACACCTTTTACCCGATTGCCGGGCTTATCCAGATAGGTGACGCAGAGCGGGCTTATCTGATTGACCCCTTGACCATCGACAACTGGCAACCGTTGGCTGCGCTGCTGGAAAACCCCGCCGTGGTCAAAGTGCTGCACGCGTGCAGTGAAGACCTGGAAGTGCTCTTGCGCCTGACGGGCAGCCTGCCTGCACCGTTGTTTGACACCCAGTTGGCTGCTGCCTATCTGGGGCTGGGTTTCTCAATGGGCTATTCGAAGCTGGTCAAAGAGGTGCTCGACCTTGACCTGCCCAAAGGCGAGACCCGTTCTGATTGGCTGCAACGCCCATTGTCCGAAACCCAGATCAGCTACGCCGCCGAAGACGCCAAGCACTTGGCTGAGGTGTATGTGCAGTTGCGTCCGCGCCTGTCGGATGAAAAGTACAGCTGGGTGCTGGAGGACGGCGCCGAACTGGTGACCAATTTGCGCCGTGAGGTTGATCCGTACGAGGTTTACCGCGAAGCCAAGCTGGCCTGGAAACTCTCTCGTCAGCAACTTGCGGTCTTGCGTGAGGTGTGTGCCTGGCGTGAGCTTGAGGCCCGCGCCCGCGACCTGCCGCGCAACCGTGTGGTGCGTGAGCATGCACTGTGGCCATTGGCTAAAACCCAGCCGGACAACCTGGTGACGTTGGCGCGCATTGAAGACATGCACCCGCGCACCGTGCGTCAGGATGGCGAGTTTTTGCTGGAGCTGATCAAGCGTGCCAGCAGCCTGGGCCCGGACCAATGGCCGCCCGCTGTGCCAGAGCCGTTGCCGGTTGAAGCGGCTGCATTGGTCAAGCGCTTGCGCGCTATTGGCCAGGCCGAGGCCGAGCGCCTGAATATTGCGCCGGAACTGATGCTGCGCAAGAAAACCCTCGAAGCCTTGCTCAAAAGCGGCTACCCCGAGGGGCCTTATCATTTGCCCGATTCACTGCGCGGCTGGCGCCGTGAATTGATGGGCCAGGCGCTGCTGGATTGCCTGGCTGATGCTGGAGAACCGTCTTGAAACATATTTGCTCGATCTACCGCAGCCCAAAACGCAACGAAATGTACCTTTATGTGCTGAAGGCCGAAGCCCTGGAGCGCGTGCCTGAAACCCTGCTGGCCGGCTTCGGCAAGCCACAGCACGCCTTTGACCTGGTGCTGACCCCCGAGCGCAAGCTGGCGCGGGAAGACATCAGCAAAGTCCTGGAAAACCTTGAGAATCAGGGCTTTCACCTGCAAATGCCGCCTGCCGAAGACGAGTACATCGAGCATTTGCCCGAAGAACTGCTGCGTCGTAACGACCCGGTTTAAGTGCAACGCCTGGTGCCCGATGTCGGGCGCAGGTTCACAACAGACTCAATTTGATTGACGGTGGCCCAACCCCAGGGACAAGCCTGGGCGCTGGCTGCTGGCAGTGGTGTTAATAAGGTTAGAAGCATGCGCGTCCTGATTGCCGAGCAAGATTACTCGCTGTACGCCCGACTTTTGCAACAGGCAGCCCCTGAACTGCAAGTGCACACCAGCGGCGACTCGGCGCAACTGGCCAAGTTGGCGGCGGATTGCCCGGTATGGCTTGGGCAGCCGGACCTCATGGCCACCTTGTTGCGCCAAGGGCATAAGCCTCAGTGGCTGCAATCGACCTGGGCTGGTATCACACCATTACTGGCCGACGGGTTGGGGCGTGACTATCGGCTGAGCCGCGCGGTGGGTATTTTTGGCCAGGTCATGGCTGAATACGTGTTGACCTACATGCTCGGTCACGAGCGCGAAGTCATGGCGCGCCTGGTCAGCCAGGTCGAGCGCAAATGGGACAACCGCACGGGCCAGAGCCTGGTGGGGCGCAAGGTATTGATCGTCGGGGCAGGTGACATCGGCCAGACCGTGGCGCAGTTTCTGCAACCGTTCGGGGTTGAGCTGTACGCCATTGCCAGCAGTGCTCGGGAACAGGCCCCGTTTACCGAAGTTGGGACCTTGAGTGATTTGCCGCGTCTGGTCACACAGATGGACTACGTGATCAACCTGTTGCCCAACACCCCGCAAACCCACGACCTGTACGATGCCAAACTGTTTGCCCTGTTCAACCCCAACGCCGTCTTCATCAATGCCGGGCGGGGTGTTGCGGTGGTGGATGCCGATCTGGTTGAAGCGCTGCGTCTGGGGCACCTGGCAGGGGCCATCATTGACGTCTGCCGGCAGGAGCCATTGCCGGCCAAACACCCGTTCTGGACCGCCTGGGGTTTGCTTCTGACCGGCCACAGCTCTGCTCCGACGTCACCGCCGATGATGGTGCAACTGTTTATCGACAACTTGCGGGCCTATCAGGCGGGTGAGCCGATACGTGGGGAAGTGGATTTCGAACGCGGGTATTGAGGGGGGGCTGTTGTGTAGGTGAGGGATATGTACGGTGGGACCACGGCTGAATTAATACGTACATATCCATTCGATGTATAACGGCCACTTTGCGTTACGCCCTTACGGCGTGTCACTTTGCAAAAGCGGCAAAGTAACCAAAACGCTCTTGCCCCAACCCCTCGGTGCCTCGCTGTGGCTCGGCATACCCTCGCCACAGGCCTTGCTCCGTGGGCCCGCCGCGATCGGCCATCCCTGGCCGTGTCGCGGCTAACCCGGCGTCCTGCCGGGTTACCCACTACGCAAAACCTGCGCTCGGCCAGCAGGGTTTAATGGGGCCTTTAACATCAAGATCACAAGCCAGATCACAAGCTAGATCAAAAACCTCACGAGCTGCTACCAAGCTGCCGTAGGCTGCGATCTTTTGATTTGGTCGTT
>NZ_JANLNV010000082.1 GCF_025465935.1 Pseudomonas sp. 7P_10.2_Bac1 | reverse complement strand
ACCTGTAGGAGCGAGCTTGCCCCGCGATCTTTTGATCGTTGAAAAGATCGCGAGGCAAGCTCGCTCCCACAAGATGGTGTTGAGCTTAGCGAGCGGCGCCCAACTGGCCTTTTTCGTCAGAGAAGACGATCTCAACCCGGCGATTCTGCGCCCGGCCCCGCTCCGTGGCGTTCACATCAACCGGGTACTGTTCGCCATAGCCCGTCACCTGGATGCGCTTTTCGTCGATTCCTAGGTCGACCAGCACATCGGCAACGGTCTGGGCCCGCGCCAGCGACAGGGTCAGGTTGTCTTCTGTACCGCCGGTGTTGTCGGTGTACCCCTCAATGCGCACGATTCGCTTGGGGTTGAGTTGCAGAAACTGCACCAGTTTGAGGACCGTGCGGTTTGCCGAGTTTTTCAGGTCCGCTTCGCCGGTATCAAACAACACGTCGCCCAGGGTCATGACCAGCCCCCGGTCAGTTTGAGTGGTTGCCAGGCTGATGATCTGTTCTTCCAGCCATTTGCCTTGCTGCTGAACACTCAGCAACTTGGCTTCGCGCAATGCCAGTTGCAAGCGCTGACGCTCCAGCTCGAGCTTGGCCGCACGCTCTTCATTGAGGACTTTCTGGGTGTGTTCACGGGCAATCTCGCTGTAGCGCTGGCTCAGATAGGCGTAGTGTTCCACGTCCTCGCCACTGCCCCAGTAGCTGGACAAACGGTCGGCACGTGCCAGCGACTCCCCCGCGCGAATCACGTCTTTTGGCGCAATACGCAAAACATTGCTGTCTTCCTTTACGGCCTGAAAATCGCTGTTGGCCTGCTGCAAGGCCTGATCGCTGCCGTGATGCCCGGCACAACCGCCCAGACTGAGGCCGCCAAACAACATTGCGCAGCTGAAAACACCGGACTTGAAACTCATTGGGCCTCCGCCAGTTGTTTGCGCAAGCGGGTGATGCGGGTGTTGAGCACGTTCAGTTGTTCCTGGCTTTTTTGCGTCAGAACGCGCGCCTCGGCCAAGCGAGCATCAAGCTCAGCTTGCTCTGCCTGGAGGCGTGCGTCTTTGTAGGACTCTTCAACCATGTCGGCCCGGGCCTGGGCCAGTTTGTCTTCAGCCTGCTTGAGTTCAGGCATGTCATCGGCGCTCGCGCCGACCGCCCTGGCTTGCTCCACGGCTTGCTCACTCAAACGTAATTGTTGATTCGGTGCAGGGTCGTTCGCACACCCCGCCAGAGCCAGAACAGCCAGGGCTGCGAAAAGAGGTCGAATCGTCACTAAAAATTCCTACTGTTTTGGGACGCTGGGCGGTTGCTGCAGTTGCGACTTCCACCGCTCCAGATTGCGTTGCAAGGCGGCCTCGGCCAGGCCGGAGGCGGGCAATTCTGTCATCTTTTTGGCGAGCTGTCCGCGTAACCAGGGATCATTGCAGGCCGAGTCATGGGAGATCGCCAAAAACAACCCCGGCTGATCAATCGGCTGCGGATGTGCCAGCAAGTCATCGGCAATGCCCAGGGTTTGGGCCGTTGCCATGCCCGCGTAACGACCGGCCAATACGTACTCCACTTGGCCCAGCAACAGCTTTTGAAACGCCTGGGTCAGGTTGGTCTGAGGCTTGAGGGTCAACTGACGCTGAGCGAAGGCCTCGAAGGATTCGGTCAAGCGGGCCTTTTCCGAGACCGCGCCGGTATGCCCGTGCAAATCAGCAGGGGTTTCGTAGCTCAAGGGTGAATCCTTGCGCGTCCACACCAGATAGTCATTACGCACCAGGGGCGGATGGATGTAATCAAGCGAGTTCAACCCGGCCAGGGTCAGTGGCGCGTCGAGCAGCATGTCCATGCGCCCAGTGCGCACTTCATCCTGAGCTTGGGAACGCTTGCCGGCGTACAGCACGTCTACCTTGATACCCAGCGCGTCGGCAGCCTGTTGCAGCAGGTCGGCACTGGCGCCGATCAAATGTGTTGGATTGGCGGGATCACGCCACAAATACGGTGGGGCATCTGGGCTGCCGGTCACGATCAGGCGCTCGCATTTGCCCGCAGCCTCTGACAGCAAAGGGAGCAATGCCAAGCCCAATAACAATCTGCTTACCTGCCGCACATCCATATTCATACGCTCCATCCGCATTATTCAAACACATAAAAAAACCCGGTCATTCAGGCTACCAAGAGAAAGCTGAGCGTGTGCCCTGCCCTTCCTGACAGCCCGGACAACCGGGCTCTTTATAAGTGAAGCGACTGGATTAAACCAGTTTCTCCAGCTCTGGGACTGCTTCGAACAAGTCCGCAACCAGACCGTAATCGGCTACCTGGAAGATCGGCGCTTCTTCGTCCTTGTTGATTGCAACAATCACTTTGGAGTCTTTCATACCGGCCAAGTGCTGGATCGCACCGGAGATACCGACGGCGATGTACAGCTGTGGCGCAACGATTTTGCCGGTCTGGCCGACCTGCATGTCGTTCGGTACAAAACCTGCGTCAACCGCAGCACGCGAAGCGCCTACAGCAGCACCCAGCTTGTCGGCCAGTGCGTACAGGTGTTTGAAGTTGTCACCGTTTTGCATGCCGCGACCGCCAGAAATGACGACTTTGGCAGCGGTCAGCTCAGGACGGTCCGATTTGGCCAGTTCTTCGCTGACGAACGACGAAGTACCTGCATCGTGAACTGCGTTGACGGCCTCAACGGCAGCCGAACCACCTTCAGCAGCAACCGGGTCGAAACCGGTAGCACGCACGGTGATCACTTTGACTGGCGCAGTCGACTGCACGGTTGCGATGGCGTTACCGGCGTAGATTGGGCGGGTAAAGGTGTCAGCACTGACAACCGAAACGATCTCGGAGATCTGATCAACGTCCAGTTGGGCAGCAACGCGCGGCAGAATGTTTTTGCCGTTGGAGGTCGCGGCAGCCAGGATGTGGCTGTAGCCAGCACCCAACTCGGCGACCAGCGGAGCAACGTTTTCTGGCAGTTGATGCGCGTAGGCAGCGTTGTCGGCTACCAGCACTTTAGCCACGCCAGCGATTTTCGCGGCGGCTTCAGCGACGGCGCCAATGGTGTGGCCGGCAACCAGGACGTTGATATCGCCACCGATTTTGGCAGCGGCGGCTACGGTGTTCAGAGTGGCCGGAGCCAGTACTTTGCCGTCGTGTTCTGCGATTACCAAGATAGTCATTGTTAGATTACCTTCGCTTCGTTTTTCAGTTTCTCGACCAGTTCAGCCACCGACTTGACCTTGATGCCCGCGCTGCGTGCAGCTGGCGCTTCAACTTTCACGGTTTTGTTGGTCGAAGCGGTAGAAACGCCCAACGCGTCTGGCGTCAGCACTTCAAGCGGCTTCTTCTTGGCCTTCATGATGTTTGGCAGGGACGCATAACGCGGCTCGTTCAAACGCAGATCGGTGGTGACGATGGCCGGCAGGCTCAGCGAAACAGTTTGCGCGCCGCCGTCGATTTCGCGGGTCACAGCAACCTTGTCGCCCGACACTTCGACTTTCGAAGCGAAGGTACCCTGACCGTAACCAGTCAGTGCAGCCAGCATCTGGCCCGTTTGGTTGTTGTCGCTGTCGATAGCCTGTTTACCCAGGATCACCAGCTGAGGCTGTTCCTTGTCGACCACAGCCTTGAGCAGCTTGGCCACGGCCAGCGAGGTCAGGTCTTCGGCAGATTCGACGAGGATGGCGCGATCGGCACCCAGAGCCAGCGCGGTGCGCAGTTGCTCTTGAGCGGTAGTCGGGCCGATTGAGACGACGACGATTTCAGTCGCAACACCTTTTTCCTTCAGGCGTACGGCTTCTTCCACGGCGATTTCGCAGAAGGGGTTCATCGACATCTTGACGTTGGCGAGGTCAACGCCGGAGTTGTCCGCCTTGACGCGAACTTTAACGTTGTAATCGACCACTCGTTTGACAGCTACAAGAACCTTCATGGATTCCTCGTTACTCTCCGGTGAAAAGAAAGTCGCCTAGGCGAACCTGGCGGTTGTAGTTCATCAGCACAAGGGCACCTCCAAAGATCGTTGCCGTGCCCTTCTTTATAAAAAGAATGACGAGTGCCCAAATCTTCCCTGCGACCGTCTGTCAGGTGTGACTACCAAGTCATACTCGAAAAGGACGTGTAAACTCCGCTCAAAAAATGTCAGGCTCCGACAGGCTCGTGCCTGTGCCCTGTCTTTAGAGGTGCTCTTGAAACCAACGATCAGCCTACGGCGAGCGCAAAACCGCCCGTATCTTGACCGGAACACCATTTGCGGTCAATACAGCAAATCGGCCACTTTAGAGCCGCGTGTCATTGATTTGTCTGGCTTGCAGCGATTTCAAACAAACGTTTGTATTGGACGCTGCTAGTGGTGTAGATATAATGCGCGCCCATAGAGAGAGCGGCGCATCATCCATTGCCTCTTCGCCCGCCAGGCGAGGGAATAATGGATGAAACGCCAAACCTCCAATTAGAAAAAACCGTAGAGCCTTGAGTAGGAGATAGCCTGTGGAACGCGAATACATGGAATTCGACGTGGTCATCGTCGGCGCCGGCCCTGCCGGTCTGTCCGCCGCCTGCCGTCTAAAGCAGAAGGCCGCCGAAGCCGGTAAAGAAATCAGCGTCTGCGTGGTTGAAAAAGGCTCCGAAGTCGGCGCTCATATCCTGTCTGGTGCGGTATTTGAACCTCGCGCCCTGAACGAACTGTTCCCTGACTGGAAAGAACTCGGCGCACCGCTGAATACACCAGTGACCCGCGATGACATTTATGTACTGCGCAGTGACAGCGCTGCGACAAAAGTACCTGACTTTTTTGTGCCTAAAACCATGCACAACGAAGGCAACTACATCATTTCCCTGGGTAACCTGTGCCGTTGGCTGGCACAGCAGGCAGAGAACCTGGGCGTAGAAATCTACCCCGGCTTCGCGGCCCAGGAAGTCCTGTTCGACGAAAACAACGTGGTTCGCGGGATCATCACCGGTGATCTGGGCGTTGACCGCGAAGGCAACCCAAAAGAAGGCCTGTACACCCCCGGCATGGAACTGCGCGGCAAGTACACCTTGTTCGCAGAAGGCTGTCGCGGCCATTTGGGCAAGCAACTGATCGAACGCTTCAAACTCGACAGCGATGCTGACAGCCAACACTACGGCATCGGCCTGAAAGAAATCTGGGAAATCGAGCCGGCCAAGCATCAGCCCGGCCTGGTCGTGCACACCGCAGGTTGGCCACTGGACGTCACCAGCAGTGAAAACACCGGCGGCTCCTTCCTTTATCACCTGGAAAACAACCAGGTTGTGGTTGGCTTGATCGTCGATCTGTCATACACCAATACATTCCTGTCGCCGTTCGACGAGTTTCAGCGCCTCAAGCATCACCCGGTTCTCAAGCAGTACCTGGAAGGCGGCAAGCGCATCAGCTACGGTGCCCGAGCCATCTGTAAGGGCGGCCTGAACTCGCTGCCAAAAATGATCTTCAACGGTGGTGCACTGATTGGTTGCGACCTGGGCACGCTGAACTTCTCCAAGATCAAAGGCAGCCACACGGCGATGAAGTCCGGCATGCTGGCCGCTGATGCCGTGGCGGACTCGCTGCTGGCGGGTTCCGAGGGCGGCGACGCACTCAACACGTACGTTGATGCCTTCAAGAACAGCTGGTTGCATGAAGAGCTGTTCGCCAGCCGTAACTTCGGCGCGGCCCTGCACAAGTTTGGCCCAATCGTGGGTGGCGGCTTCAACTGGATCGATCAGAACATCTTCGGCGGCAAACTGCCGTTCACCCTGCACGACACCAAGCCAGACTACGCTTGCCTGAAGCTGGCCAAAGACTGCAAGAAGATCGACTACCCGAAGCCGGACGGCAAACTCAGCTTCGACAAACTCAGCTCGGTATTCCTGTCCAGCACCAACCACGAAGAAGAACAGCCGTGCCACCTCAAGCTGCGTGATGCGAGCATTCCGATCAACGTTAACCTGCCGCTCTACGACGAGCCTGCCCAGCGTTACTGCCCGGCCGGTGTGTATGAAGTGATTACCCAGGAAAGCGGCGAGAAGCGTTTCCAGATCAACGCGCAAAACTGCGTTCACTGCAAAACCTGCGACATTAAAGATCCGTCGCAGAACATCACTTGGGTAACCCCGGAAGGTGCTGGCGGTCCGACTTACCCGAACATGTAAGTCCAAGCGAGTGAGCTTGTCTCGCGATCTTTTGAACGCTGAAAAGATCGCGGGGCAAGCTGGCTCCTACAGAGTCCAGGCAGTCAGCACACCGAGCTTTCACACCCCGGGCTGCGTTCAAAATAGCGTTTGTACTCGCGACTGAATTGCGAAGTGCTCTGGTAACCCACCCGCTCGGCTACTTGCGCCACACCCAACCCCTCGTCACTCAACAGCAATTGCTGAGCCCGCAGCAGCCGCAGACGCTTGAGGTACTGCACCGGCGACAACAACGTGCTGCGCTTGAAGTGCTCATGGAAGGTCGACGCGCTCATGTTCGCGCAACGGGCCAAGGTCTCGACATTCAGCGGCTCGGCAAAGTGCTCGTGCAGATGCGTCAACGATGCCGCCACCCGTGCAAACTGCCCCTGCTGCTCAACCAGCGCCCGCAACACGCTGGCCTGCGGCCCACGCAAGGCAGCGAACAGCACTTCGCGCAATCGTGCGCGCCCCATGATTCGGCATTCCAGCGGGTCATGCAGACACCGCAACAAACGCTCAACCGACTGGCGCATTTCGTCATCCAGCACCGCCGAGGTCATAGACTCCGGGGTCTGGGCCACACTGCGTTCAGGGTCCAGTCCCATGGCCAGCACCAACTCCCCCAGCACTGCCCGATCGATGCTGATGGAAACCCCCAGCAGCGGCATATCTTGGGAAGCAAAGGTTTCGCACTCAAAGGGCACCGACAAGGCCTGCACCAGATAATGCCCGGCTCCGTACTCCATGGTGCGCGCCCCCAGATAGGCCACCTTGCTGCCCTGGGCGATCACCATCAGGCTCGGCTCATAAATCTGTGGCATCCGGGAAACGGTATTGCACGCAGACACCACACGCACTTCAGGCATCAAGGTATCAACGAAGCCCAAACGGGTGGCCAGTGGTTTGATAAGTGACACCAGTGTGGCGTTCTCATCGCGGTGACGCGTCAAAAACATGAAGATATTTCGCAGCAATAAGGGATCGGCGCATCTTCGCAGAATTGATTAATAAAGCGACAGTTGCTCCGCGACTTCGGACGAATAGGCATGACAGGCGTAGGAATCGTCATAGTCCTACACGGTCTGCGGGCGCAGAATTGCGCCCTGTTCACTGTTAACGCTATTCGAGGTTCCTCATGTCTAACGTCACTTACAATGCCATCGGTTATGCGGCTCAAACGCCTTCTGCGCCACTGGCTCCGATGCAGTTCAACCGCCGCGCACCGCGCCCGGACGACGTAGCCATCGAAGTGCTGTACTGCGGCGTTTGTCACTCTGACATCCACCAGGCACGCAACGACTGGGGCTTTGCCGTTTATCCAGTAATGCCAGGCCACGAAATCGTCGGCAAAGTCACTGCTGTTGGCGAAAAAGTCACTAAGCACAAAGTCGGCGATCTGGTCGGTGTTGGCTGCATGGTTGACTCGTGCCGCGAGTGCTCGGCCTGCAAAGAAGACCTGGAGCAATACTGTCTGGAAGGCGCGACCATGACCTACTGCACGCCAGACCGGGTCGACGGCACCAACACCATGGGCGGCTATTCGGACAGCATCGTGGTCAGCGAGCACTTTGTCGTGCGCATTCCTGAAAACCTCGACCCAGCCAGCGCAGCTCCATTGCTGTGCGCCGGTATCACCACCTACTCCCCGCTGCAACACTACGGCGTAGAAGCAGGCGATAAAGTCGGCGTTTTGGGCATGGGCGGCCTGGGCCACATGGGCATCAAGTTCGCCAAGGCCATGGGCGCGGAAGTAACGCTGTTCACCCGTTCGGCTGCCAAGGCAGAAGAGGCCTACAAGCAAGGTGCCGACCACGTGATCGTGTCCACCGACCCTGAGCAGATGAAAGCCGCTGCTGACCGCTTCGACTTCCTGCTGGACACCATTCCGGTGCCTCACGACCTGAACCCCTACCTCGAGACCCTGCGTTTTGACGGCGTGCACATTCTGGTGGGCCTGATTGAGCCGGTTGATCCGGCGCTGGATGCGTTCAACCTGGTGTTCAAACGCCGCGTACTGGCTGGCTCGTTGATCGGCGGCATTGCTGAAACCCAGGAAATGCTCGACTTCAGTGCTGCCAATGGCATCACCTGCGACATCGAAATGCTCGACATCAAAAACATCAACGATGCTTTCGAGCGCGTGGTGAAAGGCGACGTTAAATATCGCTTTGTGATCGACATGAAAACACTGAAGGCCTAACCACCTCCCCCTTCCCTCGCGATCTTTTGATCCTTTAAAAGATCGCGAGGCGAGCTCCTACGGGGGGATGGGGTTTAGTCCGGCTCTGGGCCGATGACGAAGAATTCGCCGCTGCTCCACACACCCAGCCAGTTCTGGCCGTCGAGGGTGCGTGACACGGCCAGCTCGATCAGTTGGTAGAGCACGTTACGATGGATCAGCGCTTCCAGGTTACGCCGCACCAGCAGGTATGGCGCCGGCTCCTGAGTCTCGGGGTCGATCTCGATGCGCAACGGATGTTCTTTGTCTGCTGTGATCAGCTCATCCACGTTGGTGGTAAAGCGCAGCACTTGCTGCTCGCCCTGCCCTTCTACTTCCAGGGTAACCGCGACAAACGGCGCATCATCGACAGTGATGCCGACCTTTTCCGCGGGCGTGATCAGAAAGTAGTCATCGCCATCACGGCGAATAATGGTCGAGAACAGCTTGACCATTGGCTTGCGTCCAATCGGCGTCCCCATGTAATACCAGGTGCCGTCACGGGCGATACGCATGTCGATATCGCCACAGAACGCCGTGTCCCACAGGTGAACCGGCGGTAGCCCCTTGTCGGCCTTGGGGATTTGCGCCAACAGGTTACTGACGTCTACCGGCTCACTCATGCTGCTCTCCTGAACTTATTGATCGCTCAAGCCTATCAAGCTGCGCGCGTACTTCGCCAGCGGCGGACCAATCAGGTCTTCGGGCTTGTTGTTGTGAAACGTCAGCAAACCGCCACGGCTGCGGATGGTCGCGGTATCGATCAGGTACTGAGTACTGGTTTCAATCAACATGACCTGGATCACGCCACTGTCGACGCCCAGGCGGCTGATTTCTTCTTGGTCGAGCCATTCATCGCTGTTGCCAATACGGTCGTCGGCGCGGGCAAAACGCGTGTACAGCAGGTAGTGCGCGCCAAAACCGCGGGCCTCAGCCATTGCCGCATCCAGCCCCTCGGGCGCTTTGGCCCGGCGTACCATCGGAAAGTATTCAACGAACCCATTGAAGGCTTCTTCGGCCACCACGTTAGGGCGTACATAAGGATCGCCGATCGGCGCAAAGGCCCCTTGGGCAATATAGATGAAGGAATCTGGCTGAATGCGCAGTGAGTTGCTGCGACGGGTGTTGCTGTGATCGAGCAACCCGGCGTCGCTCATCTGATAGCGCACGCCCTCGCCCATATCGCTGACCGTCATACAGCCGCTCAACGCCAGAAAAGCCAGCGCCCCACACAGACTACGCATTCTATTCTCCCGATGGCCGGCGACAGGAATCCGGCGAATAGTCGCGTAATGCAGTTTGCGCGCCAGTTTGACCCGCATCCGAGTGAGGCTCATTAGCCGCCGATAATTTTCATGACCGTGGCACCACCCGAGAATGCGATGTCCTGTTTATCTGCCAGGGCTTTGATCAACAGCCCCTGCAAGGCTGGCAAGGCTTCGTGCCGCGGTTTGTTCAGCAGGTCGCCCACATAGTGGCGATTGCTTGAAGACAAACAGCCATGCAGCCATCCCGTCGAGGACAGTCGCAAACGCGAGCATGTTCGGCAAAAAGGCACACTTTCGTTGGCAATGACGCCAAAATAGCCGCGATCAGGGATGTGATAACGCACCGCAGTGGCATCTATTGGGGCATCGGCCTGCAGATAGTTGTAGCGTTCACCGATCAATGCCAATAGCTGTTGCAGGCTGACAAACTGCTGCAAGAAGCCGTTACCGTCACTGGCCAGATGCCCCATCCGCATCAACTCGATAAATCGCAGTTCGTAGCCGTGCTCAAGGCAGTAATCCAGCAACGGCATGATTTGATCGAAATTTTGCCCGCGCAGCGGCACCATGTTGACCTTGATTTTCATCCCGGCGGCACGGGCTTGCCGCATTCCGTCGAGCACCGTCGGCAAATCGCCGCCGCGGGCAATACTGCGAAAGGCCGCAGGGTCCAGGGTGTCCAGAGAAACGTTTAGCCGGCGAATGCCCGCCTCGTGCAACAGTGGCAACTTACGCGCAAGCAGTTGGCCATTCGTGGTCAGGCTGATATCGCTCAAGCCCAGTTGGCCGACCTCACGTATAAAGGTTTCCAGCTTGGGGCTGACCAGCGGTTCACCACCGGTGATGCGCAAGCGTTCAATCCCGGCAGCTTCGATGAGGTAAGCCACCCCGCGCACCATGGCTTCGGCTGACAGCTCATCCTGCGCCGCCACCAGCCGCTTGCCATTCGGCACGCAGTAAGTGCAGGCGTAGTTACATGCAGAGGTCAGACTGATACGCAAATTGCGAAAGCGTCTGCCTTGGCGGTCAACAATCATGAATCACTCCGGCGCGGGGATTATCGGCCGTGCCAGAACAGGATGATTCATCACGCTCTGGCACAACCCAAACCGAGTATAGGCCCCAAGACCTTCGGCCATGACAGGAATTTACTCGACCGCTGGCGTGTCCGTATCGCGCTTGCGTTTGTTGCCCATGCGCACGCCGATGTCCATCAGGAACTGGAAAAAGCCTTCCTGATCTTCCAGCACATTGCTCCAGAACGGCGAGTGATACAGGGCCACGGCACCGTGCACCAACGCCCAGGCGGCGCAATAGTGGAAGTAAGGCGGGACGTCTTCGAGCTTGCCTTCGCTGATCCGGCCTTTGATCAGCAGGGTCAGGTGTTCAAAGTTGGACGCGCGGATCTTGTGCAACTCTTCAACCAGCTCAGGTACCTGATTGCCTTTGACGACCTTTTCTTCCAGGCGATCGAACAGCCGATAGCGCTGAGGGTCGCGCATGCGGAATTCAAAGTAGGCCCTCGACAGCGCCTCTTTGTCTTTATCCACATCTGCGGAGTGCAGCAACGTGTTCAAGTCGCGCTCGTAGTCGAGCATTAGCCGCAGATAGATCTCGGCCTTGGACTTGAAGTGCTTGTAGATCGTGCCTTTGCCAATACCCACGGCATCAGCAATCATCTCGACGGTGACACTGTCTTCACCTTGTTCGAGGAACAGCTTGAGCGCGGTGTCGAGAATTTCTTGCTCGCGGCGACGAAACTCACGGACCTTACGGGGTTCTTTGTGCATAAGAAAAGGTCTGTAGGGGTCAAAATGGAAGCGGAGTATTATGCATTAGTCACGATAAATTGCACGGACCATCCTACCGTTCGATGTTTACAGCTCAATTCATTTCAAAAGAAAGCGCACTCAAACGAATTGCGAGTATTCCAAATCTGTTTAAAAAACGATCAATGCATCACTGGACGTTCAACAAAGCTGACCAATACTTAACCTGTCGGCGTTACATCCCCCCAAGTGCCACGCCGGCATTGAAGGCAGCACCGGATGTGTGCCTTTGTTTTACGTCTAATGGTCTTAACCCGGATTCCCCAGAGTCCGGGTTTTTTTTGCCTTTTACTTTGTAGCGAGCTTGCCTCGCGATCTTTTAGACAGTCAAAAGCTCGCTCCTTCAAAGGCAGGTTTAAGCTTTGACGCGGGCCAGTGGGAACAGGCGCTTGAAGTTTTCGGTGGTCTGCTCGGCGAAACGCTCGTAGGGCTCACCGCGCAACATAGCCAGAAACTCAGCCACTTCACGCACGTATTGCGGCAGATTCGGCTTTCCACGATGCGGGATCGGCGCTAGATAAGGCGAATCGGTCTCAACCAGTAAGCGATCCGCTGGCACCTTGCTGGCGACATCGCGCAAGGCATCGGCATTGCGGAAGGTCACAATCCCCGACAACGAGATGTAATAGCCCATGTCCAACGCAGCTTTGGCCATGTCCCAATCTTCAGTGAAGCAATGCAAGACACCGGCTTGGGGCAGCGCCGCTTCGCGCAGCAGGTTCAGGGTATCGGCGCGAGCACCGCGGGTGTGGATAACCACGGGTTTGCCGGTCTGTTGCGCGGCCTCCAGGTGGACCCGGAACGACAACTGCTGCAACTCGGCAGCTTCAGGCTCGTAGTGGTAGTCCAGGCCGGTCTCGCCAATCGCGACCACCTGCGGGTGATTCAGCTCGCTCAGCAACCAGTCCAGCGCAGGCGCCGCACCGGGCTGAACGTCCAGCGGGTGGACACCCACCGAGCAATCCACATCGGCATAACGCTCGGTCAAGGCTTTGACATCCGCCGCGTTGTCGGCACTCACGCCAATGCACAGAAAGTGCCCGACGCCCCGCTGACGGGCAGCATCAAGCGCAGCGTCGAGTGAACCGTCGTGAGCGTTCAGGTCGAGACGATCAAGGTGGCAATGGGAGTCAACCAACATACAAAAATTACCTGCTCATCAAATCAATCAAATCAGCGCTGGCCGGGCAGGCTTGCCCATTGCACCAGTAATGCTTCAAGCAACAACACACGGTTGAGGTTGGCCTTGCCCAATACCTTTTGGCGCTGGGCGAGGATCCAGTCCTGGATAGCCAAGACTTTGTCCTGCGAGGTTTTCTGTGCCAGGTACTGCACCACTTTGCGCATGTCTTCCAGCCCCAGCCCGGTTTCGTCTTCGGTTAGCTGGTAGCGCAAAATCAGGCTCGACCAATCGCAGAACCAGTCAAACAACAACAGCAAGGGGATGGCATTCCAGCCTTCTGCCAATTGAGTGGCCGAGGCTTCGCGCTTGAGCAGTTTCTTGACGCCGTCTACAACCGCCGCCCTCTGCTCACGCACACCTTGTGCCTGCAACTTGACGGCAGCCAGTGGCGAGCCCGCTGCCAGCGTCAGCAATTGTGCCCGCTCTTCGTCGCTGCAATCGGGCAAGGCCTTGGCCAGCCATTCTTGACTCATCGCCTCGCTCGGCAACGGGCAGGCTTGTTGTACACAGCGGCTGCGGATGGTCGGCAACAAACGGCTCGACTGATGACTGACCAACAGCAGCACGGTGTCACCAGACGGTTCCTCAAGGCTTTTGAGCAGGGCGTTGGCCGCGTTGATGTTCATCGCCTCGACTGGCTCGACCAACACCACCTTGCGCCCGCCCAACTGCGCGGTCTGCACCACGAAGCTGACCAGATCGCGCACCTGGTCGACCTTGATCGGCTTGTCAGCTTCTTCCGGCTCAAGAATGTAGTTGTCCGGGTGGCTGCCGGCCGCCAGCAACAGACAGGCTTTGCACTGGCCGCAGGCTTCAAGCCCGGCCGGCGACTGACACAACAAGCGGGCCATCAAGCGTTCAGCCAGCGCTCGCTTGCCGATGCCCGCCGGGCCGTGCAGCAAATACGCGTGGGCATGCTGCGCACGTCCCGCCAGTTGCTGCCACAGGCTGTCCTGCCAGGGATAAGCCTCAGCCACGGTACACATCCAGCACGTGCGGCAACAAACGATCGAGCTGCCCGTGAACATGCTCGAGCGACTGCGCGGCATCGATCAGACGATAGCGCTCGGGGGCTGCCTCGGCACGCTTGAGATAAGTTCTGCGCACTGCATCAAAGAAGGTACGGCCCTCTTGCTCGAAACGGTCTAGCCGACCACGAGCGCTGGCGCGGGCCATGCCCACTTCAATCGGCAGGTCAAAGACCAGCGTCAGGTCTGGACGCAAGGTGCCTTGAACGAAGGTTTCCAGCGTGGCAATACGCTCCTGCGACAAGCCGCGACCGCCGCCCTGATAGGCGTAAGTGGCATCGGTAAAACGGTCACACAGCACCACCGCGCCCCGCGTCAGTGCAGGGCGAATGACTTCAGCCAGATGCTGGGCACGGGCGGCAAACACCAGCAGCAGCTCGGTGTCGGCACACATCGCTTCATCACTTGGGGTCAACAGCAGCTCGCGAATGCGCTCGGCCAATGGCGTGCCACCCGGCTCGCGGGTCAGCACCACATCGATGCCTGCCTCGCGCAGGCGCTCGGCCAGGTACTCGCGGTTAGTGCTCTTGCCCGCACCTTCGGGGCCTTCCAGGGTAATAAACAGGCCAGTCACAGGCAGCTATCCTTAATCAGTGTCATTGCGGGCTTGGCTCTTGCGCTGGAACCGGTGCAGGTGGCACTTGCGGATCAGCGCCAGGTTCTGCAGACGGTTGCGCGGCAGGTGCCGGTGCAGGGCTGGAGCGGTAATCAGCCCGGCGTTTGATTTGGTATTCGCGCACAGCGTTGTTGTGCGCATCCAGATCGTCAGAAAACGTGTGGCTGCCATCGCCCTTGGCGACAAAGTACAGGCTGCTACCCGGTACCGGATGCAAGGCAGCATGAATCGCTTCGCGCCCGACCATCGCAATCGGTGTCGGCGGCAAGCCAGGAATGGTGTAAGTGTTATACGGCGTCGGCTCGCGTAAATGGGCGCGGGTCAGCTTGCCGTTATAGCGTTCGCCCAGGCCGTAGATCACGGTCGGGTCGGTTTGCAGCGGCATACCGATTTTCATCCGACGCACAAAGACCCCGGCAATTTGCCCGCGCTCTTGGGGCACACCGGTCTCCTTTTCGATCAACGAAGCCATGATCAGCGCTTTATAGGGATCGGCATACGGTACGTCCGGATCGCGCTGCTCCCACTCCTGAGCCAGGACTTTCTCCAAGCGGCCGTAGGCCTTTTCAAGTAATTGGACATCGGTCATGCCCCGAACAAAGCGGTAGGTGTCGGGAAAGAATCGACCCTCGGGAAATTCACCCGGGTGACCGAGCTTGTCCATGACTTCGCTGTCGCTCAGCCCTGCCAGGGTCTGCTCGATTTTTTCATGCTTGGCCAGAGCGCTACGCACCTGGCGAAACTTCCAGCCCTCTACGAGGGTCAGGCTGTATTGCACCACTTCCCCACGCTGCCACAGGCCAATCAGGTCTTGAGCAGTCATGCCCGGTGTCATGCGGTATTCACCACTGTGCAAGGGCTGACCTGCCAAGTTGAAGCGCCAGTACAATCGCAGCCAAAACGCATCAGTGAGCGTCTTATCGGCTTCCAGCCGGTTGAACGTGCCGGTCGGTGTAGCGCCCGCCGGGACGTCGAGCAGTCGTTCTTGCGTCAGGTTAAGCGGCTGTTCCAGCGCCGAATCGAGCTTCCAGGCGCTAGCGCCCAGCAGCAAGCCCGCCAGCACCAGACCCATCTCCAGCAGCACCAAGAATTTACGTTTCACGAATCAGACATCCAATAGGGTGCGAGCAATGCCTTGCAGTTTACGGGTGAGCGGGCCTACCGACCAGCTAAGCTCTGCAAACGCGCGCACCGGCCAGATGCCATACACGCTGTTGCAGAGGAAGACCTCATCGGCCTGCTGCAACTGCGTCAGGCTAATGTCTGTGATCAGACACGGGATGGCGTGCTGCTCGGCATGGGCCAGCAAGGCGGCACGCATCACCCCGGCCACGCCGCAACGTTGCAGATCGGCGGTGACCAAGACCCCGTCGCAGACTAAAAACAGGTTACTGAATACCCCTTCGATCACCCGCCCAGAGGTGTCGCGCATCAAACCCTCGGCGTAGGCCGGGTCTTGCCATTCAGCGCGCGCCAGCACTTGTTCAAGGCGATTGAGGTGCTTGAGCCCCGCCAGCAGCGGCTGCTCGGCTAAACGGGTGGCGCAGTCAAATAGCTGAACCCCTTCTGATGCATAAGCCAGAGGGTAGGCAGCAGCCGGACTGGCTTGCAGAATTCGTCGAGGCTGAGCCTCAGGAGAAGCGCTGTAACCACGCAGGCTATCGCCGCGGGTCAGGATGAACTTGAGGACGCCCTCGCCCATCGCGTGCGCATAGGCCAGCAATTCGCTGCGGATCAGGGCGTGATCCGCAGCAATCGCCAACCGGGAGCAGCCTTGCGCCAGACGCTGCAAGTGCAGGTCCAGCAGCAACGGCTGGCCAGCCCGGACGGCAATGGTTTCAAACAAACCATCTCCGTAGGCCAGCCCACGGTCCTTGAGCGACGCCAGGGCGTTCGCCGGCTGACCGTCAACCCAGCTTTGCATCAGTCGACGTACCGGCGGAACACCAGCGAGCCGTTGGTGCCGCCAAACCCAAAGGAGTTGGACAGCACGACATCGATCGGCATTTCGCGCGCCGTGTGCGCGACAAAGTCCAGATCGCAGCCTTCATCAGGCTCGTCGAGGTTGATGGTCGGCGGCGCCACCTGGCTGTTGATAGCCAAGACGCTGAAGATCGCTTCGACCGCACCCGCCGCACCCAGCAAGTGACCGGTCATGGACTTGGTGGAACTCACCGCCAGGTTGTAGGCATGATCGCCGAACACCGACTTGATAGCCTGCACTTCAGCCAGGTCGCCAGCAGGCGTCGAGGTACCGTGGGCGTTGATGTACTGCACCTGGTCCACGTTCACCTTGGCATCGCGCAAGGCATTGGTGATGCAACGCGCAGCGCCCGCACCGTCAGCCGGTGGCGAGGTCATGTGGAACGCATCGCCGCTCATGCCAAAACCGATCAACTCGGCATAGATGGTGGCGCCACGTGCCTTGGCGTGCTCCAGCTCTTCGAGGACCAACGCACCAGCACCATCAGACAGGACAAAACCATCACGGCCTTTGTCCCATGGACGGCTGGCACGCGTCGGGTCATCGTTGCGAGTCGATAGCGCACGCGAGGCACCAAAGCCGCCCATGCCCAGGCCGCAGGCTGCCATTTCGGCACCACCGGCAATCATCACGTCGGCTTCACCGTACGCAATGTTGCGTGCCGCCATGCCGATGCAGTGCGTACCCGTGGTACACGCCGTCGACACCGCGTAGTTAGGTCCCTGTGTACCCAAATGGATAGACAGAAAACCGGAAATCATATTGATGATCGAGCCCGGCACGAAAAACGGGGAAATCCGTCGTGGGCCTTGATCATGCAAGGTACGGCTGGTTTCTTCGATATTGGTCAAACCGCCAATACCTGACCCCATCGCCACACCAATACGCTCTCGATTGGCATCAGTGACTTCAAGCCCGGCATTACGCACCGCCTGAAAGCCAGCTGCCAAACCGTACTGAATAAACAGGTCTAGTTTGCGGGCCTCTTTGACAGAGAGGTAATCCTCAACGTTAAAGCCCTGTACCGAGCCGCCAAAACGGGTGGAATAGGCAGAAAGATCCGTGTGTTCGATCAGACCAATGCCACTTCGGCCTGCCAGAATGCCTTGCCAGGTGCTTGGTACATCTGCCCCCAGTGGCGACAACATCCCCATACCGGTGACTACGACGCGTCTACGCGACACAGCACTCTCCTTTATTCTATTGACGACACTTTGCATCACACCTAAAGAAAAAACCGCACGCCAGAGCGGCAGTGCGGTTTTTCCATGACAGCGCGCAGCGATTACAAGCTATTACGCCTGGTGGGCAGTAACGTAATCGATAGCGGCTTGTACAGTAGTGATCTTTTCAGCTTCTTCGTCAGGAATCTCAGTCTCGAATTCCTCTTCCAGAGCCATCACAAGCTCAACGGTGTCAAGGGAGTCGGCACCCAGGTCTTCTACGAAGGAAGCAGTGTTAACCACTTCTTCTTCTTTAACGCCCAGTTGCTCGGCAACGATTTTCTTGACGCGTTCTTCGATGGTGCTCATACCTTGTTTTCACTCCTAATGGACAAATTCAGGCAGCTGGCCAGTGGGCAAGTGTATCGAAAGGCTTTTCGGTTTTTCAACTGAAAGCTTTGTACTCACCCATCAAGAACCGGCTACCTATAAATAGGTTGCAGCTTTATAACGGATTTTAGACAGCTCGTATGACATTTTTTTGAAGCAATCCGTCACATTTAACTCATGTACATCCCGCCGTTGACCGGAATTGTAGCCCCAGTCACGTAGGCTGCACCGTCAGAAGCCAGGAAAGCGACCACGTTCGCGATCTCTTGTGCCTGCCCCAAACGGCCCAGCGGAATCTGCGTCAGCAAGGCTTCGCGCTGTGCTTCTGGCAGTTCACGGGTCATATCGGTGTCGATGAACCCTGGTGCTACCGAGTTGACAGTGATCGAGCGCGAGCCCACTTCACGTGCCAATGCGCGGCTAAAACCTTCAAGGCCTGCCTTGGCGGCGGCATAGTTTACTTGGCCTGCGTTGCCCATGGCACCCACAACCGAGCCAATACTGATAATTCGTCCCCAACGGGCCTTGGTCATACCACGCAAAACGCCCTTGGACAGGCGGAACAGACTGTTCAGGTTGGTATCGACAACGTCATGCCACTCGTCATCTTTCATGCGCATCATCAGGTTATCGCGGGTGATGCCGGCATTATTGACCAAAATGGACGGCGCACCGAATTGCTCCTGGATGCTCGCCAACACCGCCGCAACCGATTCATCGCTGGTGACGTTGAGCTCCAGACCCGTGCCTTGAACACCGTGCTCTTTCAGAGTGGCAGCAATGCGCTCGGCTCCGGAAGCCGAAGTCGCGGTGCCGATAACCACGGCGCCCTGACGACCCAACTCCAACGCGATAGCCTGACCAATGCCACGGCTAGCGCCCGTTACCAGTGCAACTTTACCTTGCAAGCTCATGCAGGCTTCTCCTAATTCAGATTCAGGCCAGCGCAGCGCGAGCGGCAGCGAAGGCATCCGGGGTGTTCAAATTGTGAGTTGTCACGCCGTCGGCGCAACGCTTGCTGATGCCGACCAGGACCTTGCCCGGGCCGCACTCAACCAAATCAACCGGGCCTTTGGCCGCCAGTGTTTGAACCGATTCAACCCAACGTACAGGCTTGTACAGTTGCTCAAGCAAATCACGCTTGAGGGTGGCCAGGTCCGGCGCAACCGCTGCGCTGACGTTCTGTACCAGCTCGATTTGCGGTGCTTGCCAGTCGATCGCTTCGATCGACTCCGCAAAACGCTCGGCTGCCGGACGCATCAGCTCGCAGTGCGAAGGCACGCTCACGGGCAACGGCAAGGCACGCTTGGCACCCGCCGCCTTGCACAGCTCCATGGCACGCTCAACCGCCGCCTTGGCACCGGCGATAACCACTTGGCCCGGCGAGTTGAAATTCACCGCGCTGACCACTTCGCCTTGCGCGGCCTCTGCACATGCCTTGATAACCACCGCGTCATCAAGGCCCAGAATCGCCGCCATGGCGCCCTGACCGGCCGGTACGGCTTCCTGCATCAAGCGACCACGGCGCTCAACCAGCTTTACCGCATCAGCCAGGCTCAGGCAGCCCGCCGCGACCAGCGCGCTGTACTCACCCAGGCTGTGACCCGCAACAAAGTCTGGACGCTTGCCACCTTCAGCCAGCCACAGACGCCACAAGGCGATAGAGGCAGTCAGGATCGCAGGCTGTGTAATGTCGGTTTGATTGAGTTGTTCAGCAGGACCTTCCTGGGTCAACGCCCACAGGTCATACCCAAGAGCGTCAGACGCTTCTTTAAATGTTTCCAGGACCAGCGGATGTGCCGCGCCCAGCTCGGCCAACATGCCGAGGGACTGCGAACCCTGCCCTGGAAAGACGAATGCGAGGGATGTAGACATGTAACAAGCCCCTAATGATCTTGTCGTCGGTGAATTGACGTCGCGCATTGGCAGACGCAAGAAACTGACAGTTGGATGGCTGATTTGACTGAGCGGTCACATTTAAGTACTCGCCCACTAAAACGCCTACGGTAACAACCCTTCAAGACGTCCATGCAAACGTTTTGGCAGGTCTTCATGGATTTCAATCAATGCGCGCTCTATCGCACTTTGAAAGCCCTGAGCACCTGCCGAACCGTGACTCTTGATAACAATGCCCTGCAAGCCCAAAAAGCTGGCTCCGTTGTGCCGGGCCGGTGCCAGATCAGCCTGCAGACGACGCATCAAGGGCAACGCCAGCACACCGATCAAGCGACTGAACAACGTGCGCTTGAACACAGCCTCAAGCCGATTGGAAATCATGGTCGCCAGACCCTCGCTGGATTTGAGCAATATATTGCCGACAAATCCATCACATACCACCACATCCGCCTCACCGCGATACACCCCATCACCTTCAACGTAGCCGATGTAGTGCAACCCGGATGCCGCCTGCAACAAGGCAGCCGCTTCCTTGACCTGCTGGTTACCCTTGACGTCTTCCGTGCCGATATTGAGCAGGGCAAGTCGAGGCCGAGCAATACCCAATGCCTGCGCCGCCACCGAGCCCATGACCGCAAACTGAAACAACTGCTCAGCCGTGCAATCGACGTTCGCCCCCAGATCGAGTATCTGGCAATAACCGGTCTGAGTCGGCACCGCCGCCACCATCGCCGGCCGATCGATGCCAGGCAAGGTCTTGAGCACATGCCGGGACAACGCCATCAGCGCACCGGTATTGCCTGAACTTACACACGCCTGAACCTTTCCATCACGCAACAATTCAAGCGCCACCCGCATGGAGGAGTCCGGCTTGCTGCGCAACGCGTGCGAAGGCCGCTCACTCATGGAGATCACTTCAGAAGCTGGGGTAATGGTCAGGCGCGAGCGATCCACAGCCGAATGGCTATTGATCAATTCTTCAAGCAGGGAGGGTTGACCCACCAGGGTCAGATGCAGCGAGGGCGTAGCACAAAGGCAAGCAATGCAAGCCTGAACAATGCTGCGGGGACCGAAGTCCCCGCCCATTGCGTCGATCGCGATGACCTGAACGGACAAGTGATTACTCGTCAGCGCCCTTGTCGATCACTTTACGACCACGGTATACGCCTTCTGGCGATACGTGGTGACGCAGGTGAACTTCACCAGTGGTTTTTTCTACAGACAAAGTGCTAGCCGAAAGAGCATCGTGCGAACGACGCATGTCACGGGCAGAGCGGGATTTTTTGTTCTGCTGAACAGCCATAATTGATTAACTCCTAAACGTTTGGGTCACGCTTTAACTGCGCCAATACACTGAACGGGTTGGACCGCGTTACCTCGTCCTCGGCTGGTTCGGGCTCATCGAGACCCGCCGGCTGCTGGCATTCTTCCGGATGATGAGCAGGCACGATAGGCAAGGCGAGCAGAAGCTCATCTTCCATCAATGACTGCAGATCCAAAGGATCTTCGCCCAGTTCCAGCACGTCATAACCTTTCGGTAACGACTGGGTATTCGCACCCTCCTTCACCACCGCGTAACTGCATTCGCTGTGGATCGGCAGGGTGACCAGCTCAAGACAACGCTGGCAAACCATTTTGACCTCAACGTCGATGGAGCTGTGGATTACCACAGATCTTCGCTCGTCGCGCTCAAAAACAAATTTAGCCTGGACCACACCGACATTGTCGGCGAGCGGGTCGCAGAGTCTCTCCAAATCAGCCAGCTGCACTTCACCTTCAAGGGTAGTGCCGCGATCAGCTAATTTGCGCGGGTCAACGTGAGATGGAATCGGGTCATTCAACATAGGCGCAGCATTCTAGGGACGACCCCCTCACGTGTCAAAGGAAATTGTGCCTGTGCGACAACCGTTACTCTCGCTAGAATTCCGGGCCGCCTACAGGAGTCGCGCATGTTACCTCTATTACTAGCTTCAAGCTCGGTTTATCGTCGCGATTTGCTGTCGCGCCTGCGCCTGCCGTTCATCTGCAGCTCCCCCGACATCGACGAAAGCCATCGCCCCGGCGAGTCAGCCATTGAGCTGGTCAAGCGCCTGTCCCTGCAAAAGGCCCAGGCCCTGGCCGCCAGCCACCCGGCACACCTGATTATCGGCTCCGACCAAGTGGCGGTACTCAATGATCAGATCATCGGCAAGCCCCACACTTTCGACAAGGCACGCCAGCAATTGCTGAACGCCAGCGGGGCCAGCGTGAGCTTTCTGACCGGCTTGACCCTGCTCAATAGCCAGACCGGGCACTATCAGACCGATTGCGTGCCGTTTACCGTACACATGCGCACCCTGAGCGCCGAGCAGATCGAGCGCTACCTGCACGCCGAACAGCCTTACGACTGCGCTGGCAGCTTCAAAGCCGAAGGGCTGGGTGTGAGCCTCTTCCAACGCACCGAAGGCGATGACGCCACCAGCCTGGTTGGCCTGCCACTCATACGTCTTGTTGACATGCTGCTGGCGCAGGGCGTCGCCATACCCTGATCAACTGCACCGCAGCGAGCTTGCCTCGCGATCTCTATTTAGAAGATCAAAAGATCGCGAGGCGAGCTCGCTCCTACGGGCTGGTTTTCAGCCATAAAAAACCGGCCATTCAGGCCGGTTTTTTTTGAGCTTAACAATCAGCGCAGTGTCGGACCTTGAAAACCCATCCACATAGCCAACTGCGAAGCGACGCTGGCGCCCAGCTTTTTCGAGAAGCGGTCGAATGCCGATTCTTGCACAGTGAAATCGACCAGTTCTTTCTCGCCGATCACATCACGCGCAACCATGCTGGCACTGCCCAGACCATCGATCAGCCCCAAAGGCAGGGCTTGCTGACCGGTCCAGACCAGACCGGAGAACAACTCCGGATGATCCTTGTCTTTCAAACGATCGCCACGCCCCTGCTTGACGCTGGCAATGAACTGATCGTGAGTAATGTTCAGCACACCCTGCCAGAACTTGGTTTCATCCGGTTTTTCCGGCTCAAACGGATCGAGGAACGCCTTGTGATCGCCAGAGGTGTAGGCGCGACGCTGAACACCCAGCTTTTCCATGGCCCCGACAAATCCGAAACCTGCCGCCGTCACACCGATAGAACCCACCAGACTGGCTTTATCGGCATAGATTTCGTCGGCCGCACTGGCAATGTAGTAAGCCCCCGATGCACCCAGATCAGAAATCACCGCATACACCTTGGTATCAGGGTGCAGAGCACGCAGACGGCGTATTTCGTCGTAGACATAGCCCGACTGCACTGGGCTGCCGCCAGGGCTATTGATGCGCAGTATCACGCCCTTGACCTTAGGGTCATCAAACGCAGCCTGCAAGCTGGTAATCAGGTTATCAGCACTGGCCGCTTCTTTATCGGCGATCACGCCCTGCACATCAATTAGCGCGGTATAACCAGCACCCTTGGTTGCACTGCGCTCCATATCCAGCAGCGGCGTAAACAGAAAAAGCATCGCAATCAGATACAAGAAGGTCAGCGACTTGAAAAAGATACCCCAGCGACGCGCACGACGCTGCTCCTGCACACCCGCCAGCAACGTCTTTTCCAGCAGCTTCCAGCTTTTGTCATCACCGACTGTCGGCTCACCTTCAGCAGGCGCCTTCCATTGATCAACCATGCTCTACCCCACCAAAGACTTTATTTGACCTGCCGACCCAACCAGGTTCGCAATTCGGGAAACTCATTGATTGCCAACCGAGGTTCGAACTCAAGCAGACGCTCCACCGACTGAGCACCATAGCTCACCGCAACAGAGTCAATGCCCGCATTGCGCGCCATCAGCAGATCAAAGGATGCATCCCCCACCATCAAGGCTTCGCGCGGCGACACTCCGCAATGCTCGAGGATTTGATTCAACATCAACGGATTGGGCTTGCTAGCCGTTTCATCTGCCGCTCGCGTGACATCGAAGAAACGCTCCCAGCCATGCACTTTCAGCACCCGATCAAGCCCGCGCCGGGCCTTGCCCGTGGCAACAGCCATGAGATACCCATCTGCCCGAAACGCTGCAAGCGTCTGAGCCACACCCGGAAACAGCGGCGAAGGCTGCTCATCCATGGCGATATAGACATCCGCGTAATGCTGACGGAAAACCGCCATTTCAGACTCAGCCATATCTGGATACAGCGTCAGAATAGCCTCCGGCAAACCCAGGCCGATGATCCCGCGAATGGATTCCTCATCCCGCTCCGGACGACCCGTGCGCTGGGCCGCCACACGCATCGCCGTAACAATCCGACCAACGGAATCGGCCAGCGTGCCATCCCAATCAAAGATCAGCAGCTTGTATTCACTCGGCACTCAGACGCTCCACTGTTTTGGCCCATATATCATCTACCGGAGCCTGCAACTTCAGTTCGCCACCGTCCGGCAGAGGCACCGTCAGCATGTAGGCATGCAAGAACAGGCGCTTGCCGCCCAGATCACGAATTTCCTTTGAGAAATCTTCATCGCCATATTTGGTGTCACCGGCGATGCAATGCCCCGCATGCAGCGTGTGCACGCGAATCTGGTGGGTACGCCCGGTAATCGGCTTGGCCTCGACCATGGTGGCAAAATCACCGAAACGCCGCAGTACCTTGAACACCGTGACCGACTCTTTACCTTCGTCGTTCACTTCAACCATACGCTCGCCGGAGCGCAGGTTGCTCTTCATCAGCGGCGCACGCACCTGCTTGACCGACGTTTCCCAGCGACCACGCACCAGCGCCATGTAACGCTTGTCGACGCCGTCACCGCGCAGGGCTTCGTGCAAGTGACGCAGCATGCTGCGCTTTTTCGCGATCATCAGCAGACCGGAAGTGTCACGGTCCAGGCGATGCACGAGCTCAAGCTCCTTGGCATCCGGACGCAACTGACGAAAGGCTTCAATCACACCAAAGTTCAGGCCGCTGCCGCCATGTACAGCGATACCGGCAGGCTTGTTCAACACGATCAGCGCCTTGTCTTCGTAGACAATCGCCGCCTCGAGCCGCTGCAACAGGCCTTGCGCAACAGGCACCGGCTCATCGCGCTCAGGCACACGAACCGGCGGCACGCGCACAATATCGCCCGCCTGCAGCTTGTACTCAGGCTTGATCCGCCCCTTGTTCACGCGCACTTCGCCTTTACGCAAAATGCGGTAAATCAAGGTCTTGGGAACACCCTTGAGCCGTGCAAGCAGGAAATTATCGATGCGTTGGCCGGCATATTCCGGCGTGACCTCAAGCAGCTGGACGCTGGGGGTCGGGGGGGTAGTCGTCGTCATGCCGCGGATGATAACAATTTTTTATGGAATTGAAGCACTTAATCATTACTGCTATAGTCGCGAACGCCGCCAAAAGCGGCCTGGACAGCGGAATAACGGTGAATAACCGACCCTGACCAACGCTCTTCACGAGGACGGAAGGCCGTCCTACGGGGCTTTTGCTATACACGGAACACTTGGAGTTGTAACGAGCGCAGGTGACATGAGGCCTGAAGCGAGCCTGGAAAGCAGAGTGCAAACTCGCCTTTTACGCCGATATTCACGGCCAGTTCACAAAGTGCAGTCAACTTCGAGTTATTTCGATAGCGAATGCTTCGGAAAACATCGCCTTTATTAGCCATGATGCGTGAACTCCCCATTTGGAGAACACGGTAAATGCCAACCCGCTGCGGATTCTGCGCGCGGCAGCACCCGAATTATCAAGGATACGTGTAGGGTGGAGATGCACAACCGCCGGACTGTGTAGCAATAGGCTTTATCAAGACGCTTCATCTCGTCCACAGCCGCTGGTTGATTCCTCCTCCTGACTGAGTGCTTATTAAGTCACCACAGCAAGCAGGAAGCGTAAGTCGCGACTTCGCCCCCATTGGTCGAACCTCGCTGGACACTGGAGTGGCCAACTACTCCTGACGCACCTGACACCGACCATGAGAAGTCGTGTGTGCCGAACGCCGTTTCCGGTAGCCCGGAAACCGACGGTACAACATGAAAAGAATGCTGATTAACGCAACTCAACCTGAAGAGTTGCGCGTTGCACTGGTAGATGGCCAACGCCTCTACGACCTGGACATTGAGTCAGGTGCCCGCGAGCAAAAGAAAGCCAACATCTACAAAGGCCGTATTACTCGCATCGAACCCAGCCTTGAGGCTGCCTTTGTCGATTTCGGCTCTGAGCGCCACGGCTTCCTGCCCCTTAAAGAAATCTCCCGCGAATACTTCAAGAAAGCCCCGGAAGGTCGCGTCAACATCAAGGACGTCCTGAGCGAAGGCCAGGAAGTCATCGTGCAAGTCGAGAAAGAAGAACGTGGCAACAAGGGCGCCGCCCTGACCACCTTCATCAGCCTCGCTGGCCGCTACCTGGTTCTGATGCCTAACAACCCTCGCGCTGGCGGTATTTCCCGTCGCATCGAAGGCGAAGAACGCAACGAACTGCGCGAAGCACTGAACGGCCTGATCGCTCCTGCCGACATGGGCTTGATCGTGCGCACTGCTGGCCTTGGCCGCAGCAGCGAAGAAATGCAGTGGGACCTCGACTACCTGCTGCAACTGTGGACTGCCATCAAGGAAGCCTCACAGGACCGCGCCGCTCCATTCCTGATCTACCAGGAAAGCAACGTCATCATCCGCGCCATCCGCGACTACCTGCGCCAGGACATCGGCGAAGTACTGATCGACAGCGTTGAAGCCCAGGACGAAGCCCTGACCTTCATCCGTCAGGTGATGCCGCAGTACGCCAGCAAAATCAAACTCTACGAAGACAGCGTTCCGCTGTTCAACCGCTTCCAGATCGAAAGCCAGATCGAGACCGCTTTCCAGCGCGTCGTTGAACTGCCGTCCGGCGGCTCCATCGTTATCGATCCGACCGAAGCCCTGGTGTCTATCGACATCAACTCGGCGCGCGCCACCAAAGGCAGCGATATCGAAGAAACCGCACTGCAAACCAACCTTGAAGCGGCTGAAGAGATCGCCCGTCAGTTGCGCCTGCGCGACATCGGCGGCCTGATCGTCATCGACTTCATCGACATGACCCCTGCCAAGAACCAGCGCGCCGTGGAAGAAAAAGTCCGCGAATGCCTTGAGGCCGACCGCGCCCGCGTACAAGTAGGTCGCATCTCGCGCTTTGGCCTGCTGGAAATGTCCCGTCAGCGCCTGCGTCCATCGCTGGGCGAAAGCAGCGGCATCGTCTGCCCACGCTGCAACGGTACCGGCATCATCCGTGACGTTGAGTCATTGTCGCTGGCCATCCTGCGCCTGATCGAAGAAGAAGCCCTGAAAGACCGCACTGCCGAAGTTCGTGCCCAGGTGCCGATCCCGGTCGCGGCGTTCCTGCTCAACGAAAAACGCAACTCGATCACCAAGATCGAACTGCGCACCCGCGCGCGCATCATCATTTTGCCGAACGACCACCTCGAAACGCCGCACTTCGAAGTACAGCGTCTGCGTGATGACAGCCCGGAAGCCAACAACAACCAGTCCAGCTACGAAATTGCTGCCGCTGCCGCCGAAGTGGAAGAAGTTCAGCCAGCCGCTGCGACTCGTACCTTGGTACGCCAGGAAGCTGCCGTTAAAACGGCTCCGGCACGCACCTCGGCACCGGTCCCGACCGAAGTGGTTGCACCTGCCGCTGCACCAGCGCCGAAAGCGGCCGAGCCAAGCCTGTTCAAAGGCCTGGTGAAATCGCTGGTCAACCTGTTCGCCAGCAAGGAAGAACCTGCTGCGCCTGCCGTGGTTGAAAAGCCGGCTGCGACCACCGAGCGCCCTGCCCGCAACGAAGAGCGTCGCAATGGTCGCCAGCAGAATCGCAACCGCAACGGTCGCCGCGACGAAGAGCGCAAGCCTCGTGAAGAGCGTGCGCCACGCGAAGAACGCGCACCGCGTGAAGAACGTGCACCGCGTGAAGAACGCGCCCCTCGCGAACTGCGCGAGCCACGTGAAGACGCACCGACCGTCACCACTGCCCGCGAAGAGCGCGCACCACGTCCTCCACGTGAAGAACGCGCACCGCGCCCACCACGCGAAGATCGCAAGCCTCGTGGCGAAGGCCGTGAAGAGCGCGTACGCGAACTGCGCGAGCCTCTGGATGCTGCCCCGGCCGTAGCCACTGCTGCTGCCGCAGTCGCGACCGAAGACGAGCGTCCAGCCCGCGCACCTCGTGAAGAACGCCAGCCTCGCGCACCACGTGAAGAGCGCGCACCGCGCGAAGCCCAAGTTGCCGCAGCTAGCGAGGACGAAGAAGTACTGTCCAGCGAAGAGCAGGCACAGGACGATACCCAAGAGAACGCCGAGGGCGATCGCCCACGTCGCCGCTCCCGTGGCCAACGTCGTCGTAGCAACCGTCGTGAGCGTCAACGCGATGCCAACGGCAATGTGATTGAAGGCGCGGAAGAGAACAGCGAAGAAGCCAACGCAGACACTGCTGCCGCCCCTCAACCGGTGGCTGCACAGGCCACTGAAGAGCAAGCGGCTCAAACCCAGGCCATCAGCGCACCTGCTGAAGCCCAGGCCAACCAGCAAGCCGAGCGCGCAACCAAGGCTGTAGAGGCATCGACGCCAGCCGAAGCCCCAACTGAAAAAGCGCAAACCACTGAAGTGGCGATCGTTGCAGCGCCTGCAAGCGAAACCCCGGTAGTTGAAGCTGCAGCGGTAGCAGACGCTCCTGTTGCGCAAGCGCCAGTTGTCGAAGCACCGGTTGTTGAAGTCCCTGTCGTAGAAACCCCGGCTGTTGAAACGCCAGTGGTTGAAAAACCTGTTGCTGAAAGCGTAACCCCGGTGGTTGCGGTCAAGGTGCCAGAAGTTGAAGTTGCAGCGACCCCTGTCGCTCAACCCGAAACGCCGGTCGCTGCCGAGCCAGCCCCCTCGATCGAAACCCCTGCCGTCGCTGCCGAGCAACCTGCTGTCGAAGCCGCTGTAGCAACCCCAGCGCAAGAAGCACCACGCGCACCGGCTGCAGAGACTCCGGTCATCGAAAAAGCGCCAGAGCCCGCTAAAGAAGCCCGCGCAGCTCACAAGCCTGCTGCTGAAACCGCTGAGGTTGAACGCACCGAGCCAGCGGTTGCTGAAGTTGTTGTCGAACAAACTGTGGTGGAAACGGCAGTCGTTGAACAACCGGCCGCTGCTGAAACCGTGGTAGCTGCCCAAGCGGTTGAAGCCGTAGTGGTTGCGCCGGTAGTGAAACTGCCAAGCAACGGTCGTGCGCCTAACGATCCACGTGAAGTACGTCGTCGCAAGCGCGAAGAAGCCGCTGCAGCTGCCGCTGCCGCCGCTCAAGCTGCAGAGGGCGAAACCGTAGCCAAGGAAGAAGAGCACGAGCCTAAACCCCTCGCCTAACTCCCAAGGCCACTAAAAAGCCCCGCCAGTTCTGAACTGGCGGGGCTTTTTTTTATGCCGCGATTCTAGAAAAACCAGGACGAGCGGCGCTCTTTCTCCAACTCGTCGCGACACTGATTAAGCTGCGCACCGTAGGTTTGTGACTGTTGCTGAACCTTGCGCGCGACCTGCATCAACCAGGGCTTGGCACGGTAGGTGTTGGCGCTGTAGCCCCCACGCCCTTCGTGATACGCCAGGTACTGGTTGTAGGCGTCCCACTTGGAGATTCCCAACTGACGCTGCGTACCCGCGGTATACCAGCCGATAAACATGATGGTGTCAGCAAAGTTGTCACGCGAGCCCGAACGCCCCATCGTTCTCTCAAAATCTTTCCAGGCCGGTGGCTGTGCCTGTGCATAACCATAGGAGGGGCTGACCCGCCCCCACGGAATCACCCACAGCAGGTAGGCGCGCGGGGGAAGTGCATCGGCCACAAAGCTGCTTTCCTGCTTCATGATTGCCATGGCAACGTTGGGTGGCGTGCCCCACTGAGTCTGCATCGCCACCGAATCCTTGTACCAGGCCGGGTATTGGCGATAGATGTTGCACAAATTATTTTGGTCCCGTGGCGGGGCCGTCATGCACCCCGTCAACGTCACCAGAGTTATCGCTAACGCACATGCGGGTAGTTGCTTCATTCAAGTTCAGACCTGAAAACAGTGGGTATACACACCAAGCCTGCGTGGGTGTGAGTTCAGCCAGTGGCACTGGATAAACTCAATACACGTTAGGTTCCATCTCCAGTTGCACCGCAAAGCGCTGCTGGATATCAGCCTGAATTCGCTTGGCCAAGGCCAGCAACTGCAGGCCTGTGGCCGAGCCATAATTGACCAGGACCAGCGACTGCAGACGATGCACACCGGCATCCGCCTCACGAAAGCCCTTCCAGCCTGCTGCCTCGATCAACCAGCCTGCAGCCAGTTTGACCTGACCATCGGCCTGTGGATAACCGATCAGCTCAGGATGCGCACGCTTCAATTGCGCCGCGTGAACAGCAGAAACCAGTGGGTTTTTGAAAAAGCTGCCAGCATTGCCCAGCATCGCGGGATCAGGGAGTTTTTCGCCTCGAATACTGCTGATCGCCCGGCTCACATCCTTGGCCGTCGGCTGCTCGATGCCCTGCTCGCTCAAACGCTGGCGCACCGGACCGTACTCCAGATGCAGACGCTCGATACGGCTCAAGGCAAAGCGCACCCGCAAGATCAACCAACGACCCGGCTGCTGCTTGAAGAGGCTATCGCGGTAGCCAAACGCGCATTCGGCCAGGGTGAACTCGCGTAACTCACCGGTTTGCCGATCCAGCGCTGTCAGGCCTTCGAACACGTCTTTGACTTCGACGCCATAAGCGCCGATGTTCTGCATCGGCGCAGCGCCCACCGTGCCAGGAATCAAACTCAGGTTTTCAAGGCCGGACATGCCTTGCTCCAAAGTCCACAGCACAAAAGCGTGCCACACCTCCCCAGCCTCGGCTTCGACGACAGTACGCTCGCCGTCGTCGACCAAAATGCGAATGCCACGGCTGGCCATGCGCAAGACCAGCGCACGAACATCGCCGGTCAGCAACACGTTGCTGCCACCGCCAATCACCAGTAAGGGCAACTTCTGCTCGACCGAGTATTGCAAGGCTTCACGCACATCACTGTCGGTGCGCGCTTCGGCAAGCCGACTGGCACGCACCTCCACGCCAAAACTGTTGTACGCCTTCAGTGACGCATCAACTTGCACCTGCAAACTCATAAACGGCCCTTCACTTCAATGATCAGCAAATCGCAGGCGCGCTCAACCAGGTTCAGCACTTCTTCAAAGCCTGCCTCGCCTTCGTAATAAGGGTCCGGGCACTCGTCCTTCACCGATTCATAGCGACGCAGGAACAAATCCAGTTCAGCCTTGGCCCCTGCGGGCTGCAATGCCTTGAGATCACGCAAGTTGCTCTTGTCCATCGCCAGAATCAGATCGTAGCGATTGAAATCGGCTGTGCTGACTTGCTGCGCACGTTGCGCCGACAGGTCATAACCACGGCGCTTGGCCGCCTGCTGGCTGCGCACGTCGGGTGCTTCGCCCTTGTGCCAGCCGCCCGTACCGGCAGAGGCTACCTCAACGCGCTCAGCCAGACCGGCCTCGCGCATTTTTTGGCGCAACACACCTTCTGCGGTGGGTGAACGGCAAATGTTGCCCAGGCAAACAAACAAGATGCGCATTAACCCTCCAGCAAACGCCTAACGCGCTCAAGGTCTTCGACGGTATCGACACCGGCTGGCGGCGCTTCAAGCACATCGCCGACATGAATTCGTACGCCGTGCCACAGTGCGCGCAGTTGCTCAAGACGCTCGGTGTTCTCAAGCCAGCACGGCCCCCAATTGACGAAGTCCTGCAGGAAGCCGGCGCGGTAAGCGTAGATGCCGATATGGCGACGGTACGGCACACCGGCAGGCAATGCGCCCGGCTGTTGAGCGAATTCATCACGCGCCCATGGCAAGGTGGCGCGACTGAATGTCAGTGCCAGACCATTGATATCACTGACCACCTTGACCACGTTGGGGTTGAACAACTGCTCAACGTCCTCGATCGGCTCGGCCAGCGTAGAAATGCCTGCCTCGTTGTGGGCGGCCAGGTTTACCGCCACCTGGTCGATCAACGCAGGCGGGATCAATGGCTCATCACCCTGCACATTGACCACGATGGCATCGCTGGCCAGCCCCAATTGGGCGGCGACTTCAGCCAGGCGATCGGTGCCCGACTCATGGTCGGCGCGGGTCATCACCACTTCAGCGCCGAAAGCCTTGCAGGCCTCGACAATGCGCGCATCGTCAGTCGCTACCACGACCCGTTGCGCACTGCTTTTGCTGGCCTGCTCCCAGACATGCTGGACCATCGGCTTGCCGGCGATCATTTGCAGCGGCTTGCCTGGCAAGCGGGTCGAGGCAAAGCGCGACGGAATGACCACTGTAAAAACCGGAATCATTTATCCAGACGCTCGTCGGTGCTCAGGGTACGGGCTTCGGTTTCCAGCATGACCGGAATGCCATCGCGGATCGGGTAAGCCAGGCCAGCGCCCTTGCTGATCAGCTCGGTTTTGTCGGCACTGAGTTTGAGCGGGCCTTTGCACACTGGGCAAGCAAGGATGTCGAGCAGTTTGGTGTCCATAAGGGCTCCCTGGAATTAAAGATGAATAAGGCGCTGTAGCTGTTGATCAAACCACAGCACAAATGCCGCTGACGGAACAGCATCGACCGCCAGGTACCACCAGTGGGGTGACGCAAAGTCGCGGCATTTAACGGCGTCCTTTTCGGTCATGACCACCGGCAGCAACGGCGTGAAATTCAAGACCTCGGCACTGTAAGGTGCGTGATCGGCGAAAGCATGGGCGATTGGCCGCCAGTGTAGCGCTTCAAGGGTAGTGAAGAAACGCTGGGGATTGCCGATCCCGGCGACCGCATGCAGCGCCTGGCCTGACGGGAAATAGTCCAGCGGCTGGCGTTCACCACTGCACAGATTGATCAGCGCGGTGGGTTGCAACTTGAAGGCAAAACCTGCCTGCGGGTCGCTATCGGCACCGTTGTACAGCACAGCATCGACGCTCTGCAGGCGCTCGACAGGCTCACGCAGCGGCCCGGCCGGCAAGCAACGGCCGTTGCCTAGGCCTCTGGCGTTATCGATCAACACCAGCTCCAGATCGCGACCCAGCCGGTAATGCTGCAAGCCATCATCGGACAGGATCAAGTCCAGCGGCTCGCTGTCGAGCAAGGCTTTGACCGCTCGGCTACGATCTGGGTCGATCATCAGCGGCACACCCGTGCGCTGCACGATCAGCAACGGTTCATCGCCGGCCTGATCGGCACTTTGCTGCGCCGTCACGCGCCATGGCAAGTGTGGTGGTCTGGCGCCATAGCCGCGACTGACCACACCCACCCGCAGCCCTTTACTCTGGCAATGCTCGATCAACCAGAGAATCAGCGGGGTTTTGCCCGTGCCGCCCACAGTGATATTACCCACCACCACCAACGGTACCGGGGCGCGATAGATCTCGCCCTCGCCCGCCACGAACCGTGCACGCTTACGCTCAACCACGCGGCGATACAGACATTCCAGAGGGGTTAACAGAGCGAGCAGCGGGTGCCCGCGGTACCAGGCCCGCAACAAGCGATCAGATATAGCCATCAGGGAGCCGTCTGCGCTTCAACAGTGGTCATGCGTAAATGGCTGAAGCCGAGCTTGCCCGCCGCATCCATCGCCGTGATCACGAACTGGTGCTGGGCCTTGCCGTCAGCGCTGATCGACACGGGCAAGCTGGTGTCGCCGCCCGAGGCGGTGCGCAACGCATCCATCAGGCTTGCCAGATCATTTTTCGGAAGTAATTGGTTGTTGACCGAAAAGACCCCATCGGCACTGATGGCGATGTCCAGTAACTTGGTGTTCTGGTCTTCGGTGGGCGCGCCGCTGACCGACTCGGGCAAGTCGACGCGCAGTTGTGTCTCGCGGGTAAAGGTGGTGGTGACCACAAAAAACAGCAGCAGGATAAACACCACGTCAATCAGCGACGCGAGGTTGATGTCGACCGTTTCCCGGGGCTTGCGGCGAAATTTCACGCTTTGCTCCCGACCATGTCGACTTCGCGGTCGCCCTGCACCACTTCAACCAGCTTGATCGCTTCCTGCTCCATGCCGACCACTAATTCGTCGACCCGGCGCTGCAGGAAACGGTGGAAGAATACTGACGGGATCCCCACCATCAAGCCCGCTGCCGTGGTGATCAAGGCCTTGGAGATACCGCCCGCCAGCACTGCTGCATTGGTGGTCATGCCGGTGCCCATGAAAGCGCTGAAAATATCGATCATGCCCAACACCGTGCCGAGCAGCCCCAGCAAGGGCGCCATCGCGGCAATCGTGCCCAAGGCATTGAGGTAGCGTTCAAGCTCGTGGATAACCCGGGCAGCGGCTTCTTCGATGCACTCTTTCATGATCTCGCGACCATGCTTGGAGTTAGCCAGGCCAGCCGCCAGGATTTCACCGAGCGGGGAGTCAGCGCGCAGTTGCTTGAGTTTTTCCTTGTCCAGCTGTTTATCCTTGATCCAGACCCACACCTGGCCAAGCAAGTGCGGTGGGGTCACGCGGCTGGCGCGCAAGGTCCACAGGCGTTCGACAATAATGCCCAGCGCGGCAATAGAACTCAGAATGATCGGCAGCATCATCCAGCCGCCGGATTTGACCAGTTCCCACACAGTGACAATCCCCTCGAAAAAGTGCGCCACTTTACCACAAGGCCCGCGTTAATCCCGCCAGAACCGCCGCCGGTCGCGCAGGCTTTCGGCCACCTCGTCAGCTCCCAGTCGAAAGCCAATGGCCCCGTGTTCAGCGCTGTCCAGAATACTCAAGCCCAGCGCCTTATAGCGTGCAATGACCTGTGGATGCGGATGACCAAAGGTATTGCCGTGCCCCCGAGAGATCAACACCGTAGAAGGTGACAGGTTCTTTAGAAAGTTCATCGATGATGAGGTTCGGCTGCCATGATGCGGCGCCTGCAGCCAGCGCGTTGGCACCGCCAGGGAGCTTTCAAGCAAGGCCCGCTCGGCCTCGACGTCGATATCGCCGGTCAACAGCAACCGTTCGTCGCCGGCTTGGACCTGCAACACGCACGAACGCTGATTACCGTCGGTCGCCCCCTCCCATTGCCACAACAAAAACCTAACCCCGTCCCACTCCCAGCTCTCACCACTCTCACAAGGCTGGGCCAGCAACTGATCGGGCAACAGTGGCACATCACCACTGACCACCCGCTTCACTTTAACGGCACGCTGAACGGCCAACGCACCGCCCGCGTGGTCCGAATCTGCGTGGCTGAGCAGCATCATATCCAGCGTATCGACGCCCATCGCTTGCAGCGCAGGGGCGACAACGCGTTCGCCCTGGTCAAGATTTCGCACTTTTGGCCCCGCGTCATACAGCAGCGTGTGATGCCGGGTACGCACGATGATTGCCAGACCTTGGCCGACATCCAGTTGCAGCACCTGAGCTTGCCCCGGCGGAACAAGCGTTCGCGGGGCAAACACTGCCAGCAGCACCAGCGGCCAACCCAGCGGCCTCAGCACCGTCCCGGCAGGCAGTAACAGCAGCAAGGCACCCAGCACAGTCAGCAGCCAGACACTGATCGGGACACTGGCAGGCAACCACGGCGACAACGTCCCGGCCAGCCATTCAAGCCCCACAATCAGGCCGTTGAGCAAGCCGCCAGCCACCCACAGCAAACCTTCACCCAACCCGGGCACAGGCAACAACAAAGTCCCCAGCAACGCCGGAGGCAACACCAACAGACTGATCCACGGCACCGCAACCACATTGGCCAGCGGGCCGGACAGGCTGATGGGCAGCCCGAGAATCCACAGCAACGGGAACAAGCCAATCGCGATCAACCCTTGCGGGCGCAGCCATGCTGCGCGCCAGCTCCACGGGCCCAAGCGTGAGCTGAAGGTGAAAATCAGCACGGCAACGGCTGCGAATGACAGCCAAAACCCAGCCATCAAGCTGGCCAGCGGTTCAATAATCAACACCGCGTTGAGCGCCAGCAAAAAAGGTAACCACACACCCAAGTGACGAAACCGCAATCGCCAGACCAGCACCAGCCCGAGCATTGCGCAGGCCCGCTGAACAGGCACCTCAAAACCTGCCAGCACGCCGTAACCCAGGGCCCCGGCAAATGCCAACCCGCATGCCCATGGCAGCCAGGGCAGCCGCCGAGGCCACAGCCCATAACGAGCCAGCAAGGCCACCAGGCCATAAATCAGCCCGGCAAACAGACCAATATGCTGGCCTGAAATCACCAGCAGATGGACCGTACCGGTGGTTTGCAGCAGCTTCCAGTCATCTCTGCTCAACCCCGAACCGTCGCCCATCACCAGCGCGGCCAACCATGGCGCCCGGCCATTGGCGTCACTGCGCAACAATTGCTGACGCAAGCCGTCACGCCAGGCGTGACGGGCAGGCTCCAGCAACTGGCCATCCTTGACGCTGCCTGTAGCGCCAATCCGTTGCGTCAGCAGCCAGGCCTGGTAGTCGAAACCTTGCGGATTAAGCAGCCCTTTGGGACGCTTGAGGTTAATCGCCAGCCGCCAACGCTCACCGCTGTTGACCTGCGGCCCGCCGTACCAGCTCACCCGTAGAATGGCCGGCAAGGTGGCGTGCCGCGAGACTGCGTCGCCCAGCTCAAAACGCACAACACCCTCAGACGGTTGCGGCAAGCCGACCACCCGCCCCTCTACCCATAACGTGCGCCCATCCAAGGCTGGCGACAGGCGGTCATCGAGCGCCCATTGGCCTTGCACACACGCCCAACTGAGCCCGAGTAAAAAAAGCCCAACCAGGTAAACGCGCAGCACCAGCAGCACAAGCCCCGCGACCAGCATCAGACATACCCACTCAATGGCGGGTATGGCGGGTAAATAGCGCAGCGCAATCAACCCTGACGCCAGCGCCAACATCCCTAAGTACATAAGCTGATCCGAAGTAATCCCTGCTCTCTGATTAGTTGGGATTAATGGTCGGGGGCTAAAAAATTGTCACAAAGTCTGAATAGTCGGCCTGCGAAACTTGGGCATACTACGCCCTTGTTCCCATCGAGAAGCCTATGCCACGGCGTTCAATCAAGCGGTTCATGCCAGATCCGGCCCGCATCAAGGAACACAAGTCCTTACGATTTTTGGGCTCACTGCTTCACGATCCCAATCTTTGGCACCTCAATCGTCACTCTGTCGCGCGGGCAATGGCTGTGGGCCTATTTGCCGCCTTCATCCCCATGCCGTTCCAAATGTTACTGGCCGCCAGCCTGGCAATCCTCGTGCGTAGCAACATGCCGATTTCAGTCGGCCTGGTATGGCTGACCAACCCGATCACCATGCCGCCCATTTTTTATTGCACGTACTTGCTTGGCGCCTGGCTGATGGACGTTCCCCCCCGCAGCCTGCCCGATGAACTCACATGGGAATGGATCAGCAGCCAGCTCTCGACCGTGTGGCAGCCGTTTTTACTGGGCTCAGTGGTGAGCGGATTAGTGCTGGGTGGGCTGGGTTACTGCCTGACCATGGTGTATTGGCGATGGTGGGTCAGCCGGCAGTGGAAGCGACGCCAAAAACAGCGCAAGGCGTTGTAAAACCTGCCCTGCACCATTTTGTAGGAGCGAGCTTGCCTCGCGATCTTTTGATCTTGAAAAGATCGCGAGACAAGCTCGCTCCTACAGGTGTGAAAGCTACTGACGCATACCCCGGCCACTCACCAGCAATTTGGCGCAGGCGAAGTACAACACCACGGTGGCCACGACCATGAAGGTCAGTGCGACGCTGATTTTGATGTCCGACACGCCCAGAATCCCGTAGCGGAAGGCGTTGACCATGTGCAATACCGGGTTGGCCAGCGAAACGCTCTGCCAGAACGGCGGCAACAAGGTGATCGAGTAGAACACCCCGCCCAGGTAGGTCAGCGGCGTCAGCACGAAGGTCGGGATGATCGAAATATCATCGAAGTTACGCGCAAACACGGCGTTGATGAAGCCCAGCAGCGAGAAGATCGTCGCTGTCAGCACCACGACCACAATGGTCAGGAGCAAGTGATGCACCTGCAAGTGGGTGAAGAACAACGACAGCAAGGTCACGATCAAGCCCACCATCAAGCCGCGCAAGATACCGCCCACGGTAAAGCCGATCAGAATGGTGTGCGGTGACACCGGTGACACCATCAACTCTTCAATCGAACGCTGGAACTTGGCCCCGAAGAAGCTCGAGACCACGTTGCCGTAGGAGTTGGTGATCACCGACATCATGATCAAGCCCGGTACGATGTACTCCATGTAAGTGAAGCCACCCATGTCACCGATTTGCCGACCGATCAGGTTTCCGAAGATAACGAAGTACAGGACCATGGTGATCGCCGGTGGCAGCAATGTTTGCGGCCAGATCCGCATGAACCGACGCACTTCACGGTAAATGATGGTGTTCAGGGCAACCAGGTTGGGACGCAGCTCCGAACTCATACGGCCACCTTTGCCAGGTTTTTCTCGACCAGCGACACAAACAACTCCTCAAGGCGATTGGTTTTATTGCGCAGGCTCACCACTTCGATGCTTTGCGCGGCCAGTTGGGTGAACAACCCGGTAATGCCCACGTCTTTGTCGACTTGTACTTCCAGGGTGGTGCCGTCGAGCAGCAAGCTCGGGTAGCCGATCAAGTTCGGGGTGGCTGACAGCGGGTGTTTCAGGTCAAGTACAAACGTCTCGACATGCAGTTGGCCCAGCAATTGGCGCATGCTGGTGTTTTCCACAATGGTGCCGTGGTCGATGATGCCGATGTTGCGGCACAACTGCTCAGCCTCCTCCAGATAATGGGTAGTGAGGATGATGGTGGTTCCCTGCTCGTTCAGCCCGGTGAGGAAGGTCCACATCGAACGGCGCAGTTCGATGTCCACGCCGGCAGTTGGCTCGTCGAGGATCAGCAAACGCGGCTCATGCACCAATGCTCGGGCGATCATCAGACGGCGCTTCATGCCGCCCGACAAGGAGCGCGAAGGCGTGTCGCGTTTATCCCAAAGCCCCAACTGTGTCAGGTATTTTTCGGCACGCTCTTTGGCGATTTTGGCCGGAATACCGTAGTACCCCGCCTGGGTCACGACAATATCGAAGGTCTTTTCAAACTGGTTGAAGTTGAACTCTTGCGGCACCACACCGATGCTGCGCTTGAGCGCGGCGGGGTTGCGGTCCAGGTCGTGGCCAAAGACATTGACCGTGCCACTGGTTTTATTCACCAGGGTGGAAAGAATGCCGATTGTAGTGGATTTGCCGGCACCGTTAGGGCCCAGCAAAGCGAAGAAGTCACCTTCAGCAACGTCCAGATCGATACCACTCAGGGCCTGGAAACCGTTGCCGTAGGTTTTGGTTAGCTGCCGTATGGACAGAGCGGAACTCATATCGGATTACGCACCAAGATGGGGATAAGAGGGAGACTCAATAAGGGCGGACTGTCCGTAAGACAAGTCCGACAAAGCCAGTGAACATGCGCAATGGTGCTTGGCCTTGCCGCACAAGTACAGTCGCCCGTATTAATAGTGGCTATTAAGTCAACGCAGTCATGACCGCATTGCGGTAGGCCGGACGCAGTTTAAGGCGCTCATACCAGGCCTCCAGATGCGGCAGTGGCGGGCGTTCGATGGGCATTTCGAACCAGGCGTAGATAAACGAGCCCAGCGGAATATCACCCATGCCGATCTCATCACCCGACAGGTAAGGTTTTTCAGACAGTGCTTCGTCGGCAATCACCAGCAACTCGGCACACGCCTTGATGGAGGCGTTGATTTTCACCCAATCCTGCTGTTCGGCCGGAGTGCGCAAAATCCCCCAAAAGACATCGCGAAAGGCCACGGCAAAAGAAGAAGTGGTCCAGTCCATCCACTTGTCCGCCTGGGCCCGAACGCGGTTATCGTTCTGATACCAGGAGGTATCCGAGCCATATTGGGCGGCGATATAGCGAACGATGACGTTGGATTCCCACAGCACAAACCCATCATCTTCGAGCAGTGGCACTCGGCCATTGGGGTTCAACGCGCGATATTCCGGGCTGTCTACCACCCCAAACGCACCACCCGCCTCTTCTCGCTCATACGCCAGCGCCAACTCTTCGATACACCACAGCACTTTTCTGACATTCGACGAATTCTTGCGACCCCACACTTTCAGCATGATTGAACTCCTGATTGATAGACGCCGGGGCAGTCTACGCCGTGAAGCTGAACTGTGCCTCCCGCACAAGGTCACTATTGAACGACCTTGCTCAAGAGTTGCGACTAAGCTCACAAGGGTGCGCCCCCTGGCTTCATGGAGGATTTGGATATGCTGTTGTTGTGGATTCTGGTTTTGATTGTCGGCGTGGCCTGGCTGGCCCATCGCCGCGTCGCCCCCCTGACCGCGATTGCCGTGGTAGCGATTTATCTGCTCATCATGGACTTCTTCAGCGATGCACCGATCTGGGTATTGGTGCTCTTGTGGGTCTTGCTGGCGGCCCCGGCAGCCTTGCTATTGCTACCTGAACTGCGCCGCAAACGCTTTACGGCGCCGCTGTTCAGTTGGTTTCAGAAAGTTCTGCCGCCCATGTCGCAAACCGAGCGCGATGCCATCGACGCCGGCACCGTGTGGTGGGATGGCGAACTGTTCAGCGGCCGCCCCGACTGGAACCAGTTGCTGGCCTATCCCAAGGTTCAACTGACAGAAGAAGAACAGGCATTTATCGACGGCCCCACCGAAGAACTGTGCGCCATGGTTTCGGACTGGAAGATCGGCCAGGCCATGGACTTGCCGCCTGAAGCCTGGGCGCACATCAAGGAGCACGGCTTTTTCGCCCTGATCATTCCCAAGTCGTTCGGCGGCAAGGGCTTCTCGGCGTACGCCCACTCGCAAGTCGCCATGAAACTGGCCACCCGCAGCGGTGACCTGGCGTCTACCGTAATGGTCCCCAACTCCCTCGGCCCAGCAGAATTGCTGCTGCATTACGGGACCGAAGAGCAGCGCAACCATTACCTGCCGCGCCTTGCTCGTGGCGATGACATCCCGTGCTTTGCCCTGACCGGCCCACTGGCAGGTTCCGACGCCGGGGCGATGCCCGACACCGGGATCATCTGCAAAGGCCAATGGCAAGGCGAAGAAGTCATTGGCCTGCGCTTGAACTGGGAAAAGCGCTACATCACCCTGGGTCCGGTAGCCACCTTGCTCGGCCTGGCGTTCAAGGCCTATGACCCCGAACACTTGCTGGGTGACAAAGAAGACCTGGGCATCAGCCTGGCGCTGATCCCTACCGACACCCCCGGCGTTGAAATCGGTCGGCGGCACTTGCCGCTGGGCGCGGCCTTCATGAACGGCCCGAACTGGGGCAAAGATGTGTTTATCCCGCTGAGCTACTTGATCGGTGGTCAAGAGATGCTCGGCAAGGGCTGGATGATGCTGATGAACTGCCTGTCGGTCGGGCGTTCGATTTCTTTGCCGGCAGTCGGCACCGGCGCGGCCAAGTTCACCAGCCTGGTAACAGGGCAATACGCCCAGGTACGCGAGCAGTTCAACGTGCCCTTGGGCGCCTTTGAAGGTATTCAAGAAGCCTTGGCGCGCATCGGCGGCAACGCCTGGCTGATGGACAGCGCCCGTATGTTGACCGCCAATGCGGTGGACTTGGGCGAGAAGCCTTCAGTGCTGTCAGCCATTCTCAAGTACCACCTGACAGAGCGCGGCCGCGAATGCATCAGCCACGCCATGGACGTGCACGGCGGCAAGGGCATCATCATGGGCCCCAACAACTATCTGGGCCGCAACTGGCAAGGGGCGCCGATCTTCATCACTGTCGAGGGAGCCAACATCCTCTCGCGCAACCTGATGATCTTTGGTCAGGGTGCCATTCGCTGCCACCCGTTTGTGCTCAAGGAAATGGCCCTGGCCGGGCGTGAAGATCGCGAACAGGCCTTGCTTGAATTCGATAACTTGCTGCTCAAGCACATCGGCTTTGCCGTCAGCAACGTGGCCAGCACTCTGGTGCTGAACCTGGGGCTCGGGCGCTTTGAACACGCGCCCGGCAACACACTGAGCCAGGGTTACTTCCGCGCCTTGAACCGACAGGCCGCTGCCTTTGCCATGCTCGCGGACCTGAGCATGATGTTGCTGGGTGGCGAGCTCAAGCGCCGCGAACGTCTGTCCGCGCGCCTGGGTGACGTATTAAGCCACATGTACCTGGCCTCGGCGGCGCTCAAGCGTTACCACGACCTGGACTCCCCCGAGCACCTCAATCCGCTGTTCCGCTGGGCCATGGAAGAAAGCCTCGGGCAGTCGGAACGGGCGCTGGACGAGATCCTGAAAAACTTCCCGAGCCGACCGCTGGGCTTTCTGTTGCGCGGCGTGGTGTTCCCGTTTGGCCGTCGTCATACCGGGCCTTGCGATGCGCTGGACGCTGAAGTCGCCGCCGTGCTGGGCCGGGCCAAAGGCGATCCGACGCTGGAAGCAGTACTTGCAGGCTGCTACCGCCCGCAATCAGCCGACGACGCGGTGGGCGCCTTGCAACATGCCGCGCACTTGCTGAAAGCCGCTCACCCGCTGCACAAGAAACTTCATGAAGCACTGAAAAGTGGTCAGCTCAAAGCGGTGCCTGGCGAACCATCCATCGACTCGGCGCAGAACGCGGGCATCTTGCAACCCGCAGAAGCCGAAACCCTGCGCGCCGCAGAAGCCGCACGGCGCAAGGTGATTGACGTGGATGATTTCGACAAGGAGGAACTCACCCACAGCGAAGGCAAGATTCGCTAACAGGACAGCGGGCGCGCAGAGCTTTATACTCTCGCGCCCGTTTTGCTCTAGAGGACTCCACCATGGCCACTAATGACCTCAACCACAATCTCGCCCTGCTCGATATTCTGCGCAGTATCCTGGTTGCCGTCGGTGACGCCGAGCAAATCCCGGAAGAAAGCCATCAGTTGTTTATCGAACGCTTCGATGAAATGAAAGCCGGTCTGCTGACCGATTTTGATGAAAGCCAGTACCTGGGCCAGGACATCCTGTGCCAGGTGATTGAACGTTACCCGCAAATCGCCCACGTGGTCCCGCGCGACCTGTTGTGGTTCTTCGGCGGCTCGTGCTTCAACTTCCTCTCCGACGAAGAACTGGACATGTATGAAGCCCTGGAAGAGCGTCGTTTTGAAGCCGAAGAAAACGGCGAGCCGTTCGACTGGAACCAGGAAAAGCAGTTCATGGCCCTGCCCACGGGTGAAGACAGCCCGCAGCATTGATTGATCTGCGAAAGACTCAAGGCCCGCCCGGTTAACCGCGCGGGTCTTTTTCTTGCCAGGCGCTTAACGTCGGCTCTTGCGCCAGCCGCTCTACCAGATAGTCGATAAACACCCGCAACTTGGGCGGCAGGTAGCGTGTGGGGGTGTGCAGCAACCACACGCCGCCGTGGTAAGACGCAATAAAGCTCCAGTCCGGCAGCACTTGTACAACCGCCCCCTGCTCCAGCGCCTGCCGCGCCGTGAAATAAGGCAGGCTGCCAATGCCTATATTCTGCAATACCGCGTCCAGTCGCACGCCCGTGTGATTGGCCGCGTAACGCCCCTGCACCGCCACCGTGACCGACTTGCTGCCCTGTTTGAATTTCCAGCGCGCGTCAGCCGGGGTTTCGCCCAGGTAAATGCAACTGTGATGACGCAGATCCTCGGGTAAACGCGGCGTACCGTGCTCTGCCAGGTACGCAGGCGTGGCGCACAGCACATGCTCGATGAGAAACAACTGCCGCCCCACCAGCCCTGGCGGTGGCTGATCAGTAATACGAAGGCTCAAATCAACGTTGTCGTCGATCAAATCAACATGCCGGTCTTCCAGAATCAGCTGTACATCGACACCGGGATAACGCCGCAAAAATTCGGGCATGTGCGGGTGCACCACGTAGCGGCCGATGGCCTTGGGTACGCTCACCCGTATCAGCCCCTCGGCCTCCTGGGTATAGCGACCACTGAGGTCCATGACTGACTGCGCGGCCCCCACGACCTCGCGGCATCGCTTGAACACTTCTTCGCCTGCATCGCTTAAACGCAGCTTGCGGGTGGTGCGCTGCAGCAAGCGGATCGCCAGGGCTTTTTCCAGGCGGGCCACACTGCGACTGACGGCAGAGGGCGACGTATCTAGCTGTCGAGCCGCCTCGGAAAAGCTTCCGACCTCGACCACCCTCACGAAGATCACCATTTCAGCCAGCAAAGACAGCGGAAGATTTATGCTCACAGCGCACAGGTCCATTGAAATTTTGAGGGATTATCACACCCTGGAGTCGTCCTTATACTTCAAACATTATTGTTTCAGGACCCTACACCATGACTTCACGTCTGTTTTTTACCGACGATGCCCTCACTGCCGACGTCGACGTGCTCAGTTGCTCACCCCACGACGACGGCTTCGCCGTGATTCTGCGGGCAACGCCTTTCCATCCCCAGGGTGGCGGGCAGCCCAGTGACACCGGCTGGATTGGTGCCAGTGAAGTGTTGAAAGTGTTCCATGATCAGGATCGACTGGTGCATATCGTCAAACAGCCGGTGACACCCGGTCAGGCAATGGCCCGCGTGGACGAGGCTCGACGTGAACTGAACACGCGGCTGCATTCCGTTGGCCATTTGATTGGTGTGTGCGGCGAGCGTGCAGGCTGGATGCCGGTCAAGGCCCACCACTGGCCTGGAGAATGCCGGGTCAGTTTTGTACCCGGTGAAAACGCCCAGCCCATGAATTGCGAGCAGATCGAGGAGCAACTTGCTCAGTGGATCAGCGCTGATCTGCCGCGTGTGGTGCAGATCAACGCAGACCAGCGCTTCATCGGCTTCGGCGAACTGCCGTTGTACCCGTGCGGAGGCACCCATGTCAGCTCACTCAAGCAATTGCAAGCAGCCCCGAAGCTGTCCATCAGTGAAAAGAAAGGCGTGGTGTCCGTACGCTATCAATAAGCCGCCGGCCATCACTCGATCTGGGTACGGTGGCGCTGAACAAAGCGATTCACGTAATCGTCCGCCGGATTCTGCAGGATCTCTTGCGGCGTACCCACTTGCACCAACTGCCCGTCCTTGAGAATGGCGATGCGATTGCCGATGCGCAGCGCTTCTTCCAAGTCGTGGGTGATAAACACAATGGTTTTTTGCAGTGTGCGTTGCAGCTCAAGCAACTGGTCCTGCATCTCGGCGCGGATCAGTGGGTCGAGGGCACTGAATGCTTCGTCCATCAGGATGATGTCAGTGTCTGTCGCCAACGCACGGGCTAACCCCACCCGCTGGCGCATGCCACCCGAAAGCTGGTGGATGTAGGCTTGCTCATAGCCTTGCAAGCCCACCACCGAGATCCAGTGCCGCGCACGCTCTGCGCACTGCGCCTTGCTTTCACCGCGCACCTTGAGACCGTACGCCACGTTGTCCAATACGTTGCGATGTGGCAGCAGGCCAAAGTTCTGGAACACCATGCTGATCTTTTGCCGACGAAACTGGCGCAAAGCCGGCATGTCGTACTCGAGAATGTTTTCACCGTCCACCAGGATCTGCCCGCTGGTCGGGTCTATCAGTCGGTTGAAGTGCCGCACCAGCGTCGACTTGCCCGACCCGGACAAGCCCATGATGACGAACACCTCACCGGCGTGAATCGACAGCGACAGGTTGTTGATCCCTACTACGCTGCCAGTCTTGGCCAGTACCTGGGCTTTGCTAAGGCCTTGCTGGATCAGCGCCAGGACTTCGTGTTCACGCTTGCCGAACACTTTGAACACATTGCGCACTTCGATCTTGTTGCTCACACCATCACTCATCTTTTGCCCCATGCCGTGGTCGGCCATAGGCTTGGGTAATGCGGTCGATAACCACGGCCAAAATCACGATGGCCAGACCGGCTTCCAGCCCTTTGCCAACGTTGAGGGTTTGAATGCCCACCAACACGTTCTCGCCTAGACCACGAGCGCCGATCATCGAGGCGATCACCACCATCGACAGCGCCATCATGGTGGTCTGATTGATGCCTGCCATGATGCTCGGCATGGCCAACGGCAATTGCACGCCGAACAGTTGCTGCCAAGGATTAGCCCCGAAAGCCGTGATCGCTTCTTGCACTTCCTGGTCGACCTGGCGCAGCCCCAGATCGGTCAAGCGGATCAGCGGCGGTACCGCATAAATCACCGTGGCAAAAATGGCTGGCACCTTACCCAGTCCAAACAGCATCAGCACCGGGATCAGGTACACAAAGCTGGGCATGGTTTGCATGATGTCCAGCAGCGGCATCAGCGTCGAGCGCAAGCGGTTGCTGCGCGCGGCCAGAATCCCCAGCGGGATGCCGAGCAAGACTGAAATCACCGTAGCCACCATCATCAGCGCGAGGGTTTGCATCAGCTTGTCCCACAGCCCTACCGCGCCGACCAGAAACAGCAACCCCACGATCAGCAATGTGCTGAACACCTTGCGCGTGGCGTGCCAGGCAATTACCCCAACAATCAGCAGCATCAGCCACCACGGGGTCATGCGCAGCAGGTTTTCTAGATTAACGATGGCCCACAACAGCGTATCGGAGATGTGTCGGAACACATCCCCGTAGTTGCTGACCAGCGCATCCACCCAGCCATTGACCCAACCGGCAATGGAAAACGTCAGATTTTCAGGAAACATGCATGGCTCGTACTCAGGAAATTAATTGGCTTTAAGCGCCGCATCGACTTTCTGCGCCGCATCGGCGGTTACCCAGTTGTGCCAGATTTGCGGCTGTTCACGCAAAAAGGCTTCGGCGGCCTGGCGTGGCTCGGTCCGTTTTTCGCTCATGTCGGCCAGGGTCTTGTTGAGCAAATCGATCGGGAAATCGACCTTTTCATAGAACTCGACCAATTGCGGGTATTGGGTCTTGAACGGCGTGGAAACACCAATCGCCAGTTTAGCCGGCAACGAACGTGTGCCCTTCGGGTTCGGATTATTGGCGTCAGACAGGGTTTTCCAGGCCTCGGCATCGAAGGCTGGTTCGTCCAGTTTGATCAGTTTGTAGCGACCGATCAGCGGGGTCGGCGACCAGTAGTAGAACAGTACCGGCTTGCCACGGCGGATCAGTGAAGCCACTTCGGCATCCAGTGCTGCACCGGAACCGGTGCGGAAGTTCACAAAGTCTTTGTCCAGGCCATAAGCCTTGAGTTTTTGGCTGTTGACGATCTCGGAGGTCCAACCGGTAGGGCTGTTCAGGAAACGCCCACGGCTGGGGTCTTCCTGATCACGGAACACGTCTTTGTAACGCTTCAAATCGTCGACCGACTTCAAATCCGGCGCCAGCGGCTTGATGCCTTTTTCCGAGTCGCCCTTGATGACGTATTCAGGCACCCACCAGCCTTCACTGGCGTTTTTCACGATGTCGCCCAGGCCGGAAACTTTGCCTTCGGCTTCGGCCTTGATCCACGCAGGGCTGCGCCCGGCCCACTCTTCACCAATGACCTGAATGTCGTTTTTCGCCAGGGCGGCCTCAAGGCTCACCGTGCTGCCAGGCAAGGTATCGGTGCTCAGGCCGTAGCCTTTTTCGGTGAGGATGCGCAGTACTTCGGTGATGAAGCTGCCGCTTTCCCAGGTGATATCGCCAAAGTGGATCGGCGTATTTTTAGTGTCTGCCAAGACCGGCTGGCTCAACAGACCAAGTGCCAGCAGCGAGCCACCGAGCCATTTTTTAATGTTAGTCATGCGGATTCTCTTGTCATGGATAGGGGCAAAATACCGGCCGCACGCCCGCGCGTGCAGTGGCTCGTACGGTTAACGCAGGACGTCATAACCCGCAGCGCTGGCTTCGCGCTGATAGCCGATAACGAGTTGGTAATCCGCTTCGCTGGCCGGTAATACTTCCTGCAAACCCAAGGTGGCACTTACGTGTGGCAACTCCTGGAGGGCAAGGTTCATTGCCTCACGAATACGCTCGGCTCCTGCAGTGCCAGCACTCAACGCTGTGATGTAAGGCAGGTTCGGGCTCTGCGCGGTGCGCGCGACAATCCGCAACCCGGCGACTTCGGCCGGCGCATAGCGCGCCAAGTAGGCAAACGTGACGCTGTCGATAGAGGCCAGGTCCGCCCAGCCTTCGCGCACCCAGCGCAGGCTTTGCTGATGGGCGCCGCTGGTGGCCACCGAAGCAAAGAAGCGCCCGTCCTGCTGTAAGGGCGTCAGTCGATGGCGCAACAGGTTCATGCCGCTGTTGGAGTGCCGGTCATTGATCACCCCGCGGCTGCCCTTGAAGTCTGCCAGTTCGAGACGCGAGTCGGACTCACGGCTGACGATCACACTGCAATGGGTTCCTCCGCTGCTGTCCGGCCATTCATAACGCGGACGCCCCACCACTTGAACCTGCCCCTGCAACTGCGTCAGCAAGGGGTAGCCGCAGGTTTGCGTCAGCACCAACTCTGGCGAGCGAAACAACGCCAGCAACTCAAGGCCGCCGGCGTCGTAGCGCGTGACCTGCAACCGATCAAGGATGCGCGTCAGCCATTGCTCGTTGGCGTCACGTACTGGCTGCGGGGCCACGTACATCAATAATTCTGCGTAACCGCCTGACATACAACGCTCCTGTTGACGTTAAACGAACGGGTGTTTCGGGCTATCAATGGCGCGCACCGAATGGCGACGGATCAATTGACCATAGCCGTGCACCACATAACCTCCACTGCGCTGCTGCCATTGCTCACGGCGCGCCTGATACACCCTGGGCATGTAGAACCACGGCAAGCGTGGCAAGTCGTGATGGACCAAATGCAGGTTGAGATTCAGGAACAGCCAGGTCCACGGCCAGCCGGCTTCGTTGAGAACCGTGCGCTGTTCAGGCAGTGCGGCGGGCCGGTGCTCATAAAAAGAGCGCACCATGCCGATCGACAGCACCGGGACGGTGACCAGAAACACGTATTGCCAGATCGCCAGCGCACTGTAGCGGGCAATGAAGACAAACATCAGCACGGTGAAAAAGCCATGGGTCAACCACATTAACCAGGCCTTGCGCTCGCCTTGGCGCAAGCGTTGAAGTTCTCTTTTGGCCATGCCGAACAAGGCCAGCGGCGGCCCGACCAGCAAGCGGCCCGGCACGGTTTTGTTGAGCCAGAGCAGCCCGCGAAACCAGGCTGAACTGTTTTGCCAGCCCAATTGGCTCAGGTAACGGCTTTCGGGATCGACACCGGGGATGGTCAAGTCGTGATCATGGTGATGCTGCAAGTGGCTGTCACGGTACAGGGTGTACGGATACCACAAGGCAAACGGCGCGTAGCCCAGCACTTTATTCAGCCAATTAAAGCGCGTGGGATGGCCGTGCAGCAGTTCGTGCTGAACCGACATCCACAGCACCACCACCGGGATCAACAACACAATGGTCCAGCCTGCGCCGATCGCCGGGCTGGCCAGCATCAAGGCAAACCAGGCACTGGGCACGGCAATCAGCAGCAGCCAGGTCGGCCACTGAGTACGGCCGGTGAAGGTGTTGGATAAGGCCTGAATGTCTTGTTGCTGAGCGCTGTCAAAATAATGCGACATCTGAAGGACTCAAAAAATAGGTTTGAATCCCTGTGTGGCGCGAGCCGCATTTTTCTTGCAGATCGTTTGGTTATTAGCTTAGAACGCTTGAAACAGCTGGTCTGTAATTCGCCGCTGCATGTGAGCGGGCTTGCGCGCGATCCTTACCACGCGGTGCGACTATGGCACCTTGCCGAACCAATCGCGGGCAAGCCCGTTTGCTACGCGTTGAGTTTTTGTCGGGCGCGTCGCTGAGTCGTGGTCTCGCCACCCACGCCCCAGTTATCGGTCGAGACTTCATCGATCAACACGTAGGTCGTCGACGGCGGCTTGCCCAAGACCTGTTGCAGCAACTCAGTCACACCTTCAATCAGCAGGCGTTTTTGTTCGGCGGTAACCCCTTCATCAGTCACCTTGATATTGACGTAAGGCATGTCGGTTTCCTCGCTGATTACCAGGTGCCGCCAGTGCTGCCGCCATCAACCGGGATGATGGCGCCACTGACAAAGGTCGACGAGGTGAGGTAGAGCACGGCATCGACGATGTCTTGTGGCGTACCAATGCGCCCGCTTGGAGAAAGCGTTTTGAGGAAGTCACGGGTTGGCTCATCGGTGCCGTGCATCGGCGTCGCGATGATGCCAGGTGCCACAGCGTTGACCTGCACCTGAGACGCCGCCAGCTCCAGCGCCAGCCCGCGCACGGCACTGTTCAGGCCGCCTTTGATCAGCACCGGCAGCAGCGCCGGGACTTTCACGTTGGGTTGCAGGGCAATAGACGCGGTAATGGCGACGATTTGCCCGCCGCCATTGGCCGTCATATGCCGTGCTGCCGCCTGGGCCGGGTAGAAGAAGCCTTTGAGGTTGGTGTCGACGATCGACTCCAGCTGCGCCTCGGTGTAGTCAGCCACAGGGCTCGGCACAAAGATCCCGGCATTGCTGATCAAAATGTCGACCTTGCCGAACGCTTGCACGGCGCGCTCAAACAAACGGGTGGTGGTTTGCGGCTGGGCAATATCCCCTTCTACAAGCAAAAAGTTGGCCGGGTTGCCGAGCGATTTCGCCGCTTCCTGTAAGCGGGCCAGGGTGCGGGCATTGCCCACCACGTTGAAACCCAAGTCCAGATAAGCCTTGGCGATGGCCAGGCCAAGGCCACTGGAGGCGCCGGTAACGATGACTGTTTTAGCTGAACTCATGATATTTCTCCGCAGATTCAAGGCGTATGCCTTGGTGGTGGAGGCACTCTAGGCCAGCTTTAAAACTTGAAAAATGAGGCTCATAGCATTTGAATAGATACCTCATGTAACTAATGGCAGCGCCATGACCCGTCACTTCGATGATGTTCAACTGGGCAGTATTGAGTTGTTTTGCCTGGCGGCCGATACCGGCAGCTTCACGGCCGCGGCCAATCTGGCCGGGGTTACACCGGCAGCCGTCAGTCGTTCGGTAGCCCGCCTCGAGGAACGCCTGGGGGTGCGATTGTTTGTGCGAACGACTCGCCAGATGCGCCTCACTGAAGGCGGGCGCCTTTACCACCAGCAATGCCGTCAGGCCCTGACGCAACTGGTGGATGCAGAGCGTGAGGTCACGGGTCGACAAAGCCAGCCTTCTGGCTTGCTAAGAATCAGCGTGCCCACACCCTATGCTCACTATCGATTGCTGCCACGATTGCCTGCGTTTCGCCGGCAATTCCCCGAGGTTCACGTGGATGTGCATATCAGCAATCGCAACATCGACTTTGCAGACGACGGTTTTGATCTGGCCATTCGCGGCCGCGCGCCCAACGATTCCGGCCTGATTGCACGCACGTTGGAAGAAGCCGAACTGGTGGTAGTTGCAACGCCCGAATACTTGCGCGAAGCGGGCACCCCGACCTCGTTGGCGGATCTGGCCGAACATGACTGCATTCAGTACCAAGTGCCCAGCACTGGGCGCAATCTGCCCTGGGCGTTTTACCGGGAAGGTCAGTTGATCGAACTGGAAACCACAGGCAACTGCGCCTGCCTCGATGATTATCTGGGCGCTGTGACGTTGGTCAAACACGGTGCAGGCTTGATGCAAACCTACCGTTTCACGGTCCGGGAGCAATTGGAACGTGGTGACTTGTGCGAAGTACTGAGCGAATTCGGCGGTGCCCGGCGCCCTTTTATCCTGCTGTACCCGCACGCACGCCATGTACCGCAACGCGTACGGGCGTTTATCGACTTTATGATTCAAAGCCAGCCAGAATGAGCTCGGGGTCGCGAGACAGTGCCAAGGCACATTGTCTATGCACTGATACGGACGGCAGGTGGGGTGGAAAAAAGGAATAAAAAAAAGAGGCCTAAGCCTCTTTTTTTAGATGTTTTACAGACTGACTTAGCACTCTGTGAAACAAGAATCTGGAGCGGGAAACGAGACTCGAACTCGCGACCCCGACCTTGGCAAGGTCGTGCTCTACCAACTGAGCTATTCCCGCAATAATGGCGTCCCCTAGGGGACTCGAACCCCTGTTACCGCCGTGAAAGGGCGGTGTCCTAGGCCACTAGACGAAGGGGACGTTGCCCGAAACGTACGCTGTACATTTCAGTGCCAACTACGTTCACCAAAGTGTTCGTTTTGGCTTTCACTCAACCCCGCCCGAGAGCGAAGCTGCTTAAAAATGGAGCGGGAAACGAGACTCGAACTCGCGACCCCGACCTTGGCAAGGTCGTGCTCTACCAACTGAGCTATTCCCGCAATATGGCGTCCCCTAGGGGACTCGAACCCCTGTTACCGCCGTGAAAGGGCGGTGTCCTAGGCCACTAGACGAAGGGGACGTTGCCCGAAACGTACGCTGTACATTTCAGTGCCAACTACGTTCACCGAAGTGTTCGCTTTGGCTTTCACTCAACCCCGCCCGAGAGCGAAGCTGCTTAAAAATGGAGCGGGAAACGAGACTCGAACTCGCGACCCCGACCTTGGCAAGGTCGTGCTCTACCAACTGAGCTATTCCCGCTTTGGCGTCCCCTAGGGGACTCGAACCCCTGTTACCGCCGTGAAAGGGCGGTGTCCTAGGCCACTAGACGAAGGGGACACACTACAACTTCACTGGTTGCTGACGTTTCGCTGTTCGCTTTACGCTGCAATTGGCGCGCATTCTAGGGATGGTTTTAGAAGTCGTCAACCCCAATATGAAAATTTATTGAAATCAATGACTTCCCTCCCATCAAGGCCTTTTCCTACGCCGTGTGACACCTGTCTCCTGAGGCCTATATTCCAGCATCCTACAAGGCGCTATGATTAACAGGCTTGAGTGATGGCCAAATGCACCTATCCAATGCCGACCTCTCTATAGATAGCCAGACACCTGAGTTCACTGAAGTAACGCGCGCACTTTCAGAGCAAGCCTATTAGCAACACTGCCGGCCACTTTTTATTGCAGGCAGACCACCCTGAAGAGGTTTTAACGTTGACGCCTTCCATGATCACCCTGCTCGTCGTTGCCGGGATCGTTCTTTTGATCGCCATCGGCTACATAAACCACATGGTGGAACACAACAAAGTGGAAAAAGCCCGCCTTAGCGTCGAGCTTAATGACCGTGTCCGCCGATGCAGCGAAGTCAACGAGACCTTCCCCGGGCAAATGATGACCTCTGCACTCAAGTTGCTGCTGACCCGCCTTGAGCTCAATGCCACCCAGCGCCTGTTGCAACTGCAAAAAAACAGCGCTGCGCTAAAGGCCCGAGTTGCAGAACTTGAAGCCCTCGTTGCACAAGGCGAGTCGATTTCGGTGAACAACCCGCCCCGCCCGATCCTCACGGAAGCCAAGGCCAAGGACGTGCGCTTTCTGCTTGAAACGCTGCATGGCCAGATCACGCGCGCGGCCAAGGATAGAGTGCTGCCCGCCAATGAGGCCAAACAATGGCTCAAGGAGATCCGCCACCTGCTGGTGGTCGTGCATATTGAGTTCTTCAACAACCTGGGCCAATTGGCGTTCCAGCAGAATCAGCCAGGCCAAGCACGGCTGGCTTATGAACGCGGCGTGCAGTATCTGCGCAAGCAGGCAGAACCGGCACCGTACAGCGAATCGCTCAGAATATTTGAAGCGCAACTGGCGCGCGCCAACACCCTGCTGCAGAGCAAGCTTGAGCCTGGCAGCGATGAAGTCAACGAACTGACCGAAGGCCTTAAAACCGACGAAGCTGAAGGCGACTGGAAAAAGAAAGCTATTTACGACTGACAACAACAGACACCCACGCGACATCGCACAAGCGCGGCGGGCAATGATCAGGAAGAGGTCGAAATAGCGCCCGGAACGGGCAAAGGCAATACAGACACAAAGGCAGCCACTTGGGCTGCCTTTGTGCTTTAACGTCAGGCTACCGGATTGATTGGCTTTTCCGGGTACCACACGTCCAGCAGCGGGCTGACTTCAACGCTGGTCAGCTCGGAACGAGCTTTCAACCAGGCTTCAACAGCAGCGCGCTGCTCTGCGCTGACCGAACCGCGCTTTTGCAGGCAAACCAGACCGTAGTCGTCGCCGCCAACATAGCCCAGGCCGTTAGCTTCCATGGCTTCTTTCAAGAAAGCGTCAAGGAATGCATCGATAGCCTCTTCCGACAGGTCTTCTTTGAAATCCAGGTTCAGCTCAAAACCCAGCTCCTGAAATTCATCAACGCACAATTTTTTGCGCAGACGCTGGGAACGATTAGTAGCCATTGAACAATCCTCTTGAGTAATTACGGGCGGCACTTTACCAGCTAAAGACTGGCGCTGCCCGGTTACGTGTGAGCGACTCATCGTTTTATGCATTAAATAAGTCACTGCCGGACATACGCTGATGCACAAGCCCGATAACCTTGGGGCATAATGCCAACACTTTTATGACCATTGAGGGATTTTTTGTTCATGCCCTCTTATTTTTTCCCCCTCGCCTGCAGGGTTTTACTTTGATGATTAAATCTTTACGACCATTACTTCTGGCCAGCTTTTTTCTACCGCTCGCCTTCGGCGCCAATGCCGCTCCTGTCAACGCCACCCTCACCCCTAAAGTTCAACAAGCACTCAAAACCAACAAACTGCAAGACGATGCCCTATCGCTGGTTTTGCTGCCGCTTACCGGTCCAGGTGTTCCAACTGTTTTCAACGCCGATGTTTCCATGAACCCGGCGTCCACCATGAAATTGGTGACCACCTACGCAGCCCTCGAAATGCTCGGCCCGACCCACCAGTGGAAAACCGAGTTCTACACCGATGGCACGCTGAACAACGGTATTTTGCAGGGCAACCTGTATCTCAAGGGCGGCGGCGACCCCAAGCTCAACATGGAAAAACTGTGGCTGTTGATGCGTGATTTGCGCGCCAATGGCGTGCAGCAAATCACCGGGGACCTGGTGCTTGATCGCAACTTCTTCGAACAACCGCAATTGCCGGCGTTCAACGATGACGGCAACGATGAAAACAAACCGTTCCTGGTCAAGCCTGACGCCTTGATGGTCAACCTCAAAGCCTTGCGTTTCGTCGCTCGCAACGATGGGGGCAAGGTGCTGGTCTCGGTGGAGCCGCCTATTGCGAGCATCCGCATCGACAATCAGGTCAAGGCCATCAACGCCAAGCAATGCACTGGCGATGTGCGCTACAACCCAGTGACCCAGGCCGATGGCTCGGTGGTCGTGACCGTCAGTGGCCAACTGGCAGACGGCTGCAACTCTCAGACTTACTTGTCCTTGCTTGATCATGCGACCTACACGGCCGGCGCTGTACGGGCTATCTGGAAAGAACTGGGCGGCAGCATCCAGGGTCAGGACCGTCAGGCCAGCGTCCCCAAGGGTGCAAAACTGCTGGCTCGGGCCTATTCGCCTGATCTGGCAGAAATTATCCGCGACATCAACAAATACAGTAACAACACCATGGCTCAACAGCTGTTCCTGAGCCTTGGCGCGCAATTCCGTACCGATGCCGACGGCGATGACGCCAAGGCAGCACAGCGGGTAATACGCCAATGGCTGGCCAAAAAAGGCATCACCGCGCCGCATCTGGTCATGGAGAACGGCTCCGGTCTGTCACGTGCCGAGCGTGTAAGCGCACGTGAAATGGCGCAAATGCTTCAAGCCGCCTGGAAAAGCCCCTACGCCGCTGAGTTCATCAGCTCGCTGCCGATTGCCGGTAAGGACGGCACCATGCGCAAGCGCCTGAAAACCACAGCCGTGAACGGTCAGGCTCACATCAAGACCGGCACCCTGAACACCGTGCGGGCCATTTCGGGCTTTAGCCGTGACAGCAACGGCGACACGTGGGCCGTGGTGGCCATTTTGAACGACCCCCGCCCATGGGGTGCCTCTTCGATTCTGGATCAAGTCCTGCTTGATCTGTATCGCCAACCAGCAGTGGCTAACCGTTCGGTCTCTATCGCACCCTAGTACCCGGTCTGCTCCCTTTTCATTGCAACTGCGATGAAAAGGGGGGCAGAACCTGACCTTCGATAACGCATAAAAAACGCCCCCGATCGCAAGAAAGGGGGCGTTTTTTATGGGCTAATCACCGCAGGCACAAGGCCCGGTATCAGCGAGCCATGATTTTCCAAGCCCGGTGGATTTTGCTGTTTCGGGCAAAATCCGGGTCGATGGTGCTCGCGGTAATTTCCTCGACGGCATAGCGCGCTGCCAGATGCTCATCCAGAACGAACTTGCGGAAGTTGTTCGAGAAATACAGCACGCCACCTGGCGCCAGGCGCGCCATGGCCAGGTCCAACAACTGCACGTGGTCGCGCTGAACGTCGAAGATGCCTTCCATACGCTTGGAGTTAGAGAACGTCGGCGGATCAATGAAGATCAGGTCGTATTCTTCACGGCAGGCATCCAGCCAGGCCATCACGTCGCCCTGCTCCAGGCGGTTCTTGTCCGAAAAACCATTCAACGACAGGTTACGACGCGCCCAGTCCAGATAGGTCTTGGACAAGTCTACGCTGGTGGTACTGCGCGCACCGCCCTTGGCTGCGTGCACACTCGCGGTTGCGGTGTAGCAGAACAGGTTGAGGAAGCGCTTGCCTGCGGCTTCTTTCTGAATACGCATGCGGATCGGACGGTGGTCCAGGAACAACCCCGTGTCGAGGTAATCAGTGAGGTTCACCAGCAATTTGACGCCGCCCTCAGTCACCTCAGTGAACTTGCCCTGTGCGCTTTGACGCTCATATTGCTTGGTGCCGCTCTGACGCTCGCGACGTTTGACGATCACTCGGCTCTTGTCGATATTCAGCGCCTGGGGAATTGCCGCCAGCGCATCGAACATCCGCGCCGAGGCCTTTTCCGGGTCTACCGATTTAGGCGCTGCGTACTCCTGAACATGCACCCAGTCGTGATACAGGTCGATCGCCATCGAGTACTCAGGCATGTCGGCGTCGTATACGCGATAGCAATCAATGCCCTCACGCTTGACCCATTTACCCAGTGCCTTGAGGTTCTTTTGCAGACGGTTGGCAAACATCTGCCCGCCTTCGCTCAGACGTGGCTGCTCGACCACTACGGGAGCCGGTTTGATCGGGTTGCCGTTCTTGTTGAACTTCTGTGGCTGGACAGGTGCTTCGCTGGCCGCCAACTGATCCGACTCGGCTTGTTCACGCTCAGCCTGACGCTGCTCAGGGGTGCGACGCTCCCCCGTCACGAACTGATCGGGCGTGACCTTGATCAGCAGCAACTTGCACGGCAATGCGCCGTTCCAGAACGAATACTGTTTGTGGCTGCGAATGCCCATGCGCTTGCCCAGATCCGGGGCACCGGTAAACACCGCAGCCTCCCAGTTAAGGCACGCCTGGCGCAGGCGCTCACCAAGGTTCTGATAGAGGTAGAGCAGGCTTGCCTCATCGCCCAATCGCTCGCCGTACGGCGGGTTGGAGATGACCAGGCCCTTCTGGTTCTGGTCAGGACGCGGCTCAAAGGTCGCCACTTCACCTTGATAAATCTTGATCCAGTGGCTTAGGCCTGCACGCTCAATGTTATTGCGAGCGGGCTGGATCAGACGCGGATCGGCTTCATAGCCACGGATCCACAATGGCGGCTTGGCCATGCCGATTTCCGCACGCTCGGTGGCTTCCTGGTGAAGTTTTTTCCAGATGGCCGGCACGTGACCCAACCAGGCATCGAAGCCCCAGTGAATACGATTGAGGTTCGGCGCGATGTCGGCGGCAATCATCGCCCCCTCGACCAGGAAGGTCCCCACGCCGCACATCGGGTCAGCCAGCGCTGCACCCTCGGCGGCCATCTTCGGCCAGCCGGCGCGAATCAGCACTGCGGCTGCCAGGTTTTCCTTCAGTGGCGCGGCACCTTGCTGCAGGCGGTAGCCGCGCTGGTGCAAACTGCTGCCCGACAAGTCCAGGGAAAGAATCGCTTCGCCGCGGTCCAGACGCAGATGGATCCGCAAATCAGGGCTGAACTTGTCAATCGACGGCCGCTCACCAGACGGCGTGCGCAGCTTGTCAACGATCGCGTCCTTGACCTTCAAGGCACCGAAGTGGGTGTTGTCGATACCCGAGCCATGACCACTGAATTCAACGGCCAGCGTGCCGTCCGGGAGCATGTGGTCATGCCAGTCCACCTCCAGCACGCCGTTGTACAGGTCTTCAGCGTTCTTCATAGGGAAGCGCTTGAGTACCAGCAACACGCGGTTGGCAAGACGCGACCATAGACACAGGCGGTAGGCAGTTTCCATATCTGCCATGCCACGAATGGCCGAGGTATGCTCGCGCGCTTCCTCAAGACCAAGGCCTATAGCCTCCTCAAGGAGCAGACCTTCAAGGCCTTTGGGGCAGGTAAGGAAGAGTTCGTTACGATCCGACATGGGATTCCTGAGCTTATAGCTTTCTGTGAACAGGCAACGCATTGCCTGTTCCGTTTTCAATCAAGCGCTTTTCTTGAAGAGCGCTCGCGTGGCACGAAACTGTGCCGGTCCACATCAATGACAAAACCCGCCCTGAAGCAGACGGAGGTTAGACACTGAGGCAGGTCATTTATTAAGAAACAATTGGTCATACTCAGACCCTTCGTCGAATAGTACCTGAGTCGATCAAGCCGCTATATGCAACGGAGAATGAAACTCATCATCTTTGCAAGCACTTGCCCTATCAGGCTTTGGACGAAACCGGGTGTGCAAAAACAGCCGGTCTTATGGCTGTAACACCATTATCGTTACGTGCTTATGACAAAACGATCATTCCCTCACCTGAATGCATTGGTTAGAACTGGACGCAGGTTGTCGCCGCATAGGCGATAACACAAGGGCTCGCCACGCCGACAGCGAGCCCCACCCGACGGCAGATCCATCTGCCCCGACCTTTGGAAGGTCGACGCTAAATAAAACAGTCAACAAGTGAGGGAAACACCCTATGAGAAGACTTAAGCGTGATCCGTTGGAAAGAGCATTTTTGCGCGGATATCAAAATGGCGTTCATGGTAAATCCCGTGAGCTTTGCCCATTTACTCTACCGTCGGTACGCCAAGCCTGGATTAACGGCTGGCGCGAAGGACGCGGCGACAACTGGGACGGTATGACAGGCACTGCGGGCATCCACAGACTCAACGAAATCAACGCCGTCGGCTAACACTGGACACACTCCGACATCACCTCTAGGCGACAACGATTTAACCTTGCCGTCCCATCCAGGCGGCGGGCCTCGGCCCAAGGGCTCCTCAGGAGCCCTTTTTTATGCCCGTCTGGCTGCAGCCATCCATTACTTGCGCGGCAATGCAGAAATAGCATCGACCGACTCGCGAATCAGCGCCGGACCTTTGTAGATGAAACCCGAATAGATCTGAACCAGGCTGGCACCTGCAGCGATTTTCTCAGCCGCGTGCTTGCCTTCGGTAATGCCACCGGCAGCGATAATCGGTAAGCGCCCTGCCAACTCAGCAGCCAGCACCTTGACGGTGTGAGTGCTTTTTTCAAGCACCGGAGCACCCGACAAGCCCCCGGCCTCGTCACCATGGGCCAAACCTTCAACGCCAACGCGGCTGAGGGTGGTGTTGGTGGCGATAACAGCATCCATACCTGTCTCCAGCAGCGCCTGAGCCACAAGCACGGTTTCTTCGTCACTCATGTCAGGGGCGATCTTGATCGCCAGTGGCACGCGTTTGCCGTGGCGTTGTGTCAGTTCGCTCTGACGCAGTTGTAGGGCTTCGAGCAACTGCTTGAGCGAATCACCGAACTGCAAGCTGCGCAAACCCGGTGTATTGGGCGAGCTGACGTTGACGGTGACGTAGCTGGCGTGGGCATACACTTTATCCAGGCAGATCAGGTAATCGTCGACAGCGCGCTCAACCGGCGTGTCAAAGTTTTTACCGATATTGATACCCAGAATGCCGTTATAACGGGCCGCCTGTACGCGGCTCAGCAAATGATCAACGCCCAGGTTGTTAAAGCCCATGCGGTTGATGATCGCCTGCGCTTCAGGCAATCGGAAAATACGTGGTTTGGGGTTGCCCGGCTGAGGGCGCGGCGTCACGGTGCCGATCTCGACAAAGCCAAAACCCAACTGGGCGAAACCGTCGATGGCGGCGCCATTTTTATCCAGCCCCGCGGCCAAGCCGACCGGGTTAGGGAAATTCAACCCCATGACCGTCACAGGCAGTTTCGCCGGTGCTTTGCACAACAACCCATTGAGCCCCAGACGGCCGCCCGCCCCGATCAGGTCCAGCGACAAGTCGTGAGAAGCTTCGGGGGAGAGTTTGAAAAGCAGCTGGCGGGCCAGGTTATACATGGGCGCAATGGACTCGAAGGGTAACGGAAAGTGGGCGCAATTATAGCCGCGCCGCCTGGCAAATCACAGGCAAAGAAAAACCCGGCCTGAGCCGGGTTTTTCTGAGCAGCCTATCTAAAATTAATTAGATTGAGCTTGAACAACTGCTTCTACGCGACGGTTCAGAGCGCGGCCTTCTTCAGTTGCGTTGGTAGCAACTGGATCAGACTTACCGTGGCCAACTGCGTCTACACGGCTAGGCGAAACGCCTTGCTGTACCAGAGCCTGACGCACAGAGTCAGCACGACGCTGGGACAGTTTCAGGTTGTACGCATCGGTACCAACGCTGTCAGTGTAACCATTCACAGTAGTGCTGGTCGCTGGGTACTGCTGCATGAACTGAGCAACGTTCTTGATGTCAGGCAGGTACTGGGACTTGACAACAGCTTTGTCGAAGTCGAATTTCACGTCCAGCTCAACCTTAACAACTTCAGCGATCGGAGCTTCTGGTTCTGGCTCAGCGATTGGAGCTGGAGCTGGAACTGGAGCAGGAGCTACTTTGCCACCGCTGCCACCGAAGTTCACACCCAGACCAACGGTAGGAGCGTAGTCCCAACGGCCGTTGTCCAGTTTGTAGTCAGCTTCAACGCCTGCACGAGCGAACAGGTTGTCAGTGATGTACCACTTAACACCAGCGCCAGCAGTCAGGAAAGTCGACTTGTCACGGCCCGAGTGGCCATCAGCTACAACGTTCGACAGGCTCTTGTGAGCAACACCGCCGGAAACGTATGGACGCAGAGCGTCGCCTACGGTGCCGAAGTGGTACTGAGCGTTCAGACCAAAGTTGTCGCCTTGCAACTTCTGGTTGCCAGTATTGGTCGACGAACGGGTGTAGTTGGTCTTGTCGTACGCGAAGTTGATCGACACGTCATCAGTGATGAAGTAGCCGATCGATGCGCCCGGGTTGTAACCGTCTTGTACGTGGTTGACGCTGTCGTTGTACTGTTTTTTGTAGAACAGTTCACCCTCGACCGCGCCTTGGCCTTGTGCCAGGGCACCGAACGAAGTTGCGGCTACAAAGGAACCAATGGCAATGCCCAAGGTGTTTTTCAGTTTCATCCGTTAAATCCCCATCTGGTGATTGTAAAGCAGTCCCACATACCGGGGGACAACTCGGCGGCAAGTCTATCAGACCTTGCCTACACGTAGAGCCATTTGCACTGAACTAAGTTTCAGCAAGACCTGCAAATTTCTCACGCAATTTGTCAAGAGCACGCTTGTATCTCATCTTCGTCGCGCTCAAACCCATATGCATTATGTCTGCGATTTCCTGAAATTCCAGTTCTGCGACAAAACGCAGCACTAAAATTTCGCGATCAATCGGGTTCACATGCACCAACCAGCGATCAAGTCCGCCCTTTTCCTCAGGTTTCGGCGCCTTTTCCTCAGACGCTTCCTCAAGGGGGTCAATACTTAATGCGTCCATCAAGCGACGCTTTCGCCGTTCCTTTCGATACTGTGTAATGCATTCGTTGTAAGTGATGCTATATAGCCATGTCTTGAATTTCGATTTTCCCTCGAAATTTTTCAAGCCATACAACACCTTAAGCATCACTTCCTGACAGACATCGTCAGCGTCCCTATCGTTCCCTAAATACCTTGAACAAACGTTGAACAAAGTGCGTTGATAGCGACGCATCAACTCTTCATAAGCACGTGTAACGTGAAACAACTCATCATGCGCGCGCGCAACCAACTCCTCATCAGAGAGCTCGCGGGGATCGTAGCGCATGGATAGCGATTGGGCTTTATTCAAAACGAGTCGTGCCGACAGTCAGGTCAATGGCCACCGCATCAGCCTTTAAACCAGGCATTTTTACGGCGGCATACATTAGCAGGGTTTACCGCGTTAGCGGCTTGTCACGTGCTGCTCCAGCAAGATCCGATTGGAAATGGAGACTAGCTCACCTTCCTCGGTCAGCAACGTGGTTTTAACCGTGCCGATCTCTTCGATCTGCCCTTCGACCTCGCCAACTCGCACTTCTTGCCCAACTTGATACAACTCACGCACATAGATCCCAGCCAGAATCTGACCGGCAATTTCTCGACTTCCCAAGCCCATGGCCAAAGCAACAGCCAGACCAACGGTAATCAAAACAATCACAATCACGTGGTTCAGCAGGTCGGTTTTAACTTCCAACTGACTGATAGCCACGGAAATACTGATGATGATGACCAGGCCCTGGGCTACACGCCCCAGCCCGCTTGCATAATCAAATCCGACGCTCTCGGCCGCACCTCGCACCAGCCCATTGAGCAACTGCGCCAGTAGCACACCTGCCAACAACACTAGCAAAGCACCGAAAACCTTCGGCAAATAAACCGTGAAAATATCCAGCGCTGCAGAAACGCGATCCAGCCCCAGCGACTGCGCCGCCGACACCAGGAACACCAGCAGGATGAACCAGTAGACAATTTTTCCGATCAGGATCGAGATCGGCACCTTGATGCCAATACGGGCCAGAATCTTGGTCAGGCCAGTGCCGCCCATCAGGCGGTCAAGGCCCAACTTTGCGAGCAACTTGGACAGCAGGGTATCGAGCAGTTTGGCAACCACGAAACCCAGCAATACGACAACCAGTGCCCCGAAAAGGTTCGGGATGAAGTTGGCAATTTTAGTCCACAGGGCAGTCATTGCCGTGACCAGGCTCTGAGTCCAGAGATCAAGTTCCATGTTCAATCAGCCTTATCAGCAGGGCGAGCAGCAGGTTTGCGTCGCGAAACGGGCGCAATATGGGCCGAACCGCTGTTCAATGCAATCGTCAGTGCTTGCATCCAGCGACCTGGCAGGCTGAAAAGATCACCCGCGCCAACCTGACGATTAGCGGTTTTCAATACTCGACCCAAACACGCGTCATCGTCACGGGTGGATGACGGCGTTTTGAGCATTTCACGTAGCGACTGTTCAAACGGATCGTGCATAAGCACCTCTCGGTATCTGAGTGAAAGACGCAAGCAATGTAGGTCGGGTCACATCTCCCCCAGAATCAAAGCCACTGCAAGCGTCGATAAAACCACCACTGCACCACTGCAATCACCACCATCAAGCCGCAAATCACGGCAAACCCCCAAGGATTATTGGAGAAAGGCACTCCGCCCACATTGATCCCGAGCAAGCCGGTGAGAAATGTGATCGGCAGGAAGATCCCGGTGATCACCCCGAAGCGATACATGATGCGAGTCATACGCTCGTTCATGCGCCGGTCTACAGCCTCAAGCACCAGCCCCACGCGCTCGCGAGTCAGCTCCAGCTCTTCCAGATAGCGTGTCAGGCTGTTGTTGAGCTCGTTCCAATAATCCAGCACATCGCTGCTGAACCACGGCAGTTTGGTCCGCGCGAGCTGACCAAAAATATCCCGCTGAGGCGCCAGAAAACGTCGCAATCCCGCGGCCCTTCGTCGAATCGGCAAAATAGCGCCGTGCTCCGGGGTATACCGTTCGTCGGCATCGATCTTATCTTCTTCGTCATCGACGACTTCTGACAGGTCACCGATCAAATCCTGGACCTTCAAGGTCAGGTTTTGAGCCAGGTACAGGATCAATTCGGCGGAATTTTTCGGGCCATCGCCTTGCTCAAAATCACTGAGCATTTCATCAATGGCACGCAACCGTCGCAAACGCAGCGAAATGACCCGCTGCGAACTGCCGAAGATGCGCAGCGAGACCATGTCTTCCGGTTCGGCGCCCGGGTTGAGGTTGACCCCGCGCAAAAACAGCAACAACTCGTTGTCAGGCAACGTGAGCAGACGCGGACGGGTGTTTTCTTCGAGCAGCAAGTCACAACTGAAATCGCTCAAGCCACTGGCGCCGCGCAACCAGCTTTGTGCTTGCGGGTGACTTCGATCCCAATGCAACCAGAGGCTTTCGTGACTTTGCAGTTCCAGGGTGTCCAGTTCTGCTCGTGAGAGATGGCGAGCACCGCCCTTACCGTCCAGCAGCAGGGCATAAACCAGCCCCCACTGTGCGTTGTCTTCCTCTAGCATCCGTGGTCCTTATGATTAGAGCGTTGAGCTTATGCCCTGAATCATGTCGGCATTTTCAGAGCTGAAGGCGAAATAATAACGCCATTGTTATCGGCATAAATGAATTCTCCAGGCCGGAAAGTGACGCCCGCAAACGTGACGACCACATTCAAATCACCGATACCGCGCTTGTCAGTTTTCATCGGGTGACTGGCCAGTGCCTGAACGCCCAGGTCTGTTTGCGCAATCACGTCTACGTCACGGATGCAGCCGTAAATCACCAAGCCTTCCCAGCCATTCTTCGCGGCCTTTTCGGCCAGCATGTCCCCCAGCAACGCCCGACGCAGGGAGCCGCCGCCATCCACCACCAGCACCTTGCCGTTGCCCTTGAGCTCAACCTGCTCCTTGACCAGCGAGTTGTCCTCAAAACACTTGATGGTCACGATCTCGCCACCAAAGGAATCGCGCCCGCCAAAGTTGCTGAACATGGGCTCCAGCACTTGCACCAACTCGGGGTAGGCATCGCACAAGTCGGGCGTAATGTAGTGATTCATGAACTAGCTCCTGTACAGGGTGGGCGCAGCAAGATGAAAAAACGACAGCACTACTGTTATAGACGCTCTGACCAATAGCGGCATTAAACCATCAGGCCGCATCTTCGCCAGTGAGAACCGATCCGCATTCTAACCACTATTTATGACCAGAAACACAATCAGCGTCACATATTAACCGCATGCCACCACACCTGAAACCCCACCCCGCAAGCCGACCGACCGGGTTAGCGGAACTCTCCTTGTACCAACCAGTTGCGCACCAAAGGCCAGACCTCTTGCTGGGCTGCTTGGCTCACCAGCATTTCGACATGATTGAAATCGGAACCAAAGCCATGCTCGCGGCCCAGACACACAAACTGACGCTGTGCAGCGCTCATCTGGTCATACAGCTTGCGACAAGCCCACGCCGGTGTTTGTCGATCGCCCGCCGCTGCCACCACCAGAACCGGCAGTTGGGCCTCAGCCAACCCTGCCCACCAGTCGCGCTCGGCGTCTTTGAAGCGCCCCATCAAGCCATTCCAGCGCAGGGTTTCCAGGGCAATGCTCACGGGCTCATCTTCCGGACCACGCTTGAGCCGTGTGCCTGACAGCTGTGCAAATCGCTTCAATAACAGATAAGCCCCCCACTGCACCGGCGGGATTTTCAACGACCAATACCGGCGATTGATCTGACAACCAAAAAACGCAGCGGATGCCACCTCTGCAGCCTGCAGATACTGGCCACCCAAGGCTGCCGCCAGGCTGATTGCGCCCTGGGAGTGGCCGATCCAGTGCGGTGTCTGCCCGCTTTGCTCACGCACAAACGCGCCAATGGCCGGCAAATCGTAGCGTGCGTAATCTGCCACCCGGTTTTTGGCCCAGTGAATATTGCGCGACGACAAGCCATGCCCACGCATTTCCGGCAGCCACACATCAAAACCGGCCCGCGCCAGAAAAGCCCCCAGGCCAATCCCCTTGGGCGAATACCAGAACCGTCGATTGGAAAAACTGCCATGCAACAGAATGACCGGCACACCGGGCACCTGGCTGGCATCGGCCAGCCCCAACCGGGTTACCACCAACTCCACGGAAATATCCGGGCTGTTGGCGGGTTTCAAGCGATAAACGTCTTCGCTCAGATCACCCCGACGCTCAGCGCTGATCAGGGCAACGGGAAAAAGATGACTGCTGCTTTGCATAATGCTCTTGCACAAAAAAGGGCGAATCCGCACAGGAACTCGCCCTAACATTTTTAAAGGGCAGAGCCGCCAATTGGCTGCCCTGCCCTTCTCTCAACCCATCAAGCTTGCGCTTGACCTTCGGCCAGGAAGAACCAGGTTTCCAGCACGGTGTCCGGGTTCAATGACACGCTTTCAATGCCTTGCTCCATCAGCCACAGCGCCAGATCCGGGTGATCGGATGGGCCCTGACCGCAAATACCGATGTACTTGCCAGCCTTGTTACAGGCTTGGATGGCGTTGGACAGCAGCTTTTTAACGGCCGGGTTACGCTCGTCAAACAAGTGAGCGATCACGCCGGAGTCACGGTCCAGACCCAGGGTCAACTGAGTCAGGTCGTTGGAACCGATCGAGAAACCATCGAAGAACTCAAGGAATTCTTCAGCAAGAATGGCGTTGGACGGCAGTTCACACATCATGATGATGCGCAGACCGTTTTCGCCACGCTTGAGGCCGTTTTCTGCCAGCAGGTCGATCACCTGGCTCGCTTCGCCCAAGGTGCGGACGAACGGCACCATGATTTCGACGTTGGTGAAGCCCATGTCGTTGCGCACACGCTTGAGGGCGCGGCACTCCAGCTCGAAGCAATCGCGGAAGTTTTCGCTGATGTAACGCGAAGCACCACGGAAGCCCAGCATCGGGTTTTCTTCTTCCGGCTCGTACAGCTTGCCGCCGATCAGGTTGGCGTACTCGTTGGACTTGAAGTCCGACAGACGCACGATCACTTTCTTCGGCGTAAACGCGCCCGCCAGGGTGCTGATGCCTTCAACCAGTTTGTCGACGTAGAAATCAACCGGGTCGCTATAACCGGCGATGCGCTTGTCGACGCTGTCTTTGATTTCTTGTGGCAGACCGTCGTAGTTCAGCAGTGCCTTGGGGTGCACGCCGATCATGCGGTTAATGATGAACTCAAGGCGGGCCAGGCCCACACCAGCGTTCGGCAGTTGTGCGAAGTCAAACGCACGGTCCGGGTTACCCACGTTCATCATGATTTTGAACGGCAGTTCCGGCATGGCGTCCACCGAGTTTTTCTTGATATCGAAGCCCAGTTCACCTTCGAAGATGAAACCGGTATCGCCTTCGGCACAAGAAACCGTCACGCCCTGACCGTCTTTGAGCAACTGAGTGGCATTCCCGCAGCCCACGACCGCAGGAATACCCAGCTCACGCGCGATGATCGCGGCGTGGCAGGTACGACCGCCGCGGTTGGTGACGATGGCGCTGGCACGTTTCATGACCGGTTCCCAGTCCGGGTCAGTCATGTCCGATACCAACACGTCGCCCGGCTGGACTTTGTCCATCTCGGATACGTCATTAATGATGCGAACCTTGCCCGCGCCGATGCGCTGGCCAATGGCGCGACCTTCAACCAGCACGGTGCCGGTTTCTTTGAGCAGGTAGCGCTCCATGACGTTGGCCTGGGTGCGGCTTTTCACGGTTTCAGGACGTGCCTGAACAATGTACAGCTTGCCGTCGTCGCCATCTTTGGCCCATTCGATGTCCATCGGGCACTTGTAGTGCTTCTCGATGATCATCGCTTGCTTGGCCAGTTCGCTGACTTCAGCGTCGGTCAGGCAGAAACGCTCACGGTCTGCCTTCTCTACGTCGATCACCTTGACCGATTTACCGGCCTTGGCTTCATCGCCGTAGATCATTTTGATCGCTTTGCTGCCCAGGTTGCGGCGCAGAATCGCTGGGCGACCGGCTTCCAGGGTTGGCTTGTGCACATAGAACTCATCCGGGTTGACCGCGCCTTGTACGACGGTTTCGCCCAGGCCATAGGCGCCGGTGATAAACACCACGTCACGGAAGCCGGACTCGGTATCCAGGGTGAACATCACACCTGCCGTACCGGTTTCGGAACGCACCATGCGCTGCACGCCTGCCGACAGGGCGACCAACTTGTGGTCAAAGCCCTGATGCACGCGGTAAGAAATCGCACGATCGTTGAACAGGGAGGCAAACACCTCCTTGGCCGCACGGATCACGTTTTCAACACCACGAATGTTCAGGAAGGTTTCTTGCTGACCTGCAAAAGAGGCGTCTGGCAAGTCTTCGGCAGTGGCCGAAGAACGAACTGCAACGGCCATGTCCGGGTTGCCTTGGGACAAAGTCGCGAAGGCTGCACGGATTTGCTCGTTGAGTTTCTCAGGGAACTCGGCTTCCATGATCCATTGACGGATCTGGGCGCCGGTCTTGGCCAGGGCATTGACGTCATCGACATCCAGCGCGTCCAGCGCTGCATGGATCTGATCGTTCAAACCGCTCAGCTCAAGAAAATCACGGTATGCCTGGGAAGTCGTCGCAAAACCACCGGGAACCGATACACCAGCGCCTGCAAGGTTGCTGATCATCTCGCCGAGGGATGCGTTCTTGCCCCCCACATGCTCTACATCATGGACGCCGAGCTTATCGAGGGAAACTACGTACTCTACCAAGGTGATCTCTCCACTAACTGTGTTGGGAAAAGCTCAGGGCGCTGGACACTCCCTGTCTGGAGTCTCTCAGCGATTGTGGCCTGGACCTGGAAAATAAGTGACACTGCCTGCCATTCCGGGCGACAAAATCGCGCCTATCATATCCAAGAAACGTCACCAGCTTAAGGCCCATGGCGCAAATGAAACGATCTGCTTTCTTTATATCCGACGGCACCGGCATCACTGCCGAAACCCTCGGCCAGAGTTTGTTGGCTCAATTTGAAAACGTGACCTTCAGCAAATTCACACGCCCTTATATCGACAGCGTGGAAAAAGCGCGGCTAATGGTACAACAAATCGACAACGCCGCCGAAAAAGACGGTGTTCGCCCGATTATCTTCGACACTATCGTCAATCAGGATATTCGCGAGGTCCTGGCCACCGCCAACGGCTTCATGATCGACATTTTCTCCAGCTTCCTGGCGCCACTTGAGCAGGAACTGGCCGAGCATTCGTCCTATTCGGTCGGCAAATCGCACTCCATCGGCCATAACTCCAATTACATGGAGCGCATCGAGGCAGTGAACTTTGCCCTCGATAACGACGACGGCGCCCGCACCCATAAATACGACAAGGCCGATTTGATTCTGGTGGGCGTGTCACGTTGCGGCAAAACCCCGACCTGCCTGTACATGGCCATGCAGTTTGGCATCCGGGCGGCCAACTACCCGCTGACCGAAGACGACATGGAAAGCTTGAAGCTGCCAGCGGCCCTGCGCGCTCACAAGCACAAACTGTTCGGCCTGACCATCGACCCTGATCGTTTGACGGCCATTCGCAACGAGCGCAAGCCCAACAGCCGCTACTCCAGCTACGCCCAATGCGAATTTGAAGTGCGCGAAGTTGAAAGCCTGTTCCAGCGCGAAAACATCCCGCACATCAACTCCACCCATTTCTCGGTGGAAGAAATCTCGGCCAAGATCCTGGTCGAGAAAGGCGTGGAGCGACGTTTCAAATAACCCGGCCACCCTTGCAGGAGCGAGCTTGTCTCGCGATCTTTTAAACCATAAAGATCGCGAGACAAGCTCGCTCCTACAGGGGGTTGGGCTTAAATCACCAGCAAATCAACAAACGCATGGACCGGCGTCGCTTCAAGCTTCGCCTGGTCTTTACACAGTTCAAAAATCTGCTGGCAGCGCTGGCCCACAAAACGCGTGGCCAGGTTGGCCTTGAACTTGTCTTCCAGCAGGGGAATACCCTCGGCACGGCGGCGACGGTGGCCAATCGGGTACTCCACCACCACCTGCTCGGTGTGGGTGCCATCCTTGAAAAACACCTGAATGGCATTGGCAATCGAGCGCTTGTCGGCCTCCAGGTATTCCCGGGTGTAGCGCGGTTCTTCGACGATTACCATTTTTTCACGCAGCTCATCGATGATCGGATGGGCGGCGTGGAAAGCGTCTTCGTACTGCTCAGCCACCAGATTGCCAAACGCCAGCGGCACGGCTGTCATGTACTGGATGCAGTGATCACGGTCCGCCGCGTTGGCCAGAGGGCCTTGCTTGGAAATGATCCGGATTGCGGACTCGTGGGTGGTTATCACGATCTTGTCGATTTCGTGCAGACGATACTTCACCTGCGGGTGCAAGGTCACGGCCGCCTCACAAGCCGTTTGCGCATGGAACTCGGCCGGGAAGCTGATTTTGAACAGCACGTTTTCCATCACATAAGTGCCATAAGGCTGCGGCAATCGAAACTGGCGCTGATCGTCTGGCTTGAGCGCCAGATCTTTATTGGTATGGCTGAACAGCACATCGTAAAAGCCCCACTGCGGCGCCGTCAGTACACCGGGAATCCCCATCTCGCCACGCAGCGCAATGTCAGCCAGACGCACGCCCCGGCTCGACGCATCCCCCGCGGCCCAGGATTTACGCGACCCGGCATTTGGTGCATGGCGATATGTGCGCAGCGCCTGTCCATCCACAAAGGCATGGGACAAGGCGGCCAGCAACTGCTCGCGGTCAGCGCCCATCAGCTTGGCGCAGACCGCCGTCGACGCGACTTTCACCAGCAGCACATGGTCAAGACCGACGCGGTTGAAGGAGTTTTCCAGAGCAATCACGCCTTGGATCTCATGCGCCATGATCATGGCTTCAAGGACGGCGCGCACGGTCAATGGCGTTTCACCATTGGCCACGCGCTTTTGCGACAGGTGATCGGCCACCGCCAGAATCCCGCCCAGGTTATCTGACGGATGCCCCCATTCGGCGGCCAGCCACGTGTCGTTGTAATCCAGCCAGCGCACGATGCAACCGATGTCCCACGCGGCCTTGACCGGATCGAGACGAAACGAAGTGCCTGGCACACGGGCGCCAAACGGCACCACCGTGCCCTCCACTAACGGGCCCAGGTGTTTGGTGCACTCGGGAAAACGCAGCGCCAGCAGGCCGCAACCTAATGTGTCCATCAGGCAGTTACGCGCAGTGTTCAGGGCTTCCTGGGAGGTGATGCGGTAGTTCAGAACATAGTCGGCAATGTCCTGCAAAACCTTGTCGTAGTCGGGACGGTTGTTGAGGTCGACGTTGGCGCTCATGTGGATTGACTCCAATTAAAGTGATTGAGTGTCGTGTTCCATCCTCAGGGTCATCGTGTTCAGGCAGGTCTGAATGCCTGCTTAATAGGTAGCGCTACAGCAAAACCCTCACCCTGGCCCTTCTCCCAAAGGGAGAAGGAACTGGCCGCGCGCGACTTCGAAATATCCGCTATCAGCTCCCTCTCCCTTGGGAGAGGGTTGGGGTGAGGATAAGCCATCACACAAAATCAAAAACTATCGCGCGGCACCCGTACCCAGCCTTCCATCAGAACCCGTGCACTGCGGCTCATGATGGCTTTGGTCACGACCCATTCGCCGCCCACCTGCTGCGCTTGCGCACCCACCCGCAAGGTGCCCGACGGGTGACCAAAGCGCACAGCGCTGCGCAACTCACCTCCCGCCGCCAGGTTGACCAGCGTGCCCGGAATCGCCGCCGCCGTACCAATCGCCACGGCAGCCGTGCCCATCATCGCGTGGTGCAATTTGCCCATGGACAAGGCTCGCACCAGCAGATCCACACTGTTTGCACTCACTGGCTTGCCACTGGACGACAGGTAATCCACCGGCCTGGCCACAAACGCCACTTTGGGCGTGTGCTGACGCTTGGCGGCGTCTTCAAGTGTGTCGATCAGCCCCATGCGCAGAGCGCCATGGGCACGAATGGTCTCGAACATCGCCAGGGCTTTCGCATTGGAGTTGATGTCGCTCTGCAGTTCGGCTCCGGTGTAACCAATGTCTTGGGCATTGACGAAAATCGTCGGAATACCGGCATTGATCATCGTCACTTTCAAGTTGCCCACGCCCGGAACGTCCAGGTCATCAACCAGGTTGCCGGTAGGGAACATCGAACCGCCCGCGCCTTCTTCATCGGCGGCCGGGTTGAGAAACTCGAGTTGTACTTCCGCGGCTGGGAAGGTCACGCCGTCGAGTTCGAAATCGCCGGTTTCCTGCACCGCGCCGTCAGTGATCGGCACATGGGCGATGATGGTTTTGCTGATGTTGGCCTGCCAGATGCGCACCACCGCCGTGCCGTTGTGCGGGATGCGGCTCGCGTCCACCAGGCCGCTGCTGATTGCGAATGAACCGACCGCCGCCGACAGGTTGCCGCAGTTGCCGCTCCAGTCCACAAAAGGCTTGTCGATCGACACCTGACCGAACAGGTAGTCGACATCATGGTCGGCGTGCAGGCTTTTGCTGACGATCACGGTCTTGCTGGTGCTGGACGTGGCTGCGCCCATGCCGTCGATTTGCTTTTCATACGGGTCAGGGCTGCCGATCACCCGCAGCAACAACGCATCGCGGGCCGCACCGGGCACCTGCGCCACTTCAGGCAAGTCGAGCAAGCTAAAGAACACCCCCTTGCTGGTACCGCCCCGCATATACGTCGCCGGAATTTTAATTTGCGCTGCAAAAGCCATGAAAAGAATCCTGTCATTTACCGGTAGGCGCGAGCGTGCCTCGCGATCTTTTGATCTTTTAGAAGATCGCGAGGCAAGCTCGCGCCTACCGGTTTTGTGGTTAAGCGGTCGCCGACTCCAGGAAGTCCTGGGCAAAGCGCTGCAACACGCCGCCCGCTTCGTAGATCGACACTTCTTCAGCGGTATCCAGACGGCAAGTCACCGGCACCTCGACGCGCTCGCCATTTTTACGGGTTATCACCAACGTCAAGGTGGCACGCGGGGTGCGCTCGCCCAGCACGTCGTAGGTCTCGCTGCCATCAATCTGCAAGGTCTTGCGGTCAGTGCCCGGCAAAAACTCCAGCGGCAACACGCCCATGCCCACCAGGTTGGTGCGGTGAATACGCTCGAAGCCTTCAGCCACAATCGCTTCGACCCCGGCCAGGCGTACGCCCTTGGCGGCCCAGTCGCGGGAAGAACCCTGACCATAATCAGCCCCGGCGATGATGATCAGCGGTTGCTTGCGATCCATGTAGGTTTCAATCGCTTCCCACATGCGCATCACTTGGCCTTCAGGCTCAAGGCGGGTCAGCGAACCCTGCTTGACCTTGCCATTCTCGATCACCATTTCATTGAACAGTTTCGGGTTGGCGAAGGTTGCGCGCTGAGCGGTCAGGTGGTCGCCGCGGTGCGTTGCATAAGAGTTGAAGTCGACTTCCGGCAGGCCCATTTTGGCCAGGTACTCACCTGCAGCACTGTCGAGCATGATCGCGTTGGACGGCGACAAGTGGTCAGTGGTGATGTTGTCTGGCAGCACCGCCAGCGGACGCATGCCCTTGAGCGGGCGGGCTCCGGCCAACGCGCCTTCCCAGTATGGCGGACGACGGATGTAGGTACTTTGCGGGCGCCAGTCGTACAGCGGCTCGACTTTCGGACCGTTGTCTTCATGGATGGCGAACATCGGGATGTACACCTGACGGAATTGCTCCGGCTTCACCGAAGCCTTGACCACCGCGTCGATTTCTTCGTCGCTCGGCCAGATGTCCTTGAGGCGAATTTCGTTGCCATTGGCGTCCAGGCCCAGCACATCTTTTTCGATGTCGAAACGAATGGTCCCGGCAATCGCGTAGGCCACCACCAAAGGAGGAGAAGCCAGAAACGCCTGTTTGGCGTACGGGTGAATACGCCCGTCGAAGTTGCGGTTGCCCGACAGTACGGCCGTAGCGTACAGGTCACGGTCGATGATTTCCTGCTGGATGGCCGGTTCCAACGCGCCGGACATCCCGTTGCACGTGGTGCAGGCAAACGCCACGACGCCAAAGCCCAGCTGCTCCAGTTCGTCAGTCAAGCCTGCGTCATCAAGGTACAAGGCCACGGTTTTCGAGCCGGGCGCCAGCGAGGACTTGACCCAAGGCTTGCGGGTCAGCCCCAGTTTATTGGCATTACGCGCCAGCAAGCCGGCGGCGATCACGTTGCGCGGGTTGCTGGTGTTGGTGCAACTGGTGATGGCGGCGATGATCACCGCGCCATCGGGCATTTGCCCTGGTACGTTTTCCCATTGCCCGGCAATGCCTTTGCTGGCCAGATCGCTGGTCGCCACTCGTGCATGCGGGTTACTCGGGCCGGCCATGTTGCGCACCACCGACGACAGGTCAAAGCTCAGGTTGCGCTCGTACTGCGCGCCTTTGAGGCTATCGGCCCAGAGGCCGGTGACCTTGGCGTAGTTCTCGACCAGTTGCACTTGCTGGTCTTCGCGGCCGGTGAGCTTGAGGTAATCAATGGTTTGCGGGTCGATGTAGAACATCGCCGCCGTAGCACCGTATTCCGGAGCCATGTTGGAAATGGTCGCACGGTCGCCCAGGGTCAGCGCCGAGGCACCTTCGCCGTAGAACTCCAGCCAGGCACCGACGACTTTTTGCTTGCGCAGGAACTCGGTCAGCGCCAGCACCATGTCGGTGGCGGTGATGCCCGGTTGCAGCTTGCCGGTCAGCTCAACGCCGACGATTTCTGGCAGGCGCATCCACGAGGCGCGGCCCAGCATCACGCTTTCGGCTTCAAGGCCACCGACACCGATGGCGATCACACCCAGCGAGTCGACGTGCGGGGTGTGGCTGTCGGTGCCGACGCAAGTGTCGGGGAAGGCCACGCCGTCACGCACCTGAATCACCGGAGACATTTTCTCCAGGTTGATCTGGTGCATGATGCCGTTGCCCGGCGGGATCACGTCGACGTTTTTGAAAGCTTTTTTGGTCCACTCAATAAAGTGGAAACGGTCTTCGTTGCGACGGTCTTCGATGGCGCGGTTCTTTTCAAACGCCTCGGGATCGTAACCGCCACATTCCACGGCCAGGGAGTGGTCGACGATCAGTTGCGTGGGCACCACTGGGTTGACTTGCGCTGGGTCGCCACCTTGCTGGGCGATCGCATCACGCAGCCCGGCCAAGTCCACCAGGGCGGTCTGGCCGAGGATGTCATGGCACACCACACGCGCCGGGAACCACGGAAAATCGAGGTCGCGCTTGCGTTCAATCAACTGGCTCAGGGACGCATTGAGGGTCGCAGGATCGCAGCGCCGCACCAGGTTTTCGGCCAGTACGCGCGCGGTATAAGGCAGTGTGTCGTAAGCACCGGGCTTGATCGCATCGACCGCCGCACGGGTGTCGAAGTAATCCAGCCGGGTGCCCGGTAGGGTTTTACGAAATGCAGTATTCATGGGTGCGGAACTCGATCACGGTTAGGTCTGAGGGTTTCACCTCCTCAGCAGGAGCAAGCTCCTGCTGAGGAGGCACCCTGCTTGTCAGCGACGCTCGATTGGCACGAACTTGCGCTGTTCAACACCGATGTACTCGGCGCTTGGACGGATGATGCGGTTATTGGCGCGCTGTTCGAACACGTGTGCAGCCCAGCCGGTCAGGCGTGAGCAGACAAAGATCGGGGTGAACAGCTTGGTCGGGATGCCCATGAAGTGGTACGCCGAGGCATGGTAGAAGTCGGCGTTGGGGAACAGTTTCTTTTGCTCCCACATGGTTTTGTCGATGGCTTCGGACACCGGGAACAACACCGTATCGCCCACTTCCTCAGCCAGTTTTTTCGACCAACCCTTGATCACTTCGTTACGCGGGTCACTGTCTTTGTAGATCGCGTGGCCAAAACCCATGATCTTGTCTTTGCGCGCCAGCATGCCGAGGGTGCCCTCGACAGCGTCTTCTGCCGAGGCAAAGCGCTCGATCATTTCCATGGCCGCTTCGTTGGCGCCGCCGTGCAGCGGGCCACGCAGCGAGCCGATGGCCGCGGTGATGCATGAATACAAGTCAGACAGCGTCGAGGCACACACCCGGGCCGTGAAGGTCGAGGCGTTGAACTCGTGCTCGGCATACAGGATCAGCGACACGTTCATCACTTTGACGTGCAGCTCGCTTGGCTTCTTGCCGTGCAGCAAATGCAGGAAGTGACCGCCAATCGAGGCTTCATCTGTCACGCATTCGATGCGCTTGCCGTCATGGCTGTAGCGGTACCAATAGCACATGATCGCCGGGAAGGCGGCCAGCAGGCGGTTGGTCTTGTCCAACTGCTCGGAGAAGTCTTTCTCTGGTTCCAGATTGCCCAGGAACGAGCAGCCAGTGCGCATAACGTCCATCGGGTGGGCGTCGGCAGGGATACGCTCCAGCACTTCTTTCAATGCTTGCGGCAAATCACGCAGGGTTTTGAGCTTGGCCGTGTAGGCCGCCAGCTCGGCTTTAGTCGGCAGTTCGCCGTACAGCAGCAGGTAAGCCACTTCTTCAAACTGGGCATCTGCCGCCAGATCACGTACGTCATAACCCCGATACGTGAGACCTGCGCCTTCCTGCCCCACCGTCGACAGGGCCGTTTGCCCGGCCACCTGGCCGCGTAATCCGGCACCACTCAATACTTTTGCTTCGGCCATTGCGCTCTCCAATCTTGAATTTGTTAGGGATTCGGCAACTACTTGTACTTACCTCTGTGGGAGCGGGCTTGCTCGCGATTCAGGCATCACGGTGTGCCTGAATCACTGCAGTGATCCCATCGCGCGCAAGCCCGCTCCCATAACGTTTACTTCTTGCTGGCAAACAGCGCGTCGAGCTTTTGCTCGAACTCGTGGTAGTTGATGGCGTCATACAGTTCCATGCGGGTTTGCATGGTGTCGATCACGCTTTGCTGAGTGCCGTCGCGGCGGATCGCGGTGTAGACGTTTTCGGCCGCCTTGTTCATGGCACGGAATGCCGACAGCGGGTACAGCACCAGCGATACATCAACGCTGGCCAGTTGTTCGGTGGTGTACAGCGGCGTCGCGCCGAACTCAGTGATGTTGGCCAGGATCGGCGCTTTCACGCGGTCGGCAAACAACTTGTACATTTCAAGCTCGGTGATCGCTTCCGGGAACACCATGTCGGCACCCGCTTCGACACAGGCCGCCGCACGCTCGAGTGCAGACTCCAGGCCTTCTACGGCCAGCGCATCGGTGCGTGCCATGATCACGAAACTGTCGTCAGTACGTGCATCGACAGCCGCCTTGATGCGGTCGATCATTTCCTGCTGCGAGACAATCTCTTTGTTCGGGCGATGGCCGCAGCGCTTGGCGCCTACCTGGTCTTCGATATGAATGGCCGCAGCGCCAAACTTGATCATCGATTTAACGGTGCGCGAGACGTTGAAGAACGACGAGCCAAAGCCCGTGTCCACGTCAACCAGCAATGGCAGATCGCACACGTCAGTGATGCGACGCACGTCAGTCAGCACGTCGTCCAAACCGGTAATGCCCAGGTCCGGCACGCCCAGCGAGCCCGCTGCGACACCGCCACCGGACAGATAGATCGCCTTGAAACCGGCACGTTTGGCCAGCAGTGCGTGGTTGGCATTGATCGCACCGACGACTTGCAACGGGTGTTCGCTGGCGACTGCATCACGGAAACGTTGGCCTGGACTGTTTTTATTGCTCATGACTCACCTCGTGGAGTGGCTGTCTGCTGGGCGCTGTCTTGGAAGTGACGCGCAATGTTGCGTTTGGACGCGCCGATGTGGCGGCGCATCAACAACTCGGCCAGTTCGCCGTCGCGATCGGCAATGGCATCGAGAATGCGGTGGTGCTCGGCAAACGCCTGGTGCGGGCGGTTGGGCGTAGCGGAAAACTGGATGCGATACATGCGCACCAATTGATACAGCTCCCCGCAGAGCATCTGGGTCAGCGTGCGATTGCCGCTGCCTTGAATAATCTTGTAATGAAAATCAAAGTCGCCTTCCTGCTGGTAGTAGCCGACACCCGCCTGAAACGCCTCATCGCGCTCATGGGTTTCGAGGACCTGGCGCAATTCGGCGATGGCTTCGTCGCTCATGCGTTCGGCTGCCAAGCGACAGGCCATGCCTTCCAGGGACTCGCGGATTTCGTAGAGTTCGATCAGCTCCGCTTGGCTCAACGACACCACGCGGGCCCCGACATGCGGGACCCGGACCAGCAAACGCTGACCTTCAAGGCGGTGAATCGCCTCACGCAAAGGGCCGCGACTGATGCCGTAGGTGCGGGCCAGTTCCGGCTCGGAAATCTTGCTGCCGGGGGCAATTTCACCTTGGACAATAGCGGCCTGAATGCGCCTGAAAACGTTCTCGGACAGGGTTTCCGAGTCATCCTGGGCAATCACGACCGAGTCCTGCGCCTGCTGCATATTGTCGACACCTTTGAAATCAATAGCGCCAAAACTAGCGATTTAAGCGCCATCAGTCAAAGTATTAATTTGGATTGTCGACAATCGTCGAATAAGACCTTGGTTTAATCGACAGGCCTTAAACCTGCGCTGAACAGCGTCAACGCTGGCACCTTATAACCATCATGTTAGAATGCCCGCCGCATCCGCCCTGCCCATCCATCGGGCAGCCGCACGAGGAAACTTGCATCCCTGCCAGTCGCCTTGACCTCAAGATTGCAAGAGATCACGCCTCGATTTATGAAACTCATCACCCTCTTCACCTTTTTCTGTCTGCTGTCGCTGCCGGGCCTTAGTCTTGGCGGCGAAAAAACCGTATATGGCCTCAATGAATACGCAGAACTGGCAGGTATCGACCTGCTGGTCGCGGCGAAACTCGACACCGGCGCCAAGACTGCCTCATTAAGTGCCCGCGACATCAAGCGTTTCAAACGCGATGGCGAGAGCTGGGTGCGCTTCTACCTGGCCATCGATGATGCGCACTCGCACCCTATCGAGCGCCCGCTGGCCCGAGTCAGCAAAATCAAACGCCGCTCGGGTGACTACGATCCCCAGGCGGACAAGAACTACACCTCGCGCCCGGTCATCAGCCTGGACATTTGTATGGGCAAGGCTTTACGCACCATCGAAGTGAACTTGACCGACCGAAGTGCGTTCCAATACCCGCTGTTGATTGGCTCCGAAGCCCTCAAACGCTTTGATGCGCTGGTCGACCCCAGTCTTAAATACGCTGCTGGCAAACCTGCCTGCGCCGCTAACGCTCAAATCGCAGAGTAATTGAAATGCGCGCTCTTACCCTTCACCTGAAAATCTTGATCACCATTCTGTTGGTGCTGGGCGTTTCAATCACTGCCTACCAGATTTTCGTCATCGGCATTCCCGTGACCGAAGACGCGACCGACGACCTGTGGAACATCGACGCCAAGGTCGAGTTCGTGGCTAACGCCAAGGACCCGGTCAAGATCCAGATGTTCGTGCCGCCACTGAACCGCGATTACGTCAGCCTTAATGAAAGCTTTATCTCCAACAACTATGGGGTGAGCGTCAACCGGGTCGACGGCAACCGCAAGGTCACCTGGTCGGCGCGCCGGGTCAGCGGCAAGCAAACCCTTTACTACCGCCTGGTCTTGACCAAGCGCTACTCGGGCGACAAGACCAAGGTCAAAGGGCCGGTGTTCCGCGACAGCATCGCCGTCGACGGTCCGGAAAAAATCGCCGCCGAAGCCCTGCTCGCGCCGATCCGCCAACACTCGGCTGACGTCGAAACTTTTATCAGCGAAACCATCAAGCGGGTGAACAACCCCAACGATGACAACGTGAAACTGCTGCTGGCGGGCGATCCGTCGACCCCGCACAAAGCGCAAGTCATTGAGTTGCTGCTGTCGATTGCCCATGTACCGATGGAGCGTGTTCACACCATCCGCCTGGTCGCTGATCAACCGCAAAACCCGGAGCTGTGGCTGCGCAGCTTCAATGGCAACGACTGGCTGTATTTCAACCCGGAGACCGGCGAACAAGGCCTGCCGTCTGACCGCCTGTTGTGGTGGATCGGCGACGAGCCGCTGGTCACCATGGATGGCGGCAAAAAAGCCAACATCACTTTCAGCCTGAACAACAGCGAAATGAACGCCATTCGCCTGGCCAAGCTGACCGATGAGAACACCGACGCCAACTTCCTTGAATACTCGCTGTACGGCTTGCCGCTGCAAACCCAGCAAACGTTCATGATCATGGTGATGATCCCGATTGGCGTGCTGGTGATCCTGATTCTGCGCAACCTGATCGGCCTGCAAACCCTGGGCACGTTTACCCCGGTGCTGATTGCCCTGGCATTCCGCGAAACCCAACTGGAGTTCGGCATCATCCTGTTTACGGTGATCACGGCACTTGGGTTGATGTTGCGCTCATACCTGGAACACCTAAAACTGCAAATGCTGCCGCGGCTGTCCGTGGTGCTCACCTTCGTGGTGATCCTGATCGCGGCCATTAGCCTGTTCAGCCATAAGCTGGGCCTTGAACGCGGGCTCTCCGTGGCGCTGTTCCCGATGGTGATTCTGACCATGACCATCGAACGCCTGTCGATCACCTGGGAAGAGCGCGGCGGCGGTCATGCCATGAAAGTCGCGGTTGGCACGCTGTTCGCCGCCACGCTGGCTTACCTGGTGATGAGCGTTCCCGAGTTGGTGTACTTCGTATTCACCTTCCCGGCCGTGTTGCTGATTCTGGTGGCCTTCATGCTGGCCATGGGTCGCTATCGGGGCTACCGCCTGACCGAGCTGGTGCGTTTCAAAGCCTTTTTGAAGGCTGACTCCTGATGTTTGGCTTCTGGAAGACCTGGAAGGCCCTGGAAGCCAAAGGCATCATGGGCATCAATCGGCGTAATGCGGACTACGTACTCAAGTACAACAAACGCAGCCTGTACCCGATTGTGGATGACAAGATCATCACCAAAGAACGCGCCATCAAAGCCGGCATTCAAGTGCCGGAAATGTATGGCGTAATCTCTACCGAGAAAGAAATCGAAAAGCTCGATGACATCATCGGTGGTCGCACCGACTTCGTGATCAAGCCCGCGCAAGGCGCGGGCGGTGATGGCATCCTGGTGGTCGCCGACCGCTTCGAAGACCGCTTTCGCACCGTGTCAGGCAAGATCATCAGCCACGAAGAAATCCAGCATCAGATTTCCAGCATCCTGACCGGTCTTTACTCACTGGGCGGTCACCGCGACCGGGCACTGATCGAATACCGCGTCACCCCGGACCAGATCTTCAAAAGCATCAGCTACGAAGGTGTGCCGGATATTCGCATTATCGTGCTGATGGGCTACCCCGTGATGGCCATGCTGCGCCTGCCGACCCGCCAATCGGGTGGCAAAGCCAACTTGCACCAGGGTGCGATCGGTGTGGGCGTCGATCTGGCCACCGGCTTGACTCTGCGTGGTACCTGGCTGAACAACATCATCAGCAAGCACCCCGACACCACCAATGCGGTGGACGGCGTGCAACTGCCTAACTGGGACGGCTTCATGAAGCTGGCCGCCGGTTGTTATGAGCTGTGTGGCCTGGGCTACATCGGGGTCGACATGGTGCTCGACCAGGACAAAGGCCCATTGATTCTGGAACTCAATGCCCGGCCGGGCCTGAACATTCAGATTGCCAACAATTGCGGCCTGACCCTGCGCACACACGCTGTTGAGGCTCACCTCGCCGAACTGGCCTCCAAAGGCATCAAAGAAACACCGGAAGAACGCGTACGCTTTACCCAGGAACTGTTCGGGCATCTTCACCAGAGCGAATAACCTCTAGGAGCTTGTCTCGCGATCTGTTGGCCTTTAAAAGATCGCGAGACAAGCTCGCTCCTACAACGGCCACATAGCCTTGCGGTCCTACAGAAGACTACAATCACCCCCCCGCTCCGATGGCTGATTGGCGTCGCATGTTGACCTGCTCTGTACACCCCCTGCCTTATCACCCCAACCCTGCTGACTATTTCGCAGCGATCCGCCATGCCCCTGGCGCCGTGCTGCTGGACAGTGGCCGCCCTGCGGCCGATCGCGGACGGTACGATCTGCTGAGCGCCTGGCCAATTGAAGCGCTGAGCATACGCCCCGATGAATCAGGACGCGGTTTTCTGCAGCGCCTGCGCGAGGCGCTACAGCAGTTGGGTAACGCGCAACTGCCAGTTCCTTATGAACTGCCTTTTGCCGGCGGATTGATCGGTTACCTGAGTTACGACTTCGGTCGCCAGCTTGAACACTTGCCGTCGCAGTCCCTCAATGACTTGCAATTACCGGACGCACAAATCGGCCTGTATGCCTGGGCACTGGTGAGCGACCATCAGGCAGCTACCAGCCAATTGGTGTTCCATCCACGTCTGGCAGCCAGCGAGCGTCAACGCCTGATCCAGTTGTTCACTCAGCCAGAACCCGCGCAAGCCGGTTCATTCACGCTCAAACATCCGATGCAGCCCGACGTCAGCGCCGAGTTTTATCAGCAGGCGCTGCAAAAAATTCAGCACTATATTCAGGCGGGCGACTGCTACCAAGTCAATTACACCCAGCGCTTCAGCGCCCCTTGCGAAGGGGACGCCTGGACCGCCTACTGCGCATTGCGAGCAGCCTGTCCGACGCCGTTTTCCGGGTTTATCAGCCTGCCCGACGACAACGCGATCCTGAGCCTGTCGCCCGAGCGTTTCGTGCACGTCAGCCAGCAGCAGGTTGAAAGTCGCCCGATCAAGGGCACTCGACCTCGCGGCAAAACCCCGAACGAAGATGCTGCAAACGCCGCCGAACTGCTGGCCAGCACCAAGGATCGAGCGGAAAACCTGATGATCGTCGACCTGCTGCGCAATGACCTTGGACGCACCTGCCGTACCGGCTCGGTCAGTGTGCCGCAATTGATCGCCCTCGAGAGCTACCCCAACGTTCACCATCTGGTGAGCAGCGTCATCGGTGAGTTGGCACCCGGCAAGGACGCGCTGGACCTGATCGGTGACAGCTTTCCGGGCGGTTCAATCACCGGCGCCCCGAAAATCCGCTCGATGCAGATCATCGATGAACTGGAGCCGACACGTCGCAGCGTGTACTGCGGCTCTTTACTGTACCTGGATGTGCGCGGGGAAATGGACAGTTCTATTGCGATTCGCAGCCTGCTGGTCAAGGACGGCCGCGTCAATTGCTGGGGTGGCGGCGGCATCGTGGCCGACTCCGACTGGCAAGATGAGTATCAAGAATCGATCACCAAAGTGAAGGTGCTGCTCGATACGCTGCAAACCCTGTAGCCCGCGGTTTTTGCTACCATCCGCCCACTAGAGAGCGCCAAGCGCCATTCACCGTAGGAAACCGCCTGATGAGTCATCCGTTCGACGTCGCGCAAACAGCCGCGGCATACGCCAGCAAGTCCCCGCAGGACATACTCAAACTCGCCTTTGAACATTTTGGCGACGAACTCTGGATCTCGTTCAGCGGTGCCGAAGATGTGGTGCTGGTGGACATGGCCTGGAAACTGAACAAGAACGTCAAAGTGTTCAGCCTGGACACCGGTCGCCTGCACCCGGAAACCTATCGTTTTATCGAGCAGGTACGTGATCATTACAAGATCCAGATCGAGCTGATCTCGCCAGACCAGAGCAAGCTGGAGCCATTCGTTAAAGAAAAAGGCTTGTTCAGCTTCTATAAAGACGGCCACGGCGAATGCTGCGGTGTGCGCAAAATCGAGCCTTTGCGCCGCAAATTGTCGACCGTCAAAGCCTGGGCAACCGGCCAGCGCCGCGACCAGAGCCCTGGCACCCGCAGCCAGGTTGCCGCACTGGAAATCGATGGCGCGTTTTCGACTCCCGAGCGCACCCTGTACAAGTTCAATCCACTGGCGCAAATGACCAGCGAAGAGGTCTGGGGCTACATCCGCATGCTGGAGCTGCCGTACAACAGCCTGCATGAGCGCGGTTATATCAGCATCGGCTGCGAGCCCTGCACCCGTCCCGTCCTGCCTAACCAGCACGAGCGCGAAGGTCGCTGGTGGTGGGAAGAAGCCACGCAAAAGGAATGCGGGCTGCACGCTGGCAATTTGATCGCCAAGCACTAAACACCACACCCTGCAGGAGCGAGCTTGTCTCGCGATCTTTTGATCTTTAAAAGATCGCGAGACAAGCTCACTCCTACAGTTGTTTCGCCCGCTTGCGTTTACCCCAGACTTGCGTTCAGAATTAGCAATAATTCTCAATAACGTTTGAGCTACAACTTATGTCTTCGGGTGAACCTCCGTTCCAGGCAGCCATTTCAGACCTCTACTGCGACCATCATGGCTGGCTGCTAGGTTGGCTGCGCAGAAAACTTGGTTGCGCACAGAATGCCGCTGATCTGACACAGGACACCTTCGCCCGAATCCTCAATGCCCGCGACTCGGTCGCCACCTTGCGCGAACCGCGTGCGTTTCTAAGCACTACCGCTCGTCGCCTGATCATCGATCAAGCCCGTCGCAAGCACATCGAAAACGCCTACCTGCAAGAACTGGCCCTGACCGCCGAGGCACTGGAGGGCTTTCAGTCCCCCGAACAAATCCTCAGCACACTGGAAGCCCTCGAACACATCGCCTTTATGCTCGAAGGCCTGCACGACAACGTCCGCCAGTCATTTGTGCTGTATTATCTGGACGACCTGACTCAAAGCGAAATCGCCCGCCAACTGGGCTTGTCGGATCGCACGGTGCGCAAGTACTTGATCCAGGCCCTGCTGCACTGCAGCCACAGCCTGGACACCTGATGCCAGCACCCAGCCAACGCATTGATGAGCAAGCCGCCGAATGGATGCTGCGCCTGCACGAAGAAGGCTTCAGCGATGCGGCATGTCTTGAGTTCGAGCGCTGGAAGCAACAGAGCCCGCAACATGCAGCGGCCGCACAGCGCATGCAGGACGCCATCAGCCGCCTGCAAGCGTTGCGTGAACAATCGGCCCCAGCCAAGGCGGCGCTGAATGCCGCCTTCAGCGGTCGCAAACGTGCAGCACCGGGCAAATTCGCCCTGCGTGTTGTGCTGATCGCCGCGTGCCTGACAGTGCCGGTCACCCTGATGCTGAAAAGCCAATATTCCGAGCGCTGGCTGGCTGATATCAGCACCGGCCCGAATGACTGGAAAACGCTGCATCTGGCTGACGACTCGACGCTGACTCTCAGCGGCAGCAGCGCCGTGAACGTGCATTTCAACAGCACTGAGCGCCGGATCGAATTGCTCCAGGGCGAAGTGCTGGTCGACGTCGCCCATGACAAATCGCGCCCGTTTATCGTCCAGACCACACAAGGCAGCATGCGCGCACTCGGCACGCGCTTTGTGGTCAATCGCCTGGCGGACACCACCGAGTTGAGCATGTTGCAGTCGCGCGTGGCGGCGCAAAGTGCCAACGAACAGCACACCCTGGAAGTCGACGCCGGCTCACGCGCATTGATCAGCCGCGACACCGTGAAGCTCTCTGGCACCGTCGATCCGGCCAGCGTCAATGAGGCCTGGCGCCGTCATCAGTTGGTGGTGGAAAACCAGCCGCTTACCCAAGTCCTCGATGAAATTTCCCGCCATCGCCGTGGCCACCTGCAGTTTGACCGCGAGGCCCTGGCCAACCTGCGCGTCACTGCGGTGTTGCCGCTGGACGACACCGACCGGGCACTGCAATTGATTGCAGAAACTCTGCCGTTGACCCTCCACACCTACACCCCATGGCTGATTGTGATCAGTCGCGCTCAGACACCTGAAAAATAATAATTCGCATTCGTTCCGCTTTTTCGAAGTCAGCCGTCAAGGAACATATACAGACCGATAAAGGATTGCGTTCTCCATGCTGACTTCCTCCTTCCCCCGTGGGCGCTTTAGCCCGCGGACCTGCAAACCACTGGCTCTGGCCATTCACTTGAGCGTGGCCTCGGCGGCAGGTGTGCTGAACACCTCGATTGCCCATGCACAAACCGCCGTGCAGACCTACGACATTCCTGCCGGCCCGCTGAGCAGCGCCCTGAATCGTTTCGCACAACAGGCGGGCGTGGCGATTATTTTCCAGTCACATAACCTCGACGGCCTGACCACACCCGGACTGCATGGGGTCTACAACGAGCAAAGCGGATTCGAAACCCTGCTGCGCGGCAGCGGCTACACCGTGGTCAAGAGTGCCAACGGCTACATGTTGGATGAATTGCAGGGGCCGGGCAGTTCGCTGGAACTGGGCGCCACCCAGGTCAGCGCCAACCAGTTGGGGACCATCACCGAAGGCTCGGGCTCCTATACGCCCGGCAGCATTGCCACGGCAACGCGCATGGTGCTGACCCCGCGCGAAACCCCGCAGTCGATTTCGGTGGTAACACGTCAGGCGATGGACGATTTCGGCTTGACATCGATCGATGACGTGATGCGCCACACGCCTGGCATCACCGTGGCGACCTACGACAGCGACCGCACCAGCTACTATTCGCGCGGCTTTGCGATCAAAAACTTCCAGTACGACGGCATTCCGATCCTGCAAGACCCGCAATACTCTGCCGGGCATACCCTCACCGACACGGCGATTTATGACCGGGTGGAGATCCTCAAAGGTGCAACCGGCTTGCTCACAGGTGCAGGCGGCCCTGGCGGGACCATCAACATGGTGCGCAAAAAGCCCACCCGCGATTTCAAGGCTCACGTGGATCTGGGCGCCGGATCGTGGGACAACTACCGCTCTGAAATCGATGTCAGCGGGCCATTGACCGACAGCGGCAATGTTCGAGGCCGGGCCGTTGCGGCCTATCAGGACAAACACTCGTTCATGGACCACTACAAACGCGACAGCGAGGTCTACTACGGGATTCTGGAAATCGATCTGAACCCGGACACCCTGCTGACTCTGGGCGCCGACTATCAGGACAACAACCCCAAAGGTTCCAGTTGGTCAGGCAGCGCCTCACTGTTCAACTCGGCGGGTGACCGCATCAGCAATCCACGCTCATTCAACAACGGCGCCAAATGGAGCAGCTGGAAGCAATACACCCGCACCGCTTTCGCCACCCTGGAACACAATTTCGATAACGGCTGGGTCGCCAAAGCCCAGTACAACCACCAGATCAATGGCTACAACGCCCCGCTCGGCGCGCTGCTCGATCCAGATGTCACCACTGGCAAAGCCCGGATACTGGCCCGCAAGTACACCGGCGAATACGTCAGTGACAGCGGCGATGTTTACGCCACCGGCCCATTTGAATTCCTCGGCCGCGAGCATGAACTGGTGATTGGCGGCTCGGTGTCCCGCTCGCATTGGACCGGCAACGACTACACCAACGCGACCCTGATTCAAAGCGAGTACGACTACTACAACTGGAAAGGCGATGCCTACGAGCCGGACTGGGGCAACGTCACCTCGCGCAACGACGAGACCACGCGCCAGACCGGCACTTACATCACCGGGCGCTTCAGCCTGACCGATGACCTGACCCTGATGCTCGGCACCCGAGTGACCGACTACACCCTGACCGGTACCAGCCAGGCCAAAGACACAGGCAAAGTGCTGCCGTATGCAGGGCTGATCTACGACATCAACCAGAACATCTCGGCCTACGCCAGTTACACAGAGATTTTCTTGCCGCAGTCGTACTACCGCAACCGCGACAACAAAATGCTTGAGCCCGATGAAGGCACCAACTACGAGATCGGCTTGAAAGGTGAGTTCTTTGACGGACGCCTGAACTCAAGCCTGGCGTATTTTGAAGTGCATCAGGACAACCGCCCTGAAGCAGACACCGTTTACAACGCTCACCCAACCAACCCGGACATCGAGTACGCCTATAAAGGCATCAAAGCCACGACTAAAGGGTACGAAGCAGAAATTTCGGGCGAACTGCTGCCCGGCTGGCAATTGCAGGCGGGCTATACGCATAAGATCAGCCGCGAACAGGGCGGCAAGAAGGTGTCGACGTGGGAGCCCGAAGACCAGATCAATCTGTATACGAGCTATAAGCTGACCGGTGACTGGGACAAACTCACGGTGGGCGGCGGCGTGCGCTGGCAGGGCACGGGGTGGCAGATGCTGACCAACTGGAGCAAGGACGGCGCCGTAGAGAAGTTCTCCCAGGACCCGTACTGGCTGGTGGATCTGATGGCGCGCTATCAGATCAGCAAAAACCTCTCGGCCACGGTCAACCTGAACAACGTGTTCGACAAGTCGTATTACACCAACATCGGCTTCTACAACTCGTCGTATTACGGTGATCCGCGCAACGTGATGGTGAGCACGCGCTGGGATTTCTAAGCGCCGACATGAATAGCAGCCCCCGTCAAAGGGGCTGCGACCTGTGGCTTAGAGGATGGACAACGGGTAATCGATGATCAGGCGAAACTCGTCTGCATTGCCGTCGATCTGCGTGGAAGTTGCCCGGTGCCATGCCTGACGCAAGCGGATCGACAGGTCTTTGGCCGGGCCGCTTTGCACCACGTACTTGGCCTCAAGGTTCGTTTCGTGATGCCTGTCATCAGGGCCATAAAGCCCGGCATAGGGACTGTTGGCAGGTGTGTGGCTGCCATCAATGTCGGAGCCTGTGGCATAGCGGCTCATAAAGCTCAGCCCCGGCACACCATAAGACGCCATGTTCAAGTCATAGCGCAGTTGCCAGGACTTCTCGCCGGGACCATTAAAGTCCGAATATTGAATGGAGTTTGAGAGAAACATGGAGTTGCTCCCACGGTTATTGTCACCCACCCCTATATAGTCGAACGGTGTATCGCCATTCACTTTCTGGAAGGCCAATGTCAGTTTATGAGCGGACAAAAATGAATACGCCAGCGCTAACGAGTAAGTATTGTTATCAATCACCCCCGCATTGGCACGCCCCTCATCCACGGTCCGATAATAATTAATATCAACATTCAACGCTTGCCGGTCCGCCAGCGGCAAGGTGTAGTTGATGTTGCCGTAGTACTGGTCCCAGATATCTTCCAGCCTGGACGTATATAACGAAGTACTTAATTGATCAGTAATCGCATATTGACCACCGGCAAAATCAACATTGTTAGCGCTCACCCCGGCATAAGTTGCCCATAACTTGCCGTCACGGTTGGTGCGGTCCTGGCTGGTGCTGGAGTAGAAATGCCCGGCTTGCAGATCGAGCCCGCTGACCTCACTGCTCATCAGGCTGATACCGCTGGCTGTCTGCGGCGTTATGCGCGTGCCGCCCACAGCGAACACAGGGCTGGTGGAAGGCTGCATGTCGCCGACCTCCAGCTGGGTTTTCGAGACCCGCACCTTGAGCGCCGCCCCACTTTTGCCATAGCTGTCGTGGTTGCCATCGACTTTGCCAAGGCTGTTGGTGGTAGTCGTCAAGTTACCCGACCCGGCGTATTTGTCCTGACCATCAAGCTTTAAGCCCATATAGCCAAACGCATCAATACCGAAACCGACCGTGCCTTGGGTAAAACCGGAACTAAAAACGCCCTGCAAAGCCCCCGTCCAATCCTTGTTATCGACAGCACCGTCTTTTTTATTACGATTGAAATAATAACTACGCACTAACACATCAAACTTACTGTCATCGACAAAGCCTTTGGAATCCGCTTGATCGGAAACAAACGGCGCCGCCGATGCATAGTGTATTGGACTCGCACTGACAGCGAGCGCGAGGGCGCCCCACGTGATCATCTTCATGGTAGTAGCTCGTTTAATTATTGTGGGTAAAACACTGCCGCTCCGCCCACAGGGAAACGTCCTCCCACTAAAGGGGAGCGGCATCAGGGGTGGCTATAACAGCCGGGGATTAAATAACAATCTGGTTATTAATTGAGACTGGCGGTGGCTTCGATCTCAATTAAAAAGTCTGGCAGCGCCAAGGCTTGAACACCAATAAAGGTGTTGGCTGCCGGTTCTGCACCGTCATAAAACTCGCTGATCAGTGCACAAATAGCCGCCAGGTTATCCGGCGTGTGGTTGGCCACATAGGTGCGCAAGCGCACGACATCAGCAGGGGTTGCCCCGGCTGCATTCAACACAGTTTTGAGGTTGCTCAATACTTGACGGGTTTGCGCCAGCACATCGCCCGCTCCGATCAATTCACCGTTTGCATTCCAGGCCACTTGACCGGCCAGGTGCAAGGTTCGCCCCGGTTGCTGTTCAACGGCGTGGGAGAAACCAAAGTGCACACTGGGGTACATCGAAGCCGGGTTGATTGCACGTCTGCTCATGTTAATTCTCGATCTTAATTAAGGGTGTCGGCGATTGATGCCTGTGTTTCGACCAGTTCAAAGATGTTCTTCCAGGGGTCCTGAAAGTATCGAAAACTGCTGCCCGCAGTCGGACCGGAATCCATTTCAATACGCTCAAGCACCGTGCAGCCATGCGCTATTAATACGTGGGCAGCTTCTTCCAGATTCTCCACTTCGATGCCCAAGTGATGGCTGCCCACCTGATTGCTGCTCAGCGGCGTCTCGGTTTCGCTGGCTGGTCGCTCATAGTGAAACAGCTCTACCTTGAAGCCATCGGCAAACTCAAGCATCGCCAGGCTAAAACGGGCCATCGCGATCCCCAGGTGCGTATCCGTCCAATCGCGCCCTGCCGCATCGCGCGGCATTTGCTGCGCATCCAGTGGCCCCATTTGGTACAGCAGCCGGGCCCCGAAGACCTGCGTGTAAAACGCAATGACCGGCTCAAGCTCAGAAACTGTCCAGGAAGCGTGATCAACCCGACGAAAACCGATCAGAGACAAACTCATGAACGTGACTCCTCTTATGGGGCAGTTAAGTGGCTTGCAGGAGATGTCAGCAGCCCCAGTTCCAGGTGCCTCGCAGAGGGAGCACGGGTCAGCAGGCTAACGCCGACAACTACCAGCACATTGACCAGCATGGCGATCAGGCCAGGCTCCCAATTGGGCAACGCTGCGCCCAGGTAAGCGCTCGACGCTGGCAACATCAACACCATAAAACCGGCAATGATCCCGCAGACAACACCGACTGCAGAGGTGCGCTTCCAGACAAAACCGAGGAACACACCGGGCGCCAACATGCCGATCGCCGAATAGGCGCTCAGCAGAATTGAAACCAGCGAGCCTTTTTGCGTGAGGGTGATGGCCACCGCAATGGCCGCAAAGACCAGGACACTGATGCGCGACAGGCGTAGCGACTGTTTTTCACCCAGATCAGGTTTGAAAGGCGCAACGATGTTGCGGCTGAAGATCGAGCCGGCCGTCAGCAGCAGCACCGAGCCAGGCGCCAGCGCCAACAGGAAGCCGGTGCCCGCCAGCAGGCCAATCACCCATTGCGGGTATTTATCCGTCACAAACTGCAGCAATACCGCATTCATGTTGCCGTCAGGCGGCTGAGTGCCTGCCACCAGGGCGGCGAAGCCGAGCAGGATGATGAAGCCAAATGCCAGCGAGTAAATCGGCTGCCAGATCGCGTTGCGGCGGATTGAGGTGGCGCTGTTCGCTGAGTAGGACACCTGAAACAGGTGCGGGAAGACCCAGTTACCCAAGGCGATATTGAGGGCCGAGGTGATTAGCCAGACCGACGTTGTCGGAGACGTCAGATCCATCCCCGGAAATTTTCCGATGCCTGGGTGAGCCGCTTCGGCTTTTACAAAGATATCGGACAATGAGCTTGCCCCCACGGCGTCAGCCACCGTCCAGGCCAGCACCACGACCAGAACGATCATCAGGATATCTTTGACCGCTGCTGCGAACGCTGCGGAGCGCAACCCGGCAAACAGCACGAAAGCCACCATCAAGAAGCCCGCGACAATTGTCGATGCAGCGGTGGACAACGCCCCGTTGAAGGTCAGTGAAACAATCAGCCCCAGGCTTACCAGTTGGATCTGTACGTAGACAATCAGTGCACCAATGCCGATAGCCCCTGTGGCAATGCCCAGCCAGCGTGAGTCGTAGCGGCTGGCAAAAAAATCAGCCTGAGTGATCAGGCCTCGCAAGCGCCCGGCCTTCCATATTTTCGGCATCAGCCAATAGCCGATGGCGTATGACAACGACACCGAGCAAAAGGCCAGATACGCCGGAGCCCCCAATGCCCAGGCATAACCGGCAATACCGAACACCGCAAACGTCGTGTAGATTTCCCCCGCATTGACAAACCAGAACAGCAAACCGCCGAGGCTACGCCCGCCCACCGCCCAGTCCGCCAGACTGCGCTTGCGGGCCTGCCGGGCACGTCCAAATACAATCGAGCCTATGACCGCTATCAATAAAATAAGGCTTACAATCAGTAACTTCATGGATGTGACTCAACGGTTGAATGGGTCTGAGCCTGCAAAAAAGCCTGTTCTTCCTCTTCGACGCCCGCCCGGCGATCCAGATGAAAAATGAAGGCGAATACACCGCTGGAAAACACCACCCCCAGCATTTGCCAAACCATTGGAAACGGAAGCCCCAAAGGCGTGTAGTGAATACCGTTGGCCCAGGGCACTGCCGCCAGTTGCCAAATGAACGGTAAACAGAGCAGCCATAAATAGGGTCGCTTCACGGCGCTGGCGGGTCTTGAGGGTAAGGCTCGTTCGATCATGATCAATCACCTTTTTTGTTTTTCACTGTGCAGTAAGAGCGCACAAAACGAAACCTAAGGCCAACGCTTTCAACTGTCAAAATATTTCTGGCCGAAAGGTTAAAAACCCCGAAATTATTGGCTTAAACCGCTAAAACGGTGCAAAAAACATGGCCTCGCACTTTATAAGTGCATTATGACTGCACAAAAAAGTGGATTTTTGTGCAGTCTTAGCGTACAAAAACATCTATCGCCTGGAGTAACAGAGCGTGCTTGGAAAACGATTGAATGAATTGCGCGTGTCACGCGGATTGTCATTGCGGGCCCTGGCCAGCGAGACAGGGTTGTCTGCAACGATGCTGAGCCAGATTGAACGGGAAGTGACCGAGCCCAGCCTCACGACCCTGCGCAGGCTCAGCAATGTGTTCGGCGAATCGATGTCGGCGTTGTTCTCCGACCCGAGCGCCCCGAGCGTGTGGATCAGCCGCCCGGGTGAGCGAACCTCGTTGATGGGCCCAAAAGGTGGCGTGAGCTATGAACGCCTGACCCGTGGAAACGGGCAAATGGAGGTGTTACGGGCGATTTTTCAGCCGGGGCAGTTCTCGTCCGAGATCCCGCTGACGCACCCGTCACTCGAAAGTGTCTACGTCATCCGCGGCACGCTCAGCGCGGTGATAGGCGATACCACGCACCGGATCAACGCAGGTGAAAGCATCACATTCGACGCAAGTGCAGCACACCGATACATGAACGAAGGCCAGGAGGAAGTGGAGATCATCATGTCGATCACGCCTCCGGTCCCTTGATACTTGAGACCACCTGAAGGTTTTGCAGATGAACAGAAACGATATCGACTGGTACGGCTATATCCCGGCAATCACCACCCCCTTCACACGCGAAGGCGACCTGGACCTCAACGGTCTGTCCGGCCAGCTTGAGTGGTATGTTCAAGAGCGGATGCATGGCGTGGTGCTGGCGGGCACTTCAGGCGAGTGGTTCAGCCTGAGCGAGGCCGAACGGGCCCAGTTGTTCACTGAATCTGCACGCACCATCGACGGCCGCATGACCGTTATCGGCAGCTGCAATGCCTTCACCGCCGCTGAAGCCATCCGCCACGCCCGTGCCGCCGAACGCGCAGGCCTGGATGGCATCCTGCTGACGCCGCCACCTTATATAGTGCCCAGCGCCAACGAACTGGTGCAGTTCTATCAAGATGTCAGCGACGCGACGGACATGCCGATGTGCATCTACAACTGGCCAAGGGGCTGCGTGGTGGACATGGACATCGATCTGCTGGACCGTCTGGCCGATATCGACAACGTCGTCGCGATCAAAAACTCCACGCCCAATTTTGCGTCGTTCCTCGACGGCCTGTATCGGCTGTCAGACAAGGTTCGCTACTTCAATGTGCCCACCTCGCAGCTCGGCGCCGACCTGGTATCAATGGGACACGGCGATGGATTGATGGGGGCTGGCGGCGTATTGGGCAGTGATCATCCGGATTTCTGGAACCTGATTCGCATCGGCGACAAAGCCCGCGCCATCGAGCTGGGCGAACGCGACCGCGTCATCATGAAAGCCTGGTTCAACAAAGACTTCGCCGGCAATTTCGGCAGCGCCCAGGCCATCCTCAAAACAGCCCTGCGTTTACGCGGCGTCCCGGCAGGCTTTGTGCGCCGGCCATTGCTGGAGCTGAACCCGACTGAAATTGCTTCGGTCGCGGCGACACTCACCAGCCTGGGCATCGAAATCGTCAACCCGACTCCACAGTGAACATCCCCATGACTGTCATGCCTGCACAGGTTGAACTACCCGGTACGCTTGACTGCCTGGTGATCGGCGGCGGTCTGCTGGGAAGCGCAGTGAGCTACTACCTGGCAAAGGCCGGCGCCCGCGTGCGCCTGGCCGAGCGCGCACAACTGAACAGTGCCGCGTCCAGCCAGAATGCGGGCAGCCTGCACTTTCAGCTCGAATACCGGATGATTGAAAACGGCCCCGAAGCCGCACGCAAAGCGGCTGAGGCCATGCCTCTGCACCTTGATGCGCAACACGCGTGGAGAGGGCTGGAAGCGGAGCTGGGAATGCCGGTCGGCGTTTCCCAGCACGGCGGGTTTATGGTTGCCGAGAGCTCTGAACAACTCAAAACCCTTGAGCAGAAGGTGCTCCTCGAACGCGCCAGCGGCCTTGAGGTAGAGCTGCTGGACGGCGAGCAAGTACGCCGCCGCGCGCCCTACCTCAGCGAACGAATTCTGGGCGCCGCATTTTGCGCCAAAGAAGGCAAGGCCGACCCGCGCCGTTGCGTCCTCGCTTATGCCGCCGCAGCCGCCCGCCTTGGCGCGCGTATTGATAGCGGCCTTGGGGTCAGCGCATTGAATTACGAACAAGGTGTGTGGCGCGTGCACTTTAGCGACGGCAGTGAATGCCGCGCACGCACATTGGCAATTACCGCAGGCGCATGGTCTGGCCGAGTCGCCGCCATGGCGGGTATCAGCCTGCCGGTGAGCCCCGTGGCACTGACCATGACCACCACCGTGCGCACGCAACCGATGATCAGCCACCTGATTCAACACGCCGGGCGACGCCTGTCCCTCAAGCAAACCGGTGACGGCAACATTCTTATCGGCGGCGGCTGGCCTGCACGCTTGCGCCATACCGAAGGGGTTATCGACCTCGACCGCCGCCCCGAGCTGTTGCTGAACTCGTTGACCGGCAACATGAGTGCCGCTCTGGCGGTGGTCCCGGAACTGAAGAAGGTCTCTATTCTGCGGGTCTGGACCGGCACCACGGCATTGGTCTCAGACCAGTTGCCGCTGCTGGGCGAGCTGCCCAAAAGCCACGGCATTTACATCGCCACTGGCGGCTCGGCGTTTACCCTGGGCCCGACCTACGCACGTCTGCTGGTCGAGCGCATTCTCGGCCGCCCTGCCTCACTGGACATCACGCCATTTGACCCACGCCGCTTCGGGAGCCTGACCCTTGCCTGACTCCAGACGTATTGAGCCCAGCGCAGACCTGCGCCCTGCGCCCATTCACATCATCGTCAATGACCGCGTAACGCTGTGCTACCCCGGCGAAACCGTGGCAACTGCACTGCTGGCCGCCGGGGTTCGCGGCTTGCGCCGCAGCGTGTCCGGCACACCACGCATCCCCGTGTGCAACATGGGCGTGTGCTACGAATGCACCGTCACAATCAACGGGCTTGAGGCCCAACGCAGTTGCATGACGCTGGTTAAACCGGGCATGCGCGTGGAGGTGGCGGATGAAGCTTGAAACCCTGAACTTTGATCTGGTGGTCGTCGGTGCCGGGCCTGCGGGCCTCACCGCCGCTTTGCTGGCCAGCGATGCCGGGCTGCAAGTGGCGGTCGTCGATGAACAGGCCGCGCCTGGCGGGCAGATTTTTCGCCAGCCGCCCACCACCTTCAACGCCCCGCCCAGCAGCGCATTTGCGACCTATCCCTTTGGCAAAAAACTGCTGGAACAGGCGCGCAGCAACACCCGCATTCACTGGTATTACTCATGCAGCGCCTGGGGCGTATTCCACCCCGCCAAGGGTGGCGTGCAACTGGCGATTGTCGAGGGCGAACATGCGCGTCTGCTCGACTGCAAAAAACTGCTGATCGCCACCGGCGCCTACGACTTGCCTGTGGCATTCCCTGGCTGGACATTGCCCGGCGTGATGACCGCTGGCGGGGTACAGACACTGCTTAAAAGCCAGTTTTTATGCGCCGCGCAACGCTATGTGCTCGCCGGCTCCCACCCCTTGCTGTTACTGCTTGCCGGGCAACTGCTGGATGCAGGCGCACAGATCCAGGAAGTTGCCATTGCACGACCAAGACCGCAGATTCGCGAACTGCTGGCAGGCTGGCGCGCACTGCCCGGCCATGGGCGAATGTTCGTCCAACTGGCGGGGATATTGCTGAAGTTGTGGCGCAAAAAAGTGCCATTACGTTTTTCGACCATCGTCACCCGTGCCCAAGGCAGAGATGCCGTCGAGCGCGTGACACTCAGTGACGTCGATGCCCATTGGGCCGTCAAGCCCAACACTGAGCGCAGCGTAGAAGTCGACGGCCTGGCCATTGGTTATGGGTTATTGGCCAGCACCGAACTCGCTCGCCAGGCAGGCTGCAGTGTTAGTTGGAACCCTGAGCGCGGCGGCTGGGTGGTCGATCATGACGACACCATGCGCACCTCCCTGCCACACATTTATGTGGCAGGGGAACCCGCTGGTGTTGCTGGAGCCGAAATTGCCCACTGCGAAGGCAGACTTGCAGGCGCATCGATCGTCGCCCAATTGATACCCGATCAGGCATCGCAAACATCCTTGGCCCACCGCGAACTGAAACGCGCCAAACCATTCGCCGACACCGTGGCGCGTTTTTTTGCGCCACGCCTGGATGCACTTGCGCGACTGGCAGACAACGGCACGTTGATTTGTCGATGCGAAGACGTCACGGCCGGGCAAGTGTGCGATTTTCTCAAGACCCACCCGCATGTCAGTTCGGTCAACAGCGTAAAACTCGCCTGCCGGAGCGGCATGGGACCATGCCAGGGACGCTACTGCCAACACACTGTCGCGCAACTGGTGGCCAGCGAACGCGGTATCGCCATTACTGACACCGGCACGTATACCGCTCAAGCACCGATAAAGCCCATCCCCCTGACAAGCCTTGCGCTTGTCGAGCCTGACTAAACCCCACAACTTGCTTGCGATCTTTTGACCATTTAAAAGATCGCAGCCTGCGGCAGCTCCTACAAAGGGATGTCGTTGTAGGAGCGAGCTTGTCTCGCGATCTTTAAAAGTCAAAAGATCGCGAGGCAAGCTCGCTCCTACAGGGCGTATAAAAGACACGCGCACAAAAAAGCCCGCACTAGGCGGGCTTTCTGTGGATCACAAGCGTTCAAGGGGCTTGTGTTCCGAATATGGCGCAGCGGACGGGACTCGAACCCGCGACCCCCGGCGTGACAGGCCGGTATTCTAACCGACTGAACTACCGCTGCGCGTAACACTGAAAGCGAATGGTGGGTGATGACGGGATCGAACCGCCGACCCTCTGCTTGTAAGGCAGATGCTCTCCCAGCTGAGCTAATCACCCTTTCACTTCACTTTCGTTGCGGGGAGCATTCTCTCACACTTTTTTGTGTAAGTGGTTGTTTTTATTCAGGTTTTTTAAAACCGTTTAAAAACACCGTTTCCAACGCCCTGCATCTTTGATTCAACAGCACGCTGCCAAATCGAAGCCTTTCAAGAAAACCTGCATTCAGCGGATCTTCTCAACCACAAGCGTTCAAGGGGCTTGTGGTACAAAAAATGGCGCAGCGGACGGGACTCGAACCCGCGACCCCCGGCGTGACAGGCCGGTATTCTAACCGACTGAACTACCGCTGCGCGTAACACTGTGAGCGAATGGTGGGTGATGACGGGATCGAACCGCCGACCCTCTGCTTGTAAGGCAGATGCTCTCCCAGCTGAGCTAATCACCCTTTCACTCTCGGTGTGGCGCGCATTCTACGGAGCGACCTATAGTCTGGCAAGCACTTTTTAAAATAATTTTCTTATGCGCGACAAAGGCTTAGCGCAGGGTTGGCCTATGAAGGCTATCAAGCGAATAATGCCCTCTTTGTATAAAGGAGTGATTCACCTCATGTGGTTCAAAAACCTGCTTATCTATCGCCTGACCCAAGATCTGCCTTTTGATGCGCAGGTGCTGGAAACGGCACTGGCCACCAAACCGGCCCGCCCGTGTGCAAGTCAGGAATTAGCCACCTACGGTTTCGTCGCCCCTTTCGGTAAAGGCGAAGACGCACCGCTGGTTCACGCCAGCCAGGACTTCCTGCTGATTGCCGCCCGTAAAGAAGAACGCATCCTGCCAGGCAGCGTTGTGCGTGATGCATTAAAGGAGAAGGTCGAAGAGATCGAAGCCGAGCAAATGCGCAAGGTCTATAAGAAGGAGCGTGACCAGCTCAAGGATGAAATCATCCAGGCCTTCCTGCCGCGTGCCTTTATTCGCCGTTCGGCCACCTTTGCCGCCATCGCGCCAAAACAGGGCCTGATCCTGGTCAACGCCTCCAGCCCTAAACGCGCCGAAGACTTGCTGTCTACCCTGCGTGAAGTGATCGGCTCGCTGCCGGTTCGCCCGCTGGGCGTAAAAGTCGCGCCAAGCGCCACCATGACCGAATGGGTCAAAACCCAAAAAGCGGCCGACAACTTCTTTGTGCTGGACGAGTGCGAGCTGCGCGACACCCACGAAGACGGCGGGATTATCCGTTGCAAGCGTCAGGATCTGACCAGCGATGAAATCCAGCTGCACTTGAGCACAGGCAAGGTCGTGACCCAACTGTCGCTGGCCTGGCAAGACAAGCTGTCGTTTGTGCTGGACGACAAACTGGTGGTCAAGCGCCTGAAATTTGAAGACTTGCTGCAAGATGAAGCCGAACAGAACGGCGGTGACGACGACCTCGGCCAACAAGACGCCAGCTTCACGCTGATGATGCTGACCTTTGGCGAGTTCTTGCCGCAGCTGTTTGAAGCCCTGGGCGGTGAGGAAATTCCGCAGGGGATTTAAGCGCTCTGCCTCTGTAGCTGCCGCTTCGGCTGTTTTGAAAAGGTCTGCCGGGCCTTTGATAGAAACGGGTTACCAAGTAACCCTTCGCAGCCTGCGGCAGCGACTACAGTGCTCTGCCACACCACAACCATAATAAGGAACACCATGCGTGCACTTGCTGCTTTAAGCCGCTTTGTCGGTAATACCTTTGCTTATTGGGTGCTGATTTTTGCCGTGCTGGCGTTTCTGGAGCCTGGTTGGTTTATCGGCCTCAAAGGCGCCATCGTGCCGCTTCTGGGTCTGGTGATGTTCGGCATGGGCCTGACCCTCAAACTCGATGACTTCGCTGAAGTCGCCCGCCACCCGTGGCGTGTTGCGCTGGGCGTAGTCGCTCATTTCGTGATCATGCCCGGTGTGGCGTGGTTGCTCTGCCAGATTTTCCACCTGCCGCCCGAGATCGCCGTCGGGGTGATTCTGGTGGGCTGCTGCCCAAGCGGTACGTCTTCCAATGTCATGACCTGGCTGGCGCGGGGCGATCTGGCACTGTCGGTTGCGATTGCTGCCGTGACCACCCTCCTCGCGCCGTTGCTGACCCCAGCGCTGATCTGGCTGCTGGCGTCGGCCTGGTTGCCGGTTTCATTTATGGAATTGTTCTGGTCGATCCTGCAGGTGGTGCTGTTGCCCATTGTGCTTGGGGTATTGGTACAACGCTTGCTTGGAGCCAAGGTGCATTTCGCAGTCGATGTACTGCCGCTGGTGTCAGTGATCAGCATTGTGATTATCGTCGCGGCGGTGGTTGCCGCCAGCCAGGCGAAAATTGCCGAGTCGGGCTTATTGATCATGGCCGTTGTCATGCTGCATAACAGCTTTGGCTATGTGCTCGGCTACTTCACCGGACGCCTGTTCAAACTGCCGCTGGCCCAGCGCAAATCCCTGGCCCTGGAAGTCGGCATGCAGAACTCAGGCTTGGGCGCCGCATTGGCCAGTGCGCACTTTTCGCCCCTGGCGGCGGTACCCAGTGCACTGTTCAGCGTGTGGCACAACATTTCGGGGGCGTTGCTTTCAACATATTTCCGCCGGATGAGTGAAAAAGACGAAGGATTAAACGAAAACCAGCGGACTGCGGACTGAAAACTCGGGGTTGATCGTCAGAAAAATCGTGTGCAATATAGTGCGCAGCGCAGGGACGACCCTGCGACTCATCGAGTGATAAATCTGGGGACGACCCCATCAATAGATGGAGATAACCATGTCCTGGATCATTCTGTTTTTCGCCGGTCTGTTTGAAGTGGGCTGGGCCGTTGGCCTCAAATACACCGAAGGCTTTACCCGGCCGATCCCGACCGCACTGACGGTTGCGGCCATGTTGGTCAGCCTGGGCCTGCTCGGTATGGCCATGAAAGAACTGCCACTGGGCACTGCATACGCCATCTGGACCGGTGTTGGCGCTGTCGGCACGGTTATCGCCGGGATCATCCTGTTTGGCGAGTCCATGGCGCTGTTCCGGTTGGCCAGCGTTGCGCTGATCATTGCCGGGCTGGCCGGGCTGAAGCTCAGCACTTAAAAACCCAAGCAGGAGCTTGCCTCGCGATCTTCTGATCTTCTAAAAGATCGCGAGACGAGCTCCTACACAGCAGTCACCTCACGCGATATCACCGCGCAACTCAGTCACTCGCTCACGCAGCAATTTTTGCGTGGCTTCGCCGGCCGGTATCGGCTCACCGGCCACCAACGTGACACGCGACCACAGACGGCGAAAAATGCCCTTGTTCGGGTCGCGGCTGAAAAAACTGCCCCACAAACCTTGCAGCGCCATCGGAACGACCGGCACCGGCGTCTCATCGAGGATGCGCTTGACCCCGGCCTTGAACTCACTGATCTGACCATCGCTGGTCAGCTTGCCTTCCGGGAAAATGCACACCAGTTCTCCGTCGTTCAAGTACTGGGCAATCTTTCTGAACGCCCGCTCATAAATCGCCTCATCTTCTGCCCGCCCTGCTATCGGAATAGCGCCTGCGGTACGGAAGATAAAGTTGAGCACTGGCAAATTATAGATTTTGTAATACATCACAAAGCGAATCGGACGACGCACTGCGCCGCCCATCAACAGTGCATCCACGTATGACACGTGATTACACACCAGCAAGGCGGCCCCTTCATCAGGGATGGCATCAAGGTTCTTGTGTTCAACCCGGTACATGGAATGACTGAGCAGCCAAATCATGAAGCGCATGGTGAATTCAGGGACGATTTTGAAGATGTAGGTGTTCACCGCAATGTTCAGCAGCGATACCACCAGGAACAATTCGGGAATCGTCAGCTTGGCCAGGCTCAGCAACATGATGGTGACAATGGCCGACACCACCATGAACAGCGCGTTAAGGATGTTGTTGGCCGCGATCACCCGCGCCCGCTCGTTCTCTGCGGTACGCGACTGAATCAGCGCATACAGCGGCACGATGTAGAAACCGCCGAATATGCCCAGCCCAAGAATATCGAACAGCACCCACCAGGCCTGGCTAAAACCCAGTACGCCAAGCCAGTCGTTGGCCTGGATGTTTTGCGGCATGTGCCCCGAATGCCACCACAACAGCAGACCGAACACTGTCAGGCCAAATGAGCCAAACGGCACCAGGCCGATTTCGACTTTGCGCCCCGAGAGTTTTTCACAGAGCATCGACCCCACAGCAATGCCCACCGAGAACACGGTGAGAATCAACGTGACCACGGTTTCATCGCCGTACAGCCACTCTTTGGCGTAGGCCGGAATTTGCGTGAGATAAATGGCCCCGACAAACCAGAACCACGAATTGCCGAGTACAGAGCGCGAGACAGCAGGCGTCTGATTCAAACCCAGGCGCAACGTGGCCCAGGTTTCACTGAAAATGTTCCAGTTCAGCCGCAGGTCAGGCGTATCAGCTGCAACGCGCGGTATCGCCCGGCTGGCCAGATAACCGAGGACAGCCACCAAGATGATCGCCCCCGACACAATCACCGTGTAGTTGTGTGATGAGAGCATGATCCCGGCGCCAATGGTGCCCGCCAGAATCGACAGAAAGGTCCCCATTTCAACCAGACCATTACCGCCTACCAGCTCATCGTCATGCAGGGTCTGCGGCAGAATCGAGTATTTGACCGGCCCGAACAGCGCCGAATGGGTCCCCATGGCAAACAGAGCGACCAGCATCAAGGTCAAATGATCGAACGCAAAACCGATGGCGCCGACGCCCATGATCGCGATTTCGCCCAGCTTGATCAGGCGAATCAGTTGGTCTTTGGGGTACTTTTCACCCAATTGCCCGGCCAGTGCCGAGAACAGAAAGAACGGGATGATAAACAGCAACGCACACAGGTTGACCCAGATACCGCGGTCTCCCTCGATGTTCAACTTATAAAGAATGGCGAGGATCAGCGACTGCTTGAACAGGTTGTCATTGAGCGCGCCCAAGGACTGGGTCACGAAGAACGGCAAGAAGCGACGCTTGCCGAGCAAACTGAACTGCGAAGGGTGACTCATCATCCATTTACTCAAGTTGCGCCGGAGGCTTTCTCATTGGAGTGTGGTTTTAACACTCAAGACACAACCTTGCCCGGGTTCTGTAACGAAAAACGTCAAATTTAGTTTTTTCGCACAGAACCCAGGCACATGGCTTACTTCTTTAATCCAGCGATGCACGGCGACACAAACAGCTCCCCGCGCCAGGCACCTTTGACGGTGCGCGAACCGACGATAAACCACATCAGTGCCAGCATCGTAACCAGTACACAGCCTGCCACATCGAAGAAGCTCAGATGCAGGACATGACCCAGCCGCAAGGTTGCCAGCGAGTACACACCCAGCGGGAAGGTGAAGCCCCACCAGCCCAGGTTGAACGGAATACCGGCGCGCAGGTAGCGGATAGTGATCAGCACTGCCATCAGAATCCACCACAGGCCGAAGCCCCAGAGCGCGATACCCGAGATCAAGCCGAGGCCCTCGGCAATTTCACCGATGCCGGCAAAACCATTCGCGGCAAAGATCGCGGGGGAATCGCCGCCCAGCAAGAGCATCCCCAGCGCACCGGTACCAATCGGCCCCAAGGCCAGCCAGCTTGAGGCTGCCATGTTTGCGTGGGGCAACTTATGCAGCGCCATGCGCAACATCAATATGGTCAGGATGCTGAACGCCACCGGCACCGAAAACGCCCACAGCACATAGCTGGTGATCAAGACATGGAACTGCATGATCGGGTCCACCAGATGCGGCGCGAGCAAGCCGCCACTGGCTGCGGCAACTTCTGACGCCACCACCGGCAACAGCCAGACTGCCGTCATCTGGTCGATGCTGTGGTCCTGACGAGTGAACATCATGTAAGGAATCATCACCCCGAACGCCAACGACATCGCCACATCCAGCCACCACAGCACATGGGCCACGTGGACCATGTCACTGCCCCAGCGCGCGACGCCGAACAACAGAAAACCATTGATGATGGTCGCCAGGCCCATGGGGATGGTGCCGAAAAACATCGACACGGTGGAATGGCCAAAGATCCGTCGCGCCTCATCGAAGTACAACACCCAGCGCGCGCCGTAGAGCAGGCTGAACACAATGAACAGACCAATATTGAACAGCCACAGGCCTTCGGCGATGGCATGCAAGCCAGGGATCTGCACTGGCAATTGAGCCAGCGCGAGCGCCAGCACCCCCGTACCCATGGTCGCGGCAAACCAGTTGGGGGTGAATTGGCGAATCATTTCACGCGGGTGCTGCAATTGGCTTAAAGGCCGAAAGTCGGCTTTGGCGGTTGTGGTGCAATTCATGGGCTCCTCCTGTTCCTCTTGTGAGGTAGTGCAAGAGTAGAACTGAATCGAATATCTATATAACGGGTAATTTCTCTAACTGTTATCTGTTTTACCTATATAAGTCCGAAAGGCGCAGACTCAAGCCTTGCACGGATGGGCAGCACGTCTGAAGAACAACGCCAGCAACGCTGCGAGCGCCAACGCAATCAACACCACACTGAAACCATCAGCCGTCGCCACCAGGCCAAAAGTGCGCGTCAGATTGCCCACCAGCAACACCGGCAGACTGAACGCCAGATAGCTCAGGATATAAAAGGCCGACATCAGACCTGCCCGTTCATGAGGCAGAGCCAAGGGCACGACACTGCGAATGCTGCCTAGAAAACCACAGCCGAAACCACTGCCCGCCAACCATGAGCCAAAGAAAAACAACTCGAGGTTGCCGGTGTGTACCGCCAGCATGATGGTGCTGACGCCCACCACCAGCAAACAGGCTCCCAGCGTCAGCACCCGCGTGGCCGATTGATTGCGCATCGTGAAAATCGCCATGGCACCACTCAGTGTGAGCACGGCCACCATCGCCCCGCCGACCAGATAAGAAGTTGACCCCGTGGCTGCACGGATCAGTGAAGGCACCAGCGCCAGATAAAAACCGCCCATTGCCCAGACCGCGACGTTCACCGGTAACACCAGCCACATCGCGGAACGGGCTTGTACAGGGATATGCAAACTGGGCCGTAGCGAAGTCAGCACGCCGGGTTGCGGGCTTACGCTTTCCGGCAGGCGCCAGACATACACGGCTTGCGCAGCCAGCAAACCGAGCAAAATCCAAAACGCCAGATGCAAGGGTTGTGGCGCAAATTCCACCAGCACACTGGTGCCAAAGGCGCCGCACGCCATGCCTACCAAAGGTGAGATGCTGTTGATCAACGGGCCTTGGAGGCGGTCGTTATCCAGCATCGCAGCGCCCAGCGAACTGGTTGCAATGCCTGTCGCGAAGCCCTGCAATACACGGGCAGCGATCAACCAGGTGACGCTGTCAGCCCCCAGAAACAACCCCATCGCCAGCATGTCGAGAATCAACGCAGAAAAAATGACTGGTTTACGCCCCAAATAATCCGACAATGAGCCCACTGTCAGTAGCGCCGTCAGCAGGCTCAAGGCATACACGCCGAAGATCAGGGTCAAGGTCGCCGCTGAAAAGTGCATGTTCTCCTGGTAAATACGGTACAGCGGGGTTGGCGCAGCCGAAGCCGCGAGAAAGGTCATGACGGTCAGCCCAAGAAATACCATGCTGGAACGGTTCGGCGACGCACTATCAATGCTGTTGGACATACACCCTCACTAAAGCTAAAAGTTTGCTTTTGTGGAGTGTGCGACGACCTACGGCTTAAAGCAAATTCTTTGTGTTAAGGTTTTACGCATGAACCAGCCTAAAGAAGTACGCACAGGTGGGCGAAGTGCCCGCGTACAAGAATCCATTCACACGGCAGTGCGCCAATTGCTCAAGGAACATGACCGTTCCGGCGTCACCGTACCCATGGTGGCAACGCTTGCAGGCGTGACCCCATCGACTATTTACCGGCGCTGGGGAGATTTGAATGTGCTCCTGGCCGATGTTGCCCTGGAGCGCATGCGCCCAGACACCGAGCCGCTGGCCACGGGGAGCCTGCGTGGGGACATCCAGGCGTGGGCCGAGCAATACCTGGATGAGATGAATTCAGAACCCGGCCGCAACATGATGCGTGACGTGCAATGCAGCCCGGTCAAAGGCACCTGCGTAAAAATCCTTGGCGCTCAGTTGCAGATCATCCTGGAGCGCCATCGCAATAACGTTGAAAAGCTACCGGACATTGACCGCCTGCTGAACGTCATCGTCGCCCCCGTCGTCTTTCGCATTTTGTTTGCAGAAGCGCCGCTGACTCTTGAGCAATTGAATGAACAGATCGATCTGGCACTGAGGGCCTGAACGCCCTGCGACGCTGGGCCGCGCTCAGACCATGGTCGACACTGACGCGGTTTGAACATCGTGCGAGACTAGGCTGCCGGGCTGGATCGCCCGGATCTTTTACGCTCAGGAGTCTTCATGTCGTTGTCCAGCGGGCTGATCGCCGCCGTCGCCCTGGCCTATATGGCCATTATGTTCGCCATTGCCTTTTATGGTGACCGGCGCAGCAAACCGCTGCCGCCGCGGGTTCGCGCGTGGGTCTACAGTTTGTCGCTGGCGGTGTACTGCACCAGTTGGACCTTCTTCGGCGCCGTAGGCCAGGCCGCCGAACAACTCTGGGCGTTCTTGCCGATTTATCTGGGACCGGTGCTGCTATTAGTGTGCGCACCGTGGGTCCTGCAAAAAATGGTGATGATCAGCAAGCAAGAAAACATCACCTCGATTGCCGACTTTATCGCCGCGCGCTATGGCAAATCCCAGTCGCTCGCGATTGTGGTGGCCTTGATCTGCCTGGTCGGCGTCCTGCCTTATATCGCCCTGCAACTCAAAGGCATCGTACTCGGCGTCAACCTGTTGATCGGGGCTGGGGCTGACGCTACGGGCACCCGCGCCCAAGACACCGCCCTCTTGGTGTCGCTGGTGCTGGCGCTGTTCACCATCGTGTTTGGCACCCGTAACCTCGACTCCACCGAACACCACCGGGGCATGGTGCTGGCCATCGCCTTCGAGTCGCTGGTCAAGCTGTTCGCGTTTCTCGCGGTCGGCGCATTTGTGACCTTTGGCCTGTATGACGGCTTCGATGACCTGTTCAGCCAGGCCATGCTGGCGCCACGCCTTGAAGCATATTGGCAAGAAACCATCAATTGGCCGTCGATGGTGGTACAAACCGGCGTCGCCATGATGGCAATCATCTGCCTGCCCCGGCAATTCCACGTGACCGTGGTTGAGAACATCGAGCCACAAGACCTGCGCCTGGCCAAATGGGTGTTCCCGGCTTATCTGATCCTGGCAGCCCTGTTTGTAGTCCCCATCGCGCTGGCTGGCCAGATGATGCTACCCAGTTCGGTGCTGCCAGACTCGTTCGTGATCAGCCTGCCGCTGGCCCAGGCCCACCCTGCACTGGCCTTGCTGGCCTTTATTGGCGGCGCCTCGGCCGCGACCGGCATGGTGATTGTCGCCAGCGTTGCGCTGTCGACCATGGTGTCCAACGACATGCTGCTGCCGTGGCTGTTGCGCCATAAAAACGCCGAGCGTCCATTTGAAGTGTTCCGCCACTGGATGCTGTCGGTGCGCCGCGTGTCGATTGTGGTCATTTTGCTTTTGGCGTATGTCAGCTATCGCCTGCTGGGCTCTACTGCCAGCCTTGCCACCATCGGGCAAATTTCCTTCGCTGCCGTGACCCAACTCGCACCGGCGATGCTCGGTGCGCTGTACTGGAAGCAAGCCAACCGCCGCGGTGTTTTCGCCGGGCTGGCGACCGGCACTTTTATCTGGTTCTACACCCTGGTGCTGCCGCTGGCCGCCCATAGCATGGGCTGGCACTTGAGTCATTTTCCGGGCTTGGCATGGCTGCATAGCAACCCGCTGGGCCTGCCGATTACTCCGCTGACACAGGGCGTAGTGCTGTCCCTGGCCGGTAACTTCACCCTTTTTGCCTGGGTCTCGGTGCTGTCACGTACGCGGGTGTCGGAGCACTGGCAGGCAGGACGTTTTATCGGCCAGGAAATCAGCAACCACCCCAGTGGGCGCTCGATGCTCTCGGTGCAAATCAATGACTTACTGACATTGGCGGCCCGCTTTGTGGGCGAAGAACGCGCCCGCCAGAGTTTTATCCGCTTCGCCTATCGCCAGGGCAAGGGCTTCAACCCCAACCAGAACGCGGATGGCGAATGGATCGCTCACACAGAACGCTTGCTGGCCGGGGTACTGGGTGCGTCGTCCACCCGAGCTGTGGTGAAAGCCGCCATTGAAGGCCGGGAAATGCAACTTGAAGACGTCGTCCGCATTGCGGACGAGGCGTCAGAAGTGCTGCAGTTTAACCGAGCGCTGCTTCAGGGCGCGATTGAAAACATCACCCAAGGCATCAGCGTGGTCGACCAATCCCTGCGACTCGTGGCCTGGAACCGCCGCTACCTGGAACTGTTCAATTACCCCGAAGGCCTGATCAGCGTCGGGCGCCCTATCGCCGATATTATTCGTCATAACGCCGAACGCGGCCTGTGCGGCCCCGGTGAAGCAGAAGTGCACGTGGCACGTCGTCTGCACTGGATGCGCCAAGGTCGTGCGCACACCTCTGAGCGGCTGTTTCCCAATGGCCGGGTCATCGAGCTGATCGGCAACCCGATGCCCGGCGGCGGGTTCGTGATGAGTTTTACTGACATTACCGCGTTCCGCGAGGCCGAACAGGCGCTCACCGAAGCCAACGAAGGCCTGGAACAACGCGTTGCCGAGCGAACCCGTGAATTGTCCGAGCTCAACCAGGCACTGATCGAAGCCAAGGGCACGGCCGAGGCTGCCAACCAATCGAAAACCCGTTTCCTGGCGGCGGTCAGCCATGACCTGATGCAACCCATGAACGCCGCACGACTGTTCTCCGCGGCCCTATCGCACCAGGAAGACTTAAGCCCTGAAGCACAAAAGCTGGTGCAGCACCTGGACAGCTCATTGCGTTCGGCTGAAGACCTGATCAGTGACCTGCTGGATATTTCCCGCTTGGAAAACGGCAAATTCACACCCGACATCAAGCCATTCGCAATCAATGACCTGTTCAACACCCTGGGCAATGAATTTACTGCCCAGGCCCAGGAGCAAGGCCTCAAGTTCAGGGTGCACGGCAGCCGTCTGCGGGTCAGCAGCGACATCAAGCTGCTGCGGCGTATCTTGCAGAACTTCCTGACCAACGCATTCCGCTACGCCAAAGGCCCGATATTGCTGGGGGTCCGCCGTCGTGGTCAGTACTTGTGCCTGGAAGTCTGGGATCGCGGCCCTGGCATTCCAGAGGACAAACTTCAGGTCATTTTTGAAGAGTTCAAACGTCTGGACAGCCATCAGACCCGCGCCGAGAAAGGCCTGGGCCTGGGCCTGGCGATTGCTGACGGGCTGTGTCGGGTACTCGGTCACAAGCTGCAAGTCCGCTCATGGCCGGGCAAAGGCAGCGTCTTCAGCGTCAGCGTGCCGCTGGCACAGGCGCAAACGACACCTAACGCCACGTCAGCGGTCCAAAAAAGCCAGCCCGTCACCGGCGCTCAAATACTGTGTATCGATAACGAAGACAGCATCCTGATCGGCATGCAGAGTTTGCTCACGCGCTGGGGGTGCCGGGTGTGGACCGCCAGAAACCGCGAAGAATGCGCAGCCTTGCTCAACGATGGCGTGCGCCCGCAACTGGTTCTGGTTGACTACCACCTGGACAACGGCGAGACCGGCACTGACCTCATGGGCTGGCTGCGCGCGCAACTGGGCGAGCCGGTGCCGGGAGTGGTAATCAGCGCCGATGGACGCCCGGAAATGATCGCTGAAGTGCATGCGGCGGGGCTGGAATACCTGACCAAGCCAGTCAAGCCTGCCGTGTTGAGGGCGCTGCTGAGTCGGCATGTGCCGTTGTGATCTGAACTTCGCCTGCCCCTGTAGCCGCTGCCTCGTGCCTCGACAGCGGCTACAAGACCTTACTCAGCCGGGTGGGCTACGCCGTTGATGTCGGTCATGGCCCGCTCCAGCAGGTCGGTTGGCAGACTTTTACTCGCCCTTGCGCCCAGCAATTTAAGCTGCTCGCTGCGGCTCACCAGATTGCCCCGACCGTCTGTCAGTTTGTTGCGTGCTGCTGCGTAGGCTTTGTCCAACTGCTGAAGACGATTGCCGACTTCATCCAGGTCCTGAATAAACAGCACAAATTTGTCGTACAGCCAGCCGGCTCGCTCAGCGATTTCTCGGGCGTTCTGGCTTTGACGTTCTTGCTTCCACAGGCTGTCGATCACCCGCAACGTCGCCAGCAGCGTAGTGGGGCTGACGATCACGATATTGCGATCAAAAGCTTCCTGAAACAGGTTGGGTTCGGCTTGCAGCGCTGCAGAAAACGCTGCTTCGATTGGCACGAACAGCAACACGAAATCCAGGCTGTGCAGGCCTTCCAGGCGCTTGTAGTCTTTGCCTGCGAGGCCTTTAACATGGTTACGCAACGACAGCACATGCTGCTTGAGCGCCGCCTGTGCAATCACGTCATCGTCGGCCCCGACGTACTGCTGATACGCCGTGAGACTGACCTTGGAATCGACCACCACCTGCTTGTCGCCCGGCAACAGGATCAACACATCAGGCTGAAAACGCTCACCGTCCGGCCCTTTGAGGCTGACCTGGGTTTGATATTCACGCCCCTTTTCCAACCCGGCATGCTCAAGCACTCGCTCCAGAATCAGCTCGCCCCAGTTGCCCTGGGTCTTCTGCCCTTTAAGGGCACGCGTCAGATTGGTGGCTTCATCACTCAGGCGCAGGTTGAGTTGCTGAAGACGCTCAAGCTCTTTGCCCAGTGAGAAGCGTTCACGGGCTTCTTGCTGATAGCTTTCTTCAACACGCTTTTCAAAGGACTGAATTCGCTCTTTGAGCGGGTCGAGCAGTTGGCCGAGGCGCTCATTGCTGGTCTGCGCAAAACGTTGCTCGCGCTCATCGAAAATCTTGCCGGCCAATTCCGAAAACTGCGCGCGCAATTCATCACGCGAACCTTGCAGGTCGCTCAAGCGCTGCTGATGGCCTTCCTGCTGCTCACGCAACTCGGCACTCAGCCCAGCAGCCTGGGCATCCAGACGGCGCAGCTCGGCTTCTTTTTGCGCACGTTCCAGGTTCCAGGCATGGGAAGCATCGCGCGCGTTGTCGCGTTCCACTTGCAACAGTTCGACTTCACGGCGCAGCGCCGCCAATTCGGCCTGCTTGGCCGTGTTGGCTTGCCCCAGGTCACTGATTTCATCGCGGCTGGCATCCAGTTGTGCACTCAGGCCTTCCTGGGACAACTGGGCCATATTCAGGCGCTCTTCAAGCAGGTTCAACTCGGCCTGATGCCCACTGGCGCGCCGCTGCAATTGCCAGACAAGCACCAACAAGGGCACGCCTGCCAACGCCAAACCCAGCAAAATGCTGCTCTGGTCCAGGGCCATAACCACTCCGCACAAGGTAAAAGAGCAAGGTTAACCAAGCTTGGGAAACGAAGACAGCTCAGTCTTCGATCTTGCTCAGTTCCTGCTGGGCCACACGATCACCGGCACGCGCTGCCTGACGCAACAGTTCCTGGCCAATTCGTTTGTCCCGCGAGCTTCCGCAATCACGGCACATCAACTGCCCGAGACGGCTCTGAGCGAGTACCACACCTTGGCGGGCGGGCTGCTTTAGCAAGTGTCCGGCCACTTGCTTGACGCTGGGCTTGGCCCCGAGATGCGGGTTGTCCAGTAACCAGACCGCAATCCGCAAGGAAAAACGCTTGGGCGCTACTGGCGAGGTGCTGGAGCGAGTAGCAGAGGAAGTAGCTGTGCGAAACTTCATAAAACACTGTAGGGCAGAACAGAAGGCGCGCCACTCTACTCCTTTTTTCGCTGGGGTAAAGCCGAAAAAAGTCTATACCCGCGATCTAGAGCAAGCGCTTGGGACAATCCACAGATCCTGTGGATAAGTCAGTGGACAACCCCCGTTTGCCCCCCGCAAACCCCCACCCTACGGGGCCTAGAGTCAAACTGTCGATTTTTTCACCAATTAAAAAAAACGATGTTTTTCATTGACTTAAATTTGTGGAACAGGCTAGCCCCCGGCTGCTATCTACCCTGTAGTCGAATATGTTGGTTGTGTTGCACGTGTGCAAAAGATCACGCTCAGGGGCGTGATTCGGGCCATTCAGGGGCTAAATATGTAGGACTGTGCACCCCTAAATGCACCTGTACGAGAGACTTGAACGGCCGATAGCCCGTGTCGAATGCACTGGAATACTGCCAAAAACCGGCTAATAACAGACCTTCGGGCACTGATCTAATCATCTGCCAACTCAAGTTTTTTGCTAGCACACTTGCATTTAAATTTTCAACTCGATAGTATCCGCAGCGTTAGTACCAAGCTGAAAGTCAATTCGGGCCGAACAAATCCCCTAGCAAACCCTTCAAATAGAGGTTGCGCTAATAACATGGGATCGACCCCCTCGATGGTTTCCAGGTAAATCTTGTGCCGATACTGCCTTTGAATACACAAAGGGTATCGCGAAGCCCCTTACTCTGACCGAACCAACCTGCAAATTGATCAGGATCTTCACCCGGAGCACGGAACCTTAGCTCCTGTTGTGATTGCCTGCCCTCCTAAGTACCTACCTGCCAGCCCAAGCGCCACATACTTTATGCGCTCCAAACTGGCGGCTTTGTTCCAGACAGGTTCTTCGTCCCGCCATAGATGGCCCGACGTTACTGGAACGTTTTAACGCAGCACAGATCATATCTGTGTCTTTTGTAGGAACATCTAATAACTATGAATACTCAAATCCAGACTCAGGATGCCATTCGCACCCTAACCAACGCTTTTGCTCCAATGAACTGCCTGATCATGGCCGCTCGCAAAGGCTGCTTCAGCTTCACCGTGGTCAACGAACACGGCATCGCCCGTCATAGCGAACGCCTCTATCCCGAGCAATATTCCAGCGCTGAACCGCTGCAAGCCGTGATAGAGCGCACGCGTCAGGCCCTGATCGCCTGAGACCCGCAAGCGTTTACCAACAAGCCCTGCCTGAAAAGCAGGGCTTTTTGCTGCCTGTCATTTAAGAAATATCCAGCATCGCTTAAGTACTTGCGGATATATCGCGAACACCTTGAAGCTACAAATGATTTAAAAACAGAGCATTACAACAAAGATATGACACTACACTTCAACTCAAGCGGTATTTTCCGCTTCCGGCGTGCCCATACGACTCACCGCTGCCAAGCGCTTGGGCGTCGCCGGCCATTTAACGATCGAGGACAGTATGGGGATCGCGGCCAGGGAGTTGAGCCTTTATGTCATCCGGCCAACACTTCTCTATCTGGGTCAAAACAACCCGGATGCAGAAGCTTTGTTACTGGGTGTTGCTGCCAGTCAATCAAATTTAGGCGCGGCACTGCACAATCGACGTGGCCATGGTCTTTACTGCATTCGCGAACTGCGGCATTGCGCGTTGTGGGACCACTACCTGGCCCACAACCCGGAGCTGGCAAGCCTGGTACGCGGGCTAGCCAGTCAGCATGCCTTTCTTGGCAACCCTCATCTGGAACTTACCGTCAACCTGCGTTACGCCACAGCAATCGCCTGGCTACTCATAGAGGAGCAAGAAACCATCATTCCCCATGCCAATGACCTGCCCGGCATGGCCAGACTGTGGCGCCAAGTGTTTGAGCCTCAAGGGCGTTTGCGAGATTTCACAGCTGCCTGGCGCAGTTGTATTACACCTCTCAGCCTGGCGGCTTGAGATTTTTATCCATAAACAAAAAAAGCAAATGATCTAAAACTGGTCGGATTGTCCTACAAAACATCGTTATCTTCTGCGATTTAGCCTATAGCGCTCTCCTAAAAATGTTGGTAGCTTTCGTCCGGTGATCAAAAGGAGTTCTAATAATGAAAAAAGTAATGCTCAAGACCACACTTAGCCTCGCCGTCACTTTGGCTTCCAGCCAGATTTTCGCAAGCGGCTTCGCCCTCAACGAACAAAGCGTTAGCGGTATGGGGACCGGCTTCGCAGGTCGTTCATCCTCAGCTGACGATGCCAGTACCGTTTTCGGTAACCCTGCCGGTATGTCCCGCCTTGAAGGACAGCAAGTCACGGGCGGTATTGCCGTAATCGATGCCTCGACTGATATCAAGAATGCTTCTGGCAAGTACCCAGGCAGCAACAAAGGTGACATGGTTCCATTCACCGGCGTGCCAATGGGTTTCTACACCAACAAACTCAATGATCAGTGGGCTATCGGCTTCGGTGTGTACGCACCATTTGGTCTGGTCACCGACTACGAACACGGCTTCCAGGGCCGCGCCTTCGGTAGCAAAAGTGAAGTTAAAGTCGTCACGCTGCAGCCAACCGTCAGCTACGCCTTCAACGATCGCGTTTCGGTAGGTTTCGGCCCGACCATCAACCGTATTTCGGGCACCCTGGAATCCGACATCACCATCGACCCTCGCCTGGGTGACAACAATGTGAAGATCAAGGGCGACGATACCGCTCTGGGCTTCAACATTGGCGTACTGGTACAAGCGACCGATACCACCCGCATTGGCTTGACCTACCACTCCAAGGTCGATTACAAGCTCGACGGCCACACCGAGATCTCGGCAAGCCCAGGTACAAGCGCGTTCGGTTACCTGCAGAACGGCCGCTATGACGCCTCTCTGAAGATCGCAACGCCAGAGTCCTATGACCTGTCTCTCACGCAAGACATCAATGACGCCTGGAAAGTCTATGCCGGTACCACCTGGACCCGCTGGAGCCGCCTGAAAGACATCACCGTCAACAACAAAGGTGTCACTGCTGCAGGTGGCGCTCTCGCCCCGACGCTGTTCACCAGCATCAAGGAAGAGCAAAACTGGCACGACACTTGGGCCTACGCCATCGGTACTTCGTATCAGTTGAACAAGCAGTGGACACTGCGTACTGGTCTGACCTGGGACCAATCGCCTACCAACAATGAAAATCGCTCGCCACGTATTCCTACCGGCGACCGTACGATTTTCAGCATCGGTGCAGGCTATGCGGTCAATGAAAACCTGGTTATCGACGCTGCCTACTCTTACCTGAAAGAAGAGTCGGTCAAGGTCCATGACTCCAACGCACTGAACAACTACAGCGCCAAGTACGAAAACAGCGCTAACGGTTTTGCTGTCGGTGCAACGTACAAGTTCTAAACCTTCGCGAGTCTGAATACCTCGCAGGCTGAACTAAAAAAGCCCCGCTCTCTGATTGAGGCGGGGCTTTTATTTATGTAGGAATCAGGACTTTGAGGCTATGGCTTTTTCTATAGCTTCAATCAATTCCGGGTTGTCCGGTTTGGTCAGGCTGGAAAAACTGGCAATCACGTTGCCTTTACGGTCCACCACATACTTGTAGAAATTCCACTTTGGCGCGCTGGTTTGCTGGGCCAGGACCTTGAACAAGTGGGTGGCATCGTCACCGCGCACCTTCTGCGGCTCAGTCATGGTGAACGTTACGCCGTAATTGACGTAGCACACCTTGGCAGTTTCTTCGCCATCTTTGGACTCTTGCTTGAAGTCATTCGACGGCACGCCGATCACTTCCAGACCTTGCCCCTTGAAACGCTGATTCAACGCCTCAAGCCCCTTGAACTGCGGTGCGAAGCCGCAAAAGCTCGCAGTATTCACAATCAATAAAGGCTTGCCAGCAAACTGCTGACACAAGTCGATCGATTCTTTGGCGCGCAACTTGGGCAACGAGCCTTCCAGCAAGGATGGGCAGTCAGCCGCCCAGGCAGAACCGGCGCACGCTAACAGCAGAACAGGCATCGCAATCCAGCGCTTTAGCATTATCAATGTCCTTTAATGAGGGGCAGGCAGTGAACTTACTCGCCCCTGCAAGGGACTAGCAAGCGCCCATGCCTAATTGTAACAACGCCAATCCACCCTGATGCCAGCCCCACCAACACAGGGCCAGCAACAAAAAGCCCGCACTGACAGCGCCCAGCCAAAGCCAAGTCGAGTTCACACCATGCTCCCTTGTGTTTGCAAACGCGCCACTGGACGCTCTCGGACCGGCCAGTTCAGGGCTGCAGCCAACAGGCTGAGCAGGATAGAACCTTGCCAGATCAGCTCGTAACTGCCGGTTTGATCATAGACCACACCGCCCAGCCAGCCGCCCAGGAATGCGCCCAACTGGTGGAACAGGAAGACGATACCACCCAGCATCGACAAATTGCGCACGCCAAACAGGGTGGCCACGGTACCGTTGGTCAGCGGCACGGTCGAAAGCCACAAAAAGCCCATGACCATGCCAAACACGTAAGCGCTGAACTGTGTCACCGGCGCCCACAGAAATAGAACGATCACTACGGCGCGCGCCAGGTACAAGGCCGTCAACAAACGCGGCTTGGACATGCGACCGCCCAGCCAACCAGCCGTGTAGGTGCCGAAGATATTAAACAGGCCAATCAATGCCAGCACCGTGGTGCCCACTGTGGCGGGCAAATGCTGATCGACCAGATACGCCGGCAGATGGATGCCGATAAACACCACCTGAAACCCGCACACAAAAAAACCAAACGCCAGCAACCAGAAGCCCGAGTGCGTGCACGCTTCGCGCAGCGCTTCCTTCAATGTTTGCTCGCCGCCCAGGCTGGGCATAGGACGGTCTTTAAGCATACTCACCAACGGCACGATCAACGCCACCAGTAGCCCCAAGACCAACAAGGCCGACGACCAGCCGAGCCAGCCGATCAACCCCAAGGTCCCGGGCAACATGGCGAACTGGCCAAAGGAGCCGGCTGCGCTGGCGATCCCCATGCCCATGCTGCGTTTTTCCGGGGGCAAGGCGCGACCGACCACCCCCAGAATGACCGAAAACGAAGTGCCCGACAGACCAATACCAATTAACAGGCCGGCGCTGAGGGACAACGTCAGCAACGAATCCGACATGCCCATCAACACCAAGCCGACGGCATACAATACGCCACCAATGATCACCACACGGGCAGCTCCAAAGCGGTCGGCCAAGGCGCCGGTAAACGGCTGAGCCAGGCCCCAGATCAGGTTCTGCAAGGCAATGGCGAAGGCAAAGACCTCGCGGCCCCAGCCAAACTGCGCACTCATGGGAGGCAGGAAAAGCCCAAATCCGTGCCTGATCCCTAGAGACAGCGCCAAGATCAACGCACTGCCCAGCAGTACCCACCCGCTCGTCCGCCACACCGATGTCATTGTTATTCTCCTGATGCGGGTATATACCCATTCTTATTCTTAAAACGGGTGCTAATCGACACCCGCCAGTTCATCCAGTAACTGCACCAGCTGTGCACGCCGGTCTTCCCCCAAACGCTCGACCAACCGTTGCTGTGCCGCCTCCCATGCCGGCCAGGCCGCAGTGAAGCGTTTCTCCCCTTCTTCGGTCAGGCACACTAGCCGATTACGGTGGTCCTGCCCTTCAGACAACTTAACCAGCCCGGCACACTCAAGCACCCGCAGGTTACGCCCCAGCGTACTGCGATCCAGCCCCATGGCTTCGGCCAGACTGGAAATGCTCGGCTGATCAAGTCGCTTGAGATTGCTCATCAAGGAAAACTGGGCGACGTTTATTCCGAAGCCATCCAGGGCCCCGTCGTAATGTCGGCTGATGCCCCGCGAAGCACGTCGCAGGTTAGTGCATAAACACAGGGTTGGTAACATTTTGTATGTATATACCCGCAAGTCAGGAGAATCAAGATTTTAAACCACGCCGTTATCAAACTGATATCAGCGCTAACCCCACTAAAATCAGTACTTCCAGCAATTCCAGGAGCGCCCCGGCGGTGTCGCCCGTGGTGCCTCCCAAGCGTCGCACCATCACCCGCCGCAGCCATGTAAAACCCACAGCCGCCAGTACCAGGGCGTAAAATCCGGCTGAGCCGGCCATGACCAAACACGCCAATGCGCTCAGCCCCAGCACCCACCACCCCGCCTTGCGTGGCAGATGATCGGCCAGCGCCTGGCCCAAACCACCCGCACGCACGTAAGGCGTAGTCAGGAACACTGCGAGCAAAGCGCTGCGACCGATCAGCGGGGCAATCAACAAGACGGCCGTGTGGTGCTGCTCGATCAACGCCAGCAATGCGCAAAACTTGAGTAACAGCACCAGCACCAGCGTGACCACTGCAATCGGGCCGCTACGCGGGTCTTTCATGATGGTCAGGGTGCGTTCGCGATCCCCAAAGCCACCCAGCCAGGCATCCGCACTGTCTGCCAGACCGTCCAGATGCAAGCCGCCACTGAGCAATACCCAGGCCGTCAGCAACAACGCCGCATGCAGCATCAACGGCGCCCCTGCCAACAAACCGTTCAGCGCCCATAACAGCCCGCCAAACAACAGTCCGACCAACGGATAAAACAGCAGTGAGCGCCCCAGTTCCTGGGGCTGCGGCATACCGGGCAAACGAATCGGCAAGCTGCTCAGAAACTGCAAGGCGATCCAGAAGGGCAACATGTTCAGCCCCCCTCGCTCAATACGCCGCCTGCGTCGACCCGTAGCTCGAACAGCGCACCATGGGCCACTTGAACCTGCAGTAACTGCTCACGCGGCAAGCCACGGGCCTGAGCCAGCAGCAATTTCATCACCCCGCCGTGACACACCACCAGCACCCGCTCCCCCGCGTACGCTTGCTGCAAGCGATTGACCGCCGCCCGCACGCGCTGCGAGAACTCAAGCACCGGCTCGCCTTCAGGCGGGGTAAAACTGTAGGGGTCCGCCCAAAACAGGCCCAGCGCCTGTTCATCGGTTTCCATCAGCGCGGCGGCACTCTGCCCTTCCCACGCGCCGAAATGCAGCTCTTGCAGGTCTTTGTCGAAGGTCACCGGCAGGTCGAGTTGCCCGCCCAACTCTCGAGAGAATAAAGCGCAGCGCTGCAATGGCGAGCTGACAATCCGTGCCCAGGGCCCTTGCCCCTGCACCGCCGCACGCATTTGCGCCCAGCCCGCAGCCGTCAGCGCGTCATCGAGGCTGCCGCGCAACCCGCCGCCCAGTTCGGTTTCGCCATGGCGCAGCAAGTCCAGGGTGAGACTCATGCCGGACGGTCCGCAACAGCTGCCTCGGCAAACGTTGCCATCTGCCCGTGCAGATCACAGGCCAGCCGCACCAGCGGCACCGACAGCGCGGCACCGCTGCCTTCCCCCAGGCGCAAGCCCAGTTCCAACAGCGGCTCGGCCTCCAGGCTTTCCAGCACACGCCGATGCCCGTGTTCGGCACCGCGATGGCTAAACACCAGCCATTGGCGGCATTCAGGATTCAAACGCACGGCCACCATGGCGGCCACAGTGCAGATAAACCCGTCGACCAGCGCCACGATGCCGGCTTGCGCACACGCCACATAGGCACCGGCCAGAGCCGCAATCTCGAACCCGCCGAGGCGGAACAAGGTTTGCAGCGGGTCGTCCAGATAGCCGTCATGAAACGCCAGCGCCTGCTCAATCACCCGCGCCTTGTGGCTGACGCCCGCCGCATCCAGCCCGGTGCCCGGCCCGGTCAGCTCAGACGCCGGGCATTGCAGCAGCGCACTGGCCACGGCACTGGCCGACGCCGTATTGCCAATGCCCATCTCGCCGCCGACAAACAGTTCACTGCCCTGCTCCTTCGCACGGGCTACGCTGTCGCGCCCTGCAGCCAGAGCTTTCAAGCCCTGCGCATCGGACATGGCCGGGCCTGTAGCGAAATTGGCAGTGCCAGCGCCCAGTTGCAAATGCCGCACACCCGGCAGATTGAGCATCGGCGTCACCGTACCCAGGTCGACGACGTCCAATTGCGCGCCCAACTGACGGGCCAATACGCTGATCGCCGCTCCCCCGCTGACAAAGTTGGCCAGCATCTGCCCGGTCACTTCTTGCGGGTAAGCCGAAACCCCCTCGGCGACCACGCCGTGATCACCGGCAAAAATCGCTATCCACAACTGATCGGCACGCGGCTTCAACCGCCCCTGCAACCCGGCCAGTTGCACCGCCAACGCTTCCAGTTGCCCCAGCGAACCTGCCGGTTTGGTCAACTGCTGCTGACGCTCGGCTGCGGCCGCTTGCACGTCACCATCAGCCGCTTTGCACGGGTTCAGCCACCATGGAGTATTCATAGAGCAGTTCCTTTCAATGTCAGGGGCAGGCCCGCCACGGTCAGCACCACGCGCTGACAACGCTCGGCCAAGGCTTGATGCAACCAACCGGCTTCATCGACGTAACGGCGAGTCAACTCGCCCAGCGGCACGACACCCATTCCGGTTTCGTTGCTGACAAACACAAGCTGCCCCGGCAGTTCAGCCAGGCTTTCCAGCAGCGCATCACGCTCTGCGCTCAGGCGCTGCGGGTCTTCGAGCATCAAAAGGTTGGTCAGCCACAGCGTCAGGCAGTCCACCAGCAGGCAGGTGTCCGGGCGGGCGTTCTCACGCAGCACCCTCGCCAGCTCGATTGGCTCCTCGATCAACCCCCAGTGTGCGGGACGACGATCACGATGCTGGCGAACACGCTCGCTCATTTCACCGTCCAGCGGCTGGCTGGTCGCAATGTAGATGACCGGGCAGCCCGAGTCGGCCGCCAGCTTCTCGGCCAAGCGACTTTTACCCGAGCGGGCGCCACCCAAAATCAGTTGCTGCATGTTTAAAAGCCTCTAAAAATGCCGCATCCCCTGCAGGAGCGAGCTTGCCTCGCGAGCTTTTAGAAGCTCAAAAGGTCGCGAGGCGAACTCGCTCCTACAGTTAAATACCGCAAAGCTCGCGCAAGTACGCCGTATCCAGATGTTTCTCTACCAGATCGGCCAGACGTTCGATGTCGCGCTCGCGCAAGGCGTGGTAGTCCACCGCCTGTACGTTCTGCAACCCGGCCCAGCGCAGTAACGCGCCACAGGCCGCGGGCGATTCAAACAAGCCGTGCAGGTACGTGCCCAGAACCTGCCCGTCGGCGCTCTGCGCACCGTCACAGCGGCCATCATCCAGACGCACCGCGGGCTGCTCCAGCGCCGCCCCCGTGGTGACACCGGCGTGAATCTCATAGCCGTTGACCTCAGCGTTTTCCAGCAGCAAATGGCCGCGCACGTTGCGCAGTTGCTTCTCGGCCGCCAGCTCCGTGCTGAAATTCAACAACCCCAGCCCCTCGCTGGAGCCGGGCGCCCCCTCCAACCCCAATGGGTCATGCACCTGCTCGCCGAGCATCTGCAAACCACCGCAAATCCCCAGCACTTTGCCGCCGTAGCGCAAGTGCCGGTTGATCGCTGTCTCCCAGCCATTGGCGCGCAGATAGGCCAAGTCGCTACGCACGCTTTTAGAGCCCGGCAGGATAATCAAGTCCGCGGACGCAATTGCCTGGCCCGGCCCGACAAACTGCAAATCCACCTGCGGGTGCAGGCGCAGCGGGTCAAAGTCGGTGTGGTTGCTGATGCGCGGCAGCACCGGCACCACCACCTTGAGCACTTGCTCGGCTTTATCGGCCTGACGCTGGTCGATGCCGTCTTCGGCCTCGAGGTGCAAATCCAGCACATAGGGCAACACGCCGATAACCGGCTTGCCGGTACGCTGCTCCAGCCAGTCCAGCCCTGGTTGCAGCAAAGCAATGTCGCCGCGAAAACGGTTGATGATGAACCCTTTGACCCGTGCCTGCTCGGTCTCGGACAACAGCTCCAGAGTCCCGACCAGATGCGCAAAGACCCCGCCCCGGTTGATATCGGCAATCAGGACCACCGGGCAATCCACCGCTTCGGCAAAGCCCATGTTGGCAATATCACCGGCACGCAGGTTGATCTCCGCCGGGGAACCCGCCCCTTCAACCATGACCACTGGGTACGCGTCACTCAAGCGTTGATGGGACGCCAGCACCGCCTGCATGGCGATGGCTTTGTAGTCGTGATACGCCACCGCGTTCATGGTGGTGACGGCGCGACCATGGATAATCACCTGCGCGCCCGTGTCGCTGTTGGGCTTGAGCAGCACCGGATTCATGTCGGTGTGAGGTGCCAACCTGGCAGCCTGGGCCTGCACGGCCTGGGCGCGGCCAATTTCACCGCCTTCGGGGGTTACGGCACTGTTGAGCGCCATGTTTTGCGGCTTGAACGGCACTACGCGCACGCCTTCACGGGTCAGCCAGCGGCACAAAGCCGTGACCAGCGTGCTTTTGCCCGCATCGGAGGTGGTGCCCTGCACCATCAATGTGCTCATGGAAGCTCCTTGCCCAGCGCCAGGCTATAAGCCTGCAATGCGGCTTGCAGCTTCACCCAGTCGGCCTCATCGGCAGGCAGGCCAAAACGTACGCTGCTGTTACTGGTAAACAGGCGCAGCAAAATCCCGCGCTGCGCCATGAATTCATACAGATGCTCGGCGCGCGGCGTGATCAGCCACTGGAACAAGGCGCAACCGCCTTGGGGCTGCAAATCATGCTGGCCCAGCAAATGCTGCAGGCGGGCACTGGCCAGCTCACTGCGCTCTCGCTGACGAGCATGGGCGTCGGTGTCGAGCAGGCACGCCTGGCCGACCATTCGGGTCGGGCCGCTGACGGCCCATGGCCCCACTTGCTCTGCCAGCAACTTGAGCAGTTTGAGGTCTGCCAACACAAAGCCCAAACGTACTCCGGCCAGGCCGAAAAACTTGCCGAATGAGCGCAGCACGATCAACCCCGTCCGCCAGCTCTGGGCGGCCAAGCTCAAGTCGGGGGTGTTGTCCATGAAGGCTTCGTCCACCACCAGCCAGCCGCCGCGCAAGGCCAGCCGTGCATGCCACCCCAGCAAACGCTCAGGTGACAGGCTCAGCCCCGTCGGGTTGTTGGGGTTGACCACCACCAGCACATCCAGGGTATCGAGGTAGAGGTCGACCTCCTGCTCCAGGATTTCACGCACGATATGCCCGCTACGTCGCCAGGACTCGGCATGTTCGGCGTAGCACGGCGAAAGCACGCCGACCTTGCCACTGCGGCGCAGACGCGGCAGCAACTGGATCGCACATTGCGAACCCGGCACCGGCAGCACGTTCGGCGCGCCGTAGTAGTCGCACGCGGCCTGCTCAAGCCCGTCATCGGTTTCTGGCAGGCGCGCCCAGGCCCGCTCAGGCACAGGCGGAATTGTAAAAGGCCAGGGCGCAAGGCCACTGGACAAGTCCAGCCATTGCGACTCGGCAATACCGTAGTCCAGGGCCGCCTGCCGCAAACGTCCGCCATGCTCAAGCAAAGAATTCACTCCCCACACACAAGATCAGTAACCACAACCATACGCCGCGCTGCACCAGTTGCCAGCCGCGGCCGATCGAGTCGGCATCGGCGGGCACGCCTTCGCCCAATTGCGGGCGCTCATGCAATTCACCGTGATAAATCGCTGCACCGCCCAGTTCCACACCCAGTGCACCGGCGCCAGACGCCATTACCGGGCCGGCATTGGGGCTGTCCCAGAGCGGCGCCTGTTTGCGCCAGCAGGTCAGGGCCAGCCGGGTTTTGCCCAGCACTGCGTAGGTCAAAGCCACCAGCCGTGCAGGAATATAGTTGAGCAAGTCGTCGATACGCGCCGCGGCCCAACCAAAGCGTTCGAAACGTTCGTTGCGATAGCCCCACATAGCATCCAGCGTATTGCTCAAACGGTAGAGCACCACGCCCGGCGCACCCGCCACGGCAAACCAGAACAAAGCCGCGAACACCGCATCACTGCCGTTTTCCAGCACTGACTCAGTGGCTGCCCGGGCTACTTCGGTGGCGTCCAGTTCGCTGGTCTGGCGACTGACCAGATACCCGACCCGCGTGCGCGCTTCATCCAGATCGTTGGCGCGCAAAGCGCCAGCCACCGGCTGCACGTGTTCGCCCAGGCTGCGCATACCCAGCGCGCAGTACAGCGCCAGGATGTCCACCAGCCAACCGATATAAGGCAACCACGAAAGCGCCGTGGCCAGAATTGTCAACGGCACCACCGCCAGTACCCAAGCGGTGACGCCATGGCTGCGCCAGCCTCGGCCACCCGAATTGAATCGCTGCTCGATCCGGTCCGCCATGCGGCCAAAGGCAACCAGCGGATGCCAGCGTTTAGGCTCGCCGAACAGCGCATCCAGCGCCACACCGGCAACGCACAACAACGCCACACTCATGGCTTCACTCCCCAATAATTCTCGTACACCAATTCATTCAGCGGACGCGCCTGCGCCCACCCTTCCAGCACCAGCATCGGAGCCGGATAAAACTGCTCGACCGGCCCCAGACACAACACCGCCAGTGGTTTGGCACCCGCGGGCAGGCCTAGCAGATCGGCCAGCGCCTGTGGCTCGAACAATGACACCCAGCCCATGCCCAGGCCTTCGACCCGCGCCGCCAACCACAGGTTTTGAATCGCGCAGGACAGCGACGCCATGTCCATTTCCGGCAATGTCCGACGACCAAAAATGTGTTTTTCGCGGTCGTCCATCAACGCTGCCACCAGCACTTCGGCGCAGTCGTTGATGCCTTCGACCTTGAGCGTCATGAACTCGTCCGAACGCTCGCCCAATGCGTGAGCGGTGCGCACTCGTTCGGCCTCAACCACGGTTTGAATCTGCCCGCGCAGCGCTCGGTCGGTGATGCGGATAAACCGCCACGGCTGCATCAGGCCCACGCTCGGCGCCTGATGCGCAGCTTCCAGCAAGCGCGCCAACAACTGCGGCGCCACCTCACCGCCGCAGAAGTGCCGCATATCGCGGCGCTCAGCAATGGCGCGGTAAACAGCAGCCTTTTCTTCAGGACTAAATGCGTTGTCGCTCATGGCACCTTCACGGCACACGGCGCAAACAACGCGGCAATGGCCTGGGGATTGGACGGAAAGTAAAAGTGCACATAAGACGCCGTCATGCGCCCTTCGCGATACACCGCTTCAGCCCCGCGCCCACCATTGGGGCTCCCCCCCCTCGCGATAGGTTCAAGCTCAGTACTGGTCAACGAATGATGATAGGTGTGGCCACGCAGCAGGCCTTCGGGCATCTCGACGGCCTGCAATGCCAGGGCCGCCAGGCGCTTTTGCATGGTCGCCTCGCCCTTGAGCAAGCCGACCAGCTCTTCGCGCTGGCCGTCAACGTCAGTCAAGGCATCAAGCAGATACAGCATGCCACCACACTCGGCCAGCAACGGTTTACCCGCGTGATGGTGCGCACGAATCGCGTCTAGCATCACGGTGTTGCGGGCCAACGCCTGGTGATGTAACTCCGGATAACCGCCCGGCAAATACAAGCTGTCCGCTTCAGGCAGGTGCGTGTCGCGAATGGGTGAGAAGTACACCAGTTCGGCGCCCATTTCACGCAGCAGCGCCAGACTCGCACCATAGGTGAAAGCGAAGGCTTCATCCCGGGCGACGGCAATCCGCACACCGGCCAACCAGGGTTGGACCGTCACACGCTCAGGTGCCGCAAACTCCACCGCCGGTGGCAGCGCTACCTCACAGGTGCTGGCCAACGCATTGGCGGCCGCATCCAGACGCACATCAAGGTCGTTCAACTCGCTGGCCTGCACCAGCCCCAAATGGCGGCTTGGCAGCTCAATCCCGGTTTCACGGGACAACGCGCCATACCAGCGCAGGCCTTCGGTCAGGCTACCTTCAAGCAACTGCGCGTGGCGTACGGTACCGACCCGATTGGCCAGCACCCCGGCGAACGGTAGATCCGGCTGATAGCGCGCCAGCCCCAGAGCCAGGGCGCCAAAGGTCTGGGCCATGGCCGTGCCATCAATCACGCCCAACACCGGCACACCGAAATGACGCGCCAGATCGGCGCTGGACGGCGTGCCGTCGAACAGGCCCATGACGCCTTCGATCAGGATCAGGTCCGATTCACCGGCCGCTTCCCACAACAGGCGACGGCTTTCCTCGGCGCCGACCATCCATAAATCGACCTGATACACCGGCGCGCCGCTGGCACGCTCGAGGATCATGGGGTCGAGAAAATCGGGGCCACATTTAAACACCCGCACTCTGCGGCCCTGATTGCGGTGCAATCGGGCCAGGGCTGCGGTAACGGTGGTCTTGCCCTGGCCGGAAGCCGGCGCGGCGATCAATACCGCCGGGCAATGACGCGACTCTCTCATGCTTGAACACTCACAATTCAATGCCTTTCTGGGCTTTGATACCGGCCTGGAAGGCATGTTTGATCACGCCCATTTCAGTCACGGTATCGGCCAGGTCAATCAGTTCAGGTTTAGCGCCGCGCCCGGTGACCAGCACATGCTGCATCGGCGGACGGGCTTGCAGGTCGCTCAGCACTTGCTCCAGGTCGAGGTAGCCGTGCTTGAGCGCAATGTTCAATTCATCCAGCACCACCAGGCCGATGGCCGGGTCGCGCAGCATCTCGCGGGACACTTCCCAGGCGGCTTGGGCGGCAGCGATATCACGCTGACGGTCCTGAGTTTCCCAGGTAAAGCCTTCGCCCATCACGTGATAGCGCACTTGTTCAGGGAAGCGACGGAAAAAGATCTCTTCGCCGGTGCTGTTACGCCCCTTGATGAACTGCACCACGCCGCACTGCATGCCGTGGCCCATGGCCCGGGCCAACATGCCGAAAGCCGAACTGCTCTTGCCTTTGCCGTTGCCGGTCAACACCAGCAGCAGGCCGCACTCATTGGGAGCGCTGGCAATGCGTTCGTCCATAATCGCTTTTTTGCGTTGCATACGTGCCAGATGGCGTTCGTCGCGTTCCGGGGATTCGTTCATGGCAGCTCTCCGTTGGGGCTAAAAAATGCAAACGGGAGGCGGGGGAATTCATTGAAAATCGACACACCTTCGCCCGCCGCAAGGGTGCTGGATGGATCAGGCCGGTCTCCGGACTCATGAGTGGCGCGCTCCTTATGCTGGGCAGCGCCTGGCCACGCGCCTTCCCGTGCTTTAAACACAGTGGCATTGAGCGTGATGTCTACTCATTTACCGTTGCGGGGGCAGCGCCGGGATCAAAGCGGTTGCGTGGGTACAACGCGCCCTCACCGGCTTCCCTGTTTCACTCTGCCAACCCTGGGTTGCAGAGCACCTGAAACAAGCCGCGAAGGTTAGAGGGTTGGGGGTGGAGCGTCAATTAAAGGTGCTGGGCGTTGGCATCGACCTGAACCTTTGGGCAACTACGCTTCTCTATGACTGACACGCCTTTTTTTCATGGAGATCCACATGCTCAAACGCCAGCACGCTGTTGTCATCGTTTTAGCGGCAGGGTTGGCTGCCTGCGGTGAAAGTTCGACCTTGAACGTCGCGGACGGCACCGGCCCCTCGCCCAAGTTGCCTGCGCCTAACAAGACACTGATCCCCACGGTCAATATCGCCCCGGCGGTGGGCTGGGCAGAAGGCGCCACGCCGGTTGCCGCACAAGGTCTGCAGGTGCAGGCGTTTGCCGAAGGGCTTGATCACCCGCGCTGGTTGTATGTGTTGCCCAATGGCGATGTATTGGTGGCCGAAAGCAATGCACCGGCCAAGCCGGAAGGCAGCCAGGGCATTCGTGAATGGATTGCGGGCAAGGTCATGGGGCGCGCCGGAGCGGGCGTCCCGAGCGCCAATCGGATCACCTTGTTGCGCGACGCAGACCATGACGGCAAGGCCGAAACCCGTACGGTGTTCCTTGAGAACCTGAACTCGCCCTTTGGCATGACCTTGGTGGGCAATGACCTGTACGTCGCGGATGCCGACAAACTCCTGCGCTTTCCTTACCAAACGGGTGACCAGTCAATCAGCGCACAGCCAACCAAGATCATTGACTTGCCAAGCGGTCTGAACCATCACTGGACCAAAAACGTCATCGCCAGCCCTGACGGTAAAAAACTCTATGTGAGCGTGGGATCGAACAGTAACGTCGGTGAGAACGGCCTCGACAAGGAAGAAGGTCGCGCGGCGATCTGGGAAGTCGACCCTGCCACTGGCAGCCACCGCATATTTGCCTCCGGGCTGCGCAACCCTAATGGCATGGACTGGGAACCGAAGACCGGCAAATTGTGGACAGCCGTGAACGAGCGTGACGAAATCGGCAGCGATCTGGTACCTGACTACATCACCTCGGTACAGGACGGCGGCTTTTATGGCTGGCCGTACAGCTACTATGGCCAGCACATCGACGCGCGGGTCAACCCGCAAAACCCCGAACTGGTGGCCAAGGCCATTGCCCCGGACTACGCGGTCGGCCCGCACACCGCCTCGTTGGGTTTGAGCTTTGCTCAAAACAGCAAACTGCCCAACTTCACCGAAGGCGTCTTCATTGGCCAACACGGCTCCTGGAACCGCAAACCGCACAGTGGTTATAAAGTGGTTTTCGTACCGTTTGCCGATGGCAAGCCTCACGGCATGCCAATTGATGTATTGACCGGTTTTCTCAGCCCCGACGAAAAGGCCATGGGCCGGCCGGTGGGAGTGGTTATCGATAAACAGGGGGATTTACTGGTAGCCGATGACGTCGGCAACAAAGTGTGGCGGGTGTCGGGCAAATGAAGCTCAAAATCTGAACGCCCTCACCCTAACCCTCTCCCGGAGGGAGAGGGAACTGATTGGGGAATGCTTGAGATGTGTAGCGCCCTGCCAGGACTGCATCAAATCCAGAAAACACCGCGATAAAGCTCCCTCTCCTTCGGGAGAGGGCTGGGGTGAGGGGGCTTTTGGCGCAGGGTTATTAAGGCAAACGCGCCAGGTGCTGCTCGGTCGGCAGTACGCGCTTGGCGTTCAAATAAGCTTTTTGCCAGTAGGCTTTGCTGAGGCTGTCCAGCTTGACCGTACCGCCTGTGGCCGGCGCATGGACGAAGCGACCTTCACCCACATAGATACCTGCATGGCTCACCTGAGTGCCGCCACCGGTTGCGAAGAACAGCAGATCGCCGGTTTGCAGTTGATCCTTGCCGACACTCTGGCCCCTCATCACAATCATTTCGCGCGTGGTGCGCGGCAATGAAATACCCGCCACGTCGTTGTAGACGTATTTGATCAAACCGCTGCAATCAAAACCCGAATCCGGCGTATTGCCACCCCAGCGATAAGGCGTACCCACCAGCCCAAGGGCGCGGAACAAGACGTCTGCCGCCAAAGGCGAACCATCATCGACTGGAGCTGCCACAACCGGAGGCTTGACCTCTACCGGGACTGGCGCCGGGCGGTTGGCGCAAGCACTGAGCAAGGCGGCTAACGTAATCAGGGCAACGCGGGCCATGGTCGACATAAACAGAATGTTCCTGATTCTGGATACGGCTACTGGGCCGCGAAAACCCGAAGCCGCGACAGGGAGCACCTTCGCGGCTTCAGGAATTTAACATTGCGACTGAATTCTAGCTCTTAGAAGCCAAACTTCAAGTAAGACTTTAACTTTACTTACGGGCCACTACGCTAGTCGGCGCCATCGCCAAGGCACGCTTGGCTTCAATAAAGGTCTTGTTCCAGTAGGTATCACCCAGGCTATCAATCCGCACACCACCGCTGCGGCGGCTGCTGGAGTGAATAAACTGGTCATCGCCCAGGTAAATGCCCGCGTGGCTGACGCGCCCGCGACCATTGGTGCTGAAGAACAGCAAATCACCCGGTTTGAGGTTGTTTCGTGCGACCAACGGTGCATTTACGTTGATCATTTCACGTGTGGAGCGCGGCAGTTGCATGCCCGCTTCCTCTTTGAACAGATAGCCGATAAAGCCACTGCAATCGAACCCAGCCTCAGAAGTGCCGCCAAAACGGTAACGGGTACCAATCAAGGACATTCCGCGCTCAAGAATGCTGTCAGCCAAAGCTGGCAGTTCGTAAGGCTTGCTGTTTTCAGAGAATTGAGCCAGTTCTTTTTCAGTCGCCATTTCTTCCTGATAAAGAGCGGAAGACTGGGACGAAGATGACTTTTGAACCTGTGAGTCGACAACTTGCTGGGACACTGGCGAGTGAGCAGCGCAGCCGAACAGCAGGGTAACGAGTGCGAGAGGCACGAGGGGTGCGAAGCGCTTTAGCATGGGCACGACCGTGGCTTGTAGGAAAAAGTAGCGGAGACTATGCCTTCTATGATCCTCATTTGCAAATTCAATCGAATTAAATGTGACTCAGTCGATTTCACGTGACATCTAAGGTTTTACACCCCTGAGCTTTGAATTTGCGTCGACAACGTCTGGCACGCAGGTTCCCTGGCGCCTGAACGGTATTAAAACGCAGCAGGAACGGGCTGCTTACCAGCCAAGGGTTTCTTTCAAAAAGGGGATGGTGAGCTTGCGTTGCGCTTGCAAGGACGCCTGATCGAGGCGCTCGAGCAGCTCGAACAACGCGCTCATGCTGCGCGTACCACGCGTAAGGATGAAATGCCCGACTTCATCGGTCAGGTGCAGGCCACGACGCGACGCGCGCAATTGCAAGGCACGCAACTTGTCCTCATCGGACAAAGGGCGCATTTGAAAAATCAGCGCCAGGGTAAGGCGCGATTTGAGGTCAGCCAGTTTGATCGGCAACTCACGCGGCGAAGCCGACGCGGCAATCAATAAACGACGGCCGCTGTCGCGCAGACGATTGAACAGATGGAACAGTGCTTCTTCCCAATCAGCACGCCCGGCCACCGCCTGAAGGTCATCAAGGCACACCAACTCGTATTGCTCGAGGTTGTCGAGAATCTCGATACCGCGATCCAGCAACTCGGCAAGCGGCAAATACACGGCCGGCTCACCCAGCTGTTCAAAACGCAAGCACGCTGCCTGCAGCAAATGCGTACGCCCTACCCCATGCTTGCCCCACAGATAAATCAGACTTTCTGTCCAGCCGGCGTCGGCTTCGCACAGACGTTCGACGTAGCCGAGTGCAGCGGCATTGGCGCCTGGATAGTAATTGATGAAGGTAGCGTCATCTCGCAGACGCACACCTAGGGGCAGCTGAATCGGTTTCATGCTGACTGAACAGTTCAAACGAACCGTTAGTGGCCTCTGTGTAAAGTTTGCAAAGTTTATACCCGTGTAGCCGGGCGCACAATGTAACAGACCACGAGCAAAATCAAAGGTTTGCGTTAACACATTGGATTGAATGGAGTTTTTTGACAGGGCGAGAATAAAAAGAGGCCGGTTCATCGCCACATGAACCGGCCTCTTTTTCAAACGTTGATCACGCTACAACTCCGGCTCCGCATCTCCCTTATAGGCCTTGGAGCCTTTGTACAAATCGTGCACATGGCGCACCAGCACCATGATCACCGCCGCCACCGGCAAGGCCAGCAGCACCCCGGTGAAGCCGAACAGCTCACCGCCCGCAAGAATCGCAAAGATCACTGCCACCGGGTGCAGGCCGATACGATCACCCACCAGCAAGGGGGTCAGCACCATGCCTTCCAGCGCCTGGCCGACCATGAACACCGCGACAATCCCCAGCATCGGGTACAAGTCACCGCCAAACTGGAACAACCCTGCAATCAATGCCGCACCAATGCCGGTGATAAAGCCCATGTACGGCACGATGGACGCCAGGCCGGCGAGCAAGCCGATCAACAGCCCCAGCTCTAGGCCCAACAACATCAGGCCGGCGGAATAGATCACGCCCAAGGCCAGCATCACCAGCAATTGCCCGCGCACGAAGGCCCCCAGAACGTCGTGACACTCGGTGGCCAACGACACGATCTGCTTTTCGCGATCACGCGGCAGCAGCCCGCGAATCTTGGCCAGCAACACATCCCAGTCACGCAGCAAGTAGAAAGCCACCACTGGAATCAGTACCAGATTGACCAATAGACCGACCAGCGCGAGGCTCGACGCCGTCGCCCGCGACAACACCACACCGGCGATATCACCCGCCTGGCCCATGTGTGCGGTAATCGTCGCCTTGATCTTGTCGAAGTTCCAGAAGTTGTCACCCAGCCCGAACTTGGTCTGCACCCAAGGCAAGGCCGTGTTCTGCAGCCAGTCCAGAACTTGCGGCGCCAGTTGATAGAGCTTCATCAACTGTTTGGCCAGCATCGGCACCAGCACCACCATCAAGGTGACAAGGATGACGGTGAACAGGGCGAACACCGTGATCGTGCCCCAGGTTCTTGAAAGCCCTACCCTCTCCAGCCGGTCAACCACCGGGTCGAACATATAGGCGAGGAGCATCGCGATCAGAAAAGGCGTCAGTATCGGGTGCAAGAAGTACACAAATAGCGCTGCCGCCAACGCTACCCCCAACCATACCCACAGTCGCGAACCCTTCATAAATACGTGTCCTTATATATAGAAGAGAAAAACCTACCAGCTAAAACGCAATTGCGAACCCTGAGATGCACCAGCAGCCTGGTCCGCAGGTACTTCATGCATCTGCGCCAGCGCCAACTGCGAACGCAGTTGATCTGCACTGCCATTGACCTTGTAAACGATATGATCGCCTTCCACGCTCACCAGTTGACCGCCAAAAGGCTCAAGCAACCGGCTCAACTGAGCATAGCGCTCCAGGGTCATACCCTGCACTTCAAGCAACTGATCCGTTGAAACACCCGGCTTGACGGCATAGCGCGGCGCCAGCCGTTGGCTGACCTGCAGGAGCACATCGTCTGCCAGGGCCGCCTGATCGGCGCCAGTGGCGGTGCCTTGCTCTTGCTGATCACCGATCCACAAGCGCCACTTGGCCTGCCATTGACCACTGTCTTCGTGGGCATGCACCGCCAGCAGCGCGTCTGCACCATAACGCTCGGAGGCATCCTTGAGTGGCGCCGGGTTGGAACCTTCCAGATTTTCAGCGGTGCCGACCAACTGCTCGCTCAAGTCAGCCAGCGGCAAACGCAGCGGTAGCCCGCGGTGTTGTGCAGCGCGGCGCAAGGGCTCGGCAGCCGCTTGACCGTCACCGACCAGGCTGGAGCCGTCAACCGCATCGTTCAACCACCAGCCCAGCAACGCCGGACGGTTAGTCCCCCACAGCGACAAACCGGCCTGGCGCAAGGCGCGATCAGTGCTCACCGGGTCAAAGTCCACTTGCAGGGATTCAGGCGGGCCGGCGTCATAGCCGTATTGGCTGATGATCTGCTGAGGGTCTTTGCGAATCGCCTCCAGCGCCGGGCTCTGGACCGCCTTGGCATCACCCGTCAGGCGCAGCACCATGGTTTCCAGGGCTTTTTGCGTGGCTTGCGCGCGCTCGTCCGCAGACTGGCTGCTCACCGGCTCACGCACTTGATACAGCCCCGTCAGAATTTCGGCATGACTCGCCAGGCTGAAAAAAGACAAACAGCCCACAGCTAAAAATTGATGAAAACGCATGAAAGATTCCCAACGGCAAAAAAGGGCAATGAAAGGCCGTATTAAAACACTCGATAACGCTTCAGACAGGCCGACAGCCAAATCATTCAGGTCTGCATCGCAGAATTCATACGGTCATGAAAATCTAAAGTTGGCGGGTATACCTTATACAGCGTCGCGCAAAGCAGCCAGTACGACTAAAAAAGGTTTTTTTCGACAGATATAACCCTGCCTGTCGGCCCGAGGATGGCCGCTGCCCTTCAAGCCTGATAAAATCGCGCGCCTTCGCAGACCGGCGACAGCCGGGCCACCTGCAAATGCTCTGCTTCACACCTTGAGCACTTGCAACAGGCCCGCTGAGATCGGTCGATACCCCCGAATCCCCCCTAAAGGCCTGGATCATGAGCAAGCAACCCTCCCTGAGCTACAAGGACGCCGGTGTAGACATCGACGCCGGTGAAGCATTGGTCGAACGCATCAAGAGCGTAGCCAAGCGCACTGCGCGCCCTGAAGTGATGGGCGGCCTCGGCGGTTTTGGCGCCCTCTGCGAAATCCCGGCGGGTTACAAGCAACCAGTTCTGGTTTCCGGTACCGACGGTGTAGGCACCAAGCTGCGTCTGGCCCTGAACCTGAACAAGCACGACAGCATCGGCATCGACCTGGTTGCCATGTGCGTTAACGACCTGATCGTGTGCGGCGCAGAGCCCCTGTTCTTCCTCGACTACTACGCCACCGGCAAGCTCAACGTCGACACCGCCGCCCAAGTGGTGACCGGTATTGGCGCTGGCTGTGAATTGTCCGGCTGCTCGCTGGTAGGCGGCGAAACGGCAGAAATGCCTGGCATGTACGAAGGCGAAGACTACGACCTGGCCGGCTTCTGCGTGGGCGTGGTCGAGAAGTCCGAGATCATCGACGGCTCTAAAGTGGCTGCCGGCGACGCCCTGCTCGCCCTGCCGTCTTCGGGCCCGCACTCCAACGGCTATTCGCTGATCCGCAAGATCATCGAAGTGTCGGGTGCCGACATCGAAAACACCCAGCTGGACGGCAAACCACTGACCGACCTGCTGATGGCGCCGACCCGTATCTACGTCAAACCGCTGCTCAAGTTGATCAAAGAAACCGGCGTGGTCAAAGCCATGGCCCACATCACCGGCGGTGGCCTGCTCGACAACATCCCGCGTGTGCTGCCTAAAGGCGCTCAAGCGGTGGTTGACGTGGCCAGCTGGCAGCGCCCTGCGGTCTTCAACTGGCTGCAAGAAAAAGGCAACGTGAACGAAACCGAAATGCACCGCGTGCTGAACTGCGGCGTGGGCATGGTGATCTGCGTGGCTCAGGCTGATGTTGAAACCGCATTGAACGTGCTGCGCGAAGCCGGCGAGCAACCATGGGTGATCGGCCACATCGCAACGGCCGCCGAAGGCGCACCGCAAGTAGAGCTGCAAAACCTCAAGGCGCACTGATGCCCGATACCTGTGATGTAGTGGTGCTGCTTTCCGGCACCGGCAGCAACTTGCAGGCCTTGATCGACAGCCCTGAAGTCAAGGGCAGCCCGGCCAGAATCCGCGCGGTGATCTCCAACCGCGCAGATGCCTACGGCCTGCAACGCGCCAAAGACGCGGGTATCGACACCCGCGTGCTGGATCACACAGCATTCGAGGGCCGCGAGGCCTTCGATGCTGCACTGATCGAAGTCATTGATTCCTTCAACCCGCAACTGGTGGTTCTCGCCGGCTTCATGCGCATCCTCAGCGCCGGTTTCGTGCGTCACTATCAGGGTCGCCTGCTCAATATCCACCCTTCACTGTTGCCCAAATACAAGGGGCTGCACACGCATCAGCGTGCGCTGGAGGCTGGTGACAGCGAACATGGCTGTAGCGTGCACTTTGTGACCGAGGAACTCGATGGCGGGCCTCTGGTCGTACAAGCAGTCATTGCGGTAGAGTCCAACGACTCGCCGCACAGTCTGGCGCAACGGGTTCACGCCCAAGAGCACCTGATTTATCCGCTTGCAGTGCGCTGGTTTGCCGAAGATCGCTTGTCTCTTGACGAGCGAGGCGCATTATTAGACGGTCAATTACTCGCGGCCAGCGGCCACTTGATACGAACCTAGGAGACATTATGCGTCGTGCCCTGCTCCTCGCCCTGAGCCTGCTGGCTATCCCAGCAGTGCAAGCGGCCGAACTCCAGCCTTTCAAGGCCAGCTACACGGCCGACTGGAAACAGTTGCCCATGAGCGGCTCTGCCGAGCGCAGCCTGGTCAAGAATGGCAACGACACCTGGACCTTGAACTTCAAGGCCTCGATGATGATTGCCAGCCTGACCGAATCCAGCACCTTCGCGTTCAAGAACGGCAACCTGATCCCTCAGTCCTACAGCTTTGATCGTGGCGGCCTGGGTAAAGCCAAGGACATAAACCTGGACTTTGACTGGACGACCAACATGGTCACCGGCACCTTCAACAAAGATGCGGTCAAGGTCAAATTGCTCAGCGGCGTGCTCGACAAGTCTACTTATCAGCTGGCATTGCAGCGCGATGTACTGGCTGGCAAAAAGAGCATGAGCTACCAGGTGGTTGATGAGGATGGCGTAGACACTTACGACTTTCGCGTCATAGGCCCGGAAGTTGTCGAGACCAAAGCGGGCAAGGTAGACGCCATCAAGGTTGAACGCGTACGCGACCCTACACTGGACCAGAACCAGAACAAGCGCATCACCGAAATGTGGTTCGCCAAGAACTGGGACGGTTTGCTGGTCAAGCTGCGCCAGGTTGAAAAAGACGGCAAGGAATACAACATCATGCTGCAAGACGGCACGGTGAATGGTCAGGCCGTCAAGGGCAGTTAAGTCAGCCACAAGCTTTAAGCTGCAAGCTTCAAGAAAACCTCGCTTCGGCGAGGTTTTTTTGTAGGCGCTGGCGAAGGCTGCGATCTTTTGATCTTTATAAGGCCGCAGCCTTCGGGCTTGCGCAGATCCTGCCAAGGGATTCGCCACGTCTCAAAAAACGCCTTCCTGCATGAAACTTTTGTCATAAAACTATTGGCAAAAACCGTAAACACCGCGCCACATAAGGCCTGCAGCGTTTGACGGTTTTTCTCAATATGACAGGGCGACAATTAGCTATTTACTTAGGAAGCTAACAAATTCTATAAAGAAGTCCTGCGACGTCTTGCCGCAGGTCCTTACCAGAATTTGGAGCAAGCAGATGACTATCACAGTAACTGAACGCGACGATTCACGTATGTTCCACCAACTTGTCGCCCATGGTGTACACCTGTGGGATGTTCATCAGGAAGACGTATTGGTCGGTATGTTTCACCGCGAAAGCGACGCTCATAATTACAAAGCCGAGCTGGAAAAGCTTGAAGCGTTGAAACAACAAAAGGCCTGAACCACCGCAACCACTGTCTTGAAAAACACAAACCCCGCCGAAGCGGGGTTTGTTTATTGCCTCGCGATCTTTGGATCTTTGAAAAGATCGCGAGGCAAGCTCGCTCCTACAGTATGTTCAACTTTTTACCACATCAGATCATCAGGGATCTGGTACGCCGCGTACGGATCGTCTTCTTCCGGGGTTTTCGACTCGACCAGCACGTTGAGCTGAACAATGCGACGCGGGTCGCGCTCCTGGATCTTCAGCGCCGCCTCACGCGGGATCACTTCGTAACCGCCCTGATGCTGCACGATCGCCAACGAGCCATTGGCCAGTTTGTTGCGCATCAAGGTGTTGACCGACAGGCGCTTGACCTTCTTGTCATCCACAAAGTTGTAGTAGTCCTCGGTGTTCAGCTTGGGCAGACGCGAGACTTCGATCAATTGCTTGATCTGTGCAGCACGGGCTTTTTGCTCGGCCTTTTCTTGCTGCTGGCGATTGAGCTCCTGATCACGCTTGATCTTCTCGGCCTTGGCTTCAGCGGCCAGGCGCTGCTGCGTGTCATCCAGCTCGATCTGGCCTTTATGGGCCAGACGCTGCTGCTTTTGCTTTTCTTTGCCGGCCTGCTTGGCCTGCTTCTCGTTGACCAATCCGGCTTTGAGCAACTGGTCGCGTAGGGAAATGCTCATTGTCTTACTCACTTAGGCAAACTCAGCCGCAGCTGGGCAAATTCTTTTCCTGGCGCTTGGCTTCACCCCACAGGGCGTCCAGGTCTTCAAGGGTGCAATCTTCAATGGGACGCAGGGTATCGCGCAATGCCTGTTCGATAAACCGGAAGCGTCGGTCAAATTTGGCATTCGCGCCGCGCAAGGCGGTTTCCGGGTCAACTTTCAAATGCCGGGCCAGGTTCACCACCGAAAACAGCAAGTCCCCCACCTCATCGCGGATCGCCGCCGAGTCGTTATCTGCCATGGCCTCCAGCACTTCGTCCAACTCTTCACGCACCTTATCCAGTACCGGCAAGGCGCCAGGCCAGTCAAAGCCCACCTGAGCGGCACGCTTCTGCAACTTGGCCGCGCGGGACAACGCCGGCAGCGCCACCGGCACATCATCGAGCAACGACAACTGCTGCGGCGCCACAGACTTCTCAGCGCGCTCCTGCGCCTTGATTTCATCCCAACGCTCCTTGACCTGCTGCTCGCTCAAGCGCGGTACATCCAGCGGCGCATACAGGTCGCCGGTGGGGAACACATGGGGATGGCGGCGGATCAACTTGCGGGTAATGCTGTCGACCACCCCGGCAAATTCAAAACGCCCTTCTTCGCGGGCCAGTTGGCTGTAATACACCACCTGGAACAGCAAGTCGCCGAGTTCGCCCTGCAAGTGCTCAAAATCGCTGCGCTCAATGGCGTCAGCCACTTCGTAGGCTTCTTCGAGGGTAAACGGGACGAGGGAAGCGTACGTTTGTTTGGTATCCCACGGGCAACCGTACTGCGGGTCACGCAGGCGGGCCATGAGGTTCAGCAAGTCGTCGAGGGTATACATCATTAATCCTTGGGCAGAACGATGTAGGAGCGAGCTTGCCTCGCGATCTTTTAAAGGTCAAAAGATCGCGAGGCAAGCTCGCTCCTACAATAGATCAACGGGGTTCGCTACGCCCGATACGGCGGGTTTCGATGATGTTCGGCAGTTGCGAAATACGCCCCAGCAAACGCCCCAATGCATCCAGCCCCGGGATCTCGATGGTCAGGGACATCAACGCCGTGTTGTCCTCTTTGTTCGAGCGGGTGTTGACCGCCAAGACGTTGATGCGCTCGTTGAGCAGCACTTGTGACACATCGCGCAGCAAGCCAGAACGGTCGTAGGCGCGGATTTCGATGTCGACCGGATACGTCGACACCGGGATCGGCCCCCAGCTCACCTGAATGATCCGCTCCGGCTCACGGCTACCCAGTTGCAGCACCGAGGCGCAGTCCTGACGGTGAATGCTCACGCCGCGCCCTTGGGTGATGTAACCGACAATCGCATCGCCCGGTAGCGGCTGGCAGCAACCAGCCATTTGGGTCAGCAAGTTGCCCACGCCTTCGATCTGGATATCGCCGCGCTTGCCCGGCTTGTAGCCCGAGGCTTTGCGCGGGATCAACTCGATCTGTTCGTTGCCGCGCTCCGGCTCGACCAGTTGCTGCGCCAGGTTGATCAGTTGGGCCAGGCGCAAATCGCCTGCCCCCAACGCCGCGAACATGTCCTCGGCGGTTTTCATGTTGGCTTTTTCGGCGAGCTTCTCGTAGTCCACCGCAGGTAAACCGAGGCGACCCAGCTCACGCTCAAGCAGGGTTTTACCAGCCGAGACGTTCTGGTCACGGGCCTGCAATTTGAACCAGTGAACGATCTTCGCCCGTGCCCGCGACGTGGTGACATAACCCAGGTTCGAGTTCAGCCAGTCGCGGCTCGGCGTACCGTGCTTACTGGTGATGATCTCGACCTGCTCGCCGGTTTGCAGGCTGTAGTTAAGCGGCACAATGCGCCCGTTGATCTTGGCGCCCCGGCAATTGTGGCCAATCTCGGTGTGCACACGATAGGCAAAGTCCAGCGGCGTTGCCCCCTTGGGCAAGTCGATAGCGTGGCCGTCCGGGGTAAAGATGTAAACGCGGTCCGGCTCGATGTCGACGCGCAACTGGTCCGCCAGCCCGCCGATATCGCCCAGCTCCTCGTGCCACTCCAGCACCTGGCGCAACCACGAGATTTTCTCTTCGTACTGGTTGGACCCGGCCTTGACGTCGGTGCCCTTGTAACGCCAGTGCGCACACACCCCCAGCTCGGCTTCTTCGTGCATGGCATGGGTACGAATCTGTACTTCGAGTACCTTGCCTTCAGGCCCGATCACCGCAGTGTGCAGCGAGCGGTAGCCGTTTTCCTTGGGGTTGGCGATGTAGTCGTCAAACTCTTTGGGAATATGCCGCCACAGCGTATGGACGATGCCCAGCGCGGTGTAGCAATCGCGCATTTCCGGCACCAGTACCCGCACCGCCCGCACGTCGTAGATCTGACTGAAGGCCAGACCCTTGCGCTGCATTTTGCGCCAGATCGAATAGATGTGTTTGGCCCGGCCGCTGATGTCGGCGTCCACCACGCCGGTGGCTTCAAGCTCGGTGCGCAACTGGTTCATCACATCGCTGATGAAGCGTTCGCGGTCCAGCCGGCGCTCATGCAGCAATGTGGCGATTTGTTTGTACTGTTCTGGTTCCAGGTAGCGGAAGGACAAGTCCTCCAGCTCCCATTTGATGTGGCCGATGCCCAAACGATGTGCCAGCGGCGCGTAGATGTCGAAGACCTCACGGGCAACGCGAATGCGCTTTTCGTCGGAGGCACTTTTGACTTCACGGATAGCGCAGGTACGTTCGGCCAGCTTGATGAGTGCGACACGCACATCATCAACCATCGCTACGAGCATTTTGCGCAGGTTTTCGACCTGCCCCTGGGAGCCCATCACCATCGATTGACGGGGGCTGAGGCTGGCGCTGATCGCAGCCATGCGCAGCACACCATCGATCAGCTTGGCGACCACCGGGCCAAAACGCTGGCTGACCGCAGGCAACTGAATCTGCCCTTCACGGACGCCACGATACAAAATCGCCGCGACCAGCGAATCCTGGTCCAGCTTGAGATCGGCGAGGATTTCAGCAATTTCCAACCCGGTTCGAAAGCTCGACGCGCCTTCAGTCCACAGGTTTTTTGCTGCATTGGCTTGCTGCTCCGCCTCGCGTGCGTACTCACACGCTTCTTTCAAGGCTTCACGGTCCAGCGCCACATCGACACTCACCGCATGATCAAGCCATGCCTCGAGGTTGAGACTGCCGTCTGTGTTGATCGGCTGGTGTGCTCTGACCTGTACCATCTTGCTTACCTTCCCTACGGCGCACGTTCAATGCGCCGATATACCGACCCGAATCCCAACACCATGCTCCAGGGTCTAGCGGCATGGGGTTGCGGGCCCGTCGAAATAGACAGACCTTCCTAGTCTGCTTCAAATAACGCCATCGCCTCGACATGTGCGGTTTGCGGGAACATATCGAGGATTCCGGCACGTTTTAACCGATACCCCTGTTTCATCAATTCAACCGTATCGCGGGCCAGCGTGGCCGGGTTACACGACACATACACCAAACGCTTGGCTCCCAGACCCGACAGCTTGCGCACCAGCTCATACGCCCCGTCACGCGGCGGGTCGAGGAGCACAGCGGCAAAGCCCTGCCCGGCCCAGTCAGCATCTACCAAAGGCTGCGACAGGTCGGCCTGAAAAAACGCTGCATTATGCAGCTTGTTACTGACCGCGTTTTGCGCGGCGCGTTCGACCATCGTCGTAACACCTTCGACGGCCACCACTTCGCGTACCTGACGCGCCAGTGGTAATGCGAAATTACCCAGCCCACAGAACAAGTCAAGAACCCGTTCGTCTGCCTGCGGCGCCAGCCAGTCCAGCGCTTGCGCCACCATGGCCTCGTTGACCCCGGCGTTGACCTGAACAAAGTCACCCGGCCGATAGGCCAATTCCAGATCCCACTGCTGTAAACGGTAGCCCAAGGTCTGCGTCAAATCGACCGGTTGCGGCTCACCGTCACCCTGTAGCCACAACTGGGCCTGATGGGTGGCACAAAAACCCTGTAAAACCTGTAGATCGGCTGCGCTGAGTGGCGCCATATGGCGCAGCAACACCGCGTTGGCCGACCCACTGAACAACTCGACATGCCCAAGGGCTTTCGGATTGCTCAATTGACGCAGCATGGCCGGCAGCCCACTCATGATAGGTTGCAAAGCCTGTACCAGCACCAAACAGTGGTCGATGGCGACGATGTCCTGACTGCCGGCAGCCCGGAAGCCGACGTCCAGCCGCTTGGCCCGTGCGTCCCAGCGCACCGCGATACGGGCCCGACGGCGATAGCCAAATTCCGGCCCGGTCAACGGTGGTGCCCACTCGTCGGGCTCGACGCCGGCCACGCGGGTCAACTGCTCGGCGAGCATGCGCTGTTTCAGTGCAAGCTGCTCATCGTGGGGCAGATGCTGAACACTGCACCCTCCGCACTTGCCTGCCAACTTGCAAGGCGCCACGCGACGGCTGGCACTGGCGGTGAATACACGCTCAGTGCGCGCCTCGACCACTTTACCGTGTGCCCCCAGCACCCGGGCTTCGACCTCTTCACCGGCCAAGGCCCCCGACACGAACCAGGTACGTCCCTCGATAAAGGCAATACCACGGCCGTCGTTGGCCAGGCGTTCGATACTCAATCGCTGTTTTTTGCCCGCAGGCACTTGCGGGGCCTTGGTGCCGCCAGTGGGCTGGAAGCGCAGGCCTCTCTCTTGCTTAGCCATTAGTTAGGCGCATCGTAAATGCCAGTCGACAGGTAACGGTCGCCACGGTCGCAAATGATGCCGACAATCACGGCGTTTTCGACTTCCTGGGACAGACGCAGCATAGCGGCTACCGCACCGCCCGACGAAACGCCGCAGAAAATGCCTTCTTCGCGAGCCAGACGACGCATGACGTCTTCGGCTTCGCGCTGAGCCATGTCGACAATGCGGTCAACACGGTCAGCCTGGTAGATTTTCGGCAGGTATTCGGTCGGCCAGCGGCGAATGCCCGGAATGGCCGCGCCTTCCATCGGCTGCAAGCCGACGATCTGCACCTGGGCGTTTTGCTCTTTGAGGTAACGCGAGACACCCATGATGGTGCCCGTGGTGCCCATGGAGCTGACGAAATGAGTGACCGTACCTTGGGTCTGACGCCAAATCTCCGGGCCGGTAGTGGTGTAGTGCGCCTGCGGGTTATCACCGTTGGCGAACTGATCGAGCACCTTGCCACGGCCTTCGGCCTGCAGCTTGTCGGCCAGGTCGCGCGCACCTTCCATGCCCTCTTCCTGGGTCACCAGAATCAGCTCGGCGCCATAAGCCGTCATGGCCGCCTTGCGCTCGGCGCTGGAATTGTCCGGCATGATCAGGATCATCTTGTAACCCTTGATCGCTGCGGCCATGGCCAAGGCAATACCAGTATTACCCGAGGTGGCTTCGATCAAGGTATCGCCCGGCTGGATCTGCCCACGCGTTTCAGCGCGGGTGATCATCGACAGCGCGGGACGGTCCTTGACCGAGCCCGCCGGGTTATTCCCTTCGAGCTTGAGCAAAAGCGTGTTGGTGGTGTTGCCGGCCAGGCGCTGCAAGCGCACCAGCGGCGTGTTACCGATGCAATCGGCGATAGTTGGGTACTGCAAGGTCATGGCGTATTCGCAATCCAGACTGCGGGGGGGCACATCATACCGGCAAACGCCGATAGCCCATATCACGCAAAGTGCAAAGCTTATGGCGAAAGGCTATAAGCAGAAGGAATAGTATTTGTAGGAGCTTGCCTCGCGATCTTTTGATCTTTAAAAGATCGCGAGGCAAGCTCGCTCCTACTGCTTGGGCGGGTCTGCGATGGGCAGGCGCAGGTGCACGCGCAGCCCGTGCTCGGTGTTTTGCGCCCACAAACTGCCGCCCTGCACACGCAGGGCATTGCGCGCGATGCTCAAGCCCAGGCCAAAGCCGCCGTCGCCGGGGCGCGAGCCATCGAGGCGGATAAACGGGTCAAAGATCCGCTCAAGCGCTTGCGGGGCGACACCGCCGCCCTGATCATCGAGCCACACATGCCACTCACTCCCTTCCCGCTGGCCACCCAGGCTGACAATGCCATCTGCCGGGGAATGCCGAATAGCATTGCGCAAGATGTTCTCCAACGCCTGGGCCAAGCTGTTGAGGTGGCCTTTGACCCAGCAATCAGCCCCCAGCCGACATGGCAGTCGTGACGCATCCCAGCCGCTCTCGAAACGCGCGTTTTCGGTCAGCATCTCCCACAGCGCCTGGATCTGGATGTCTTCAACCGGCAATGGCCCGCGTTCGGCATCCAGCCAGGCCAGTTGCAAGGTGTCTTCCACCAGGCGTTGCATGCCATCGACCTCTCGGCTCAAGCGCTCGCGCAAAGCTTCAACGCCCTGCTCGCTGTCACAGGCCACGCGCAGACGGCTCAATGGCGTGCGCAGTTCATGGGACAAATCACGCAGGAGCTGTTGTTGCTGGCTGACCGTACTTTGCAAACGTTCGGACATTTGATCGAAGGCCCGGCCCAATTCACCCAGCTCGTCCTGACGACTGGTGGTCTGGCTCGACAGCCGCACGCCCAACTGATCAGCGCGCCAGGCATTGGCCTGCTCGCGCAACTGGTTCAGCGGCACGATCAACAAACGGTACAGCCCCACGCACAGCAGCAAGGTGAACACGCCGGGGATCACGCCATTAATAAGGAAACGCCAGACCCGTTGCGAAAGCCCCGGCATGAAGCGCTGCGGCAGTTCAATCACCAGGTAACCGGCTGTCGGGTCTTTGGGGAACGGCACCTTGATCCAGGGCCGGACCCGATTGATATGGCTGATGGGCCAGTCCAGACCGCGCAAAAAAGTCATGCGTTGGGCTTCGAGGTCACTCAGCGGATAACTGCTCAGCGCCTGCAAGTCCTGGCCAACCACGCCCACCCACCCCTGCTCGGTCTTGCCGAACGCCTGCAGCCATTGGTCGACGCCGGCTTGCTGGCCCTTGTCCCAGGCCTGTTCCGCTTCCCCGGCATAGCGGATCAGCGTGCTCTTGGCCTCATCGGTCAAGAAACCGGTGCGCTTGTCCATGTAGCGGCCCCAGGACCAACTGAGCCAGATCATCAATAAGCAGAAAGCCACCAGCAAACAGGCGAGCTTCCAGAACAGCGAATGCTTGCCGGGCAGCTTAGAGCGCATCACAGGCGCTCAACACATAACCTTTGCCCCACACCGTGCGCACTTCCCGCTCGTGATAGCCGATAGCCTTGAGCTTGCGACGGATTTGGCTGATGTGCATGTCCAGGCTGCGGTCATGGGCCGAATAGCCCCGCTGCAATACCTGCTGATAAAGGAACGCCTTGCTCAGCACCTCGTCAACGTTACGTTGCAGGGTGTCGAGCAAGCGGTACTCACTGCGGGTGAACCCGGCCCATTGTTGGCCGTAACGGGCATCTGCCGCGTCTTCATCGAGCACCAGCGCACTTTGGGCCATTACCGGCGCTTGCGGCGGCATGCGGTCCAGCGCCACACGGCGCAGGATGGCCTGAATACGCACGCGCAATTCCGCGATGCTGAACGGCTTGGGCAGATAGTCATCGGCGCCCAGTTGAAACCCGCTGATGCGGTCGGCCTCTGCCCCCAGCGCCGACATCAGGATGACCGGCAGGGCGTGGGTCTGGCGCAATTGCGTCAACACCTGCAAGCCATTCATGCCCGGCAGCAGGATGTCCATCAGCACCACGTCAAAGTGTTCATGGGTGGCGCGACTCAAGCCCTCCGGGCCGTTCTGGCACCACACCACCTCAAACCCGTGGCGCACCAATTGCTCATGCAAATAGGTACCCAGCACGGGATCGTCTTCAATGGCCAGAAGCCTTGAGGGTTGAACAGCTACGGGATTCATTAGCGTCTGCAAGTCATTCTCAATGGCTGATTATTCAAGATTGAGCCATCACGGGCAACCGGCACGGCCGTTGCACTGCCTTTTAAGTGGGCGCTGTTCGGACTGAAGGTAAATTTACACAGATTTGCCACGTATCAAATGGCTACACTGCGAGCTGATCTATAACGAACGTCATAAGGATGCTTTGACCAATGCCGGGCTGGAGAGTGGTGTGCTGAAAAACCTCGGGATAAAAGGCCGCGTATTGCTGCTGACCTTGCTGCCCGTCACGTTGATGGCGGTGGTATTAGGGAGTTACTTCACGTGGCTGCAGCAATCGGAACTGGAGTCGCAGTTGTTGCAGCGCGGTGAAATGATCGCCGAACAACTGGCGCCACTGGTTGCGCCCGCCATGGGTCGGCATGACACGGCCCTGCTGCAACGTATTGCCAGCGAGTCCCTCGATCAGCAAGACGTGCGCGCCGTGGCGTTTTTGAGCGCCAATCACGAGCCGCTGGCCCACGCCGGGCCGACCATGCTCAATCAGGCCCCGATGGGCAACAGCTCGCAATTGCTGCAACGCACTGACAGCGACGCCACACGCTATTTGCTGCCGGTCTTTGGCCGCCATCGCAACCTGGCGGGCGACGTCATCCCCAACGAAGCCCACCGCCTGCTGGGCTGGGTCGAGCTGGAGCTGTCACACCACAACATGCTGTTGCGCGGCTACCGCAGCCTGTTCGCCAGCCTGTTGCTCATCGCCACTGGCCTGGTGCTGACCACCCTGCTGGCCTTGCGCATGAGCCGCACGATCAACGCCCCGATCGGCCAAATCAAGCAGGCGGTCGCGCAACTCAAGGACGGCCAGTTGCAAACCCGTCTGCCGCCATTGGGCAGCCAAGAGCTGGACGAGTTGGCCTCAGGCATCAACCGCATGGCTGAAACCCTGCAAAATGCCCAGGAAGAACTGCAACACAGCGTCGACCAAGCCACCGAAGACGTTCGGCAAAACCTCGAAACCATCGAAATCCAGAACCTGGAACTCGATCTGGCGCGCAAGGAAGCCCTGGAAGCCAGCCGGATCAAGTCGGAATTTCTGGCCAACATGAGCCACGAGATCCGTACACCACTCAACGGCATTCTGGGGTTCACGCACCTGCTGCAAAAAAGTGAACTCACGCCACGCCAGTTCGATTACCTACACACCATCGAAAAATCGGCGGACAACCTGCTTGGGATCATCAACGAGATTCTCGACTTCTCGAAAATCGAGGCCGGCAAGCTGGTGCTCGACAGCACCCCGTTCAACCTGCGCGACTTGTTGCAGGACACCCTGACCATCCTCGCCCCCTCGGCCCACGAAAAAGGCCTGGAGCTGGTCAGTCTGGTGTACCGCGATACCCCGCTGTCCTTGATCGGCGACCCACTGCGGCTCAAGCAAATCCTGACCAACCTGGTCAACAACGCGATCAAGTTCACCCGTGAAGGCACGATTGTCGTACGGGCCATGCTTGAAGATGATGACGACAACACTACCAGTGGCGGCGTCCAACTGCGCATCAGCGTACAGGACACCGGAATCGGGCTGACCAGCCAGGATGTACGGGCGCTGTTCCAGGCCTTCAGCCAGGCCGACAACTCGCTCACGCGCCAAACCGGCGGTACGGGCCTTGGCTTGGTGATTTCCAAGCGCCTGGTGGAGCAGATGGGCGGCGAGATTGGCGTTGAGAGCGAGCCGGGTGAAGGCTCAATGTTCTGGATCAGCGTCAACCTGCCCAAAGCCCATGACGATGTTGAAGACCTGCCTGTCACCCCGCTGCTCGGCCATCGCGTGGCCCTACTGGAGAAGCACGACCTGGCCCGTCAGGCCATGCTCCACCAGCTCGAAGATTGCGGGCTCAGCGTGACGCCGTACCTGACGCTGGACAACCTCGCCAACGGCGTGACCAGCGCGCACCAGACCGAGCATGCGATCGAACTGGCCGTGCTGGGCGTGACCGCCCACGACATCCCGCCCGAGCGCCTTAACCAGCATATCTGGGACCTGGAGCACCTGGGCTGCAAGGTTCTGGTGTTGTGCCCCACCACAGAACTGGTGCTGTTCAACACCGCCGTGCCCAACCCCCACAACCAGTTGCAGGCCAAACCTGCCTGCACGCGAAAAGTGCGCAGGACGCTGATCGAACTCATCAACCCACAGCAACCCCGTCACGAGCCCGGTGAAATACTGGCCAGCCGTGCGCCACGCATTTTGTGCGTGGATGACAACCCGGCCAACCTGCTGCTGGTGCAAACCCTGCTCGAAGACATGGGCGCCAAGATCACCGCCGTGGACAGCGGGTATGCCGCCGTGGACGCCTTCAAGGCAGAGGACTTCGACCTGGTCCTGATGGACGTGCAAATGCCCGGCATGGACGGCCGGGAAACCACCGAAGTGCTGCGCCAGTGGGAACAAAAGCGCCTGTCTTCGCCGGTGCCCATTGTTGCCCTGACCGCCCACGCCATGGCCAACGAAAAACGTGCCCTGCTGCAAAGCGGCATGGACGACTACCTGACCAAACCCATCAGCGAGCGCCAATTGGCTCAAGTCGTCTTGAAGTGGACCGGCCTGGCCTTGCGCAATCAAACCAACGACGGCATCCAAGAGCCCGCACGCCAATCCAACAAGCCAGCCGTGCTGGATGCCGAGGAAGGGTTGCGCCTGGCGGCGGGCAAGGCCGATTTGGCCGCCGACATGCTGTCGATGTTGCTGGCCTCGCTGGAAACAGACCGCCTGGCCATCCGCCAGGCCCGTGAAGACAATGACACCGAAGCCCTGCTCGAACGCGTGCATCGTTTGCACGGTGCCACCCGTTACTGCGGCGTGCCGCAATTGCGCGGGGCCTGCCAGCGCAGCGAAACCTTGCTCAAACAAGCCAGCCCTGAAGCCAGCGCCGCTCTCGACGAACTGGATCAAGCCATCCTGCGTCTGGCCGAAGAAGCACGCAGCAAGGCGTAACGCAGGATTGCGGTCTCACCCAACCTCCAAGGAAGCACTGATGCGCACGATTCTTTTCAGCAGCCAGACCTACGATCAGGACAGCTTTAGCAGTGCCGCACAGCCCGGCGACCTTGAGCTGCACTTTCAGCCCGCGCGCTTGAGCTTCGACACCGCAGCGCTGGCCCATGGCTATGAAGTGGTCTGTCCGTTTATCAATGACGACTTGAGCGCAGAGGTGCTTGAACAACTGGCCGCGGGTGGCACCCGCCTGATCGCCCTGCGCTCAGCCGGTTACAACCACGTCGATCTCACTGCCGCCAAACGCCTGGGCTTGAGCGTGGTGCGAGTGCCTGCCTACTCGCCACACGCGGTGGCTGAACACGCCGTGGCCTTGATTCTGGCACTCAACCGACGCTTGCACCGGGCCTATAACCGCACCCGCGAAGGCGACTTCACCCTGCACGGTCTGACCGGTTTTGATCTGGTGGGCAAAACCGTGGGGATCGTCGGCACCGGGCAAATCGGCGCGACGTTTGGCAAAATCATGGCCGGCTTTGGCTGCAAGCTGCAGTGCTTTGACCCCTACCCCAATGCCGAGCTGGTCGCCTTGGGTGCCGAGTACGTGAGCCTGGCGCAGCTTCTCGCCAGTTCGCACATCATCAGCCTGCATTGCCCGCTAACCGCCGACAACAAGCACCTGATCAACCGCCATTCACTGGCTACCCTGCAACACGGGGCCATGCTGATCAACACCGGGCGCGGCGCTCTGGTGGATACGCCAGCGCTGATCGAGGCACTCAAAAGCGGCCAGTTGGGCTATCTTGGGCTGGATGTATACGAAGAAGAAGCCCAACTGTTTTTCGAAGACCGCTCCGACCTGCCCCTGCAAGACGACGTACTGGCGCGCTTGCTGACCTTCCCGAACGTGATCATCACTGCGCATCAAGCCTTCCTGACCCGCGAAGCACTCAGTGCGATTGCCACGACGACCCTGAACAATATCGCGGCCTGGCGCAAAGGTGCCCCACAAAACCTGGTCGAAGGTTGATAGCATAGCGGCCCATTTGGAGGACCCATGGTCGAACACGATTTCCGTTACAACCTGCTTAGCCCGCAGCACACCTTGATTGAATGCCGTGCCCTGATGCCGGGCCGCTACCAAGTCACCGGCAATGGTGGCTCGATCCAGAACGACGACGTGCTGATTGTGACGCTCAAGGGCAGCAAGGACTTGTCCATGCGCCTGACCGTCGAAAAAGTCCGCCACCTGATCAACCCGCGCGGTCAGTGGGTTGCCGTGGCCCATGGCCCGGTGTTTGGTGAACTGGCGATTCATGAGTGGCAAGTCAACTGCGACGGCTGCGCCAAACAACTGAAGTTCGAGTTCGCGGTCGACGCCAAGCTGGGCACCAAGGCCCAGAAACCTGCAGCCAGCGCGCGAATTGCCGAGCTGGGCTGGCGCACTGAAGACAACAAGCACCTGTGCCCGCAGTGCCAAAAGGCCGCGCTATGAAACGCGGCTGCCTGCTGGTGTTACTGGGCGCCAGCCTGGTGGGCTGCGCAGGGCACTCGCCGCAATTACAGCGCAACCATGCTTACGTGGTGGAGTGGATTGGCGAACGTCCGTTGATGGACTACAGCCACCTGACCGTGACCTTTGATGACGGTGGCCGGGCCTATGGCAACGGCGGCTGCAACCATTGGTTCGCGCCGTACACCCTGGACGGTGACAAGTTGACCTTTGGCCCGATAGGCAGCACCCGTAAAGCCTGCGCCCCGGCATTGATGGAACAGGAGCAGCGTTTCTTCAACGCTTTGCAGACCGTACAGCGTTGGGACGTCTCGCCGATTGAGCAAGTGCGCTTCTGGCCAGCTGAAGGCCTGCCATTGCGGCTGTGGCCTGAAGAAAGCTGACCTGCTTGTCGTCGCTGACAAAGCACGAAGGCTGCGATGCGGATCGCAGCCTTCGTGCCTGGGCAGCGACTACAGGTGACTAACCGCGCAATTCCTTCAGCTTGGCCAGAATCCCCGCGGCCGTCTGCTCACCCAGCATCTGTGCCCGGACCTTGCCCTTGTCATCAATGATGTAGGTCACCGGGAGCGCTTCACTGCGAGGCAGATCAAAGGTATCGGCCGGGTCCTGGGCCAATACGGTAAAAGTGATGCCCATCGCGGTGCTGGCATCGCTCAGTTCCTTGCCCTGCAGACCGTCGAAGTTCACCCCGAACAAGCCCACCGACTGCCCCTGCAACTGGGCTTCCAGCGAGTTGAGTTCCGGAATCTCTACCCGACACGGCCCACACCACTCGGCCCAGTAGTTGATCACCTTCCATTGCTTGTCCAGACGTTCGGACGCGACCTTCTCTCCATGTTGATCGACCCCGTAATCATTCCCGCACCCTGCGAGCAATAACGTAGCGGCGACGGCAGTGACCGCCAATAGTCGCTTGAACATGTGCTGTTCCTTCTCGATTTAAGACAACCAAAGACATTAACAGGCGACCAATGACCGCACACGGTTCAGACACGCCTGTGAGGCGGGTAGAATACCCGTCACCTTACGCAAGAAGCGACCCGCTCATGACTGATCTGACGCTTTATCACAACCCGCGCTGCTCTAAATCGCGTGCGGCACTCGAGATTCTCGAAGCCCGCGGCCTGGCACCCACCGTGGTGCGCTACCTCGAAACCCCGCTGGATGCAGCGCAACTGCGCAGCCTGCTGGGCAAACTTGGCCTCAGCGCCCGGCAATTGCTGCGCACTGGCGAAGACGAGTACAAAACCCTGAACCTGGCCGACGCCAGCCTCAGCGACGAACAGCTGATTGGCGCCATGGCCACACACCCCAAACTCATCGAACGACCGATTCTGGTCGCAGGCGACAAGGCGGTCATCGGCCGCCCGCCGGAAAAGGTGCTGGAGCTCCTGCCATGAGCGCCCCGTACATCCTGGTGCTGTTTTACAGCCGCCATGGTTCAACCCGCGAAATGGCGCGACACATTGCCCGCGGCATTGAACAAGGCGGCCTGGAGGCGCGGTTGCGCACCGTCCCGGCGATCTCTGCCGAATGTGAAGCCGTGGCCCCAGACATTCCCGAGCAAGGTGCACTGTACGCCAGCCTTGATGACCTGAAAAACTGCGCCGGCCTGGCGCTCGGCAGCCCGACTCGCTTCGGCAACATGGCTGCGCCGCTCAAGTACTTTCTGGACGGCACCAGCAACCTGTGGCTGACCGGCGCCCTGGTGGGCAAACCGGCTGGCGTGTTCACCTCAACCGCCAGCCTGCATGGCGGCCAGGAAACCACACTGCTGTCGATGATCATGCCCCTGCTGCACCACGGCATGCTGATCACTGGCCTGCCTTACAGCGAATCGGCCCTGCTCAACACCAGCGGCGGCGGCACGCCCTATGGCCCAAGCCACCACGCGGGTGCCGATGGCAAGCGCAAGCTGGATGAACACGAAATCGCCCTGTGCCGGGCGCTGGGGCAACGCTTGGCCGCCACTGCCCTGAAGCTGGAGAGCCCGCGTGGCTAAAAAGCCCAAGGTGCTGGCGTCGCGTGAATGGCTGGAACTGCGGGTGCGCTGGATGCGAGCCCTGAGCCTGGCGTGTTTTTTTGGCTTGATCGGTTTGCTGTGCGTGTATTACCTGGTGTTCGCCAACCTGCACGGCGCACGGCCCTGGGTGATCGTGCTGATTGAGCTGGTGCCGTTGCTGATCCTCGTGCCTGGCATGCTCAAGGGCAGCCCGCGCGGGCACGCGTTCACCTGCTACGTGGTGAATCTGTACCTACTCAAGGGGGCACTGGCCGCCTTTGATCCAAACCGGCAGGTGTTCGGCCTGCTGGAAATAGCCGCCAGTGTGGCGCTGTTCATCAGCGCGATGCTATTTGTGCGCTGGCGCTACCAACTGGACCGCCGGCTGGCGGGTGAAGTCAGTGGTTCACCGTAAACGCCAACATCTGCGACAACTGACACATCGGCCGGCCGCTGTCGGCGTGCCACTGGTTGAAGGCGTTTTGCACAATGGCCAGGTCGCGCAAGCTGGTTGGCACCTTGTCCACCAGCTTTTGTGCATTGAGCGCCGCCACGACGTCATAGCTCGGGACAAAGGTGTCTTTGCCGACCATCCGCAAAAACCGCGGCGCCGATAAGCCGCCCAGTTGATTCCCGTGTTTGGACAGGTATTTCCAGAGCCCGACAATGTCGGTCACTGGCCAGTCGGCGATAAACGCGCCGAAGCTACCGTGTTCGTGGGCAATGTCGAGGATCAACTGGGCATTGCGCGGCACGCTCTTGAGCTTGCCCAAATGGCGAATGATCCGTGCGTCCTGCATCAGGCGCTCCAGATGCTCGGCGCCCATGAGCACCACTTTTTCCGGGTCGAAACCGAAGAACACCTCTTCAAAGACCGGCCATTTGGCGTCCACCACGCTGTGCTTGAGCCCGGCACGAAATACCCGCAGTGCCAAGGTCGACAAATAGCGGTCGTCCGGGATCTTGCGCAGTTGCGCGGGCGTGCGAGGAACGGGCAGTTCGGCTTCCAGCGCGGCGGACGAACCAAAACGGTTCAAACAGTATTCGTGCAGCCATTGGTAGTCGCGCATGCCCTCTCCTCTAAGTCTGTGGGGGTGTCACTTTGGGTTCAGAGCCGCGAAGCGGCTTAGAGGTTCAACAGATTGACGAAGCGCGGGGTCGCGGTTTCGTCGATCTTCAGGCTGGCGAAGTCAAACAGGTTACGGTCGGCCAGTTGCGACGGATTCACGTGTTGCAGGCTGCGGAAGATGCTTTCAGTACGCCCCGGGTTCTTGCGTTCCCACTCTTGCAGCATGTCTTTGACGACCTGACGCTGGAGATTTTCCTGCGAGCCGCAGAGATTGCACGGAATAATCGGGAACTGCTGCAAGTCCGAATACGCCTGAATGTCCTTCTCGTTGCAGTAGGCCAGCGGGCGGATCACCACGTTACGCCCGTCATCGGAACGCAACTTGGGCGGCATCGCCTTGAGGGTGCCGTTAAAGAACATGTTCAGGAAGAAGGTCTCGACGATGTCATCGCGGTGATGGCCCAAGGCCATTTTGGTCGCACCAATTTCGTCCGCAAAGGTATACAAGGTGCCGCGGCGCAGGCGCGAGCACAGCGAACACGTGGTCTTGCCTTCCGGGACCAGTTCCTTGACCACCGAATAGGTGTCTTTTTCAACGATGTGGTAGTCCACGCCCAGCGACTTCAGGTAAGCCGGCAGCACGTCTTCAGGGAACCCCGGCTGCTTCTGGTCCATGTTCACGGCCACGATCGAAAATTGGATCGGAGCAACCTTTTGCAAATGCAGCAGCACGTCCAGCAACGTGTAACTGTCCTTGCCGCCCGACAGGCACACCATCACCTTGTCGCCGTCCTCAATCATGTTGAAGTCGGCTACAGCCTCACCGGTCAATCGGCGCAGGCGTTTCTGGAGTTTGAGTTGTGAGACCGAGAGAGTGCCCATAGCGCTTCAATTCCGCGTGTTAAGACCAAAAGCCGGGCATTTTACTGAAAAAAGCCCCGCACACGAACCCCTGAAACGCTTAGACCTCAACGCGATAAAGCTATAGCTAACAAAGTAATTAGCACTAAAGGACTAGAGCGATGACCGGCATGCGTTCCTATACTCCAATGAAGGCCGCCTGCCAGCAGGCCAAATCGGCGTGACCCGCGACGCGGCCCTGGAAGCTTCCGTCAAGGATGATGTGTTTGAAACAGGAGTGAGCGCCATGATCCACCATGTTCTAGGACTCTTTACCCACCCTGATCAGGAGTGGCGCCAGATCCGCGTCGATGCCGAGCAGAGCGTCAGCCGCATCTACCTCACCCACACCCTGATCCTGGCGGCGATCCCGGCGGTTTCTGCGTTTATTGGCACCACCCAGGTCGGCTGGACCATCGGCGGCAATCCGCCGGTGATGCTGACCCTGGACAGCGCGCTGTGGATGAGCGCGCTGTCTTACTTGGCAATGCTGGTCGGCGTGGGCGTGATGGCCACCTTCATTCACTGGATGGCCCGCACCTACGACGCCCTACCGAGCATGTCCCGCTGCGTGGCCTTTGCCACCTACACGGCAACGCCTTTGTTCATTGCCGGGCTGGCGGCGCTTTACCCGCAGATGTGGCTGGCAATGCTGGTGGGCACAGCGGCCATTTGCTACACCGTGTTCCTGTTGTTCGTCGGCATCCCCACCGTGATGAACATTGACCCGGATGAAGGCTTTTTGTTTTCAAGCTCGATCCTGGCCGTGGGTTTAGTGGTGCTGGTGGCGATTATCGCCTTCAGCGTCATCGTCTGGGGGCTGGGGATTGGGCCGACGTATATCTCCTGAGCCTGCTTTAAAGGTGCTCGCGATCTTTTGAAGATCAAAAGATCGCGAGGCAAGCTCGCTCCTACAGTGACGGGGGCAGACCATTCAGCGCCAAGCGCTTCGGAACCCTTTCCCCTTGCGGCATAATCGCCGCTTCTGGAGAACCGAACCGAATGCCCGAGTTACTCAACACCCGTGTCGAAGACTGCTTCAAACAGGCCGAAGTGTTTTTCAAGCGGCCTTTCAAGCGCCCTGTGGTCAGTTTCAAGTTACGCGGCCAAAAAGCCGGTGTCGCCCATCTGCATGAAAACCTGCTGCGCTTCAATCCTCAGTTGTACCGCGAAAACAGCGAAGATTTTCTCAAGCAAACCGTCCCCCACGAAGTCGCACACCTGATTGCCCACCAATTATTTGGCGACCGCATCGCGCCCCATGGCGAGGAATGGCAGTTGATCATGCGCGGGGTATACGAGTTGCCGCCCAACCGCTGCCACACCTACGCGATCAAGCGACGCACCGCGACGCGCTACATATACCGCTGCCCATGCCCCGACAGCGATTTCCCCTTCAGCGCCCAGCGTCATAACCTGGTCAAGCAAGGCCGGCGCTACCTGTGCCGCCGCTGTCGGCAGACGCTGGTGTTCAGTGGCGAGGCCCGGGTCGAGTAAAAACATGGCTTAGGGGGCGTAGACAAAATCATGTGGAGAGTCGGCGCTCGAGTATTCGTGCCTCGGCCAACCACACCCATGCTTCGCTTGCCTCAAAAAGACGGTCGTGGTGCATGATCAGTCGCCGAGCCTCTCATTTCAGGCATGAGTTCGCTCCACCACCCATCGCTTGGGCATGACCAAAAATCTAGCCTGAGCAGGTTCCACGGAAAAAAATCGCCTTGTTATGAGTGCCATTGTCCTGTTGCTCTGTTGTTCGGACCATGGATCACTTGAACATCGATCGCGTGCATTTGATGTGTGCGTTGTGCCCATTTTCCTGCGTACGCAGTATCAACAAAGAGCGTGACCAGTGACGGATATTGTTCCTTCGAGTAGGCCACCGCATCATCCGCAGCGTCCCGATCCTGAACGCTTGCATCTGCGGGTCGATTGCGAATCCAAGACAGCCGCTGACGGGCTGTCAGAGCGTTCTTCCCGTTCGCGCCATTGAGCTCGCAAGCGATCATGCATTTGCTCGAATTTGCCTTGAGCGCTCCACCGGCGGAAGGTCTTGTAGACATCGTCCCAATGAGGAAAATCGCAGGGTAGCAATTTGCCATTAGCACCCCGTGCGTACCACATAGCAACAGGCCTCCAGCAAGGTCCGCCGAGAATGAAGCGGCGGCCCCCTCGTCCGCCCCGGCATTCAAACAGCTTGGCGACCAGTGCCCACTCGGTATCTGTCAAGCAACTGGGCTATAGCGGCTCCGGCAGTTGGCGTCGGTGGCTTTCTTGTAGCCATACGATTTATTAGATTCAGGTGACTGGAAACAACCCTTGCCCCGCTGCTTTACAGGCGTAATAAAAAGATTGCCTACCTGTTATTTCTGACAGTAGTAAAAGCAACTGACATGCCACATGATAATTTTTACCTGACTGTCTGGAATCATAGAAAATGAATAGACTATTGTGTAAGACCGAGTCGCACAATCTTATTAATTCGGCGTGCAAACTATTAGGCACACTATTAGTGACTGCGTTGCTCATTGATACCAATACTATCTTTGCCCAGACAGATAACTCTCTGGCGCCCTCTGTGCGTAGCCCGCATTATAACGAATCATCTTCAAGCAGGCCTTGGCCGGGCGCCAATGCGGAACCTCCCAGCGCGCCATATATTCGAGACTTTTCCAAGCCTTTTAATAAGTACACATGGGTATCGGCTCACAATGCCTACATGAACGACACCACCGAACAATTGAAAAGCGGTATTCGCTCATTAATGTGGGATTTACACCCATTAAGATCAAGTAGTAGTAATGATTATACCGTTGATGCCTATATGTGCCATCACACACCACCAAGCGATGACGACCAACCCAATCAAGGTTGTTCAGGCCTGGGAGTAGACAAAAAAAAATTTAGCTCAGAACTTGAAAAGGTCAAAAATTTCCTTGATCAGCCCGAAAACAAAAATGCAGTTGTCACTATATTTCTGGAAGACAGGATCGACTATGAATATATACAAAAAGCCTTCAATGAAGTCCCAAATTTGAGTAACTATGTTTTTAGAATCTCTGATTACGCCAACACTCCCCAATGGCCAACACTACAAAAAATCATAGACAGCAATCGTAGAATTATTATTTTCCTAGAGCGTAAAAATGGAAACTACCTATTTTCCGGAAACACAATGGAACTCCCAAAAGACAAGATATTCTCAATGCAAAACACTTACGACCTCGGCTTAGCCGGAGTCACAAAAGACAATTGGGCCTGCAATAGCCGATACGATGACGGCAAATATGATAAAGACCATATTTTTTATAACTATAGATATAAAATGATAGACAAGTCCGGGTTTCAGCTATGGCCTCGCTTGTTCACCATGAATCAATTCCACTCTTTATTTTCCTCCGCACCGCACGCAGCTCAAATTGACAACAATTTGACGTGGCTCGAATTCAGGGTCGACAACGCCTGCAAAAATTCGAATAAAGATTTTCGTATGGTGCCTAATTATATCGCCCTCGACTTTACCCAAGTCGGTGATGCCATTCCGTATGCAGGCGCTTTAACAGAGGGCGGGGTTTATTTCTATGAAAAAAATGACGGCTATTCAGAAGCGTATCCCGACACGCGCCCCGGTGCACTAACAAGTGATGATGTCGTGTGTGTTTTACCCACCAGTGTTGAGTGGGATGTCCGTTTGAAGGCAGCGGGATGCGAAAATGATGAAGCCCGTTCACTGGCACTGCGCGGTGTTAAAAAAGGGACCAGTATAAAATTATTCGACAAACCCGACAGTTCCAAATCCGATGACTGGGTGGAAATTGAAGTATTAAGAGACATTGCACTTACAGAGCGCGTAGTCGTCGGCACATTTGAGAAATCCTACTCTGATCGCGATGTCAAAGTAACGAGCCATCCCCATAACGGGCTTGACGGAAAGGTTTCACACATCACGATCGAACCCGTGACAGGTTCGGTCACGCCAAAACTGAGTTTAGGCGATCAGGAAGGTGATATTTTTTGTAATGTCCCTGTGGACGCAACCTTATCATTCGAATTGGGAAGCGGCGCTGATCACTGGGGCTGTAAAAATGACCAAGCAGCAACCGCAGTACTTTCAAATGCGTTGGCCGGGACCACGATCACGTTGTTTGGCACTAAAAATGCTGATGAAAAATGCAGCCAAGGCTGCCTGCGTATTTTTGTACGCAAAGATATGACCTCGTCTTTTAATATAGGCAACATTCAAGAGTTCGGTCAAAGTATAGAGAGCCCTGATGGCTCAGCTATCGCTTATCGTTTTGGCGGTGACCAAGCCTTGGACGGCAAAGTCTCCTACATGACCGTCAACATGAACAGATTCGGGGGGCAAGATGTAATACCCACCTCTGCCGAAGCGGATGGTGGATGGGGCGAGTGGGGAAATAAAGCAAGCTGCCCAGCACCTACTGTTGCCTGGGGATTTGACCTCAGGAATGAAAAAGACCAAGGCCAGAAAGGTGATAACTCAGGCCTTAACAGCCTGCGCATGTATTGTTCTGAAAACAGTGGTGCTTCGACCACACTTATAAGCAGCAATAATGGCTACTGGGGGGATTGGAGCAGCATCTATAAGTGCAGCGCTGCCAACGGCCCGTTAAAAGGGTTTGCCTTGAAAAGGCTTTGGTCCCGTGACCATAGAGATGAAGTAGAGGCTACAGAAGTACGGGGTATTTGCCAGGACAACACCGTGATTGGTGGCGACTTGGGTTATTGGGGCACATGGAGCTCTAACTTTATATGCCCAGCGGGTGAGAACGTCGTGGGCTTTACAAATCGCGTAGAACCGGATCAGGGCGAAGGCGATGATACGGCCATGAACGGGTTAAGAATGTATTGCGCAAAAAGTCTGACGAGCGCACTACCGGTAACACCACTTGTGCGCCAGCTGACTCCCAGCACCGCTCTGCTTTACTGGGAAGAACCCGCAGGACAATCTGGCATTGCTGAGTTCAAGGTTGAAGCTGATGGCAAACCTCTATTAACGACCCATCAAAACTTTACTGAGTTCAATACTGCCGGTGTAAATAAAATATCTGTTACAGCCGTCGATTTTGACAACAACATGTCTCCAACCCAGTCTATTACTCTCCCCGCATACGATACCGTTCCCCCTGCGCCGCCGACAGGGCTGAAGGTGAGCAACTTGCAGGGAGGTTTGGTTGAAGTAAGCTGGGATAAAACTTCAGCGCCCATCAATGAACTGACCTATGAAACCTCTGGCAACTCGATGGTCGCCAAAATCCCGACTGAATACAGCATGGTCATTGCTGATACCACCCCACCTGCAAACTTTACATTCTCTATTCGAGCTCACAAATACAACGATACCTACTCCGCGCCCACCACGCTCTTCATTGATCGTACGCCACCGTCTACGCCCACATCACTGACCTTTAGTGAGTTACAGCCAACCTCTCTGAAGCTCGCGTGGAGCGCATCCACGGACGATATAAAAATGAAGGAATATTATGTCTACAAGGATGACGTATACCTCGAGGCTATCACTGGCACGAGTTACAGTGTCCTGCAACTTAAACCCGGTGAAAATCACACATTCTCAGTCAGAGCCAGGGATGCTGCTGAAAATCTGTCTGCCCCCGTCTCCGTTTTTGTTGATCGCGAAAGTCCCAAGCCTGTTAAAGACCTGACTTACAGCAATGTTACCGACTCTTCATTGCTCCTGAGCTGGAGTCCGAGTACCGATAACGTAGCGGTCACTGGATACGCCATCACGCGGGATGACAACCAGACGTTTGATTCCAAAGTCACGAACTTTAACGATACAACGTTGCAGCCTGCAACGACTTATCGTTATACCGTCACGGCTTACGATGCTAACGCAAACATGTCGACCCCTGCGCCGTTGCTGATTGATCGAGAGCCACCCTCGGCGCCACTCAATCCGCAATACAGCAATGACACAGGGACAACATTGAAGCTCAAGTGGGATGCGTCAAGCGATGATATTGGCGTGACGGGTTACAACATTTACACCGACAAAACCCCTGAAGCAATTGCGACATCTGCAACGCCAGAGGTTATCGTCGAAAAATTAAGGCCCGTCACGACGTATACCTTCTATATTGAAGCGATCGATGCGGCGGGTAATAAGTCGCCCAGAACGCCAATACAGGTTGACCGAGTACCACCCGCTACGCCCGTATTCTTTTACGCCAGTGACCAGACCTCCGATTTCCCAACCTTAAACTGGAGCGCTGCAACAGACGATATCGCGGTTACCGGTTATGAACTCGTTGTCGATAACAATCACGATAAAAAAATAGAGTTGCCAAGCACTCAATTCTCGGCTCGCCTGGAAGGCATGGACTCTACTCTTGAACATGCTTTATCACTGCGAGCATTTGATGCGGCAGGTAACTACTCTTCACCCATTGAGTTCAACCTTCAACCTAACCGACCTAATGAGCCAACTTCGCTAAAAGGAACTGCAATCTCGAACAACGGAGTTGTCTTCGACTGGTTCAGGGGACCTGACAATCGAACTGTGAAATATGCAGTAAAAACCAACACTGGAATTGACCAGGAAATGACCTCCACGCAAATCACCGTTACTAGTAACAGCGCAATCACTATCCAAGTCCAGGCGATCGACAAAGACGGAGTCAAATCCTTAAGTGTCACGAGAACAATCACCCCACACGAATGAGGGCAAACACCCTGTTATCAGCAAGCGCGCCACAGATCCCCACCTTTGAGTAGATGAGGATCTGTGGCTATCTTGAAATGTGCGGCGAGCAGTTCTACGCCAATAGGAACGCCAGCAAGAAAAACCGTGTATCTGATTGACCGTCTTGGAGCGGTCATGCACCAGCGCTGACTCGCTCATGGTGATGGCCTGCAAAAATAAAACACCCTGCGAAAGCGCAGCTCTCGCAGGGTGTGGGGAGGTTGACCCTCTCATTAACCCATCCGAAGATGGGCTTTTTAGGTGCTTAGCGTTACTTCATCACTTGCGACGGCATCTGGCCTTCAGCAACCAGTTGGTCGTCTTCTGGCAGGGTGTTGTCCAGCGGGCTACCGCCCGACGCCAACTCACGGTCCATCACGTCGACGTCCAGCTCTTTGACCCACTTGGCAACCACCAGGGTGGCCACGGCGTTACCAATCAAGTTGGTCAGGGCGCGGGCTTCGGACATGAAGCGGTCGATACCCAGAATCAGCGCCAGGCCAGCCACTGGCAAGTGACCAACAGCCGACAGGGTCGCCGCCAGTACGATAAAGCCGCTACCGGTGACGCCAGCAGCGCCCTTGGACGACAGCAGCAAGACCAGCAGCAAGGTGATCTGGTGCGTGATGTCCATGTGGGTGTCGGTGGCCTGAGCAATGAACACAGCCGCCATGGTCAGGTAGATCGACGTACCGTCCAGGTTGAACGAGTAACCGGTAGGAATCACCAGACCCACTACCGACTTCTTCGCGCCCAGGCGTTCCATCTTCACCAGCATGCGTGGCAAGGCCGATTCCGACGACGAGGTACCCAGCACGATCAACAGTTCTTCACGGATGTAGCGAATCAGCTTGACCACGCTGAAGCCGTGAGCGCGAGCAATGCCGCCCAGCACGATCAGGATGAACAGTACGCAGGTGACGTAGAAGCAGATCATCAGTTGACCCAACTGCACCAGCGAGCCTACACCGTAAGCACCGATGGTGAACGCCATGGCGCCCAGTGCACCGATCGGCGCCAGCTTCATGATCATGTTGATGATGTTGAACATCACGTGGGCAAAACGATCGATGAAGTCCAGCACCGGCTTGCCGTAGGCACCCAGGCGATGCAGGGCAAAACCGAACAGTACCGAGAACATCAGCACTTGCAGGATGTCACCGTTGGCGAAGGCACCGACGATGGTCGACGGGATGACGTTAAGGATAAAGCCAACGATGCTCTGATCTGCGCCTGCAGTCACATAGGCAGCGACTTTAGAGGCATCCAGTGTGGACACGTCGATGTGCATGCCGGCACCCGGCTGCACCACGTTGACCACGACCAGACCAATGATCAGGGCGATGGTCGATACGATTTCAAAGTACAGCAACGCATAACCACCGGTCTTACCGACCGACTTCATGCTCTGCATGCCGGCGATACCGCTCACCACCGTACAGAAAATAATGGGTGCGATAACCATTTTGATCAGTTTGATGAAGCCATCACCCAGCGGTTTGAGTGCAACACCGGTTTCAGGGTAGTAATGGCCCAGCAAGATACCGATAGCAATCGCTACGATTACTTGCACATACAGAGATTTGTACAGTGGCTGACGAGTCGTCATTGCAAAGTTCCTCAAGTGCATCACACCGTCGTCATTCCATCCGGGACGGCTGATACCTAAAGCGCGAACCCTCCTGTACTTGGAGGGATTTGTTGTTTCGAGCTGCTCTATCGGCAACTCTCGCACCACTCTTTGCAAGGCACGGGCCACTTTGCACGAAACGAGTGCAAAAGCCCGTTTTATCTAATCGCGTAGGAAATATCCGCCAAATCCTGTAGGACAATATTTGGCGGATTTCCGCCCTTTGGCGGGTTTTCGGCAGGGGATATGGCGGATACCCGCCCATAGAGACAAACAGGGCAGCGGGTATTTTCAGCATCCCCCAATCGGTTCCCTCTCCTTCGGGAGAGGGCTAGGGTGAGGGGGCTCTTAGATCAAGATCAAAAGATCGCAAGAGCATGGGCGCTAGACCGTCGAGAAGTGAATCCGAAACGCAGCCCCGCCCAGTGGAGAATCTTCGAGGGTCAATTGGGCGTCGTAGCTCTCGATGATGTCCTTGACCACGGCCAAACCAATGCCCTGCCCCGGGTGCTGGCGGTCCAGCCGCTCACCACGTTGCAGAATGCGCGCCCGCTGATCCGGCGGCACGCCAGGCCCGTCATCCTCGACACAGACTTCTATGCCCAGCGCATTGCGGTGCAGGCTGATACGCACTTGGCGCAGGCACAGGCGGTAGGCGTTTTCCAGCAGGTTACCCAGCAACTCCAGCAACGCATTCTGCTCAATCGGCACATGGCTGAGCGGCGCAATGTCGTAACTGACCTTGACCTGCTTGTCGTGATAAACCTTGTCCAGCGTATTGCACAGGCTCTCAACCACCGGCAACAGTTCAACCTGATGGCGCACCAGGCCGCTTTTGCGCAGGCTGGCTCGCTGCAACTGGTAGCTGATTTGCTGGTTCATGCGCTCAATCTGGGTTTGCAGCACTTTGGCCTGCTCACGCTCAGTGGGGCGTTGCGCCATGCTTTCACTCACACCCTGCAACACCGCCAGCGGCGTTTTCAAGCTGTGTGCCAGGTCATCCAGAGAATCGCGGTAGCGCGCCCGCTGCTCACGTTCGCTTTGCAGCAAACGGTTCAGCGAGCCGGTCAAACGCAACAGCTCCCGAGGGTGCTGCTCGCTCAGGCTCTCTCGCTCGCCGGTTTCGATTTCATCCAGTTCCTGACTTAAGCGTCGCAATGCCTGTAACCCCCACGTCAGACCAATCCACAGCAACGCCAGCAAAACAAACAAGGCCGCACCAAACCCCAGGTAGAGGTTTTCGCGCAATCCGGCGAGTGTCAGGTTGTATTCGCGCATGGGCTGCAACGCCACAAAGCTGAACGCGGCGCTTCTGCCACCCAACGACTTCACTTCAACGTCGTAGACAAAAAACTCTTCGCCGCTGGCTTCTCGAATGCTTGCAAACTCATTACCGCGCCCGTCGTAACGTGGCGTGTAGTTGATGCTCTCTTCTTGCGTGGCCCGCGAGCGCCAGACCAGACGGCCTTCGCGGTCATAGATGTAGCCCAGCAAGCGGCTGTCCGGCAGGTTGAGTTCCTCATCCGGCAACAAGGTCGGCATTTTGAGGTGGTTTTTTTCAACCTTGGCCGCTGAAATCAGCGTCGTGACATCCGAGGCCAGGCGCTGCTCAATGGCATCTTTGAGAGCCAGGCTAAATGCGCCTTGCATGGCCGGCAGCAGCGCGAGCATAAACAGGACGGCCAACAAAGTGGCCGCCAGCATCAAACGAACGCGAAGCGAACGAATCAACGACAGCGCTCAGTAAACAGGTACCCCAGGCCGCGTACCGTATCGATTGGCTTAAAGCCATTTGCCCCCTCAAGCTTGCGACGCAGGCGCCCGACCAGCACCTCGATCACATTCGGATCACGCTCCTCGTCATCCGGGTACAGCTGTTCCATCAGTCGGTCCTTGGCCACCACTTGCTGATGATGGCGCATCAGGTATTCCAAAATTCGGTATTCGTAGGCAGTCAGTGGCAGCGGCTTCTCGTCCAGCACCGCTTGTTTGCGGTTGATGTCCAGCACCAGCCCACCCGCGACGATGGTCGACTGGGTGAAACCACTGGAGCGACGCAACAGCGCATTGAGACGGGCCTCAAGCTCTTCGAACTGAAACGGCTTGACCACGTAATCGTCGGCGCCGGCAGCCAGCCCTTCGACTTTGTCTTGCCAGTTGCCCCGTGCGGTGAGGATCAGGATCGGGAATGTCTTGCCCCGCGCCCGCAACTGGCGGATCAACTCCAGGCCGCCCATGCCCGGCAAGCCCAAATCAATCATCGCCAAATCGTGATTGAACTGCTCGGTCTGGTACAACGCCTCATCGGCATTGGCCACCGCCTCGACCACATGGCCGCTTTCAGTCAGACGGGTTTGCAAGTGATGGCGCAACAGCGCCTCATCTTCAACCACCAGCAATTTCATCGCGCTCTCCCAAGCCTGTCATGCCACTCATGACATGAGTCCACCACCTATACATTTATCAGCCTAGCCCTCACAGAATAAGGCGTAGGCCCTGAACACACTCTGAACAATTGCACCGCCTGGTGAAGGCCAGCAGAATGCACGCCATGAATAGACTCCCCGACTTGCCAGCCTGTTGCACGCCGCTTGGGTGCGACTGGCCCTTGCCTATCGCGCTGCCCGGTAGCGTATGGCGTAGCACCGCGTTCAACCCGGCGCTCTTTAGCACGCAAGATTTTGCCCGCAGCGCAATACCCGCGCCTGCGAGTATTCAACGATCAGTGGCAAAACGCCAAGCCGAATTTCTGGCCGGCCGCCTGTGCGCCCGCGAAGCCTTGCAGCACTTGGACGGGACACAAGCCATACCGGCGATTGGAGATGACCGTGCGCCCGTGTGGCCACGCCATATCACCGGTGCCATCACGCACAGCAAAGGCCGTGCAGCTGCACTGGTGGCCCTCAAGAGTGAATGGCAAGGGCTGGGCATTGACCTGGAAAATCTCCTGAGCCACGAGCGGGCGCAACGGCTGGCCAAGGAAATCCTCACCCCGGATGAACTGCAACGCCTGGCCGCCGGCCCCGCCGCCGACCTTGCGCTGGTGGTCACGCTGACCTTTTCGATCAAGGAAAGCCTGTTCAAAGCGCTGTTCCCGCTGGTGCAACAGCGCTTTTACTTTGAACACGCCGAAGTGCTGAGTTGGTCAAAAGACGGCCAAGTGCGCGTACGTCTGCTCACGGAGCTGTCTGATGAGTGGCACCCGGCAAAAGAAATAGAAGGGCAATTCGCCTTGTTGGATGAGCAGCTATTGAGCGCGATTGCTATCAAGGCGCCCACTGCCCGATGAACAGGGGGATCACTCCCCCTGCTTTCCGATCAATTTGGCGCGTTATAGGCCTGCAGCGTCAGCTCTTCAATCAAGCGGTTTATCTGTTGATCCCTGGCCAACGTCAGCTCACTCCCCTTTTGCAACTCAGCCTCATCTGACAGACCGGTTTCTTCGGAGAGCTTTGTATAGCCCTGCTGATAGTCGGCCTCGATGGCTGCAAAACGGTCCGCATGGCTGGCCTGCAGAAAGTCACGCCAAAATTTTTCCTGCATGATGGCGTGCATAAACGCCGGGCTGCCATCCATCGCCAGGATGCTGTCCCGCGCTGCAGTGATTTGCTCCGGGGTCACTCCGGCAGTCGGCGCATACAGCATCGACCTCGCCCGGGTCGGTAAATCAAGGGCCTGCGCCAGCTCGACACGATAAAACAGGATCACTTCAGAGGCATCAGGATTGCCGCCCTGGGCCACACGCCGGGCGACTTCCTGGCCCGATAGCGAGTCAACTTGCCGTAAACGGAACAAACGTTTTGCCAGGCTGAACAGTTCAGTGCCGCGCCGGGCCTCACCCGCGTTGTTGAGTGCCTCATGCACCAGCACTTCGACTTCCATGTTTTCCAGAAGCACCATGGCGCCGTCCCCGCAGCTTCGCTCCTCACGGAAGATCCTGTTCAGCAGGGTTTCGCGCAGCGCGGTGTTGGCCAGCATTTGATCAATCAGTGCCCATACTCGGTCTGTCAGGTTCGTCCACACCTGCTCACTCATCTTGCGCCGATCAGTGGCGAACAATACCAGGGTCTCGAAAAAGTCTTTGACGCTCCCTCCCGCCCCTTGCAGCAATTGCCATTGCTGGGTTCTGGCCGCGATTTGCGCCTCACTGAAGTTAAGAGGCAACCAAGGCGAAATATCACTCACCGCCGCCTGAAGCTGAGCGTTATGCGCAAGCTGGTTAAAACCGTGCGAAATCGCCGGCCCGTAGCCAAAGTCACTGTGGCCCTGGGTCCAGTACTCAACAATGCGATTACGCGATGAGGCATCGATCGGGTTCCCGGAAATAGTGGTCGACCGATTGGCTCCAAGCGTCCATTGCGGCTCAAAAACAGCGGGCGGGATGCTGGCAATCATATTGTTCCTCAGGTTCGCCCACTCGATGTGAGTCAGCGCCCATAACCCGTTGGGCCATTGGGTTATGCCGGTATTGCTCAAGTCCAACTGGCGCAAATTAACCAACTGACTCACATCCGGGCTCATACCCAAGGGGTTACCACTCAGGTCCAGTATCTCCAGGCTCGAATGATTGGCCAGTTGCTGTGCACTCTCTGGCGTGAGGCTGATGCGGTTGCTTGTCAGTTCAAGGGACAACAACTGAGACATCTGTGCAATGGCAGGAGGTATGCGGGTCATACGGTTCTCGGACATGTCCAGCACACGTAATTGACTGAAGCTGGCGAGAAATTCATTCGAGCCACTGCGCAAGTTCATGTCATCCATCCGCAATGCGCCAACATGGCTGAAATCACCGCTGATAGCGGGAAGGTCACCGACATTCAGGCCTGACAGATCGAGTTCGAAGCCGACGATGTCACCGCTGTCTTCCATCACGGCAAGCTCGGTTTCCCGGCGCCAGGCACTTTCAATTCTGCGCCTTGCCTGCACTCGATGCCCCGGAGTGACGATGCCCACATGGCTCGTACCGTACCGATACAACTGGATTTGCTCCCAGACCCTCAGTTCGCCTTGCAACATTTGATATTGCGTACGCCTTTGTACCAATACCGCCTCACGCTCGGCCTGAGTAGCACCCAACTCGTTGAGGAAGGTGATGGTGTCTTCGTAATCCATGCTCGGGTAAAGATCCCGCGCTTCACGGATCAACGACAAAGGGTGAGTGGCGTTATCCAGCGTTACAGTTAGCGGGTAAACCGTAAACTCGCTATCAATGTTCATCGGGGGTTTGCGCGGCGGTGCGGGCGGCTCAAGTCCCAACAGCGTTTTCAAGTTAGCTCGATGCGCGATCGCCAGTGACTGAATCTTCTGGCTAAGGGTTTGCGTATCACTGGCATCCTTGACCTTAATCGCTGCCCGCTCAGCAGGCTCCAGCGCATGGAGAATGGACGACAACAAATTGTTGCCATTCACAGACTCCGGGTTAATCGGTTGACCTTCACGTGACCATGCTCGGTAACGGCCATCCTGCAAAACCAACACCCGCGGCGCTGGGGCATCTGCGGCGCCAATACTGTCCAGCACCTTGCCAGTGACCTGCCTGTCACGCACTTCGATCCTCACTTCGCCCGGCCAACCCGGCAGGGACTGCAACAGATGCAACGTGAGCTTTTCACTGTCCGGGGTCGACGTGGCGTTCAGATACAAGCCTTCGTAGGCCCGGGCCAGCCTGACGTCTTTGGCCGTCCACTGAGCCTGTTCGGTGACACGTGGAGGCACGAGCCCTTTATCCAGATAGTTGATGCGCTCTTTTCGTGAAGTGTGAAGGACCAAGCTTTCGATAACGCTTTTGGGTAACTGCGGGTGATTTTTCTGGACAAGCTTCACGTACGGATCTGCGCTGTACTCCAGACTCTCGTAGATCGAACTGAACAAGTTGGCTTCACGCTTTAACGCGTGCGCAGCGATTTTTCTGGCCAGGGCGAGCATCCGGTGCTCAATGATCGGGTTGTATTCGCCCAATAAGGCACGCGTCTCGGCCTCGTTCAGATTCATCAATAGAACGCGCAGGAAGCTACCCTTGCGCGACTCATCAACCGTCAGCCGCAGGCGCGGCAAAGCGCTGTCCAGATCAGCACCGTACTCTTTCAAGAGCGCGCCTTGAGCATCGGTAATTTGCAGCACCTTGTTGTGCAGCCAACCCGGCAAGCTTTGGATCAGCAGCAGTTGGAAATCACTGTTGGCATCAGGCAGCGTGTGATGGGCCTGCATTTGCCTGACAAAGTCATTGATATCTTGCTCGATCTTGAAACGCTTCCAGGTGTCCATCAATAACGGTGGCGGCGCGAGGTTATTGATATGCACCTGGCGTAACACCCCTTCATCCGTATGGCTCACGGTCAGGATCTGGCGCCCCACCTCATCACTGAAACCGGTTGGCTCGGCACGTAATCGACGTAATAAACGGGGGCCGTCCCACTGCTGCGGCTTCTCTTTTTGCAGGCGCCAGGCGCCCTTGTAGTTGTGTGCCAAAAGGGGGGTATTCACCCCGGGTTTGTTGGGGTGCACCATGCGCCACTGGTGAGCCAGATGGTCATATTCAACCTGGTAGGTTTTGCCATACAAGGCCACGTAAGGCTTGCCCTGTATCTCGTAGAGCCCCAGTTCACCGCCGGGATGATGACCGGCCAGTGGCACGTCGCGCTCATACTGGGCCGTCGTCGTGTCCCACAAATTCACCTCGCCATTGGCCTGACGATTGGCGCGCATGGCATCGCCCAGGGCCTGGCGCAGGCCTTCGATGCTGGCACCCGCCTCTGCCCCCACGGTTTGACGCTCTTGATGGCTCAGAAAATGACTGAGCGCCAGGAAAAAACTGTCCGGGGTCCGGGAGAATGTGACCGCGCCCCCGCCCTTCAAATCATTCACTTGGTAAGTCCCCTGACCATGATGGGTCAGCACCACGGTGGAATCATCCGGCCCGCTCGGCCTATAGGCTGGCAATTGGGAGGCGCTGGATGCCTCTTCGATCACCAGCCGGCGATTCAGTTTGTCGTGCAACACGCCACGGGCAAACTCGCGCGCCCACAGGTCACCATCAGGGTTGAAGGCACGCCGATGATAAAGAGTGTCCAGCGCCAGATCGGCCCGCAGTCTCGTTTTCAAACGCTGCGCCGCATAGTCAAACACCAGAGGCTGGGCGTTGTGTTCCAGCGCCCGCGTGACCGCGTGAGCACTGAACGGATGCGCCACCAGCAACGCTTCCAGGCTCTCAACCGACAAAGCGGGGTTGAGCTCGTGCAACTTGGCCAACAACGCAGTGGTCGACTCCGTCAACGGGGGGCAAAGCAACGGCAAATACTTATTGGCCGGATCTGAACTGGCGATCACATCACCGCGCTTGTGCCCCTCCAGCCCGGTAAGGGCCCTGAACAGCAAGGTTTTGTCATCACGCGCCCAATTGGCTATTTGCTCACGCACCGAGGCAATTCGGCCGGTTTTGCTGAGGTCCGGGTTGCCGTCACGCCCAAGCGTCGATGCGGCTGGCAGTTGGTCCAGAATCAAGGTGAACATCTGTTCCACCTGGGCGCTGCCCTGGCTGGCATCGTGCCTGGCGACATACGCGCCATGGTCCAGGCGCTTGAGCTCGACGTGACGCTCAAAGGGTGCAGCATAAGTGCCTTTGCCATAGCTTTCGACAAGCTCACCTCGCTGATTGAACACATCGAGCACGGTATCGGCGGGCCAGTCAGGCAGCTGGGTCAGCAGGGCAAACACCGCACTGTCCGCGTTTTCTGGCATCTGCCCGCGTAAAGGCAATTCATTGATGATCCTGTCGATCAGTTGATCCGCTTGTAAACGGCGAACGCCATCGGCCAGCGGCCCTGCAATCAGCTCGCCTTGCCAGACGTGCAGCAGTTGCTCGCGGGTGGCACCGGTAATCTCCAGCATCCGTTGAATGCGGCCAAGGTCCGCGTTTGAGGTGTCGCCGGGCAACATGCGCTGCACCAGCTGTTTATTGTCCAGCGCTTGCACATCGTCCAGCACCAGGCGCCACAACTGGTGGACAGGATCGTAGGTCAGCGCAGGCGTAAAGCGTTGCGCGGCGTCGGCTTTGAGTACGTAATGCCGAGCCTGCGCATCGAAAGTGACTTCCATGGCCAGCGTCTGATCGCCCTCCTGCACCTTGGCGTAGACCTTGCCATCACGTTCATACACGCCCTCGTGAGTAGGCTTGAGGCTCTCAAGGGCACCAGCCTCCAGATGCGGGTAAGCCTTGAGATCCGCTCGCCAGAGGTCGGCCGTGCCATCCGCCTGGGTGATCTTGCGCGGCTGGCCCAAGGTGTTCCACAGCGTGTGCATCCGTTGCCGGTGCACCCTGGCAGCCACCCCAATCAGTCGGGCATTGATCAACAGGTCTGTGGTATCGGCCAGAGCACTGGCGAAGGTCGTGGACTCGCCTTTGAGCGCCTCCCTCACGCCCTGCACAATGCTGTAAGCCAACGAGCCAAACACCGCGGCCTGCATGATCGTATTCAACCCCAGCACACCACCCGGCAAGGGCGTGGTCAGCAAGCCGAGCACCTCATTGCCCAGATCGCTCAGGGCCTCTTTGAAGGCTTGCCAATCGCGCACGGACTTACTGGTGGCTAACTGGCTCAAGTTAGAGCGATAACGGTCCAGGTGGCGCTGAGTAATGGCCTGCACAATGGGCAACGAGTCGCTCTCGTTCACGTCAACATACAGGTGCAAGCTATCCAGATCAGGCTCGGGGAACACCCCTTTAAAACCGTCATACATCACCCCCGCCAGCCATGTCAGGCCTTGGGGTCTGGGCTCTTTGCTCAGCAACTTGCTGAAATAGCCCAGGTCCTTTAACGCCAACTGGCGCAAAAACCAGCCTAATTGCCCTTTGCCATGGTCGGTCTTGAGCTGATCACGAAAATGCGAAAACGCAGTGGGGACATCTTTATGCCAGTGCAGAGCACCGCCCAAACGCTGCGGGAAATAGCTGAAAACCCCCAACTCGCTCTCCACCTTGATGATGAACAGCGGGATGGGCACTTCGCCTCCCCCCACGTAGTCGAAGTCATCCTCATTGCCGAACAACAACCGACTGTTCGTGCTTGTAGGGGTCGGACGAGAAATAAACCTGGATTTCTTGGTTGTACTCATCGAAACGGGCCAAATGTGCGGTGCCGCATCGCCCTTGAGCATCGCAACCAGCTTGTCATGCTCTCGCTTGAATATTTTTGTCTGCCAACTGTCTCGTAATGCCTCCAGCAACTCGAATTCAACGCTGGCCCGCACCGCGTCCTGCGTGCGTAGGGTCAACGACCCCTGGGAGGCAACAGCCACATCCAGCGCGCTATTCAACTGAGTGCCCAGATCCAGCTTGCGCACAATCGCAATAAACGGACCCGCCGGATGCCCCTTCAATTCACTGGTGTAGTCAATGTAACTGGCCTGCTCATAGCTAAAAGGCTTGAGCAGCACTGAATCCGTGCGGTAGCTGAAGTTCTCGCACGCGGCCTCCCACAACGACACAGACTTCACGTGCTCTTTAAACCTGGACTCGTCCAGCGCGCGCTTGGTACGTGAGGGGCTAAAAGAGAATTTGGACTCCTGCGAGGCACTTTGGTCGCCCCCCAGTCGCGCCAAATACTCAATGAAATCCTCCTCCACATTTTCACGGTAGCGCGTGTAGATACGCGCCTGCTCTGGGTCGATATCGACGCCCAGGAGTGTTTTTAGCTCACTCTTGAGCTGTGCCAGATGAGTGGCCTTGAACGCCTCCTTTATGCGCGAGACTTCCTGGTCCAGGTGTTCTAAAGAGGCTTGGCAACGCTGATGAAGTTCGGGGTAGCGCTTTTTCTCGTCGAGCGTCAGCGAAGCGAAGTTCTCTTCATAAATGGCCGATACATACGCCAGGGCTTCTTTTTGCGCCCACTGCGTACTGGACAAAAGCAACGGTGCACGTTGGCGAACGGCGGGAAATCGAGTGGTCATGGTCATGACTCCGTTGGACAGATGCGCCAACGTAGCAACCCCACCTCAGGCAGATGCAGTACATAGATAACCGCGTAAAAACGCTGCGCTGCAGCGCCCGTCGCGGCGACTTTTGAGCGTGCGTGAACGTCAAAAATCGCCGCCTGCCACAGCGATCAAGGCTTGGGCTTGCGAATCGTCAGACCTGCAAGCGGCGCCCCAGTGCGTCCATCAAATCGCAGCCATCGCGCAACAACAGCGCGGCCGCCTGGGTGATGTGTTTCAGGTCTATGCCGTCAGCGTTAACGCCGTCGAGCCGGCTGACGCTTTCCAGCAAGTGGGTCACGGCCAAAATCCGCGCGGCAGCGTTGGCGTGAATCACATCGGGCGGGGTTTGGGTGTCGATGAGCATGCACGGGATCAAGCAGTCGATGGCCGTCATGGGGAAGGTAGTGCTCATAGGATGTAGCCTCAGTAGTTCGTTAAGAGACCACCACCTGATCGTCGCCAAACGATAGGTGGCAGCTGTACGCAGGTTGGCGAACCGAGAACTACTGAACCGGCAGACCCGAAGGTCTCCCGCGCACAGCTGCCATAACAGTTTGTGCGCGTACGAAAACACCTGCAAACAGCACAGAGCCTTCGCACATAGTTCTACGAGTCGCCAAACCCGGTCGCCATAGGGGCGACCGGCGCACTATAGGCGCCCGTGGGGTATGAGGCAAGGTAGGAGCCCGAACCGCCGCCATGCTATGGTTTGCGCCCATCAATCCAAGCCCAAGCCCTTTATGCCCGTGACCGCTCGCCACCTGCGTCTGGCCCTGTATACCTTGCTGATTGTGATCGGCGCTGCTCTGGCTGGCGGCTGGGCGATGCATCAGACCGAGCGCCATGCCCAGGAAGAGAGCGCCAAACGCGGGGCCGAGCAGCTCAACCTGTATGCCAACTCTCTGCACACCTTGATTGAGCGTTACCGCGCCCTGCCTGCGGTGCTGGCACTGGACTCGGAATTGATCAGCGCCTTGAGTGGCCCGATCACCCCAGAGCTGCAAGACCAACTTAACCATAAGCTGGAACGCATCAACGGTGCGGCGAAGTCATCGACACTTGAGTTATTGGACCCTACCGGGTTGGCCGTGGCGGCCAGCAACTGGAACACCGCCAACAGTTATGTGGGCCATAATTACGCGTTTCGCCCTTATTTCAAGCAAACCCAGGTTGAAGGCACCGGCAGCTTTTATGCGGTCGGGGTAACCAGCGGCATTCCCGGTTATTTCTTGTCCAGCGCCATCCACGACGCCGAGGGTCGGTTTTTAGGCGCGATGGTGGTCAAGCTGGAGTTTCCGGAGTTGGAGCATGAATGGAGCCAGGGCAACGATATTTTGCTGGTGAGCGACGCAAAGGGCATTGTGTTTATTGCCAACCAGCCGGGCTGGCGCTATCGCCATTTGCGACCGTTGTCTGACCAGGATCGCAGCGAAATCACCCTCACCCGCCAGTACCACAAACAACCGCTTACCCTGTTGCAAACCCGCACCCTGCGCAGCTTCGACGACAGCAGCTTCCTGATCCGGGCCGATGGCCCGGACGGCTCGCAAGACTATCTCTGGGAATCGTTACCGCTCAGTGCCGAGGGCTGGACCCTGCATTTGCTCAGGCGCCCACTGATTTTGGCCGAAGACAGCCGCAATGCCGCGCTGGCCGGGATTGGCCTGTGGCTGACCCTGGTATTTTCGGGGCTGTTGTTGCTGCAACGCTGGCGTCTGTCGCGGTTGCGCCAGCGTAATCGTGAAGAACTTGAGCAGTTGGTCCAAGACCGCACCCGCGACTTGCGCACTGCCCAGGACGGCCTGGTGCAGTCGGCCAAGCTCGCCGCGCTGGGGCAGATGTCTGCCGCGCTGGCCCATGAAATCAATCAACCGTTGACCGCCCAGCGCATGCAACTGGCAACGTTGCGCCTGCTGCTCGATCACGGCCGCATCGAGGACGCCTACAAGGCCCTGGCCCCGCTGGACAACCTGCTTACGCGCATGGCCGCGCTCACCGGCCACCTCAAAACCTATGCCCGGCAAAGCCCCAGCGGCCTGCGCGAACCACTCGATCTGGCAACGGTCGTCGACCACGCCTTGCAACTGCTGGAACCGCGCATCCAGGAAGAAACCATCGACCTGCACGTTGACCTGCAACGCCCGGCCTGGGTATGCGGCGACGCGATTCGCCTGGAGCAAGTGCTGATCAACCTGCTGCGCAATGCACTCGATGCCCTGCGTGACTCGCCGCGCAAACGGCTGGAGATCCGTATCCAAGCGGATCAACAGGTCTGGCATTTGACCGTCAGCGACACCGGTGGCGGGATTGCGGATGAGCATTTGGGTAAAATCTTCGACCCGTTTTTCACCACCAAGCCGGTGGGCGATGGTCTGGGGCTCGGGTTGGCGGTGTCGTACGCCATTGTTCACGAACTCGGCGGCCGCCTGACCGCCAGTAACCATGCCGAAGGCGCGTTGTTTACGCTCACGCTGCCGATCGCACAGGACTCTTGAAGCATGCTCAATTCAGTGATCGTGGTCGATGATGAAGCCAGTATTCGCAGTGCCGTGGAGCAATGGCTAAGCCTGAGCGGGTTTGAGGTGCAGCTGTTCAGTTGCGCCGAAGACTGCCTGCGCCAGCTTCCGCCGCACTTTGCCGGGGTGGTGGTCAGTGACGTGCGAATGCCGGGCATGGGCGGCCTGGCGCTGCTCAGCCAGTTGCAGCAACTGGACCCCGACCTGCCGGTGATTCTGCTGACCGGGCATGGCGACGTGCCGATGGCGGTCGAAGCCATGCGCGATGGCGCGTACGACTTTCTGGAAAAACCCTTCAGCCCCGAGGCACTGCTCAGCAGCCTGCGCCGGGCACTGGAAAAACGCCAACTGGTCCTGGAAAACCGCCGCCTGCATGAACAGGCCGACCTGCGCGAACAGATTGACGGGCGCTTGCTCGGCGTATCACGCAGCGTACAGACCTTGCGCCGACAGATCGTCGATTTGGCGCCATTGCCGGTCAACGTGCTGATCCGCGGTGAAACTGGCAGCGGCAAAGAACTGGTCGCCCGCTGCCTGCATGACTTTGGCCCGCGTGCCGACAAACCGTTTGTGGCGCTGAACTGCGCGGCCATCCCGGAGCAACTGTTCGAGGCCGAGCTGTTTGGCCATGAAAACGGGGCGTTCACCGGCGCCCAGGGCAAACGTATCGGCAAGCTGGAATATGCCGACGGCGGCACGTTGTTTCTTGATGAGATCGAAAGCATGCCCTTGGCCCAGCAAGCCAAATTGCTGCGGGTGTTGCAGGAGCAAAAACTTGAGCGCCTGGGCTCAAACCAGAGCATCCATGTCGATTTGCGCGTGGTGGCTGCCACCAAGCCGGACCTGCTCGACGAAGCACGGGCCGGACGTTTTCGAGAAGACTTGGCCTATCGCCTGACCGTGGCCGAACTGCGCCTGGCGCCGTTGCGTGAGCGCCGCGAAGACATTGCCCTGCTGTATGAGACATTTGCCCGCCAGGCCGCAGAACGTTTGGGTCGCAGCACCCCGCCCCTTTCCGGGCCGCACCTGACGCACCTGCTGAGCCACCACTGGCCGGGCAACGTGCGCGAACTGGCGAACGTGGCCGAGCGGCATGTGCTGGGCCTGGGTGAGCCGCAGTTCGACACGATCGAGGCGGGCCAATCCCTGGTGGCCCAGCAGGAAGCATTCGAAGCCCACTGTTTGCGAGCCGCCCTGAGTCGGCACAAGGGCGACATCAAGGCAGTGCTCAACGAACTGCAACTGCCGCGCCGCACCCTGAATGAAAAAATGCAGCGCCATGGGTTGGCGCGTGAGGCTTTTTTGAGTGTTGAATAAAACAATTCATTTGTAGGAGCCAACTGCCTCGCGAGCTTTTGATTTTTTAAAAGATCGCGAGGCAAGCTGGCTCCTACAAATGTGCGTTGATCGGCGGATTTCCGCTTACGCATAACCACCAACCAGCGGATTCCCGCTCATTCGTTCTTTGAAACCCTTGTAAACCGGGCGTTTCAGCCTTGGCACAAGTTCTGCTATAGCCCCGCAAGCTCGCGTTTCGCCGCGCTATAACAAAACCAAGAAAACAAGGATCCATTCAATGGACAACTCAAGCACTCTGTCAGCAGGGGCAGCCTCTGCAGCACCCAAGACAACGTCCAGCCGCATCAAGTCCATCTTCAGTGGCTCGGTCGGCAACATGGTCGAATGGTACGACTGGTACGTTTACGCCGCTTTCTCCCTGTACTTCGCCAAGGCCTTTTTCCCTAAAGGCGACACCACCGCGCAATTGCTCAACACCGCTGCGATTTTCGCCGTGGGCTTTTTGATGCGCCCGATCGGTGGCTGGCTGATGGGTCTGTACGCAGACCGTAAAGGCCGTAAAGCCGCACTGATGGCGTCGGTCTTGCTGATGTGTTTCGGCTCGCTGGTCATCGCCCTGTCCCCAGGTTACGAAACCATCGGCGTCTGGGCTCCGATCCTGTTGGTCTTCGCCCGTTTGCTGCAAGGTTTGTCGGTGGGTGGCGAATACGGCACCTCGGCCACTTACCTCAGTGAAATGGCCACCAAGGACCGTCGTGGTTTCTTCTCCAGCTTCCAGTACGTGACCCTGATTTCGGGTCAACTCATCGCGCTGGGCGTGTTGATCGTCCTGCAACAAACCCTCACCGAAGAGCAGCTGTACAGCTGGGGCTGGCGTATTCCGTTCGTGATCGGTGCCCTGTGCGCGGTGGTTGCACTGTGGTTGCGTCGCGGCATGCAAGAAACCGAGTCGTTCACCAAGGTCAAGACCGAGAAAAAAGAAAGCGCCATGCGCACGCTGCTGCGCCACCCCAAAGAGCTGCTGACCGTTGTCGGCCTGACCATGGGCGGTACGCTGGCGTTCTACACCTACACCACGTACATGCAGAAATACCTGGTGAACACGGTCGGGATGAGCATCTCGGACTCCACCACGATTTCCGCCGCCACACTGTTCCTGTTCATGTGCTTGCAGCCGATCATCGGCGGGCTGTCTGACAAGATCGGTCGTCGCCCGATCCTGATTGCCTTCGGCGTGTTGGGTACGCTGTTCACAGTGCCGATCCTGACCACGTTGCACACCATCACCACCTGGTGGGGCGCGTTCTTCCTGATCATGGCTGCCTTGATCATCGTCAGCGGTTACACCTCGATCAACGCCGTAGTGAAGGCCGAGTTGTTCCCGACCGAGATCCGCGCACTGGGCGTCGGCCTGCCGTACGCACTGACCGTGTCGATCTTTGGCGGTACGGCTGAATACATTGCGTTGTGGTTCAAGAGCGCTGGCATGGAAACCGGTTACTACTGGTACGTGACGGCGTGCATCGCCTGCTCGCTGCTGGTGTACGCCACCATGAAAGACACCCGCACTCACTCGCGCATCACCACTGACTAAGTCAGCGCACTCCCCCCGCAGGCGCACACCGGCTGTGCGCCTGCGGGATTAGAAACGCCCTCCCTCCCGCTCCCTCGCAGCACCGCTGACCCGATTTTCCTGAATTAATAGTCAGTTAATGGTGTTGGCTCACTATCACCCTCGACAAAAACCTCATACACGACGGCCACAACTCTGCCCTGCCAGGCATAGGGAACAGCCTTTTGACTGGTTTTTTCGACGGCTAATACATCGAATAAACTGATTTATAAACGCTAATTTTTGCGCTTTTTAATCAAATTTATCGGAGTAGCCTTAAACCCATAGCGATTCAACACCCATTACTGCAACAAGGAGTCCCCCCATGAAAACCCAATTGATCCTCGCCGCTGCCCTGTCGGTTCTGGCTTTCAACACTTTTGCCGCCGATGGTTTTGACCGTACCCAGTCAGCGACCTTTGCTGAAGACGGCTACAGCAACACCCGCTCGGCCGAGTTTGCTGCCGACGGCTACGACCGCACCCCTTCTGCCATGTTTGTGGAAGACGGCTACGATCGCACTCATTCGGCGACCCTGGCCGAAGATGGTTTCAACAACACGCGCTCCGCGACTTTTGCCGAAGACGGCTATGACCGCACCAAAGGGGCTCGCTTCAGCTAACCCTGGCGGGCGACCTGGTAGCCCGGCTTCGGCCGGGCTTAGTCATTTTTGGGGTCTGCGATTGTGATCGGGGCAAATGGCTAGCACACTATGGCCCCTCTAATTCACTGTTTGCGGATGCTGCCATGCATGACGATATCCATTTCTACGAACCGTCCAAGGGACACGGCCTGCCCCATGACCCGTTCAATGCGATCGTCGGGCCACGCCCGATTGGCTGGATTTCGTCGCAAGATGCCCAAGGGCGCTTGAACCTGGCGCCGTACAGTTTTTTCAACGCGTTCAATTACATCCCGCCGATCATTGGTTTTTGCAGCGTGGGCCGCAAAGACAGCCTCAACAATATTGAGCAAACCGGTGAGTTCGTCTGGAACCTGGCCACACGCCCGTTGGCCGAGGCCATGAACCAGAGCTGCGCGCCCGTAGGCCCGGAAGTGGATGAGTTTGCGCTGTCAGGCTTGACCACAGTGGCGTCACGCGTAGTCAGCGTGCCACGGGTGGCTGAAACGCCGGTGTCGTTTGAATGCAAAGTGACCCAGATCATCCAGTTGCAACGGGCCGACAAAGAACGGGTACCCAGCTGGCTGATTTTGGGGGAAGTGGTGGCGGTGCATATCGCCAGGCATCTGCTCAACAACGGCGTTTACGACACCGCCGCCGCTGAACCTATTTTGCGCGGCGGTGGCCCGGCGGACTATTTCCAGCTGGGCCCAGAAGCACGCTTCCAGATGCACCGCCCAAAGTAATTACCAGACCAGCTCACCGTCTGCTGTGACGTCTCGCAGACGTTCCAATTGCTCTACCGCTGCGGCATCGGCTGCCGTGGCAGTGGCGAAGACCTGCTCGTTGCTGACTGTGTGAAAGCGCGGTGCCCCGCCTTCGTACAAGGCTTTGACCGCAATGGCGGCATGGTAAGCACCTGCGACACCCATTTGTACCGGGACTACGGCTGATACTGCTTCAAACTGCTCAAACTCTTTACGCGCCATGCTTCACATTCCGGGCAGAGAAAAAGCCGCCATTCTATACCCGTTTAGCTGGCGCGCTTGCGCATCTGCGCGCTTTCATAGGCATTGAAGGTCTGGAAATCCAGGCTATCGACCACATCGTGGTTGAGCAACGCGCTGAACACGTCCATCAACGGCGAGTTGAAGTAGGCCTGCATCGCACATTCGTCTTCCCAATAGCCCGCGACATGCCATAGCAGCGGGTCACTGTCGCAATGCATGAGTGTAAAGTGCAGGCAGCCGGGAGTTTGCAGTGACGGTTCGACCAATGGCTTCAAGCATGCATGAACCTGGGCCGAACACCCTGCGCGCGCGCGAACCAGGGTCATGTGACTGACGGCATAGGACTGGGGCATGGAGGCCTCCACAGAGAAAAGTGGCGTGAGGGGAAGGTTCAAAGCTTAAGGCCCGCCGCTCAAGGCCGTTAGTCGATTCCTGCCCCAGACTTGCACGATTCTGCAAAATCACCGATCGATTCATTCGTTCATCAAGACGGACGCAGTGCACCGCCGATCAGAATTTCGAGCAAGTTAGCTTCGCTGTATCGGCTTATGTGGGCAGCCGCAGGCCCACGCTGACAGGATCAGGCAAGTCTTGAGCAGAAATTGGCTACCCGTGTGCCTTGCACAAATTTAAGCTGTGAACCTTCAACTGCTTGTTCGAGGACGCCTCCCCATGTCTCTGTCAGAATCACCGCGACCTGCGCTCGACAGCGCGCTCGAAAAACAGCGCGTGGAACTGGCCGACCTGATTAGCCGCCACACCCCGCAGGACGGCTCGTATGAGACCCGCATCCAGGCGTTTTTCCTGTCGCGCTACAGCCAGCCCAGCGGCTTTTCACCCAGCCTGCCCAAACCGGCGCTGTGCGTGATGGCGCAGGGCAATAAGGAAGTGCGCTTGGGCGATGAATACTTCGCTTACGACCCACTCAATTACCTGGTCGTCTCGGTGTCGATGCCCATCAGCGGCCGCGTGCTTGAGGTTTCGCCCCACAAGCCCATCCTGGCGTTGCGCCTGGATATCGAACCGGCAGAAATCACCACGCTGCTCAGCGACGCCGGCCCCATGGGCGTGCCGTCACGCCCTGCTGGCTGCGGGTTGTACGTTGAGCCGCTAGACCCGCCCATGCTGGACGCGTTGCTGCGCCTGACGCGCCTGCTCGACACACCGAAAGACATTGCCATGCTGGCGCCTCTGATCCGACGTGAGATTTTGTACCGTCTACTGCGCAGTCCGCAGGGTTATCGCTTGTACGAAATTGCCAGCGAGAACAGCCAGACCCACCGCGTCAGCCGTGCGATTTCCTGGCTCAACGATCATTTCGAGCAGCCGTTGCGCATCGACAACCTGGCCCGTGAAGCCAATTTGAGCGTGTCAACGTTGCATCATCGGTTCAAGGCCATGACGGCCATGAGCCCATTGCAGTATCAAAAGCAGCTGCGCCTCAACGAAGCGCGCCGCCTGATGCTCAGTGAAGGGCTGGACGCCTCGGCGGCCGGGTATCGCGTGGGCTATGAAAGCGCCTCGCAATTCAGCCGCGAATACAGTCGCCAGTTTGGCGCGCCGCCCGCACGGGATCTGGCGCGCCTGCGCAAGAGCTTATAACGCCAACGAGTGTTGCCAGTGCTGCTCGTCGATCTCAATCACGGTCGGCCCCTGGTGCCCGGCAGCCTTGGCCAGTGCCGCACGTAATTGCGCTTCGCCTTCAACGGCAATAGCCTGGCAGCCCAGCGCTTTGGCGGCGCCGATCAGGTCCGGGGTGTAGATGTCGACGCCCACAGGCTCAATATCGCGATTGACCATGTACTTCTTGATTTCGCCATAGCCTTGGTTGTTCCACAGCAGCACGATGATCGGCGTGCGCGCTTCAACGGCACTGGCCAGTTCCGGCAAGGTGAACTGCAAGCCGCCATCCCCGATCAGGCACAGCACCGGGCCCGGCGTGCGCCCTTGGGCACAACGCCCCAGCCACGCACCGATGGCGGCTGGCAAGGCATAGCCGAGGGTGCCGTAGCCAGTCGATGAGTTGAACCAGCGACGCGGTTGCTCAGGGTTGAACATCAGGTTGCCGGTGTACACCGGTTGGGTCGAATCACCGACGCACACGGCATCGGGCAGCACATCAAAAACGGTCTGCAAAAAGTGCGTTTGCGCGCGAGTCGGCTCATCCCAGCTCTCGGCCAATGCGTTGTTCAGGCGTGCGGCACGTGTAGCGCCCCAGTCGGCCTGGCGCTCGGGCAAGGCGTGGGCGCTGATACGCGCCAGCAAGGCTTCGGCGGCCAATTGCGCGTCGGCCACCAGCGCCAGTGCGGGCGAGTAATTGCGCACGGTCTGATCCGGGTCGATGTCGATGCGCAGCAATGCGCCGGGGATCTCAAAACCTCCGGCAAAGGTCACGTCGTAATCGGTTTCGGCCAACTCGGTGCCAATCGCCAACACCACATCGGCTTCGGCCACCAAAGCGCGGGTCTGCACCAGGGTTTGCGTGGAGCCGATCAGCAACGGGTGACTGGAAGGCAGCATGCCTTTGGCATTGATGGTCAGCGCCACGGGCGCGCCCAAGCGTTCAGCCAGTTGCAGCAGGGCCGGCGCGGCATCGATTGCCCCGCCACCGGCCAGAATCAGCGGCCGCTTGGCTTCGATCAGGCGCTGGCTCATCTGCTCAACGGCCGCTGGAGCCGCCCCGGGGCGGGCAATGTTCACCGGCAGACTGGCGAGCAAGGCATCGGCATTTTCGACCAGCACATCCAACGGGATCTCAATGTGCACCGGGCGTGGACGACCGGCCTGGAACAGCGCAAAGGCACGCGCCAGCACTGCCGGCAATTCAGCTGCCGACATCAGCGTGTGGGAAAACGCGGCAACGCCCGCCACCAGCGCACTTTGGTTCGGCAGTTCATGCAACTTGCCGCGCCCGCCACCCAACTGGCTGCGTGATTGCACGCTGGAGATCACCAGCATCGGAATCGAGTCTGCGTACGCCTGGCCCATCGCCGTGGTGATGTTGGTCATGCCTGGCCCGGTGATGATGAAACACACCCCCGGTTTGCCGCTGGTGCGCGCATAGCCATCAGCCATAAAGCCTGCGCCTTGTTCATGGCGCGGGGTCACGTGGTTGATTGGCGAGCTGGCCAGCCCACGGTACAACTCAACGGTGTGTACGCCGGGGATACCGAATACCTGCTCAACCCCGTACGCTTCCAGCAACTTGACCAATACTTCGCCGCACGTTGCCATCGATACTGCCCTCTTGTTGTTCGAGTGATGCGCCATTGAAGCGAGCGCAGGTGGCGGACACAACGCAAACCTGCTCATACTAGCCATGTCCTGAAATCATGGCTTGGTTCAACATGAAACGCCTACCGCCGCTGCCTGCGCTGCACACGTTTTTGATCACCGCCCGCTGCTGCAATTTCACCCACGCAGGTGAACAGTTGCACATCACCCAGGGCGCCGTGAGCCGGCAAATCGCCGGCCTTGAGCAGCACTTGGGTTATGCGTTGTTTCATCGTCAGGCTCGTGGTCTGAGCCTGACTGAACAGGGCCTGGCGCTTTACCCGCGTATCGAGCAGGTCTTCGACCTGATCGGCGAAGCGGTCGAGCACGCCAGCATCCGCCGCACGCCCCTGCAAATCAAAGCGCCGACCTGCATGCTGCGCTGGCTGCTGCCCAAGTTGATGGCGTGGCAAAAACTGCGCCCGGACGTACCAGTAGAACTGACCAGCAGCGTGCACCATGGCATTGATTTTCGACGTGAAACCTTCGATGCGGCGGTGGTGTACAGCGCGCAACCCGGGCCAAAGCGGGTCGGCCATCATCTGTTCGACGAGCTGCTCACACCCGTCTGCGCGCCGCACCTGCTGGAAGGCCCGGACGCCATCAACCGCTTGCGCGACCTTGAACAGCACACCTTTTTGCACCCCAGCCGAGACCAGCAGGACTGGACTCAGTGGCTCAGCGTGGCGGGACTCGAGGCATCGGCCATTCGCCAGAGCCAGTACTTTGACACCCTGGACCTGGCCATGACGGTGGCTGCTCAAGGCAGCGGCGTCGCGATGGGCGATTACTCGTTGATCGGCGAAGACCTGAAGGCGGGACGGCTGGCAATGCCGTTTGATTTGACGGTACGGACCGGAGCGGCCTACATGCTGGTGAGTTCACCCAGCAAAGAGACGCCAGAGCCCTTGCGCGAATTGATGGACTGGCTGGTCGTGCAGGCTCGCAATGATGCAAATCCTGTGTAGGAGCGGGCCTGCCGCGTTTAAAGATCAAAAGATCGCGCGGCAAGCTCGTTCCTGCAGGGATGTTGGTTAGTAGCCTACGGTGAAGCGCTGGCGTGAGTGCTGGGGGTTTTCAACTTCGTCCAGCAGGGCTATGGCGTAGTCGGCGAAGGTGATCCAACTTTTACCGTCTTTATCGAACAGCAAATGGTCTTTGCCCGAACGGTAGTGGCCGGTGCGTTCGCCTTCCACAAACTCGGCCGACGGCGACAGGAAGGTCCAGTCCAGATCGTGCTCTTTGCGCAAGGTGTCCAGGTACTCGCCGCCCGCCGTGGCTTCTGGCTTGTACGCTTCGGGAAAGCCCTCGCTGTCGATGACGCGGGTATCATCCGGCAACAGCAGCGAACCCGCCCCACCTACCACCAACAGACGCTTGATCCCGGCCTTTTTCACCGGCTCGATAATCGCCGATGCTGGCAAGGTCGAGAAATGCGCAGCGCTGAGCACCACGTCGCTGCCGGCCAATGCGTCTTGCAGCGCCGAAGCATCGTTGACATCAACGTCCTTTGCCACAACGCCATCCCGCTGACCGATTTTGGACGATGCATGGCGAGCAATCGCGGTCACTTGGTGCCCACGACGCAGCGCTTCTTCCAGCAGTTGACTGCCTGCGCGGCCAGTCGCTCCGATAATTGCAATCTTGCTCATGATGTTCTCCCGATGGATTGATTAGGTTTCCCCTGCCTCGCCCAAAAGAAGAAGGCACAGACCGCCGAACAGTTCATGAACACCGGCAATTTGCGCCCTCTGCCTTTGGAAGAGGCGGGGGTAAGGGTCGTTTTAAATCACCACTTCATTTCGCCTTTCGCCACTTTGGCGCTCAGTTCCAGCGAAGCTTCTTCACCCAGATCTGGATAGCGTTTTTTCATCGCAGCAATCAGTTCATCCGCGCTCTTGGCTTTGAGGGTTTCTTCATCAAAGGCCTTGATGTAATCGCGGGTGAAGTTCACCGACTTCAATGACCGGTCGTTGTCGCCCAGGTAATGCCCTGGCACGACGATATCCGGTTGCAGACTGGCGATGCGTTTGAGGGTAGACAACCATTGCCGGTGCGACTGCGGTGTTTGCGTGTCAGCCATCCATACGTGCAGGTTATCGGCCACTACCACGCCACCGACCACGGCCTTGAGCGAAGGAATCCAGACAAATGTGCGCTCGGGTTGGCGCCCGGTCAGGCCCACGATGTCCAGCTCATTGCCTTCAAGCTCCAGCGTGTTGCCCTTCATGACTTTCGGCACGATCAGCTTGCTTGGCACATCAGCGCCCATTTGCGGGCCCCAGTACGCCAACTTGGCGTCTTTGGTTTGCTCGATGTGCGCCACCGTCGGCGCCGAGGCCAGCACCTTGGCGTCGGGGAACGCCCGGGTCAGGGTGTCCAGGCCAAAGTAGTAATCGGGGTCGCCGTGGCTGATGTAAATGGTCGTAAGGTGTTTGCCACTGGCGCGAATCTTGTCGACCACCTGCTGGGCCTGAGCCCTGGAGAACTGTGCATCAACCAGAATCGCGTCTTTCTCGCCGCTGACCAGGACCGACGACACCGGGAAAATCGCCGAAGCACCAGGGTTGTAGACATCCAGGCTCAACGGCGCTGGCGCGGCGACGGCATGCGCAGTGAGTCCGAGTACAACCGCACTCAGGCAAAAACGGCGGACAGCGGACAATACGGTCATGGCAACTTCCTGTGGCAAGGGTCAGCGATGGACAGAGCTTAGACGCACAATAGACGACAAAAAATGCGATGCTTCGACATAGTTTGTTTCAGTAATCGGGCAGATCATGGATCGTTTAATTGCAATGCGTGTGTTTGTAACCGTCGTCGATCTGGGCAGCCAGTCGGCCGCTGCCGACCACCTGGACCTATCACGCCCGGTGGTGTCACGCTATTTGGCTGAACTGGAAGAATGGGTCGGTGCGCGCTTGATGCATCGCACCACACGCAAACTCAGCCTGACCGCCGCCGGCAACGAAACCCTGCCCCGTTGTCGCCAGTTGCTGGAGCTGGCGGACGACCTGCAAGCGGCTGTCAGCACGCCCGATGCGGCGCCACGCGGGTTACTGCGCATCAGCGTCAGCACCTCCTTCGGCCAGGCTCAACTGGCCTGTGCCATGACCGAATACGTGCGCCGCTATCCCGAGGTCAACATTGACCTGCAAATGCTCGACCGCACGGTTCACCTGGTGGACGAACGTATCGACCTGGCCATTCGAACCAGCAACGATCTGGACCCGAGCCTGATCGCCCGCAAGCTGACCGTGTGTCGCTCCGTGCTCTGTGCCTCGCCCGCTTATCTGAGCGAGCACCCTGCGCCGCAACAGGTCGATGACCTGAGCCTGCACAACTGCCTGAGCCATGCTTACTACGGCAAGAGCCAGTGGCATTTCACTGTGGAAGGTGAAGCCGTGTCGGTCCCCGTGCAAGGCAATATCAGCGCCAACGAAGCCAGCACCTTGCTCAGAGCCACCCTGGCGGGGGCTGGGGTCTCGCTGCTGCCCAGCTACCTGGCGGGGTGCCATGTGCGCAGTGGTGAGCTGGTGCGCTTACTGCCGCAAGCGGAGCCTTTGCAAATGAACATTTATGCCGTGTACGCCTCGCGCAAGCACATGCCCGCCACGCTGCGCAGCATGCTCGACTTTCTCGCCGAGCGCTTCACTGAAGAACCGTGGTGGGACAAGGGGTTGTGAGGGATGAACAGGGCCTTGACCGCTCGTGCTACGGACATGGCAAGTGCGCTGGGCTGAGCTAGCCTTAAGGGTGTGAAGTCTAGGTCTGACTCCGTGAATGACAGGAGAGAGATAAGCCATGACCACTCAAACAAAAACAAGATGCATAACCGTGTTCATTATTTTTGCTGCCGCTGTACTGTTTGCTGGCGCCTGCTATCGCGCCGAGCAAACGCGAATGTCGACAGGGCTGACAGCCAGTTGTTTTGGCGGGCACTGCACGTCGATGTTTACCACACTCAGGTGACGCCAACGGTGGGCAGACTCTGTGTGAAAAATGACGGCGGCCTTACTTACGAAGCTATCGAATAGCAGGCTATCGAGTACAATCGCGGGCATCCCGCCCCACGTTCGATGCCCGCAGGTGTACTTCGTGACCAGTCTTAACCAGCCTCCACAATCCAAACCCGCCATTCGCAGCATTCTGGTTGCCCTGATGCTGGCTATTTTTCTGGGGGCGCTGGACCAGACCATCGTCGCCGTGTCGATCCCGGCCATTTCTGCGCAGTTCAAAGATGTCAGCCAACTGGCCTGGGTGATTTCCGGCTATATGGTGGCCATGACCGTGGCCGTACCGATTTACGGCAAACTCGGCGATTTGTACGGGCGCAGGCGCCTGATGCTGTTTGGGATGGGCGTGTTTACCCTGGCGTCGTTGTTTTGCGGGCTCGCGCAGAACATGGAGCAACTGGTGCTGGCGCGGATCATTCAAGGGATCGGCGCCGGCGGAATGATCTCGGTCAGCCAGGCAATCATTGGTGACATCGTCCCGCCCCGCGAGCGCGGCCGCTATCAAGGGTATTTCAGCAGCATGTACGCCGTGGCCAGCGTCGCCGGGCCGGTACTGGGCGGCTACATGACCGAGTATTTGTCCTGGCGCTGGGTGTTCCTGATCAACTTGCCACTGGGCCTGGTGGCGTGGCTGACGGCTTATCGCACGCTGATCGGGCTGCCTGTCCCGCAGCGCAAGCCGATTATCGACTACGTCGGCACGGTGCTGATGATTGTCGGCCTGACGTCGCTGCTGCTGGGCATTACTTTTATTGGCCAGGGCCACAGCTGGCGCGATGATCAGGTGCTGAGCCTGCTGGCGGCGGCACTGGTCGCGCTGGTGCTGTTTGTGTGGCACGAACGACGCACCCTGGAGCCTTTGCTGCCAATGCACCTGTTTGCCAACCGCAACGCGGTCTTGTGCTGGTGCACCATTTTCTTCACCAGTTTCCAGGCTATTTCACTGATTGTGCTGCTGCCGTTGCGTTACCAGAGCATCACCGGCGCCGGGGCTGACAGTGCGGCTCTGCATTTGCTGCCACTGGCAATGGGCCTGCCGATCGGCGCTTACTTTGCCGGGCGGATGACCTCCGTGACCGGGTATTACAAACCGATGATCCTGAGCGGGGCGATTCTCATGCCCTGCGCCATTGCCGGCATGGCCTTCAGCCCACCGAACGCCGAACTGTTGAGTGGCGTGTTTATGTTGCTGAGCGGAATTGCTTCTGGGCTGCAGTTCCCGACGTCGCTGGTGGGCGCTCAAAACTCGGTGCAGCAGTCGGATATTGGCGTTGCTACCAGCACCACTAACCTGTTCCGCTCACTGGGTGGCGCCGTGGGTGTGGCGCTGATGTCGGCCTTGCTGCTGGCCTTGCTGCATGAGTCATTACTGACTCCGGCGGGCGGCCAGCCGTTGCTGGGTGAAGGCAGCTCGGGCAATGCGCTGCTCGACGGTCTGAACGCCGTACAAGGCCCGGCACTGGAGCTCTTGCGCGGTGAGTTGCTGATGACCTTCCGCCACTTGCTGCTGGTCAGCGCGGCCATTTCACTGTTGGGGTTGATCGCAGCCCTAGTGATGCCCAATCAGGTGCTGCGCGGTCGCGGGGATAAAGCGCAGTAACTGCCTGCTCCCTTGCAGGAGCGAGCATGCTCGCGATCTTTTAAAGTTCAAAGGATCGCAAGCAAGCTCGCTTCAGGGGTTTGGGCAAACGGGTCATGGCCGGGCGCTGATCTGTTTTTGCAGGTTCTGGATCTGGCTCTGCAGGGTGGTGATGTTGCGTGTCACTTGCGCACGAAACACGTCGAACTCAGCATTATTGGGACCTTGGGACGCAGCCGGACGATTTTCCAGCTGGCTTTTGAGCACGATCACGTCTTGCTCCAGGCTCTTCAAGGCATCGTTCGGATTACCCTGCTTTTTCAAGGTGCTTACTTCACCTGCCTGCTGCGCAACGGTGGCCTTCAAGGTGGCCAATTCCGCGCCCATGGCCTTGAGGTCGTTCTCAAGCTGGGTCTGGGTTTCTTTCTGCGCGTTTACTTGCAGCACCATCGCGGCATTGATTTGCTCAAAGCGCTGGTCAAGGTCGCCCATCTGCCCCGCCACCAATCCCTGCTGGTGCTTTGTTTGTTCGGCGAGCTGATCTTCGAGCTGCTTGATCTGCAATTTCAGGGCTTCACTGCCGCTGTTGAGAGTCGACTCGCTGGCCACCACCTTGCCCGAAATAGCCTGCAAACGCCCCGCTGCTTCCTCACTGATGCGGGCAAAACTTTCCTGGGTGGCGACCAGTTGCTGCTCCATCAACGAAATTTGTTGAAAACTCCACCAGGCCAGGCCGCCAAAGGCCAGCAACACAGCCAGGATCAACGCCCACAAAGGCCCCGTGCTTGGCCCCTTGGCCTTAGTCACCGGCGTGCTGCGCGAATAAACCGCAGTACGCTCACGTGCCCCGCCCGTCGACGCCAACTCATCATGGTCATCTGCATCGGCGCGCAGCGTCGGAACATTGTCGAAGTCGTCTCGTGAGTCGTTACGCATTGAAAGTCCTTAAAAGCTACAAGCGGCAAACTTCAGGCCGCAAGCTTAAAGCATGCGCCCACAAACTTGCAGCTTGCCGCTTACCGTTTGAAGCTAGCCGTTGCTTAATGCTGCGCTTTCCACCAACCGCAAAACTCATCCAGGGCCGCCCACAGGCTGACCTTGGGGTCGTAGTCGAGGTAATGCCGGGCCCGGCTGATGTCGAGGGTGAAGTCTTTGTTCATCATCTGTACGCCCAAACGCGACAGCGTCGGTGCCGGTTGCCCGGGCCACAGTTTACAGCCGACCTCGCTCAGCGCGCCCACGCCATAAGCCATGGCGTATCCACGATAACGGGTAACGGGCGGCACGTTCACCTGGCGCATCACGTAATTGACCACATCCCAGTAAGGGATCGGCGCGCCATTGCTGATGTTGTAGGCCTTGCCCAAGGCCGAGCCACTCACCAGGACGCTGCTCATCAGCGCGTCGTTAAGGTTTTGGATGCTGGTGAAGTCGACCTTGTTCAGGCCATTGCCAATGATCGCTACGCGATTTTTGCGTTGCAGTTCCAGCAGCCGCGGGAACAGGCTCATGTCCCCGGCACCCGTGACAAAACGCGGGCGCAGGGCAATCACTTCGAGACCGAATTCCTGTGCGCCAAAGACTCTTTGCTCGGCCAGGAACTTGGTCTCGGCATAGGGATGCTTGAAACGTCGCGGAACCTGCTCTTCTGTCAGCCCCAGATGCGGGTTGCCGTCAAAGTACAGCGAAGCCGAAGACAGATACACCAGGCGTCTAACCCGTTGTTTCAAGCACGCTTCGACCACGTTTTCAGTGACCAGCACGTTGTCGCGGAAGAAGTCCTGATAACGCCCCCAGGCGCCAACATGCCCTGCGCAATGCACCACCACATCGACATCGACGCACAAGTCACGCACCAACAGGCCATCGGTCAAATCACCCTGGATAAATTCAGCACCGCGCCGCACCAGATGCTCAACACCTTCGGCTCGACGCCCGCTGACCCGCACGTCAAAGCCCTGCTCCAAGGCAAAACGCGCAAAGCGTCCGCCAATAAAGCCGCTCGCGCCGGTGACCAGAATCTTCATCAATTGCTCCAAATGCTGTAAGTCTTGTTGCCTGCTGTTTAAACGTCGGTCGTCAGGCCAAAGGCACTAACCAACGTGATGCCGAGCGAGATAAATGTGCCGTCAGCGCTTCCAGCACTTGCCCACCATTGCGCCAATGATGCCAGTACAATGGCACGTCTATCGGTTTATCGGGCAAAAGCTCAACCAACGCGCCACTGGCCAGTTGCTCAGCCGCTTGCTGCTCGGGAATCAGTCCCCAACCCAACCCGGCCTCAGTCAGGCGCAGAAACCCTTCTGATGAGGGGCACAGATGGTGCTCGAAACCACCGTCCACGCCCAGTGCCGCCAGGTACCGATGTTGTAAAAAATCATCAGGGCCAAACACCACTGCCGGGGTTTTGGGCAACCGTGCAGCAATCACCCCCTGCGCAAAATACCGTTCAATAAATGCCGGGCTGGCCATGGCGCGATAACGCATGGCGCCCAGCAACACACTGCGCGCGCCCGCCACCGGGCGCTCGCTGGCACACAGGCAAGCCGCCACTTCGCCCGCGCGCATGCGCTTGAGGCCAACGGTCTGGTCTTCCACCACCAGATCCAGTAACAAATGGTGCTCAGCGCAGAAATCTCCCAAGGCCTGTGCCCACCATGTGGCCAGGCTGTCGGCATTCAAGGCGATCCGCAGCCGCTCGGGCAGGCCTTCATCGTCCAGCGCCGGGACAACGCTTTGCAGGTCGCGCTCCAGCAAGCGCACTTGCTGCACATGGTTGAGCAAACGCCGACCGATGTCCGTTGGGCTGGGTGGCGTGGCGCGCACCAGCACGGGCTGCCCGACACGAGCTTCCAAGAGTTTGATGCGCTGGGAAATAGCCGATTGTGACAGCCCCAGCACCTGCGCTGCACGTTCAAAACCGGCCTGCTCTACCACGGCGGCCAAAGCCGAAAGCAATTTATAGTCGAACATCAGTTTTCCTAATGGGCGATCAGCAATATTGGTTTTTCTTATACAGCCAAGCCTCGGACAATAGCCAGCATCAACCTCTCTTGTGATGCAGTTCGGCGAGTATTTCTTATGTGGCAAAGCTACGTGAATGGCCTGTTGGTCGCGTTCGGGCTGATTATGGCAATCGGTACCCAAAACGCTTTCGTGCTGGCGCAAAGCTTGCGCCGTGAACATCACCTGCCCGTGGCAGCTTTTTGTGTGATTTGCGATGCGTTGCTGGTGGCGGCCGGGGTCTTTGGGCTGGCGACGATTCTGGCGCAAAACCCGGTGTTGCTGAGTGTGGCGCGCTGGGGCGGTGCGGTGTTTTTGTTGTGGTACGGCACCCAGGCGCTGCGCCGCGCCTTTTCGGCGTCCAGCCTTGAACAGTCCGCAGGGCAAACGGCGCGTTCACTCAAGGCGGTGATGCTCAGCGCGTTGGCGGTGACGCTGCTTAACCCGCACGTTTACCTGGATACCGTGTTGCTGATCGGCTCCCTCGGCGCGCAGCAAAGCGTGCCCGGCGCCTACGTAGTAGGGGCGGCGAGTGCCTCGCTGATGTGGTTCTTCACCCTGGCGCTGGGCGCCGCATGGCTCGCGCCCTGGCTGGCCCGCCCCGGCACCTGGCGCCTGCTCGATCTGATGGTGGCGGTAATGATGTACGCGGTGGCGGTGCAGTTGATCGTGGCGGGTTGAGTGTTGCACGGCGCGTTCGCAAGCTCATTTCGAGGGTCTGAGAAAACATCGAGTTTTTGAATCAATCTCGCTGAAACGTCTATTCCACACAGTTGTCGCGTGGTTATGCCGCAACCCCGGTGCTATGATCCAACGCTTGCGCCGCAAAGAGTACAAACTCCACGGCGCGTGTTTGGCCGCCCGTGATCGGCCTTGCGCTCACCGCAACTGACCTGATTAGGAGAATCAACATGGCTTTCGAATTGCCGCCGCTGCCGTACGCCCACGATGCCTTGCAGCCGCACATCTCCAAGGAAACCCTGGAGTATCACCACGACAAGCACCACAACACCTACGTCGTGAACCTGAACAACCTGGTGCCAGGCACCGAGTTCGAAGGCAAAACCCTGGAAGAGATCGTTAAAACCTCTTCGGGCGGTATCTTCAACAACGCCGCTCAAGTGTGGAACCACACGTTCTACTGGAACTGCCTGTCGCCAAACGGCGGCGGCGAGCCTACCGGCGCTCTGGCTGAAGCCATCAACGCTTCTTTCGGTTCGTTCGAGAAGTTCAAAGAAGAATTCAGCAAAACCTCCATCGGCACTTTCGGCTCCGGCTGGGGCTGGCTGGTGAAGAAGGCTGACGGTTCCCTGGCCCTGGCCAGCACCATCGGCGCCGGCAACCCGCTGACCAGCGGCGACACCCCGCTGCTGACCTGCGACGTTTGGGAACACGCTTACTACATCGACTACCGCAACGTGCGTCCGAAGTATGTTGAGGCGTTCTGGAACATCGTTAACTGGAAGTTCGTTGCTGAGCAGTTCGAAGGCAAAACCTTCACTGCCTGAAACTGACTTCAGTTAAAAAAAACCCGGCTTTGCCGGGTTTTTTTTGGCCCACGTAAAAGTGCGTGGCAACGGCTCTTCAGACTACTATCACTCTTATGTTTTTTTCATTCGACGCCTCAAGTTAAGTCCACAGCGGACCGACACATAGGCCAGTGCCCAAGCCCCGGGGTAGCGCCCACCAATCAGATGAACACTTACCCGCCCCCATGACCTCAGATATGTCGGCAAGAAACAAGGAATGACCCTTTGAAGCTGGAATTCAAGAACAGCTTGTCGATCAAACTACTCCGGATCGTGTTGCTTTCAGCATTGATCGTGGGCGCAGTGTTGGGCTGCGCACAAATTGTGTTCGACGCTTATCTAACGCGCCAAGCGGTCAACGAAGACGCTAGGCGGACCCTCAACATGTTCCGCGACCCATCCACCCAAGCGCTGTATAGCCTGGACCGGGAAATGGCGATGCAGGTCATCGAGGGGTTGTTTCAGAACACGGCGATCCGCCAGGCATCGATCGGCCCACCGAGTGGAGCCTTGCTCGCAGAAAAGATCCGCCCTCTGCAAGACACCTCAAGCCGATGGCTGACTGACGCCATTCTGGGCCAGGAACGCTCCTTCAAGACGCCGTTGGTGGGTACGGGCACAGACCAGGAATACTACGGCGACCTGAGCATTACGCTCGACACCGCCACCTACGGCCAAGGCTTCTTGACCAACGCCGGCGCCCTGCTGCTCTCGGGCGTGTTGCGAGCGCTGCTGATGAGCCTGGTGCTGTACCTGATTTATCACTGGTTGCTGACCAAACCCCTGTCGAAAATGATCCAGCACCTGACCAGCATCAACCCGGATCACCCCAGCGCGCATTTGATCCCGCAACTCAAAGGCCACGAATCCAATGAACTGGGGGTCTGGGTCAACACCGCCAACCAGTTGCTGGCCTCGATAGAGCGCAACGCGCATTTGCGCCACGAAGCTGAAAGCTCCTTGCTGCGCATGGCCCAGTACGACTTCCTGACCGGGCTGGCGAATCGTCAGCAACTGCAAACCCATCTGAGCAAGATTCTGGTGGAGGCTGGCCGCTCTCAACGCCGCGTTGCCGTGCTGTGTGTTGGCCTGGACGATTTCAAGGGCATCAACGAGCAATTCGGTTATCAGACTGGCGACCAGTTGCTGCAAGCCTTGACCGACCGCCTGCGCGCCCACAGCGATAGCCTGGGGGCGCTGGCGCGTCTGGGCGGTGATCAGTTCGCTCTGGTGCAGGCCCATATCGAGCAGCCCTATGAAGCCGCCGAGTTGGCACAACGCATTCTGGATGACCTGGAAAAGCCGTTCAGTGTCGGTCAGCAAAACATCCGCTTGCGCGCCACCATCGGGATCACGCTGTTCCCCGAAGACAGCGACACCTCCGAGCAGTTGCTGCAAAAGGCCGAGCAGACCATGACGCTGGCCAAGAGCCGCTCACGGGGGCGCTACCAGTTTTATATCGCCAGCGTGGACCGCGAAATGCGCCGCCGTCGCGAGCTGGAAAAAGACCTGCGAGAGGCCCTGCTCGGCAACCAGTTGTACCTGGCCTATCAACCGCAGATCCGCTACAGCGACCACCGCGTGGTCGGGGTCGAAGCCTTGCTGCGCTGGCAGCACCCCGAGCACGGCATGATCCCGCCCGACCTGTTTATCCCGTTGGCAGAAGCCAATGGCAGCATCATCGACATTGGCGAGTGGGTACTGGATCAAGCCTGTTGCCAGCTACGCGAATGGCATGATCAGGGGTTCACCGAATTGCGCATGGCGGTCAACCTCTCGACCGTACAGTTGCACCACGCCGAGCTGCCCCGGGTGGTGAATAACCTGTTGCAGATGTACCGCTTGCCACCCGGCAGTCTTGAGCTGGAAGTGACGGAGACCAGCCTGATGGAAGACATCAACACCGCCGCCCAGCACCTGCTGAACCTGCGCCGCTCCGGCGCGCTGATTGCCATTGATGACTTCGGCACCGGTTATTCATCGCTGAGTTATCTCAAAAGCCTGCCATTGGACAAGATCAAGATCGACAAGAGCTTCGTCCAGGATCTGTTTGACGATGACGACGATTCCACCATCGTGCGCGCCATTATCCAACTGGGTAAAAGCTTGGGCATGCAAGTGATTGCAGAGGGCGTCGAAACCCTCGAACAGGAAACGTATGTGATCACAGAAGGGTGCCATGAAGGCCAAGGCTATCTGTACAGCAAACCGCTGGGAGCGCGGGAATTAGGCGTTTATCTGAAACAGGCCCAGCGCAATAACGCACTTAATATGTAATTTTATGTTTCAAGATTTTTGCTTAAGTCATGCAGGCCGTGGCCTTGGCGCATTAGTAAATAGGAAATATTTACAACCATAACCCTTTACACAAAATGCATATCTTTCGCATCATGTTGCACGTTTTGCGTGCCGTCGCATGCTTGTCCCACCTCTCGAAGCAGGATGTTCGCCCATGATTCGTATGCCCCTGGCTACCGCCAGTCTGCTGGCCATAGCAATTTCACTCGCCGGTTGCGGCGACAAAGACAAAGAAAAAACAGCCACAGCACCTACGCCAGCCGCAGCGACCACTCCTGCTACGCCAGCCACTGACGCCACGGCTACCCAAGTTGATGACGCCGCCGCCAAAGCCGTTGTCGCGCATTACGCCGACATGGTGCACGCGGTGTACAGCGACTCCGAATCCACGGCTAAAACGCTGCAAACCACTATCGACACATTCCTCGCCAACCCCAATGCCGACACCTTGAAAGCTGCCCGTGAGGCCTGGATTGCAGCTCGCGTGCCTTACCTGCAAAGCGAAGTGTTCCGCTTCGGCAACACCATCATTGATGACTGGGAAGGCCAAGTGAACGCCTGGCCGCTGGACGAAGGCCTGATCGACTACGTTGACTCCAGCTATGCGGGTGCGCTGGGCAACCCGGCTGCCAATGCCAACATTATCGCCAACACCCAGATCCAGGTGGGCGAAGACAAAATCGACGTGACGCAAATCACCCCGGAAACCCTGGCCAGTCTCAATGAACTGGGCGGTTCCGAAGCCAACGTCGCCACCGGCTACCACGCCATTGAATTCCTGCTGTGGGGCCAGGACCTGAACGGTACCGGCCCGGGCGCAGGTGACCGCCCTGCATCTGATTACCTGGAAGGCGAAGGTGCTACCGGCGGCCACAACGACCGCCGCCGTGCCTACCTGAAGGCGGTGACCCAACTGCTGGTCAACGACCTGACGGAAATGGTCGGTAACTGGGCGCCAAACGTGCCTGACAACTACCGCGCCTCGCTGGAAGCAGAACCTGCCAAAAACGGCCTGCGCAAAATGCTGTTCGGCATGGGTAGCCTGTCGTTGGGCGAACTGGCAGGCGAGCGCATGAAAGTGTCGCTGGAAGCCAACTCCCCTGAAGACGAACAAGATTGCTTCAGCGACAACACCCACAACTCGCATTTCTACGATGCCAAAGGCATTCGTAACGTGTACCTGGGTGAATACGTACGCACAGACGGCACCAAAATGACCGGCCCAAGCCTGTCGTCGCTGGTGGTTGCCATCGACCCGGCCACAGACGCCACGCTGAAATCCGACCTGGCCGACACTGAAGCCAAGATCCAGGTCATGGTCGACCTCGCCGACAAGGGCGAGCACTACGACCAGTTGATTGCTGCCGACAACGAAAAAGGCAACCAGGTGGTGCGCGACGCCATCGCCGCCCTGGTCAAACAGACCGGCGCTATCGAGCAAGCAGCCGGCAAGCTGGGCATTACCGACCTGAACCCGGACAACGCCGATCACGAGTTCTGATGGGCAATGTTTGAATGAGTGATGCAAAAGGCGACCTTCGGGTCGCCTTTTTTGTGGACAGTTCAAACTGTAGGAGCGAGCTTGCCTCGCGATCTTCTGATCTTGCCCGCTCTACCCATTACACCGCGCGAGAGGATTTTACGGCCAACACACTGCCAATCCCAACCTTGAGCGCCACGCCCTGTAGGAGCGAGCTTGCCTCGCGATCTTCTGATCTTGCCCGCTCTACCCACTCCACCGCGCGCAAGGATTTACGGCCAACACACTGCCAATCGCAGCTTTCATGCCTCGTCAGCGACTACGAGGTTTATTTGCCTCACTCATACAAGGCGCTGTCAGTTCTTTATGAATGCAGGGGGATGCAGACAGTAAGATCCATATGGATCTGTCTGGCATTTATAAGCAAGTTCAGGGCTATATGTGTCAGCAGATAGCCGGCTATTGGTACACGCTGAAAGTGCCATCAATAGTGTTAAGGCCAAAAGTACTTTCATGCTTGCTCCAATTTTTTAGCCAACATGAGCTTCGCGAAAAAAAAAGTATATCGTTTGGATCTGATTACTTTGTGCGAAATACCTTCTGTATTACTGGTTTTTTATTGAGCCTGAGCAAGGATCGAAACAACCAAATGCTAATTCCTCTTATTTCAATTCACCTTCCCTGATAAACTTTCGCCCCTCGATTTTGCTGACTGATCTGGACGTTTGATGCCCTCGTTGCCTCTGCGCCTGTCTTTGCTGCTGGCCTTGGGTCTTGCTGGCTGTGATGAGGCGCCGCGCTTTACTCAACCCGAGCCCGGCGAAGCCCGCTCTGGCGGAGACACGACGGTGTTTAAAACAGACCGGAATGCCTTTTCCATGCCCTCCGCAAACCTTTCGCATACTCAGCGGCTGGATTTCAGTGTGGGAAACAGTTTTTTCCGCAGCCCGTGGGTAATCGCGCCCTCCACCACCACGGCGCGTGACGGGTTAGGCCCGCTGTTCAACACCAACGCCTGCCAGAACTGCCATATTCGCGACGGCCGCGGACACCCGCCGACGCCCAACGCCAAGAACGCCGTGTCGATGCTGGTGCGTCTGTCGATCCCCAATGACCCCACTTACGCCAAGCTGATCGAGCAAACCGGCATCGTCCCCGAGCCGGTGTACGGTGGCCAGTTGCAAGACATGGCGGTGCCCGGTGTTGCCCCGGAAGGCAAGGTGCGAGTCGATTATGAAGCGGTGCCCGTACGCTTCAAGGACGGTAACGAAGTCCAATTGCGCAAGCCTTTGCTGCAGATCACTCAGTTAGGCTACGGGCCCATGCATCCCGACACGCGCTTCTCGGCGCGCATTGCCCCGCCGATGATTGGCCTGGGACTGCTTGAAGCTATCCCCGAAGAGGCGATCCTGGCCAATGCCGCGGCCAACAAGAATGACGCGGGTATTAACGGGCGACCGAACCGGGTGTGGGATGACGCTCAGCAAAAGACAGTTTTAGGCCGTTTTGGCTGGAAAGCCGGCCAACCGAACCTCAATCAACAAAATGTTCACGCCTTTTCTGGTGATATGGGGCTCACCACCAGCCTGAGACCGTTTGATGATTGCACGCCCGCACAAACTGCCTGTCTGGCCGCGCCCAACGGCAATGGGCCGGATGGCGAACCCGAGGTCAGTGACAACATTTTGCGCCTGGTCGAGTTTTACACCCGCAACCTCGCCGTGCCCGCACGCCGCGATGTCGGTTCGCCGCAAGTGCTGGCCGGTAAAAACCTGTTCTACAAGGCTGGCTGTGTGTCGTGCCACACGCCCACATTCACGACCTCGGCCAACGCCGCCGAGCCTGAACTGGCCAACCAGGTCATTCACCCTTACAGCGATTTGCTGTTACACGATATGGGACCAGGCCTTGCGGATAACCGCACCGAGTACACCGCATCGGGCAGCGATTGGCGCACACCGCCCCTCTGGGGTATTGGTTTGACCCAGGCCGTGAGCGGCCACACCCAGTTTTTGCACGATGGTCGTGCCCGCAACCTGCTCGAAGCCGTGCTGTGGCATGGCGGTGAGGCCGAACCGGCCAAGCAGCAGGTCTTGCAATTCAATGCCGAGCAGCGTGCTGCGTTGCTGGCCTTTCTGAATTCTCTTTAACGTCTTATAAGATCGGGGACCCCGACATGTTTAGACCCAAACTTTTGTTCACCAGCCTGGCCGCTATCGCTTTGGCAGCCTGCTCGCCCCAGGATCAACAAGCCATCACCTCGGCTGCCATCGCTAAACAGGTGATCTTGCCGACCTACAGCCGCTGGGTAGATGCTGATCGTCAATTGGCAATCAGCGCACTGGCTTACTGTGAAGGTAAAGAAACGCTTGAGACCGCTCGCGCCGACTTCTTGCACGCTCAAAAAGCCTGGGCCGAGCTGCAACCGTTGCTGATTGGCCCACTGGCCGAAGGCAACCGCTCATGGCAAGTGCAATTCTGGCCGGACAAAAAGAACCTGGTCGGCCGTCAGGTAGAGCAACTAGTCGTTGCCCAGCCACAGATCGATGCCGCTGCGCTGGGTAAATCCAGTGTTGTCGTACAAGGCCTGTCGGCTTATGAGTACATTTTGTTCGACAGCAATATCGACCTCGCCAACGCCGAGCAGAAAGCCCGCTATTGCCCTTTGCTGACGGCCATTGGCGAGCGTCAGAAACAATTGGCTGAAGAAATCCTGGCGAGTTGGAACAGCACCGACGGGATGTTGGCGCAAATGACCAAGTTCCCGAATCAGCGTTATGCCGACTCTCATGAAGCCATCGCTGATCTGTTGCGCGCACAAGTCACGGCTCTCGACACCTTGAAGAAAAAGCTCGGCACGCCGATGGGCCGTCAGAGCAAAGGCATTGCACAACCGTTGCAGGCTGAGGCATGGCGCAGTCAGGCGTCCCTGCAAAGCCTTGCAGCCAGCCTCGCTGCCGCGCAGACCGTTTGGGTCGGGGTCGACAACAAAGGCCTGCGCGGCCTGTTGCCAGCCGAGCAAAAGCCGCTGGCTGACAAAATCGATGCCGCGTACGCCACATCCCTCAAGTTGTTCAACGACAACCAGCGCTCGCTCAATGAGCTGCTGGCGGATGAGGCCGGCCGCGCGCAACTGAATGCCATCTACGACAGCCTCAATGTGGTTCACCGCCTGCACGAAGGCGAACTGGCCAAGGCGCTGGGCATTCAACTGGGCTTTAACGCCAACGACGGCGATTGATAAAGGATGGTTCGATGATGCGCAGGCAAGCTCTCAAGCTCGGCGGTTTGTTGTTGAGTGCTCTCACCCTGGGTGGCTGGTCGCTGTCCAAACAAGGCCGCAGCCCGCTGCTCTTGAGTGCCCGTGACGATGTAGACGGCAATCACTATGCCGTGGGCTATCGTCTGGATGGCACTCAGGTATTCAGCACCCGGGTGGGCCAGCGCTGCCATGACATCATCAACCACCCGACCCTGCCCATTGCGTTGTTTGTCGCGCGCCGCCCAGGGACGGAAAGTTATCTGGTCAGCCTCAAGGACGGTCAGTTATTGCAAACCATCACCTCACAGCCCAATCGCCACTTTTATGGGCATGCGGTGATCCACAAGGACGGCGAGTGGCTGTACACCACCGAAAATGACACTCGCGATCCGGGGCGCGGCGTGCTGGGTATTTATCGCTTCGAAGGCGAGCGCCTGATGTACAGCGGTGAAATCCCGACCCACGGCGTAGGCCCGCATCAAGTGTCATGGATGCCGGATGGCGAGACTCTGGTGGTGGCCAACGGTGGCATTCGCACCGAGGCCGAAAGCCGAGTCGAGATGAATCTCAACGCCATGGAACCCAGCCTGGTGCTGATGCAGCGTGACGGTAGATTGCTGAGCAAAGAAACCTTGAGCCAGCAGATGAACAGCGTCCGCCATTTGGGCATTGCCAGCGACGGCACCATCCTGGCGTGTCAGCAATTCATGGGCGAGGCCCACGAATTGTCTGAACTGTTGGCCATCAAACGCCCCGGCCAACCGTTTGAGCCTTTCCCGGTGGCTGAGCCACAGTTGCGTGCCATGGGCCATTACACGGCCAGTGTGGCGGTACACAGCGAACTGCGGCTGGTCGCACTGACGGCTCCTAGAGGGAACCGGTTTTTTATCTGGGAGCTGGACAGTGGCGCCTTGCGCCTGGATGCGCCCTTGCCGGACTGTGCGGGCGTGGGCGCAGTCGAGGACGGGTTTGTAGTGACTTCCGGCCAAGGCCGCTGCCGGTTTTACGATTGCCGCAAAAGCGAGCTGGTGCCAAAGCCTTTGGACTTGCCATCGGGGCTTTGGGATAACCATCTACACGTTGTGTAGAGCGGCAAGCTGCAAGTAAGAGCAACAGCCAGAGCAGATTTGCTTTATAGCTTGCAGCTTTCCTCTAAGCCCTACGGCCTTAAGCCTTGCTTCATTCCATACATAAATAGCAACAAGTCGTGATCGGGCTCGGCGTCTATCGCGACTTTTGCCACCCGCGGAATCGGACACTGCGCACCCGCTTGCGCATTGCTTAGGACCTGCATCACTGGCGGCTGCCACGCAGCCACCGCCGCCGTGGCAATCGCCAGAGACGCCAGCAAAAACAAACCTCGTGCTATTTCTCGCTTCATCACCGTAACCCTTTGATGGCGCTGCCAAACACCTTTTCATAAAAGTAGTTCAGTTTGTTCCAATCGTCGGTATTCCACGACGAATGGCGGCGCAGCTGTTTGAGATCGTGCGCGGCAGCCTTGCGTGCCGTCAGCCGTTGCCGGCTTTTTTCAAGGTCCAGCAGTGCCACATCCACCTGAGCGCTCTCACCTTTGCCAGTCACCCGCACGAACACATGTTTGGCGTACAGGCAGCCATGCTGCCACCGGCCCAGGTGCATGCGCGCCAGAGTCTGGGCGATGGTTTCCAGTACCCGATCGTGTATGGCTTCACCGTGAATTTCGCGCTCGCCCGCAGCGTACCAGCGATCTATTTCAATAAAATTTTCCAACGCTGCGGTCACCAACAAGGCACGCCACTGTTTATCCGCCCCCTGTTGCGCCCCGCAGTACACCAGTTCCGGCACGCCCACCGATAAACGGTTAAAGGCCTGTAGCGCATCACGCTCACGCAATACCGTCGGCCGACCCAACGGGTAACGCCAACTGCGGTAGGTGTGCCCGACTTGACGTTTGACATAGAGCAAGCGGCCATTGGCCTCGTGGATACGCTGTACGCCACTTTCACCGCCACGACGTTGATTCGGTTCCTCCACCCACTCGCCCTGTTGCTGCCAGTAGAACTCAAAACGGTTTTCAGTCGCGGCGTGGGATGGCGATACGGAATCAACGGTCATGCATTACCTCTTGCGTAATATGTAAACCCGCCACATAGCGTAGAGCGGGATAAAGTCCAAATTTTCCTGAACCCTGAAACCGGCCTTCCTGAACTCGGCTTCAACGGTTGCGGCCGGTAACACAAAACGATTTTGGTAACCGTCCGCCACAGAATCCATTCCTCGATAGCGCTCAAGACGCTTGCGTCTCCAGGCTTTAATGTTGCCATCGACCCACAATGAAACAATCACACTGTCTCGGCTAACGCGGTGAAACTCCCTTAATAGAGCCATCCGGTGCTGAGCATTACCCACGTGATGAAGCAGGCGCATGCAAAAAATGCTGTCGACTGCGTTGTCCGGCAGGTCGATGTCAAATGCAGATGTCTGCAAGCGCCGTACCCGTTTAACCACTTCGGCCGGTTGAGCGATGGACGCAACTTCCAGCATGGACGCCGAATTGTCGGCCCCCAGAATTTCACGGTACGGCTGTTCGGCCAGTAACGGCCAAAAACGCCCTGCCCCGCATGGCAGATCCAGTACTTGACCAGGCTCGCCTGCCAACGCCAAAGCCCTGCGGGCCAAATGAACTTCGCGTTTGTGCGAGAGACGGCGCACAAGGCCGTCCTGGTGTTTGAGCAAGTACTCGGTCGCGTGTTGCAGGTCATACTTTTCGGAAAACTGAAGTTTGATAGCCACACTCATGATGGGTCTCCTGAAGCAAGTACGTGCCACCTTAATCAGGAGAACGTGTGCACCAGGTGATCATCAGGTGAAAAAAATGTACGAGTGATTCCGCAAACGCTGTAGGGTTTTACAGACACAAGATACTGGCTCAGGGCCACTCTACGGACTAATCAGCTGTAGGGAAAGTGACCTGCAAACAGCAGGTCACGATAGGACATGTCAGATATCTGTTGGATTGAGCTCAACGTGGAAGCGGCAACCGTTGGGCTCCATGGTCGTCAGTTCCACTCGCCAGCCCTGGCTTTCGCAGATTCGCTGTACCAGTGACAAGCCCAATCCGAGCCCTTCGCCACGCTTTTCGCCGCCACGAACAAAAGGCTGAAACATGGCCTGGCGCTTCTCTTCAGGGATCCCCACGCCACTGTCTTCGACTACGAAACCGGTTGATTCAAGGCTCAGGCGAATGAACCCGGTGTCTGTGTAGTGCAATGCATTGCGCAGCAAGTTGCCCATGACCGCGTGCAGAAAGGTTGCGTTGTAGCGCGTATCGAGCGGATCGCCCGGGTCATAGATCAGCGTTAACCCTTTCGCCTCGATGGGCCCGCGCCACAGGCTGATCAAACCCTCGGCCACAGTGGTGAGGGTAACTGTCGGCGACATGTTGGAGTCTTCATGCTGCGCACGGGCAAGCATGAGGAAGGTCTGCACCAACTCGCGCATTTCTTCACAGGCACGGGAGATGCGCTCTACTTGCGAGCGGCTACGCTGATCCAGCGACGGGCTTTCCAGTAGCAACTCACAGGAACTGGCCAGCACCATCAACGGCGTACGCAGTTCGTGGCTCACGTCGCTGGTGAACAGCCGTTCGCGGGTCAAGGTGTCACGCAGGCGACCCAAGGTAGCATCGAACGCCACTGCCAGTTCGCCCACTTCATCGGCGGCATAATCGGGTGCCAAGGGTGGGGCCAGGCCCAGCAATTGCTCGCGATGGCGAACCTGCCGGGCCAGACGCACCACCGGGGCCATGACTCGGCGGGCCAATACCCAGCCCAGGAAAACCGCCAACGCCAACGCCAGTACAAAGCCGACCAGAACCACGGCAAACAGCACGCGCTCGCGTTCTTCAAAGTCGCTTTGGTCTTGCAGCAACACATAGCGACGTCCGTCGACCACTTCCACCATCGCGTGATACGACAGCTGGTCGCGAAACACCTCATGAAAACCCGGTTCCAGGTGGCGCAGGTCTTTGGGCAATGCGAAATCGCCGCGCCCGCCGCTGTAGTAAAACAGCTGATCAGGCTCAGGACGGTGATTCCAGTCGCTGACGTTATCCATCAACAGCAGGCGCTGCAGGTCGCCTCCCAAGCCTGCCGAAATCAGTTTTTCTTCAACCAGATGTACGGTGGCGACAATGCCCATGGCGAAGGTCCCCGCCACCAGCGCGCTCATTAGCGCGAAGGCGATGATGATTCGCTGGGCAAGGCTTTGTTTAAACTCCATCACGGCTCTCGGCGAGACGATACCCAACGCCATGCACCGTTTGCAGCAAGGGCTTGTCGAATGGTTTGTCGATCACCTGACGCAGTTGGTGAACGTGGCTGCGCAAGCTGTCACTGTCCGGGCAGTCGTCGCCCCACAGGGCTTCTTCCAGCACTTCACGGCGCAACACATGCGGGCTTTTTTGCATCAACACTGCCAGGAGCTTCAAGCCGACGGGGTTGAGCTTGAGCATGCGTCCTTCACGGGTCACTTCCAGGGTGTCGAGGTCATAACGCAAGTCGCCGACCTGCAGCTCGCGGCGGCCACCGCCTTGGGCACGGCGCAAGACAGCCTCGATCCGGGCTGCCAGCTCAGACAATGCAAATGGCTTGAGCAGGTAGTCATCGGCACCGGACTTGAAGCCCTGGAGTCGATCATCCAGTTGGTCGCGGGCCGTCAGCATGATGACCGGCGTGTCACGACGGGCGTCTTCACGCAGGCGTTTGCACAAGGTGTAGCCATCGATACCCGGCAACATGATGTCGAGCACGATCAGGTCGTAATGTTCGGTCGCGGCCAGATGCAATCCGGACAAGCCGTCCTGCGCACAGTCAACGGTATAGCCTTTAAGCCCCAGGTAGTCCGCCAGATTGGCGAGGATATCGCGATTGTCTTCAACCAATAAAATTCGCATGGGCACTTTTCTCCGTACGCAATAACGGCCATCTTGGCCACGGCAGCTTAAGGCCAAGAACCGCTGAGAGCCAGCGCCAGAGGGCGTTTACACGATTTAGTTAACCGGCGCGCGATATTGACGAGTCTTTCACTCTCGGCTCACACACTACAGACAATGGGGACGGCATACTCGTGCGCCCACAAGTGTTTGACGGCTGCTAAAGGGTGTACCAAAGCACATAAAAAAACCCCGCCTGATCACTCAGGCGGGGTTTTTAGCGTAACGGGGTAAGGCTGGCTTACATCATGCCGCCCATACCACCCATGCCGCCCATGTCTGGCATGCCGCCAGCTGCTGGTTTGTCTTCCTGGATCTCAGCGATCATCGCCTCAGTGGTGATCATCAGGCTGGCAATCGAGGAAGCCGCTTGCAGAGCCGAACGGGTCACTTTAGCTGGGTCAAGGATACCCATTTCGATCATGTCGCCGTATTCACCAGTCGCAGCGTTGTAACCGAAGTTACCCGAACCCTGCTTCACTTTGTCGACAACAACGCTTGGCTCGTCGCCGGAGTTGGCAACGATCTGACGCAGAGGTGCTTCAACAGCACGACGCAGCAGAGCGATACCGACGTTTTGGTCAGAGTTGTCGCCTTGCAGATCAGAGATCGCTTGCAGAGCGCGAACCAGTGCCACGCCACCGCCAGGTACCACGCCTTCTTCAACGGCTGCACGGGTAGCGTGCAGGGCGTCTTCAACGCGTGCTTTCTTCTCTTTCATTTCAACTTCGGAACCAGCGCCAACCTTGATCACTGCAACGCCGCCAGACAGCTTGGCCAGACGCTCTTGCAGTTTTTCACGGTCGTAGTCCGAGGTGGTGTCAGCCACTTGAGCACGGATCTGAGTCACACGAGCCTGAATGTCCGCTTCAACGCCAGCACCGTCGATGATGGTGGTGTTTTCTTTGGACAGGATCACGCGCTTGGCGTTACCCAGGTGCTCCAGGGTGGTGCTTTCCAGGCTCAGGCCGATCTCTTCGGAGATAACGGTACCGCCGGTCAGAACAGCGATGTCCTGCAGCATTGCCTTGCGACGGTCGCCGAAGCCAGGTGCTTTAACAGCTGCGACTTTAACGATACCGCGCATGTTGTTCACAACCAGAGTCGCCAAGGCTTCGCCTTCAACGTCTTCAGCCACGATCAGCAGTGGGCGGCCGGCTTTGGCAACGGCTTCCAGCACTGGCAGCATTTCGCGGATGTTGGAGATCTTTTTGTCGACCAGCAGGATCAGCGGGCCGTCCAGCTCAGCCACCATGGTGTCTGGCTTGTTCACGAAGTAAGGGGACAGGTAGCCACGGTCAAACTGCATGCCTTCTACAACAGACAGTTCGTTTTCCAGGCCCGAGCCCTCTTCAACGGTGATCACGCCTTCTTTGCCGACTTTAGCCATTGCTTCGGCAATGATGTCGCCGATCGAGCTGTCGGAGTTGGCAGAGATGGTACCTACCTGAGCGATTGCCTTGCTGTCAGCGCATGGCTTGGACAGTTGACGCAGCTCTTTGACGATGGCGATGGTCGCCTTGTCGATACCGCGCTTGAGGTCCATCGGGTTCATGCCGGCAGCGACGGCTTTCAGGCCTTCGTTGACAATCGACTGAGCCAGAACGGTGGCGGTGGTAGTACCGTCACCAGCGTCATCGTTTGCACGGGAGGCAACGTCTTTAACCAGCTGCGCGCCCATGTTCTCGAAACGGTCTTTGAGTTCGATTTCTTTGGCTACCGACACACCGTCTTTAGTGATGGTTGGAGCGCCGAAGCTCTTCTCGATGATTACGTTGCGGCCTTTAGGGCCCAGTGTTGCTTTTACTGCGTCAGCCAGGACGTTGACACCGGCGAGCATTTTTTTACGGGCGGAATCGCCGAATTTAACTTCTTTAGCAGCCATGTTCGTTCTTCCTTAAATACTTTGTAGTAACGGAAAAGGAGCGGAAAATCAGCCTTCGATAACAGCGAGAATTTCGTTCTCAGCCATCACCAGCAGGTCTTCACCGTCGACTTTTACAGTGTTGCTGCCGGAGTAAGGGCCGAACACAACCTTGTCACCCACTTTCACGGCCAGCGCACGCACTTCACCGTTGTCCAGAACGCGGCCAGTGCCCACAGCAATGACTTCACCGCTGTTGGCTTTCTCGGCAGCTGAACCCGGCAGAACGATACCGCCAGCGGTTTTCTTTTCTTCTTCGCTGCGACGGATTACGACGCGGTCATGCAGAGGACGAAGCTTCATTGTCGATCTCTCCTAATTGTGGTGTTCATCGGCCGGTGTCAATACCGGCTGGGTTTGCAAGTCCGGAAATGCCGGGTGTTAATCGCTGAAGAGTCTCTGCTGTTGCCAGCAAAACCCTGCGGTGCCAGTTACATAAGGGCGCATCCAGTGATTACAAGAGCGCCCTGACGAAATTTTTTAACCTTTTGCACGACTCACAAACAGACACGGCACTCTTGAGTGCCGTGCTTAAGCATTTACAGGGGAAACTTACTTGTCCCGGTGCTCGAACTCGCCTTCGATCACATTGGGCTCACGACCCACGGGTTGATGCGTTCCGGGGCGACGTGCCGCTTCAAATTCATCGGCAAAGGCACGCTGGCGAATCGCCTGTTCTTCGGCGCGCTTGCGCAAGCGGTTGACCAAAAAGTGACGAACAGGCGGCAGCAGCAACAACAGACCGGCAATGTCACTGATAAAACCCGGGAGTACCAGCAAGCCGCCACCCAAAGCCACCATCAGCCCCTGAAGCATTTGCTGGGCTGGCAACTCACCCCGGTTAAGACTTTCACGCGCACTCAGGGCAGTGGCCAAACCCGCAACGCGAACAACCAGAACCCCAAGCAGGGAGCCTGCGATGATCAGCAACAACGCCGGGAAAAACCCGATAGCGGTGCTGACCTGGAAAAAGACGTACAGCTCTAGTACTGGAAATAACAGAAAGAGCAATAGAAAAGCGCGCATCAAATGATTCCTCTCCGGAAGAATATCTTCCAACAGACCTTAGATGACGGCGCGCCGTTCTGAATTCAAGGTTGTGAAATTTCTTTTTTAGGCCATTCGCTGGCGCGGGCCAGAAGAACCAAGGCCTCGCGCACTTGTGTCGAAGTGTTACAAGGCTCTGGAAAAGCCAGCCAGTACAGGCTCTGACCAATGCGCAGATGCATTCCTTCACTGTCCAGACCGATCAGTTTGGCAGGCTCGGTAGCGGGCAGACCGGCCAGTTCAACGTAATGTGCGATGGCATTGGCATGGTCTTCGTTCATGTGATCGACCATGCGCACTTCGACCTGACCAGCAAACGGGTTAGGCAACGTGACCTGGTCCACCCAATGGATGGCACCAAAGCCGCCGATATAGCGATGCCGAACCGGGTTCAATACCCAGAAATCAAAATCATGGGCCGTGTGATAGCTCTGCGACTCCGGGAAATAGCGATAGTAGCGCTCAGCGGCCGCTTCAATGGCCGCCGGATCAGTCAATTGCTCGGCTTCAGCCAGGTAGGTCAAGCGTCCGACCGCCTGCACGTCTTCGGCGCCACGCTCACCGACCATCAATGAACACTTGGGGTCTTTGCGCAGGTTATGGGTGTGCTGAGCGATCCGGCTGATCAGGATCAAAGGCCGCCCTTGGTCATCAAGGCAATAAGGCACCACTGACCCAAATGGAAACCCGGGCATGGCCTTGGAAAGCGTGGCCAGCGCTCCGCGGTATTCCTTGAGCAATAATTCTCGGGCATGCTTGGCTACTTCAACGCTCAACTTATGACTCCTTTAATAAAAACCCGTCTAAACGGTCGAGATCAGGGCACTCATGCAACTAAAAGACAAAGTAATCATTATCACTGGCGGCTGCCAAGGGCTGGGTCGCGCCATGGCCGAGTATCTGGCCGCCAAGGGCGCCAAACTGGCACTGGTAGACCTTAACCCGGAAAAACTCGACCTCGCCGTCGCCGCCTGCCAGGCCCACGGTGTCGAAGCCCGTGCGTATCTATGCAACGTGGCCGATGAAGAGCAGGTTACACAAACCGTGGGCCAAATAGCTGAAGACTTTGGCGCGATCAACGGTCTGGTCAACAATGCCGGCATCCTGCGTGACGGTCTGCTATTGAAGGTCAAGGACGGCGTGTTGAGCAAAATGAGCCTCGCGCAATGGCAAGCCGTTATCGACGTCAACCTGACCGGCGTGTTCCTCTGCACCCGGGAAGTAGCAGCAAAGATGGTCGAACTGAACACTCAGGGCGCGATTATCAATATTTCCTCTATATCCCGCGCAGGCAATGTCGGCCAAACCAACTACTCGGCAGCCAAAGCGGGCGTCGCGGCCGCGACCGTGACCTGGGCCAAGGAGTTGGCGCGTTATGGCATTCGTGTAGCGGGCATCGCACCTGGTTTTATCGAAACCGAAATGACGTTGGGAATGAAGCCCGAAGCCCTTGAAAAAATGACCGCGGGCATCCCGTTGAAACGCATGGGCAAGGTCGAAGAAATCGCCCATTCGGCGGCGTACATCTTCGAAAACGATTATTACAGCGGTCGGATCCTGGAGCTGGATGGCGGTTTGCGTCTTTAACCCCCGCCCCGCTTGAGCTGTCGAAGGCCGCGATCTTTTGACTATCAAGATCAAAAGATCGCGGGGCAAGCTCGCACCCACAAAGGGGAGAAGCTGTTACCACATCACGCCAAAACCGGCGGTGTAACGGGTTTTATTGAGCGCGTTGTCTTTGCCGCTGTCGCTGCCGATCAAATCTTTTTCTGCCTTCAGGTTAAGCGATGCCCATTCGGTAATCTTGTAGCGCAAACCGATTTCGGCATCGAGGCTGTAATCCGAGTCCCCACCCAAGGGTTTGCCCAACTCTCCGCTGGTATAGAGCGACACGGTTTTGCCTACCAGATAACGGTTGTAGTCCCACTTCATGGCTAACGAATAAAAGTTGCTTTTGCTGCCATCGGAGTATTGGTAGTCAGTACGGTTGAGCAATGACCCCAGAGAGAATGCGCCCAGTTCGTCATCCCAGAACTGATAGCCCGGGCCTGTACCTAAAGTCCGCTGACGGGAAATGTCTTCCACCCGATCACGGGTGTAGCTTAAACGCCCCTGCCAGTACCAATGCTCATCAATGAAGTGGTCAAGCGCATACTCGGCATTCCAGTTGTTGGTCGTGACCACATCGTTCTGGACTTCACGGTTATAGGACGCTTCGGCGTGATGGCGCCAGGCACCGTGGCGGGCGGTGGTTTTCAAATCGATGTCGTAGTCATCGGTGTCTTTATCAGCCCGCTTGTAGTCCAGTGCGACGTCGACATTGCCTTTCCAGACAAAGTCTTCGATCAAGGGCTTGGGCTTGACGATTTGCTGGATGCTGGCCAGTTCGACGGTTTTAGGGGCTTCGCCATTAGCCAGAATGACCTGGCCGTCATCGGCGGCCTTCAATGACTTGGCCTTCTCACCCACGTAGGCATCCTGCTTGACCAATAACTCTTGATCACTTTCAAGGGTTTTGACTTGCTTCCAGTCAATGGGAATGGCGCCCGCGTAGTCGGTCTGAATGAGTAACTTGCCCCCATCAAAGACTTTGATCTTGCCGGACAGACGGTCACCGTTCTTTAACCAGACCGTATCCGCCAGCAAGGGCGTGGACACATTCATGACGGCAAGGCATAACAGGGTTCGGGACAACATAAATAGATGCGAAACTCGGTTTTTCGAAAGAATGACGGCATTATCCAGAAGGACACACCCCAGGCAAAGAAAGACCCAGTGTTTACCGCGTAGTTCCTTTGATATAGAACGTGTGGGATAGGCCTTTTTTTAACTTTTTGAATATGCCTGCATGAATTCACCTGATAGCACAGCACCAACGACGGCCGAACTTCGCCGAACAGCCCTCTACTCGACATTGATGCAAGTCCCGAGTGCCAAAGTCGTGACTTACGGACAACTCGCAGAACTGGCAGGACTGGGCCGGGCGGCACGTTGGGTCGGGCGTACATTGAGCCAATTGCCCGAGGATACTCGCCTGCCCTGGCACCGTGTCTTGGCCTCGGGCGGCAGAATCAGTTTGCCAGCAGGTAGCCCTTCGGGTGACGAACAACGCGCGCGTCTACGCAGCGAAGGGTTAAGCATTGTTAATAATCGTGTGGATATGCAACGCCATGGCTGGCGCCAGATAGAGCACTGCGGTTAGAGTGCGCCCTTTGTTTCCGCAATCAGAGGCAGACTCGAGTCCATGCCCCGTAAAACCTGGCGCGATGCGCTAGCTGCCTATTCCAGCCCTTCAACCCTTGTGCTGTTGTTGCTCGGTTTCGCCGCCGGTTTGCCGTACATGCTGGTGTTTTCCACGCTGTCTGTGTGGTTGCGTGAAGCGGGTGTGGCGCGTGAAACCATTGGCTATGCAAGCCTGATTGGCCTGGCCTATGCCTTCAAATGGGTGTGGTCACCGCTGCTCGACCAATGGCGCCTGCCCTTGCTCGGGAAGCTGGGACGGCGCCGCTCCTGGCTGGTGCTGTCGCAGACGCTGGTGATTCTGGGCCTGATTGGCATGGGCTTTTGTGACCCACAAAAACACCTGTCATGGCTGATAGCGATTGCGGTAATCGTGTCCTTTGCATCGGCCACCCAGGACATCGCCATCGACGCCTACCGCCTCGAGATTGCTGGTGATAACCGTCAGGCTGCCCTCGCCGCCAGTTACATGTCTGGCTATCGTGTCGCGGCCTTGCTGGCTACCGCAGGCGCGCTGTTCTTTGCCGAAGGTTTCGGCTCTACCGGCTTCAACTACAAGCACTCGGCCTGGACCGGCACCTACGTGCTGTTCGGCGTGCTGATGATTCCCGCGCTGATAACCACCTTCTTGATGCGTGAACCGCCGGTCACCCTGCGCACGCAACTGACGGTGGGCCGTTACAGCTTCATCCATCAACTGGCCTCGGTGTTCGTGCTGATTGTCTTGCTGGTCTCGGTTCCGGCGATGTTCACTCAGTTGTACAACACCAACTTTGCCGGCGTGCTGTTCGAAGGCATGAGCCCGATGAGGCTGTTGATGGAAGACCGCGCCTTCCTGCGCGCCATCCTTTATATCCTGCTGACAGCGCTGTGCCTGTCTTCCATGGGCCGACGCGGGCTCGCGCCGGTGCTGACGCCGGTCAACGACTTTATCGTGCGTTATCGCTGGCAGGCGCTGTTGCTGCTCGGGCTGATCGCTACCTACCGCATGTCGGACACGGTCATGGGTGTGATGGCCAACGTGTTCTATATCGACCAGGGCTTCACCAAAGATCAGATCGCTGGGGTCAGCAAGATTTTCGGCCTGTTCATGACCCTGTTCGGCGCGGGCATGGGCGGATTGTTGATCGTGCGTTTCGGCATCTTGCCGATTCTGCTGATTGGCGGTGCGGCGTCCGCCGCGACCAACCTGCTGTTTATGTTGCTGGCCGACATGGGCCCGAACCTGCAGATGCTGATTGTCACGATTTCGCTCGACAACTTCAGTTCCGGCCTCGCCACCTCTGCCTTTGTTGCCTACCTGTCGAGCCTGACCAACCTCAAGTTTTCCGCTACCCAGTACGCGCTGCTCAGCTCGATCATGCTGTTGCTGCCACGCTTGATGGGGGGCTACTCGGGGGTGATGGTCGAGAAGTTTGGCTACCACAACTTCTTCATTATCACGGCCGTCATGGGCATCCCGACACTGGTGCTGATCAGCCTGCACTGGTATCAGGAAACCCGTAAGGCGCGCCTCAACCCTGCGGCAGACCCGGATAAACACCCCGAATAAATGAAGCGCCGTTCCCGTTTCATGGCAGCCGCGACGAAATGGGAACAGATCCACTAAAAGCGCCCCCCCCTCCCCCGGCCTGTACGCCATGCAATCTCGCCCGTACAATGGCCAGTCAAATTTAGTCATCAGCAACGGCAACGACTACTCATGCGCACCAGTCAATATTTGCTCGCCACACAAAAAGAAACGCCTTCGGACGCGGTCGTTATCAGCCACCAGCTGATGCTGCGCGCCGGCATGATTCGCAAACTGGCTTCCGGCCTGTACACCTGGCTGCCCATGGGCTTGCGGATCATGCGCAAGGCCGAAGCCATTGTTCGCGAAGAAATGGACGCAGCAGGCGCTCTGGAAGTGCTGATGCCGAGCATTCAGCCGGCTGAGTTGTGGCAGGAATCCGGTCGCTGGGAAGAGTACGGCCCAGAGCTGCTGCGCCTCAAGGATCGCCACGGTCGCGAATTCTGTGTGGGCCCAACTCACGAAGAAGTCATTACCGATCTGTGCCGCAACGAGCTGAACAGCTACAAGCAGTTGCCGATCAACCTGTACCAGATCCAAACCAAGTTCCGTGACGAGATCCGCCCACGCTTCGGCTTGATGCGTGGCCGCGAGTTCATCATGAAGGACGCCTATTCGTTCCACGCAGACCAGGCGTCGCTGCAGGTCACCTATGACCGCATGCACCAGGCTTACTGCAACGTGTTCACTCGCCTGGGCCTCAAGTTCCGCCCGGTAGAAGCGGACAACGGCTCCATCGGCGGCGCTGGCTCCCACGAGTTCCACGTTCTGGCCGAGTCCGGTGAGGACGATATCGTGTTCAGCAACGGCTCCGACTACGCGGCCAACATCGAGAAAGCCGAAGCGATTGCGGCCGAAACCTCGCGCGCTGCAGCCTCTGAAGAGCTGCGCCTGGTGGATACCCCGGACGCAAAAACCATTGCTCAATTGGTAGAAGGCTACAACCTGCCAATCGAAAAAACCGTCAAGACCCTGATCGTTCATGCTGCCGAAGAAGGCAAGCTGATCGCGCTGGTGATCCGTGGCGACCACGACCTGAACGAAATCAAGGCCGGCAACCATCCTCTGGTGGCCAGCCCGTTGACCATGGCCTCAGACGCCGAACTGCGTGACGCCATCGGCGCCGGTGCCGGCTCCCTGGGCCCGCTGAATCTGCCATTGCCCTGCATCATCGACCGTTCGGTCGAGCTGATGAGCGACTTTGCAGTCGGCGCCAACATCGACGACAAGCACTATTTCGGCGTGAACTGGGAACGTGACTTGCCTGTGCCTACCGTTGCCGACCTGCGCAACGTGGTGGCAGGTGACCCGAGCCCGGACGGCAAAGGCACCCTGGAAATCAAACGCGGCATCGAAGTTGGCCACATCTTCCAGTTGGGCACCAAGTACAGCGAAGCGATGAAGTGCCAGGTACTGGGCGAAAACGGCAAGCCTGTGACCCTGACCATGGGTTGCTACGGCATTGGTGTTTCTCGTGTCGTCGCGGCAGCCATCGAGCAGAACAACGACGAGCGCGGCATTATCTGGAGCGATGCGCTGGCACCTTTCCAGATCGCCCTGGTTCCTCTGCGCTACGAAACCGAAGCCGTTCGCGAAGCCACCGACGCGCTGTATGCACAGCTGACCGCCGCAGGTTTTGAAGTGCTGCTGGATGACCGCGACAAAAAAACCAGCCCGGGCATCAAGTTCGCAGACATGGAACTGATCGGCATTCCCCACCGCATCGTCGTCAGTGACCGTGGTCTGGCCGAAGGCAACCTTGAATACAAGAGCCGCACCGAAGCTGAGGCGCAACCTCTGCCTGTTGCTGACGTACTGGCTTTCCTTCAGGCGCGTATCCGTCGCTGAATCTACATAGAGACGCCATGTTCAATCGAAGTACCCTGACGGGCGCCGCCATATGCGGCGCCCTGTTGTTGAGCGGCTGCGCCAATCACATGTCACAACGCAGCGAGCATGAAGAGCGTATCGAACGCAAACTGCTCGCACATACCCTGCAAATTGACGTTGGCTCGCCTACTGCCATGGAGCTGCCGCAACGGCGTGTGCGCATCAATGAACAAAAGACCTTTGAGGTCACAGAGTTCGATGTCACCCGTCATTACGACCGCTACACCCCTTATCAACCCTGGCGCAAAGTCTATGAGATGCCACTGGGCGCGGTAGCGGTGGTGGCCGGTGTCGGCGCCAATGTGCTGAACGTGTTCATGTTCGGGCAACTGCCTGACAGCGTGACCAAAGACTGGATCAGTTATGGCATCGACGGACTCAACCCGGCGATGAATATGCAATCTCACGGCCGCGCCGAGCAAAACCTGGCAGGCATCGAAGAGATTCAGCGCGACAAGCGATTGGAATACTCAAGCTTGCCGTGGGCTGAGCGCCCGGTGACTGTCAGCGCTGGCAAGCAAAACCATGAAATGACCACGGATCGCAATGGTGTGCTGCGCCTTAACCTGCTCGACAGCCCGTTTGCCGAGCAGGATTTGAATCGCGTGAGCAAATTGACCATCACGGTCGAAGATGCCCAGGACGAGGCTCATTCGGACTCGACACTGTCAATCAGCAGCAATTTGCGTGGCAAGTTACTTGAGGCGCACAACCTGATCTATGACGACCTGGAAGGCGATGACGTCAATCAGTGGGTCCATCGAGTCAAACGCTTGTCAGAACTAGGCCTCGAAGAAGAAGCCAGCGAACTGGAGCAAAGCCTGATCGAATTGACGCGCAACGATCCCGAGTTGCAGCGTGAGTTTCTTCAGTCTCTGACCAGAAATGCCGGTCGACTGGTTGCAGACCCTGGGGTCAGTTGAGCCAGTACCGTCCGCCCCCTACGGAAGCCTGCTGAACAACTCCAGTTGCTCATGCCCCGTGCTCAAATCATGCAAACGCACGCCAAGCCCCAACAACCGGACGGGCTTGGCACCGCGCGCAAATGCCTGGCTCATTAACGCCCGATAACTCTCCAGATCTCGCCCCGCCCCGGACTGTTCGAGCGTGGTCTGGGCAAAGTCGTGGAATTTAACTTTGACGAACGGCTTGCCAGGGCGATAGCTGCTGTCGATTCTGGCGATACGCCGATTCAGGGTTTCGAGCAACTCAGGAATTTTATCCAGGCAAGCCACCAAATCCGGTAAATCCGTGTCGTAGGTGTTTTCAACACTCACGGACTGTCGTCGGCTGTCACTTTGTACCAACCGGTCATCGATCCCGCGCGCTAGCCCCCACAAACGCTCACCAAAACTGCCAAATTCACGCACCAGTGCCAGCTTGTTCCAGTCGCGCAGGTCCTGGCAGGTTTCAATACCCAGCCGTCCCAGCTTGTCGGCTGTTACCTTGCCCACACCGTGCAACTTACTGACCGGCAATGCCGAAACAAAGGCTTCTACCTGTTCCGGGGTAATCACAAACAAGCCGTTGGGCTTTCTCCAGTCACTGGCGATTTTTGCCAGGAACTTGTTTGGCGCTACCCCGGCAGAGACAGTTATGTGCAATTGATTCGAAACCCGGCGCCGGATGTCCTGGGCAATGCGCGTGGCACTGCCGCCAAAATGCGGGCTTTCAGAGACATCCAGATAAGCTTCGTCCAAAGACAGTGGCTCAATGATCTCGGTGTAATCGCGCAAAATACTGTGGATTTCTTTCGACGCTTCTTTATAAGCCTCCATGCGTCCGTTCACGATAATCAGGTCCGGGCATAACTTAAGGGCATGTCGGGACGCCATCGCTGAACGCACGCCATAAGCACGCGCTTCATAATTACACGTCGAAATCACTCCGCGCCGGTCAGCCGAGCCTCCGACCGCCATGGGCTTGTTCGCCAGGCTCGGGTTATCGCGCATCTCAATAGCGGCATAGAAACAGTCACAGTCGACGTGGATGATTTTGCGCTGCGTCATGTCAGGCAGTGTTCTTCATATGTGTAGGCCAAGCAGAGCGCCAGTATGTCACCGATCACTGTATATAGCACCAGTAGTGAAATGCAGACCGATAGGCGCGGCTGCCTCATTCACACATGTATCTTTGTAATCGAACTTAAACCCCTGATAGCGCTACACCCCTTTAGCCACAGGGCCTGCAGCCGTTTTCATAGCCTGATGACCTTTCTAACCACTTGAACCAGAAGACATTTTTTGAAATTAACGTTTGACAGCCAGGCGTATCACTGTAGAATCCGCCCCACAGACGCGGGATGGAGCAGCCTGGTAGCTCGTCGGGCTCATAACCCGAAGGTCGTCGGTTCAAATCCGGCTCCCGCAACCAAACATCAAAAAAGGCTACTCGAAAGAGTGGCCTTTTTTGTGCGCGCTTGTTTTATGCCCCGAACCCCGCAGGAGCGAGCGTGTCTCGCGATCTTTTGATCTTTAAAAAGACCGCAAGACACGCTCGCTGCTACAGACAGGTACTTATTTACCCCATTTATGCATTAAAGGTTGACTCACTCGCTCATCACTGTAGAGTGCGCACCACAGACGCGGGATGGAGCAGCCTGGTAGCTCGTCGGGCTCATAACCCGAAGGTCGTCGGTTCAAATCCGGCTCCCGCAACCAAACATCAAAAAAGGCTACTCGAAAGAGTGGCCTTTTTTGTGCCCGAGTGTTTTCCAACCTCCCCCATGGGTGGAGAAAAGGAATTAAAGTCGGACAATTCAATCGCTTACGCGATTTTAGGTTGACAACTCAGCATGCCTCTGTAGAATGCGCCCACACAGACGCGGGATGGAGCAGTCTGGTAGCTCGTCGGGCTCATAACCCGAAGGTCGTCGGTTCAAATCCGGCTCCCGCAACCAAACATCGAAAAAGGCTACTCGAAAGAGTGGCCTTTTTTGTGCGCGATCAAAAAACATTTTCCTCGCTTGAATGAAGGTTCTGTCATCTATCTGAAGAGCCGGTCGTCTATGCTGAGCGGCAGCAATTACCTTTTTTTCACATGCCAAACCTGAACATCAGGCGAACAGTTGAATGTATTTTGAAATATTTTGACCAAAAGGATTGGTAACTTGAGTGTATGCCTCCATCCTATCGCGCACGATTCACGAGGTGATTGATGCCCGATAACTCGCCAGAACTTAAAGAACCCGCGACAGCAGCCCATCCGATTGCAGCCAAACGCCTGCATTTGCTGGATCTGCTGAGCAAGTACCGCCAACCTATTGGACTCGCGATCACACTACTGCTGTTTGCCATAGCCCTGATTGCCTGCCGCCATCTGCTTAGCGAACTCGACCTGTACGCCCTGCACGACTCGATCATGGACGTGCCCAGGCCTGCCCTGCTCGGCGCCGTAGCGGCGACCGCTGTCGGTTTTGTGATTCTGCTCGGGTACGAGTGGTCTGCCAGCCGCTATGCCGGCGTCCATCTGCCGCGCAAGACCTTAGCACTGGGTGGCTTCACCGCCTTTGCCATCGGCAATGCCATTGGTTTGTCGCTGCTGTCCGGTGGCTCAGTGCGCTATCGCCTGTACGCACGCCACGGCGTGGGCGCCTCCGAAGTCGCACACATGACGTTGTTTGCCAGCTTGTCGCTGGGCTGCGCATTGCCGCCCCTCGCCGCCCTGGCAACCCTGAGCAACCTGCCCGCGGCCTCTGCAGCCCTGCACATACCGGCCTACATTCTGGGCGGCATTGCGGTCGCCGTATTGTTGCTGTTCGGGCTGTTGGCGCTGGGTATTTACCGTCGTCGCCTCCCCGAACAACCTATCCCGGACAACCTGCTGGTCAAAGCCGGACGCCGTACTTTGCGCCTGCCAAGTGCACGCCTGACCCTGCTGCAATTGGTCATCACTGCGCTGGACGTTGCGGCAGCGGCCACTGTGCTGTATCTGCTGCTGCCAGAGGCGCCGCCCTTTGGCGCTTTCCTGCTGGTTTACCTGCTGGCACTGGCCGCCGGTGTACTCAGCCATGTGCCGGGCGGCGTGGGTGTTTTTGAAGCGATCTTGCTGGCCGCCTTTGCCGATAAGCTGGGTGCCGCCCCCTTGGCCGCCGCCCTGCTGCTGTACCGCCTGATCTACGTGATTCTGCCGCTGCTACTGGCGTGCCTGATGCTGCTGATCAACGAAGCTCAACGCCTGATCCAGACCCGGCAGAGCTTGCGGGTCGCCTCTGGCCTTGCCGCGCCGATTCTGGCGGTGTTGGTGTTCATGTCCGGCGTGGTGCTGCTGTTTTCCGGCGCCACACCCGAAATCGACACCCGGCTTGAGCACATCGGTTTTCTGATCCCACACCGCCTGATCGACGCCTCGCACTTTGGCGCCAGCCTGATCGGCGTGTTGTGCCTGTTGCTGGCTCAGGGTTTGCGTCGCCGCCTTTCGGCAGCCTGGATGCTGACCACAATTCTGCTGCTGGTGGGCGCCGTACTCTCGCTGCTCAAGGGCTTTGACTGGGAAGAAGCCACGATACTGGTCCTGACCGCGAGCCTGCTGGGCCTGTTCCGCCGCTCGTTCTATCGCCCTAGCCGCCTGACCGAACTGCCTTTCTCACCGCTCTACCTGGTGGCCAGTGCGTGCGTACTGGGCGCTTCGGTGTGGCTGCTGCTGTTTGCGTATCAGGACGTGCCGTACAGCCACCAACTGTGGTGGCAGTTCACCCTCGACTCAGACGCCCCACGTGGCTTGCGCTCGCTGATGGGCGCTGCGGTGCTGCTGGTCATCGTGTCCCTGACCTGGTTGCTGCGCACGGCGCGGCCAACCATCCATTTGCCGGATGCCGGGGAATTGGAGCGCGCCGAGAAAATCCTGTTGGCGTCGGATCAGCCTGACGGCGGCCTCGCCTTGACCGGCGACAAAGCCTTGCTCTTCCACCCGGACGACAGCGCCTTCCTGATGTATGCCCGCCGTGGCCGCAGCCTGGTTGCGCTGTACGACCCAATCGGCCCGGCGCAACAACGCGCCGAATTGATCTGGCAGTTCCGTGATTTGTGCGACACCTTCCACGCTCGTCCGGTGTTCTACCAGGTGCGCGCCGAGAATTTGCCGTTTTACATGGACATTGGCCTCACCGCGATCAAATTGGGTGAAGAGGCCCGGGTTGACCTGCACCGCTTTGATCTCGAGGCCAAAGGCAAAGAGATGAAAGACCTGCGCTACACCTGGAACCGCGGCACCCGTGACGGCCTGTCACTGGAAATCCACGAACCGGGCGAAGCACCGATGGACGAGTTGAAAGTGATTTCCGATGCGTGGCTGACCGGCAAAAACGTGCGCGAAAAAGGCTTCTCGCTCGGACGCTTCAGCGAGGATTACATCAAGCACTTTCGCGTTGCCATCATCCGTTTTGAAGGCAAACCCGTGGCCTTTGCCAACTTGCTTGAGACTCACAGCCATGAGCTGTCGAGCCTCGATCTGATGCGCGCCCACCCGGAAGCCCCCAAACTGACCATGGAGTACATGATGGTCGGCTTGATTCAGCATTATAAAAAGCATGGATACGCACGTTTTAGCCTGGGCATGGTCCCATTGTCTGGCTTGCAACCCCGTCGTGGCGCACCGCTGACTCAGCGTCTAGGGTCAATGCTGTTCCAGCGTGGCGAGCACCTGTACAACTTCCAGGGTTTGCGTCGCTTTAAAGACAAATTCCAGCCTGACTGGGAACCTCGTTATATGGCCGTGCCTGCCGGGCTAGACCCGCTGGTGGCGCTGGCTGATACCGCCGCCCTGATTGCAGGCGGCTTGACTGGATTGGTGAAACGTTAATGAAACATCGTTCCTGGCGTTTTTTGCTGTTGATTCTGCTGATACTGGCTGCAGTGGCGGCCGGCGGATACTGGTTCTGGAATCGGCCGGCTCCCGAGCCAACGGTCGAGCATGTGAGCCAAACCGATGGCTCGACCCTCACCAAGGTGATTCCGGGCCAGAAGGCGCGCGCCCAAGTGGTCATTGCAACGCCGGCCGACCAGGCCCTGACCGATACTCAACTCATGGCGTTGAGCCGAGGCGGCAAGGCAGAACTGGTGCAGGTCATCCTGCCTAAAGAAGACTGCGACCTGCAGCAGCAAGCGCTGCAAACGGCGCTCAAGCAGTTATCTGCTCCGGCCACATTGGTCAGCGGTATCGGCCCGGGCGCAACCCTGGCCTGGCGCTGGCTCTCCGAGCAAACCAATGACAAAGCCCAGGCCGTGTCGGTTGGTTTCGCCCTCGATCAGCCTGATTGCAAACTGCCTGTGCCAAAATCTGCGGCGCACGGTAGCTGGCTAGTGGCCTGGAACGACAATCCTGACGATCCAAGCGCTGCGTTCGTACGTGATCAGCCCAATGCCCAGACCAGCATCAGCGACTATGACATTCACTTCCCACAGGTCCTGAGTAACGAATTACGCAAGATCCTGGTTGGCGATGACAACGGCGGGTTGAATATGCCGGTGGTAGAAGTGCCTGCAGGCCAGCAAAACAGCACCGTGACCTTGTTCTTGTCCGGTGATGGCGGCTGGCGCGACCTGGACCGTGACGTTGCCGGCGAGATGGCCAAAATCGGCTATCCGGTGGTGGGTATCGACACGCTGCGCTACTACTGGCAGCACAAGACACCTGAGCAAAGCGCCACGGACCTGACCGAGCTGATGCAGCACTACCGTCAGAAATGGGGTACCCAGCGCTTCGTCTTGGTCGGCTATTCGTTTGGTGCCGATGTCTTGCCTGCCACCTACAACCTCTTGCCAGAGGCCGAGCAGAAACGCGTCGACGCGATTATCCTGCTGGCGTTCGCCCGCTCGGGCAGCTTCGAGATTCACGTTGATGGCTGGCTGGGTAAAGCAGGCGCAGAAACCGATACTGGCGAAGCCATGTCCAAGCTGCCTGCCAACAAAGTGGTGTGCATTTACGGCGCGGAAGAAGCAGATGAAAGCGGTTGCACCGCCAAAACCGCAGTAGGTGAAAGCGTGAAGCTACCTGGCGGCCATCACTTTGATGAAAACTACCCGGCGTTGGCTCAACGCCTGGTCGACATGATCAAAAAGCACCAGGCTACAGCCCCGTAAAACACCCAACCCCTGCAGGAGCGAGCATCGCGATCTTTTGATCTGATCGCGATACCAGCTCGCTCTTACAGGGGTTTGACGTCACTACAAGGCTCGTTACATCTCGACCTGGGTTCCCAGCTCGATCACCCGGTTAACCGGCAAATTGAAGAACCGCAGGTTGCTGTTGGCGTTCTTCAACATGAAAGCAAACAACCCTTCCCGCCAGCGCGCCATGCCTACCAGCTTGGAGGCGATGACCGTCTCACGGCTCAAGAAGTAAGTTGTGCGCATCGGGCTGAAATCCAGCTCGTCGAGATGACACAGCTTGAGCGCCTCGGGTACATCCGTTTCGTCCATGAAGCCGAAGTGCAGGATCACCCGGAAGAAGCCTTCACCGTATGCGTCAACCTCAAAACGCCGCTGGGCAGGTACCCGCGGGGAGTCTTCGTTGACCACGGTGAGCAACACCACTTGTTCGTGCAACACCTGGTTATGCAGCAGGTTATGCAGCAAGGCATGGGGCACGGCGTCCGGCCGGGCAGTCAGGAATACGGCAGTGCCCTGCACACGATGCGGAGGCTGAACGCGGATGCTGCTGATAAACAACGGTAGCGGCAAGGCGCTCTCATCCAGCCGATCGACCAGCAACTGCTTACCGCGTCTCCAAGTGGTCATCAGGATAAACAGCACAATCCCCGCCAGCACCGGGAAGGCACCGCCCTGCACGATTTTCGGTACGTTGGCCGCAAAGAACAGGCCGTCGACCAGCAGGAACCCGACCAACACCGGCACGGCCAGCACAGGCGGCCACTTCCACAACATGAGCATCACTGCCGACACCAGAATACTGGTGATCAACATGGTGCCGGTCACGGCCACGCCGTAGGCCGAAGCCAGAGCGCCCGACGACTCAAAGCCCAGCACCAGCAGAATAACCCCGACCATCAGCGACCAGTTCACCGCACCAATGTAGATCTGCCCTTGCTCGGCACTGGACGTGTGCTGAATGTGCATACGCGGGATGTAACCCAACTGGATCGCCTGGCGAGTCAACGAGAAAGCCCCAGAGATCACCGCCTGAGAGGCAATGACGGTAGCCAGTGTGGCCAGCACCACCAGGGGAATCAACGCCCAGCTCGGCGCCAGCAGGTAGAACGGGTTACGCGCGGCTTCGGCGTTCTCCAGCAGCAAGGCGCCCTGCCCAAAGTAATTGAGCACCAGCGCGGGCAACACCAGGATGAACCAGGCACGGGCAATTGGCTTGCGTCCAAAGTGCCCCATGTCGGCGTACAAAGCTTCGGCTCCCGTCAGGGCCAGCACCACGGCACCCAAAATGGCCACGCCCATACCCGGATGGGAAACAAAGAAACGCACACCCCATATCGGGTTCAACGCGTTCAGTACTTCTGGATGTTGAGCAATACCGTGGATCCCGAGCCCGCCCAGCACCACAAACCACAGCACCATGATCGGCCCGAACAGCTTGCCGAGCGTGGCCGTGCCGCGACGCTGAATCAAAAACAGCGCGATCAGTACAATCAGCGCCAGCGGCACGACCCAGCGATCCAGGCCGTCAAACGCCAGCTCCAGACCCTCAACGGCCGACAGGACCGAAATGGCCGGGGTAATCATGCTGTCGCCATAAAACAGCGCAGCACCAATCAGCCCCAGAATCACCAGTACCGTGCGCAACCGCGGATAAGGTGACGCCGCCCGACGTGCGAGCGCGGTCAGGGCCATGATGCCGCCCTCGCCTTCGTTGTCGGCACGCAGGATAAACAGCACGTACTTGATCGAGACCACCCAGATCAGCGACCACAGGATCAACGCCAAAATACCGAAGACGCCATCGTGGTTAACCTGTACGCCATACCCGCCGGTAAACACCTCTTTGAGGGTGTACAGCGGGCTGGTGCCGATATCGCCATATACCACGCCAACCGCGGCAACCAGCATTCCGATAGGTTTTGCCTTTGAGTGACCGTCTTCTGTTGCCGGACTACTGACATGCCCCATTAACCACTCCTACGACTTTGGACCGTGTTTCTAATGGCGAGCGCCGCATTTGTTGTGCAGCATGCTCTGATTTTCTGACTGTTAGCCACGACTTTTACCTACAAAATCAGCTCCGTTAAAAAGCTGTTTTCGCAACGGCGCGCAGCATAGCGCAGCACTCGTCGTAAATCCCCGTATAACGCTGGTCAAGTGCGTTCACCATAGCTAAAATTGCGCACTTTTTTTGATCAGAGGCGCAAGAAACCTTAAGCGCCCGTTCGTCGTGCAGCCTTTACGGGCATGTAACGTCACTACATACCGAGGTTCGCCATGTCCACCGTTACCACGCCAGCCAACCCTAAGGTTGGCTTTGTTTCCTTGGGTTGCCCGAAAGCACTGGTCGACTCAGAGCGCATCCTTACGCAACTGCGTATGGAAGGCTACGACGTTGTTTCCACCTACCAGGACGCCGACGTCGTGGTGGTCAATACCTGCGGCTTTATCGACAGCGCCAAGGCTGAATCGCTGGAAGTCATTGGCGAAGCCATCAAGGAAAACGGCAAGGTCATCGTGACCGGCTGCATGGGCGTCGAAGAAGGCAACATCCGTGACGTGCACCCAAGCGTGCTCGCCGTGACCGGCCCTCAGCAGTACGAGCAAGTGGTCAACGCGGTTCACGAAGTGGTGCCACCCCGTCAGGACCACAACCCGCTGATCGACCTGGTGCCGCCGCAAGGCATCAAGCTGACTCCGCGTCATTACGCGTACCTGAAGATCTCCGAAGGCTGTAACCATAGCTGCAGCTTCTGCATCATTCCTTCAATGCGCGGCAAATTGGTCAGCCGCCCGGTAGGTGATGTGCTGGACGAGGCGCAGCGCCTGGTCAAATCCGGGGTCAAGGAGCTGCTGGTCATCTCCCAAGACACCAGCGCCTATGGTGTCGACGTGAAATACCGCACCGGCTTCTGGAACGGTGCGCCGGTCAAGACACGCATGACCGAGCTGTGCGAAGCCTTGAGCACACTGGGTGTTTGGGTTCGCCTGCACTACGTTTACCCATACCCGCACGTTGACGAGCTGATCCCGCTGATGGCGGCCGGCAAGATCCTGCCCTACCTGGACATCCCGTTCCAGCACGCTAGCCCGAAAGTACTCAAGGCCATGAAACGCCCGGCCTTTGAAGACAAAACCCTGGCCCGCATCAAGAACTGGCGCGAGATCTGCCCGGACTTGATCATCCGCTCGACCTTTATCGTCGGCTTCCCGGGTGAAACTGAAGAAGACTTCCAGTACCTGCTGGACTGGCTGACAGAAGCCCAACTGGACCGCGTCGGTTGCTTCCAGTACTCGCCAGTCGAAGGCGCGCCGGCCAACTTGCTGGACGCTGCCATCGTACCGGACGATGTTAAACAAGATCGTTGGGAGCGCTTCATGGCTCACCAGCAGGCAATCAGTGCTGCACGCCTGCAACTGAAGATCGGCAAAGAGATCGAAGTGCTGATCGACGAAGTCGACGAGCAAGGCGCTGTGGGCCGTTGCTTCTTCGATGCGCCGGAAATCGACGGCAACGTATTCATCGCCACCGAGAAAGACATCAAGCCGGGCGACAAGATCATGTGCCGCGTCACCGATGCCGACGAATACGATTTGTGGGCTGAAGCGCTGTAAACGACAAACTGCACGCAAAAAAAGCCCTGCCGCTTAGGCGCCAGGGCTTTTTTTACGACTATTGTTAGGAAGCTGCTCAATCATCAGTGTCCGGAGGCACGATGAAACACAAATGGGCTATCCAAACACCCCGTATTACGGATTTCCAAACGTTAACCGAGGTGTGGGAAGCGTCTGTTCGCGCCACCCATGATTTTTTGCCTGACAGTTATATTGTGCTGCTACGCCAACTGGTCATCAGCCAGTATCTGGACGCAGTGATGCTGATTTGCTGCAAAGACCCGATCAACAAGCGTATTGCCGGGTTTGCCGGGGTTGCAGGCGGCAAGGTTGAAATGCTCTTCATCCACCCGGATTATCGAGGCCAGGGCATTGGCAAGGGCTTGCTGAGGTTCGCCATAGACGAGTTGAACGCCGAATGCCTGGACGTCAATGAACAAAACCCGCAAGCCATCGGCTTTTACCTCAAGCAAGGTTTTGAAGTAATCGGGCGCTGTGAAACCGATGGTCTGGGCCAGCCTTATCCGTTACTTCACCTGCGGTACAAGCGCCAGCCATGCCTGACACGCGCATAAGTCAAATGTTGCCGGGCTTAACCGGCGCCAGGCGGGTACAATAGCCGCCCAATTACATTACGGCCCCTGTCATGTCTGAACCGATACGTCTCTCCAAACGCCTCATCGAACTCGTCGGCTGCTCGCGCCGTGAGGCCGAACTGTTCATTGAAGGTGGCTGGGTCACGGTAGATGGCGAAGTCATCGACGAACCGCAATTCAAGGTCGACCAGCAAAAAGTCGAACTGGACCCGCAAGCCAAGGCCACCGCCCCCGAGCCCGTCACCCTGCTGCTCAACGCCCCACCGGGCCTGGACACTGACAGCGCCATGCAACTGCTCAGCCCGCAGACCCTGAGCGAAGAACACCGCTTCGCCAAGCGCCCACTCAAAGGGCACTTTCTGCGCCTGACCGTCGGCAATGAGCTGCAAGCCAATGCCAGCGGTTTGCTGGTGTTCACCCAGGACTGGAAAATCGTTCGCAAGCTGACGGCCGACGCCGGCAAAATTGAGCAGGAATACGTGGTTGAGGTGTCTGGCGAGATGGCTCCCCATGGCCTGAATCGACTCAACCACGGCCTGACCTACAAAGGCCGTGAACTGCCAGCAGTCAAAGCCAGTTGGCAGAGTGAGAATCGCCTACGCTTTGCAATGAAGAATCCGCAACCGGGCGTCATTGCCCTGTTTTGCCAGGCCGTAGGCCTCAGCGTCATTTCGATTCGCCGGATTCGTATTGGCGGCGTGTCGATGGGCAAACTGCCCGCTGGCCAATGGCGCTATATGACGGCCAAAGAAAAGTTCTAACTCCGGCCATGCCGCCCTATTTCGAGACCGCAGCCTGGCCTGCGGTGCTCACTGCCGATTATCAGGATTACCCCTATGATTCATAACGACGTATTGCGCAGCGTGCGCTACATGCTGGACATCAGCGACAACAAAGTTGTCGAGATCATCAAGCTGGGCGGTCTGGATGTCACCAAAGACGACATCGTGACCTACCTGAAAAAAGACGAAGAAGAAGGCTTTGTGCGCTGCCCGGACAATGTCATGGCGCACTTTCTGGATGGCCTGGTGATCTTCAAGCGCGGCAAGGACGAAAGCCGTCCACCGCAGCCGGTCGAGCTACCCGTGACCAACAACATCATCTTGAAAAAGCTGCGCGTGGCGTTCGAACTTAAAGAGGAAGACATGCACACGATCCTCAAATCGGTTGACTTCCCGGTGTCCAAGCCAGAACTGAGTGCCCTGTTCCGCAAGTTCGGCCATACCAACTACCGCACCTGTGGCGACCAGTTGCTGCGCAACTTTCTCAAGGGACTGACCCTGCGGGTTAGAGGTTAAAAGCAGCTTTGAGCTGCAAGCTGGGAGCCCGCGACCATGCCCTACACCGTTTCTCCCGTCGGCTTTGTCCGCTCTTGCTTCAAGGAGAAGTTCGCTATTCCTCGACAACCCCAACTGGCGCCTGCTGCCCGGGGTGTGGTGGAGTTGGTTGCACCCTTTGACCAGGGCGATGCGGTTCAAGGCCTGGAGCAGGTCAGCCATGTCTGGCTGTTGTTTGTGTTTCATCAGGCGCTGGAAGACAAGCCTCGACTCAAGGTGCGTCCACCTCGCTTGGGCGGCAACAAGTCCATGGGAGTGTTTGCCACGCGTGCTACTCACCGGCCCAATGGCATCGGCCAGTCCGTGGTCAGGCTGGACAAGGTGCAAGCCGATCGGTTGCACATTTCAGGCATCGACCTGCTCGACGGAACACCGATTCTCGACATCAAGCCGTATGTGCCTTACGCCGATATCATCGACAGCGCCAGCAACAGCATGGCCAGTGCCGCTCCGGTGCTGATTCCAGTGTACTGGTCGGACAAAGCCCTGCTTGAGGCGCATGCCCATGCGTTGCGCCTGCAGGAGCCGTTGGTGGTCTTGATTGAGCAGTGCCTGGCACAAGACCCGCGCCCGGCCTACCAAACCCCTACAGTAGAGCGTGAATACGGCGCGCAGTTCTGGGATCTGGATGTGCGCTGGCATTATCCGGAGCCGGGAGTAATTCGTGTGCTTGAGGTTGTTTTAGCCAGCCAACCGTAAGCGTCAAGATTAAGAGATCGCGAGTCGAATTGTCGTCACGAATAGCAAAAAGCCCGCGCTACCTTGAGGTAGCGCGGGCTTTTTTGTACAGCGACGCTTACTTCTCGACGAAGGCGCGCTCGATCAGGTAATCACCCGGCTCACGCATGCGTGGCGATACGGTCAGGCCGAAGCTGTTCAACACTTCGCTGGTTTCGTCGAGCATGCTTGGGCTACCGCACAACATGGCTCGGTCGTCCTGCGGATTGATCGGCGGCAGGCCGATGTCGCTGAACAGCTTGCCGCTGCGCATCAGGTCCGTCAGACGGCCCTGGTTCTCGAATGGCTCACGGGTTACGGTCGGGTAGTAGATCAGTTTTTCACGCAGCGCTTCGCCGAAAAATTCGTTCTGCGGCAAGTGTTCAGTGATGAACTCGCGGTACGCAACTTCGTTGACGTAACGCACGCCATGGCACAGGATCACTTTTTCAAAACGCTCGTAGGTTTCCGGGTCCTGAATGACGCTCATGAAAGGCGCCAAGCCAGTACCAGTGCTCAACAGGTACAGATGCTTGCCCGGCTTCAAGTCGTCCAGCACCAGCGTACCCGTAGGTTTTTTACTGATGATGATCTCGTCGCCTTCTTTCAAGTGCTGCAACTGGGAGGTCAACGGACCATCCGGCACCTTGATGCTGAAGAACTCCAGATGCTCTTCCCAGTTAGGGCTGGCAATGGAGTAAGCGCGCATAAGCGGACGGCCATTTGGCTGTTGCAGGCCGATCATCACGAACTGACCGTTTTCAAAGCGCAGGCCCGGATCACGGGTGCACTTGAAGCTGAAAAGGGTGTCATTCCAGTGATGAACACTGAGGACACGTTCGTGGTTCATGTTGCTCATGTACAGGGCTCCTAAATTCGCCAGCGCTGACTATGAGCGCGATTGCACAGCATTCTAATGGCGACGACAATATCTGTTAACTGAATTATTAAGATAAGGGTTATCGGTTATATCGATATGCGATTTACTCTCAGACAACTCCAAGTGTTCGTTACTGTCGCCCAACAAGAGAGCGTTTCACGCGCTGCAGGCTTGTTGGCTCTTTCACAATCGGCCGCCAGTACCTCAATCACCGAGTTGGAACGTCAGACCAGTTGCCAACTGTTCGACCGCGCGGGCAAACGCTTGAGCCTAAATGCCCTGGGTCGGCAATTACTCCCCCAAGCCGTCGCCTTACTGGACCAGGCCAAGGAAATCGAAGACTTGCTTAATGGCAAGTCGGGCTTTGGCTCATTGACCGTCGGTGCGACCCTGACGATTGGCAATTACCTGGCCACGCTGCTGATCGGTAGTTTCATGCAGGAACACCCGGAAAGCCAAGTCAAACTGATTGTCCAAAATACAGCGCATATCGTGCAACAAGTCGCCCATTATGAAATTGACCTAGGTCTGATCGAAGGCGACTGCAGCCATCCGGATATCGAGGTTCAGAGCTGGGTCGAGGATGAATTGGTGGTGTTTTGCGCCCCTCAACATCCACTGGCTGCCCGTGGCCACGCAACTCTCGAAGAACTGACCCGTGAAGCCTGGATTTTACGTGAACAAGGATCCGGCACTCGCCTCACTTTCGACCAAGCCATGCGTCATCATCAAAGTGCGCTCAATATCCGTCTGGAGCTTGAACATACCGAAGCAATTAAACGGGCCGTTGAGTCGGGCCTGGGCATCGGCTGTATTTCTCGCCTGGCACTGCGTGACGCTTTTCGCCGCGGCAGCCTGGTGGCGGTCGAAACCCCAGACCTGGATCTGGCACGGCAGTTTTTCTTTATCTGGCACAAGAAGAAGTACCAAACCTCTGCCATGCGCGAATTTCTGGAGCTGTGCCGCGCTTTTACCGCCGGGGTTCAGCGCAGCGACGAAATTGTCTTGCCGGCCATCGCTTAAAGCAGAATCACCGCCCACACCACAGCGATCAGGGTCAGTACCACCAATTGAGCGGCGCTGCCCATGTCCTTGGCGTTCTTCGACAAGGGGTGCAAGTCGAGGGAAATTCGATCGATCGCGGCTTCGATGGCCGAGTTGATCAGCTCAACAATCAACGCCAACAGGCATACGGCTATCAGCAACGCACGCTCGACCCGGCTCACCTCCAGGAAGAACGCCAAGGGAATCAACACCACATTAAGCAGCACCAATTGCCGAAAAGCCGCCTCACCAGTGAAGGCTGCGCGTAGACCGTCCAGCGAGTAACCGCCAGCATTCAAAATCCGTTTAAATCCGGTTTTACCCTTGAAAGGCGACATAGATAAGCAACTGCGCAAAAAAATTAATGGGGAAACTAAGCGACACGGCGTCAAAAATGCGTGAAGCCCGGCACTTTAATGGCTCGATATGGATTCCAGCTGTTGCAGCAGCAGCGCAGCCTGAGTGCGGGTCCGCACCCCCAGCTTGCGGAAAATTGCAGTCACGTGCGCCTTGATCGTCGCTTCCGAGACGCTCAACTCATAGGCAATCTGCTTGTTCAGCAACCCCTCACAAACCATGGTCAGCACCCGGAACTGCTGAGGTGTCAGGCTGGCCAGGCCTTCGCTGGCCGCTTTGGCTTCTGCCGAAACCGTCACCTCTTCAAATGCCTGGGGCGGCCAGCAAACATCACCGTCCAGTACTGCACGCACCGCGCTTTGAATGGCTTCCATGGAACTGGATTTAGGGATGAAGCCACTGGCGCCGAACTCGCGGGAGCGGACCATGACCGACGCCTCTTCTTGAGCCGACACCATGACCACCGGGATCTGCGGGTATTGCCCGCGCAACAGCACCAATCCGGAGAAACCGTAAGCACCTGGCATGTTCAAGTCGAGCAGCACCAGATCCCAATCGGCCTTTATTGCCAGCTGTTTTTCCAACTCGGCAATACTGGCGACCTCGACCAAGCGAACATCAGAGCCCAGCCCCAAGGCAACCGCCTGGTGCAAGGCACTGCGAAACAACGGATGGTCATCAGCAATCAGGATTTCGTATGTGGCCATTTTTTAAATGATCCTGTTTTTCAGGCAGGCCTGGTTTACAGCCAGGACCCGCTAAGGCAACTCGAGCAACAATCAGAAGACTGCGCATCAAAAGGCAAGATTTACGCTAAAAGTCAGAACATCTCAGCGTTTGAGCAGCATCTGCCGCCGAATCGGCGCCAAGCATGCCCAGCGAAAACGGTAGGGTCAAGCGTAAAACCTGACACTGCGGTCCAGTAAGGGCTATTACTTTGCCACCGCGCAAATCGAAAGGGGCTAACCGTTTACTTCGCCGCGAAAATTGTAGCGCTACTTCTTTAGTCTATTGAGTCCGGTTCTGAGGAAGGTCTTTTACAAAAAAGCCCAGTTCCTGATGCGCTGCACTCAATTCGTTGACCGGCAATTGGTTTTTGGCATCCAAATAATGCTGGCTGAACACATCGAAATACGCATCCAGCGCGGCCGATGCCTGAGTGTCGCCCGCCAGCTCAAGGCACAGGCTGGCTACTTCGGCCGTACACAAATGCTCACTGCGCGTGGAACGGCGTAAGCGATAGCGCGAAAGTTTCTCTGGCAAAAGACTCAGGATCGGCAACCCATCCAGATAAGGGCTTTTGCGGAATATCTTGCGGGCCTCGGTCCAAGTGGCATCGAGCAGGATAAATAACGGCCGCTTGTTGCTGTCGACTTCGACGGTATGAGTGACCCGCTCGGCCTCCACATATTCGCCGGGAAACACCAGATAAGGCTGCCACTGAGGGTCCGCCAACAAGGCCAACAGGTCTTGATCGGTCTCGGTCCGCGACCAGATAAAGGCAAAGTTGTCGCTGACCACGTCTGCGATCAACCACCCGGTATTGCTGGGCTTGAACACTTCTTTTTTGGTCATGAGCAGGCATACGCCCGAGCGCGAGCTGACCTTTGGCCGCCACCGACATAGACAATGACTTTCTATCACGCGGCAGGTATGGCAGCGCGGCGCACGAGAACCACGCGCCAAATACGGTTTGGTGCTCTCCTCTTCACGCTCGTCTCGTAAACGGGCTACAGCGTTAGGGGAAAAAGTCGTCAATGTCATTGGTTTTTACTTACGGCAGCAGCCGCCGACTCGCCTCGATTTGGCGAATAAACGGGCTCAATAGAGAAAGTCGCGCAGTCTACCAGAGGGCACGGGCCTACATGCCAAAGCATGACGTCGGGCATTTCCTGACACTCAATGCTGACCTATACTCCTGCGCCACTGAACGCACAGATCGATGACGGGTCAAAGCCTGCGTCACGCAAATCAGGAGAGATTCATGTTGCGCACTATTATTCCAACCGTAGCCCTATTGCTGGCCCTGCCTGTGGGCGCGCAAGCTGCCTCTCTTGCAGAATTCAACCTGAACAAGTCCCTGCAAGCGACGGCAGACGCCAGCAACGTGGGAAAACCGCGGGCTATCAGCCCTGATCTGTTGGACAAGGGATTTACAGTGGATGGCACTGTCCTGATCAACAGCCTGGAAGCCAGCCCGAACATGGCCGCCAAAATGCGCTCGGCCCCTGAGTTGGCTGTTCCACAGTTGGGCCGCAGCGTTTGCAGCGATCCCAATTTCCGCAAACTGATGGCCCGGGGCGCCACCATGCGTTTCGATATCCGCGAATACAATACCAACGCGCCGGTGCTGACCCAGGATATCCGTGCTGAAAACTGCCAGCGTAAAGGCTGATCGCCCCAGCGCATCACGCCGTCACTGCTGACGGCGTGCCCTCACCCGCTCTGTAATTCTTCATTTACATCAGCCAATTAGCGGTTGCCAGCGCTGATACACCGGGACCATTATCAAGGTATCGTGATGGACACTGTGTGTCTAGGCGCCTGAGCAATGTGCGGCGCTCTCAAGGATGCTGTGTAGAAGGAGAATTACATGTCCGATCAATCCAATGATTCTGTCCCGCTGTTTTTCGAGGGGCAGGGCCTCGACCTAGCTCAACACGTCGATGCCCAGCTACAGCTGGTCGCACCTGACAGCCCGAATCGTGCGCTGTATCGCGAAATGCTGTTCACCGTGCTACGCATGGCCCACGACGATCTTGATCGCTGGAATGCCAAGATCATGCTTCAAGCCATCCGCGAGCTGGAAAAAACCTTCCGGGTGCTGCAAACCTTCAAAGGTCGACGCAAGGTCACGGTTTTTGGCTCAGCACGCACTCCCGTTGAACATCCACTGTATGCGCTGGCCCGCGAGATGGGCGCGACACTGGCTCGTGCCGACATGATGGTCATCACCGGGGGCGGTGCCGGTATCATGGGGGCCGCCCACGAAGGCGCGGGGCTCGAGCACAGCTTGGGTTTCAATATCACCCTGCCTTTTGAGCAGCGCGCCAACCCGACAATCAATGGCTCTGCCAATTTGCTGGCCTTTCATTTCTTCTTCACCCGCAAGCTCTTCTTCATCAAGGAAGCAGATGCCCTGATCATGTGCCCTGGAGGTTTTGGTACGCTGGATGAGGCCCTGGAAGTACTGACATTGATTCAGACCGGCAAATCGCCTTTGGTGCCCATCGTGTTACTGGACATGCCAGGCGGGACGTATTGGAAAAGCGCACTGGAGTTCGTTCACAGCCAGTTGGAAGCCAATCAGTACATTTTGCCTAACGATCTGAAATTGATGCGCTTTGCCCACAGCGCCGAAGAGGCCCAGGCCGAGATCAATCAGTTTTATAACAACTTCCATTCAAGCCGCTGGCTGAATAAAACCTTTGTTCTGCGCATGAAGTACCCGCTTAACGTGCATGCGTTGGCGCACATCCAAAAGGCCTTTGCCGATATCTGCTTGAACAATGGGTTTTGCCAGTCGCCAGATGACGGGCAGGATCATGACGCGTCACTCAACTTGTACTGTTTGAGTTTCGCGTTCAGCGGGCGCAATCAGGGGCGTTTGCGCGAACTGGTCGACTTTATCAACCTGCCGCAGCACTGGGAAATGGACGACTTGGAAACTACTGCGGCGCAGTGTGAGTCGCTGGAGAATCAAGTAGCCAGTGAACGTTTGGTGTAAGGATTAAAACAGGCGCGCTGCGCGACTCATCGCAGCCTTTGGCAGCGACTACAGGTGTAGTCGCTAGTCATCAAATTCGCGGCCGCTTAACACGCGACCAATCATATCCAGCGTATAACCTCGGTAACTTAAAAAGCGACCTTGCCGGGCGCGCTCTTTGGCATCTGCAGGCAACTTACCGGCAAACTTACGGCGCCAGGTGTCTTCCAACTGTGCTTGCCAGTTCAAGCCACACTCACGCAAAGCTTCTTCTATATCACCGCGCGACAAGCCGCGCTGGCTTAGCTCTTCGCGAATACGCATAGGACCATAGCCAGAGCCTGCACGGTAATTGATATAGCTTTCGAGGTAACGCGACTCCGACAACAGCCCCTCTTCCGTTAAACGGTCGAGGGCGATGTCGATCATGTCAGGGCAAGCGCCGCGCTGGCGCAGTTTACGCGTCAGCTCGACGCGACCATGCTCGCGTCGCGCGAGCAGGTCCATTGCAGCTCGCCGCACCGCGACGAGGTTATCCAAAACGACAGTCATGAGTTCTATCAGTTGTCGTTTTCTGCAGAGTTTTCGAACTCGATTTCTGCCGCTTCAGCTTCTTCAGCCGCTGCCTTGGCCGCCTTGCTCATTTTTGGCATGACTTTCAATTCAGCCAGCTCGCTTTCAGTCTTTGGGCCCAGCAGCTTGGCGCGCAATTGTTTCTCAAGGGCGTCCTTGATGTCCGGGTTATCGTCCAGGAACTTGGCAGAGTTAGCCTTGCCCTGACCGATTTTGTTGCCGTTGTAGCTGTACCAGGCACCCGCTTTTTCGACGAAACCATGCAGTACGCCCAGGTCGATCATCTCACCGTTGAGGTAGATGCCCTTGCCGTACAGGATCTGGAATTCAGCCTGACGGAATGGCGGTGACACCTTGTTCTTGACCACTTTGACGCGGGTTTCGCTACCCACCACTACATCGCCTTCTTTCACGGCACCCGTGCGACGGATATCCAGACGTACCGACGAGTAGAACTTCAAGGCGTTACCACCGGTGGTGGTTTCCGGGCTACCGAACATGACACCGATTTTCATACGGATCTGGTTGATGAAGATCACCAGGCAGTTCGCGTTTTTGATGTTGCCGGTGATTTTACGCAGCGCTTGCGACATCAGACGAGCTTGCAGGCCCACGTGCGCGTCGCCCATGTCGCCTTCAATTTCAGCTTTAGGAGTCAGAGCGGCCACGGAGTCGATGATGATCACGTCAACCGCGTTGGAACGTACCAGCATGTCGGTAATTTCCAGCGCTTGCTCGCCCGTGTCCGGCTGAGAAACCAGCAGGTCATCGACGTTTACACCCAGCTTGGCCGCATATTCAGGGTCAAGGGCGTGTTCGGCGTCAACGAAGGCACAGGTGGCGCCGGTTTTTTGCGCTTGTGCGATAACAGACAGTGTCAGGGTGGTTTTACCCGAAGACTCTGGACCGTAGATTTCAACAATACGGCCTTTTGGCAGACCGCCAATGCCCAGAGCGATGTCCAGACCCAGCGAGCCGGTAGAGATGGCCGGAATTGGCTGGCGATCCTGATCGCCCATCAGCATTACGGCGCCTTTGCCGAATTGACGTTCGATCTGACCCAGGGCCGCAGCCAAGGCTTTCTTCTTGTTGTCGTCCATTAAAGTCCTCTCAAAATCAATAAGGCCGTGACGGCCGATAACTGTATAAGTAGCCAGTATTATTCCACAGGGTTAAACGATCGCCTACCCCTGATTTTCTATTTCTCGTACCGTTCGGCGTATTAGGCCTTCCAGCGCTGCAATAACGGTTTGTCGGCGGACCTCATCGCGGTCGCCGGGGAAGTGCCTGCGCTCGGCTGTCACCTCATCACCCACGCCCCACGCCAACCATACGGTGCCCACTGGTTTTTCTGCTGACCCACCACCGGGGCCAGCCACGCCACTCACCGCCACAGCAAAGTGGGCACCACTGTGCGCCTGTGCACCGCGAACCATTGCCTCGACTACCTCACGGCTGACAGCACCCACCTGAGCAAATAAAGGGTGTGGTACATCAAGCTGACGGGTTTTCTGCTGATTGGAGTAAGTGACGAAACCAGCCTCAAACCAAGCAGAGCTGCCTGCGATTCGGGTTATGGCCTCGGCGATGCCACCGCCGGTGCAGGACTCGGCCGTTGTGACCTGGGCGTCAAGCGTGTGCAATTGGCGCCCAAGTTCAGCCGCCAGTTGAGATAGTGTGTCCATGAGGCTCTCCGGTGGGTGCGTCCAAGCGCCATAACCTACACCAGCAAGTGGATGTTAAACAGCCGCAGCCCTGTTTGGGGCCTAACGTTCGCTGCGCGAGTCAGACGCAGGACTCTCGACCCCCAGCCGCTTTGCCGCCCAACGTTGATACACACTGATCGCGGCATCGGCCCCCGCCAGGGCGGTCAGGCAGCCGAACGCACCAGCAGCCAGAATCGACATCCCCGCTGCATACAACAACATGAAGGTGGACACACCACATACCATGCAGGCTCCGGAACGCAACGCCAACCGCCGTACCAGTAGCCAGCCGCTGGCGCCATCTTTGTCGGCGCGCCACATCTCGCCAAAGACGCCGCCCACCAAAGCGAGAAGGATGACCAGCAGCAGGGGCATTTCCTGCAATATTTGCGGCTCATTCATCGTGTCATCACTCCTGAATCCTTACTGATAGAAGCCAATACCTGGCCTGAACTGAACAGCGGGCGCAGCCCGATGCACCACATCCCTGCGCGGTGTCAGACCAGTGGGAACCGCGATGAACAAAGACTATGCATGTATGAATATACAGTCAATGCACCAGTGCATATATTTGTTTTGCCGACCGTCAACAGTCAGCCAAGGCAGCAGGCGCAGTACGATCGATCTTTTAAAAGGCAGAAAAAAACCCACTTTAACGTGGGCTTTTTCTTGAAGCGAAGGTTAGCGAGCGTACATGCCCCACCAGAAGACATGCCCCAGAATCACCAGTTGCTCATCCTCCAGATCGCAGTAGTCATAGTCCTCATCGGGATACTCATCGCGATTAAAACTACGCAAACGAATGCCACAGGGCAGACGGTACAGCTGTTTCACGCGCAACTGACCGTTGTGGTTGAGGGCATAAAGATCACCGTCGATGACCTCATCAAGTGAGCGCCTGCCGACATTGACACCCACTGTGGCGCCGTCACGCAGCACCGGGAGCATGCTGTCACCGCGCACCGTGACGCATTTTGCCTGGTCGAACTCCACCCCGTTGTGGCGCAAGCTGCGCTTGCCGAAACGCAATTTAGCCCGCTCGCTTTCCTCAATGGCAAAACGCCCAGAGCCGGCGGCCAGTTCGACCTGACGCAGAAATGCTATGGAGACTTCGTCATCGGCCACAGGCGTGTCGTCATCCCACAACGAGATGTCACGCAACTCAACATGCCTGGGCGCAGAGTCAGAAAGACGCGAACCTGGCAGATCATCCCGGCCACGCAGGCGATCAGTACTGATGTGAAAATACTCGGCAATTTTGGAGATATGTCTGTCGGAGGGATCGACAATTTTCCCGCTCAAGATCCGCGAGAGTGTCGACTGCGGCACGCCCGTGCTCCGATGCAGCGCCATCGCGCTGATCTGATGCCGAGCAAGCAGCTCTTTCAAGACAGATGAAACATTTCGTTTGGACATGCCGGGAATAGTGCTGGCCGTGTTTATAGATGGCAAATGCTATTTCTTCTATTTATAGCAACGTGTCAGCACGCCCGGTACGCACCTGTAGATGCAGGCGGCTGGCATGTTAACCTTGCGCCCATTGCGAAACAGCCGCGCCTGACGCCCGCTTTTCACCCACCTTCAATCGAATCCGCCTAAGCCCCCTCATGAGTAAGAATACTGCCGACCTGTCCTCACACACGCCGATGATGCAACAGTACTGGCGCCTCAAAAACCAGCACCCAGACCAGTTGATGTTCTATCGCATGGGCGATTTTTACGAGATCTTCTACGAAGACGCGAAAAAGGCCGCCAAGTTGCTGGACATCACCTTGACTGCGCGCGGGCAGTCGGCCGGGCAGGCGATTCCAATGTGCGGGATTCCGTATCACGCCGCCGAAGGCTACTTGGCCAAGCTGGTAAAACTGGGCGAGTCCGTGGTGATTTGCGAACAGGTCGGTGACCCGGCCACCAGCAAAGGGCCGGTCGAGCGTCAAGTGGTACGGATCATTACGCCGGGCACCGTTAGCGATGAGGCGCTGCTGGATGAACGTCGAGACAACCTGATCGCTGCAGTTCTGGGCGATGAGCGTCTGTTTGGCCTGGCGGTGATGGACATCACCAGCGGCAACTTCTCGGTGCTGGAGATCAAGGGCTGGGAAAACCTGTTGGCCGAACTGGAGCGCATCAACCCGGTAGAACTGATGATTCCGGACGACTGGCCACAAGGATTGCCTGCGGAAAAACGCCGTGGCGTTCGCCGCCGCGCACCGTGGGACTTCGAGCGCGACTCTGCGCTAAAAAGCCTGTGCCAACAGTTTTCGACCCAGGATCTCAAAGGTTTCGGATGCGAGAACCTGACCCTGGCAATCGGTGCCGCCGGTTGCCTGCTCAGCTACGCCAAGGAAACCCAGCGCACCGCCCTGCCCCATTTGCGTAGCCTGCGCCATGAGCGCCTGGATGACACCGTGGTGCTCGATGGCGCCAGCCGTCGCAACCTGGAGCTGGACACCAACCTGGCCGGTGGTCGCGACAACACCTTGCAGTCTGTTGTCGACCGTTGCCAGACCTCGATGGGCAGCCGCCTGCTCACTCGCTGGCTGAACCGACCACTGCGTAATTTGAGTGTACTGTTGGCACGTCAGTCTTCGATTACTTGCCTGCTCGATGGCTACCGCTTCGAAAAACTGCAACCGCAACTCAAAGAAATCGGCGACCTGGAGCGGATTCTGGCGCGTATCGGCCTGCGCAATGCGCGCCCGCGTGACTTGGCGCGCCTGCGTGATGCCTTGGGCGCCTTGCCTGAATTGCAAGATGCGATGATCGGCCTCGAAGCTCCACATCTTCAACAACTGGCAACCATCACCAACACTTACCCGGAACTGGCTGCCCTGCTGGAAAAGGCCATTAACGACAATCCGCCGGCGGTGATCCGCGATGGCGGAGTGCTGAAAACGGGTTATGACACTGAGCTGGATGAGCTGCAATCGCTGAGCGAAAACGCCGGGCAGTTCCTGATTGACCTTGAAGCCCGGGAAAAAGCCCGTACCGGCCTCAGCCATCTCAAAGTGGGTTACAACCGCGTCCACGGTTACTTTATCGAGCTGCCAAGCAAACAGGCCGAGCAGGCGCCTGCGGACTATATCCGCCGGCAAACCCTCAAAGGCGCCGAGCGCTTTATCACGCCGGAGCTCAAAGCTTTTGAAGATAAGGCCCTGTCAGCCAAAAGCCGCGCGCTGGCTCGCGAGAAAATGCTCTACGAAGCACTGCTCGAAACCCTTATTGGCGAATTGCCGCCCTTGCAGGACACCGCTGCTGCACTGGCAGAACTCGATGTACTGAGTAACTTGGCCGAACGCGCACTGAATCTAGACTTGAACTGCCCGCGCTTTGTCGACGAGCCGTGCATGCGTATCGACCAGGGCCGTCATCCCGTGGTCGAGCAAGTGCTGACGACCCCCTTTGTGGCAAACGATTTGGCGCTGGATGACAAGACCCGCATGCTGGTGATTACCGGTCCTAACATGGGCGGTAAATCGACCTACATGCGTCAGACCGCATTGATCGTGCTGTTGGCACACATCGGTAGTTTTGTCCCGGCCGCCAGCTGTGAGCTGTCATTGGTCGACCGAATTTTCACCCGGATCGGCTCCAGCGATGATCTGGCGGGTGGTCGCTCTACCTTTATGGTGGAAATGAGCGAAACCGCCAATATTCTGCACAACGCCACCGATCGCAGCCTGGTATTGATGGATGAAGTCGGACGCGGCACCAGCACCTTCGATGGTTTGTCGCTGGCGTGGGCAGCAGCCGAACGTCTCGCTCACTTGCGCGCGTACACGCTGTTTGCCACGCACTACTTTGAGCTGACCGTACTGCCCGAAAACGAGCCGCTGGTCGCCAACGTGCACTTGAGCGCAACCGAACACAATGAACGCATCGTATTCTTGCACCACGTCTTGCCAGGCCCGGCCAGTCAAAGCTATGGTTTGGCCGTTGCACAATTGGCCGGGGTTCCAGCCAATGTCATCACTCGGGCACGTGAACATTTGAGCCGACTCGAAACGACCAGCCTGCCTCATGAAGTACCGCGACCAGCGCCCGGCAAGAAAGCAGTACCGCAGCAAAGCGATCTGTTTGCCAGCCTGCCGCATCCTGTACTGGATGACCTTTCCAAGCTCGATCTGGACAACATGACGCCGCGTAAAGCACTTGATTTGCTCTACACATTAAAGACACGCCTTTAAAAGCTGCTAGAATCGCGCGCGGTTCGGGATGCTACTGCCCTTTAGCCTGGTCAGTAGATATCACTCCCGAGCCCTGCGAACCCGAACTGGAAGGGCTTCGCTGCCGCCGCCTGAGGAGAAAATTAGAAATGACCTTCGTCGTCACCGACAACTGCATCAAGTGCAAGTACACCGACTGCGTAGAAGTCTGTCCGGTGGACTGCTTCTACGAAGGCCCGAACTTCCTGGTAATCCACCCGGATGAGTGCATTGACTGCGCGCTTTGTGAGCCTGAATGCCCTGCACAAGCCATCTTCTCGGAAGATGAAGTGCCTGCTGGCATGGAACAATTCATTCAGTTGAATGTTGAGCTGGCTGAAATCTGGCCAAACATCACTGAAAAAAAAGACGCTCTGCCGGACGCGGAAGAGTGGGATGGCGTGGAAGGCAAGATCAAAGATCTGGAACGCTGATTCATGCTTCAGTAAAAAGCCCCGTGCTCTTGCGAGCCGGGGCTTTTTGCGTTCAGGGCTGGCAAAAATTCCCAGCCGATAACAATTGCACTACAAAATACTTAGGCCGCTAACTTTAAACCCGCGGTCTAGACGTATATAAAGGCCATCTGGTATCAATTCACATTACGGGTTGAAACTTCACTAGCCATATGGCTTTGGGCTACTAAACTCTAGCCTCGATCGGGTTACGACTTACGCAAGCTAGGACTGTGCCGCAGCATATCCATGCAAATGTCGACCCAGGTTTCGGCTTCTTTATGAAGCTCAAAACAGTCGGGAACCAGAAGCCATTGCCCAAGAATGCCGTCTATATAGGCATGCAAGGCAATTGCTGCGCGTCGGGCATCCAGGTCCGAAGGGAGTTGTTCGCGATGGATTGCATTACTCAGCGTGAGTTCGATCCGGCTGTTACAGTCGACACTCGCCACTTGGCGCTGGCGGCGCAAATCGCACATTTCGTCAGTGAATTCGCATTTATGAAACAAAATTTCATTAATACGCCGAGTTTTCGGGTCAATCGCAACTTGACGAAACAAATGGACCAGCAGACTGCGCATACAGCCCAACGGATCAACCTCGGCCTGGCTCTCACTGGCCTTGGCCAGCTCATCCAGCGGCTCACGCAAGCTGTCCAGCATGGCCTGAACCAAGTCAGCCTTGTTGCTGAAGTGCCAGTAAATGGCTCCCCGCGTAACCCCTGCCAACGCGGCAATATCCGCCAATGTGGTACGGGCGACCCCCCGTTCATAAAAGGCCTGCTCGGCTGCTTCGAGGATTTTGCTCCGGGTTTCCTGAGCTTCTTCTTTGGTACGACGCACCATGGCAATAAAAACCTCAATCAGGGGGGCTTGGACAAGTGCGTTGCAGCATCCAAACCGTCATCGGGTAGCGTTTTTTGTGCCTTATCCCGGTTCACTTCAAGCTTAAAAAAAGGATCTGTAACGACGATTGCGACAGAGCCCCACTATTTACAAACAGACATGAATGTAAGTATATTCCTTAGTAAGCTATTTATCCACCCGGAACAGCTTTCTATACCCTTCCACTATTCTTGTGCGCTTTCGCGTGCCTGACCCGAGGATCTTCATGCAATTTAAGCCAGCTGTTACCGCTCTGGTTGCTGCCATCACTCTAGCTTCGCTGCTCAGCGGATGTAAGAAGGAAGAGTCAGCACCTGCCCCACAAACCCCTCAGGTCGGCGTCGTGACGCTGAAAGCCCAGCCATTTACCTTGACCACTGACCTTCCAGGTCGAACGACTTCATACCGTTCGGCAGAAGTTCGTCCTCAAGTGAACGGCATTATCCTCAAGCGCTACTTCAAGGAAGGCAGCGACGTCAAAGAAGGCCAGCAGCTGTATCAGATCGACCCGGCCATCTATGAAAGCAACGTGCTGAGCGCCAAAGCGACCCTACAATCGGCCAAATCGCTGGCTGATCGCTACAAGCAATTGGTCGCAGAGCAAGCCGTGAGCCGTCAGGAATACGACAACGCAGAAGCCTCTCGTCTTGAAGCTGAAGCCGCGTTGAACACCGCTCAGGTGAACCTGCGTTACACCAAGGTTCTGGCACCTCTGACAGGCCGTATCGGCCGCTCTCTTTTCACAGAAGGTGCGTTGGTGACCAGTGGTCAGGCAGATGCATTGGCCGTGATCACTCAGTTGGACCCGATCTACGTCGACGTAACCCAGTCTTCGGTCGAGATGCTTGAATTGCGTCGCGATCTCGCCGACGGTCGTTTGAAAAAAGCGGGCGAGAACGCAGCCAAGGTCAAGCTGACGCTCCCGGACGGCAGCGAATACCCACAGGAAGGTCGTCTGGAGTTCACCGAAGTCTCGGTTGACGAAACCACCGGCTCGGTCACCCTACGCGCGGTATTCCCGAACCCGGACAACGTTCTGCTGCCCGGTATGTTTGTGCACGCCCAGCTGGAAGCAGGCGTCAACAGCGATGCCATTTTGGCTCCACAAGTTGGTGTAACTCACAACGCCAAAGGCCAGCCAACCGCGATGGTCGTAGGGCCGGACAACAAGGTTGAGCTGCGCGTGCTGCAAGCAACACGCACTGTCGGCTCTGACTGGCTGATTGAAAAAGGTCTGAACGCTGGCGACCGCCTGATTACTGACGGCCTGCAATATGTGCGTCCGGGCGTTGAAGTAAAAATCATGGACAAGACTCCAGGCGCTACCCCGTCATCGGCCCCGGCCACAGATAAAGCTTCGGGCAGTAAAGGGGAATAAACAATGTCGAAATTTTTTATCGACCGTCCGATTTTCGCCTGGGTAGTTGCCCTGGTGATCATGCTGGTCGGGGCTTTATCGATCCTGAAACTTCCGATAAACCAGTACCCGAGCATTGCACCACCGGCCATCTCGATTTCCGTGACCTACCCGGGTGCTTCGGCACAAACCGTACAGGACACCGTGGTCCAGGTGATCGAGCAACAGCTCAACGGTATTGACCACTTGCGTTATGTGTCATCGGAAAGTAACTCCGACGGCAGCATGACCATCACCGTTACCTTCGACCAGGGTACTAACCCTGATACCGCTCAGGTTCAGGTGCAGAACAAGCTGAACCTGGCCACCCCTCTGCTGCCTCAAGAAGTGCAGCAGCAAGGTATCCGAGTCACCAAGGCAGTGAAAAACTTCCTGATGGTGGTCGGTGTGGTATCCACCGACGGCAGCATGAACAAGGACGACTTGTCGAACTACATCGTCTCCAACATGCAAGACCCGCTGTCGCGGACTGAAGGTGTGGGTGACTTCCAGGTGTTCGGTGCCCAGTACGCCATGCGTATCTGGCTGGACCCAAGCAAGCTGAACAAATACAACCTGACACCGGTCGATGTTCAGTCCGCCATTGCGGCACAGAACGTCCAGGTTTCTTCCGGTCAGTTGGGCGGTCTGCCAGCGGTTAAAGGTCAGGAGCTGAACGCAACGATCATTGGTAAAACCCGTCTGCAAAACGCCGACGAGTTCAAGAAGATCCTGCTTAAAGTAAACACCGACGGCTCTCAGGTTCGCCTGGGTGACGTGGCCGATGTGGCCCTGGGCGGTGAAAACTACAGCATCAGCGCCCAGTACAACGGCAAGCCGTCTTCAGGTATTGCTATCAAGCTGGCTTCTGATGCCAACGCTCTGGATACAGCTAAAGCCGTTCGCAAGACTATCTCGGACCTCGAACCTTTCTTCCCGCCAGGGATGGAAGTCGTGTACCCGTACGACACAACACCGGTTATTTCGGCTTCCATCGAAGGTGTAGTGGAAACCCTGGTTGAAGCGGTCGTGCTGGTGTTCCTGGTGATGTTCCTGTTCCTACAGAACTTCCGTGCCACGATCATCACCACGATGACCGTACCGGTTGTATTGCTGGGTACTTTCGGGATCCTGGCCGCTGCTGGATTCAGCATCAACACCCTGACCATGTTCGGTATGGTGTTGGCCATCGGCTTGCTGGTGGACGATGCCATCGTTGTGGTTGAAAACGTCGAGCGGGTAATGGCCGAAGAAGGCTTGCCGCCCAAAGAAGCCACCAAAAAGTCCATGGGCCAGATCCAGGGCGCGCTGGTGGGTATCGCCCTCGTGTTGTCTGCTGTATTGCTGCCAATGGCGTTCTTCGGTGGCTCCACCGGTGTGATCTACCGTCAGTTCTCGATCACCATCGTGTCGGCCATGGCCCTCTCGGTGCTGGTGGCATTGGTGTTCACACCGGCCTTGTGCGCCACCATGCTCAAACCGATTGCCAAAGGTGATCACGGTCAGAACAAGGGTGGATTCTTTGGCTGGTTCAACCGCACCTTTGACAGTGGTGTTCAACGCTATGAAAAAAGCGTTGGCAGCATTCTTCGTCACAAGGCGCCGTACCTGCTTGCCTACTTGCTGATTGTCGTTGGCATGGTGTTCCTGTTCACCCGCATCCCGACCTCCTTCCTTCCAGAAGAAGACCAGGGTGTGCTTTTTGCTCAGGTTCAAACCCCACCGGGTACTTCGGCCGAGCGGACTCAGGACGTCATTGACCGGATGCGTGCTTACCTGCTCAAGGACGAATCCGCGGCAGTGTCCTCGGTATTTACCGTGAACGGCTTTAACTTCGCGGGTCGTGGTCAAAGCTCGGGCATGGCATTCATCATGCTCAAGCCTTGGGACGAGCGTGATGCCCAAAACAGTGTGGCAGCCTTGGCAGAGCGCGCGCAGAAACACTTCTTCACCTTCCGCGACGCCATGGTATTCGCCTTTGCTCCGCCGGCAGTAATGGAGCTGGGTAACGCCACTGGTTTTGACTTGTACATTCAAGACCGGGCGGGTATCGGCCACGAGAAGCTGATGGAAGCGCGCAACCAGTTCCTGGGCATGGCGTCACAAAGCAAAGTGCTCGCAGGTGTACGTCCAAACGGTTTGAACGACGAACCTCAGTACAAACTGGTTATCGACGATGAAGCCGCACAAGCGCTGGGTGTCAGCTTGTCGGATCTGAACAGCACGCTGTCCATCGCTCTAGGTGCCAGCTACGTCAACGACTTTATCGACCACGGCCGGGTTAAAAAGGTATTCCTGCAAGGTGTTGCCTCCTCCCGTATGAGCCCGGAAGATCTGAAGAAGTGGTACGTACGCAACAACCAGGGAACCATGGTTCCGTTCTCGGCCTTCGCCAAGGGCGAGTGGATCTATGGCTCACCGAAGCTGTCGCGCTATAACGGCGTAGAGGCCATGGAGATCCTGGGTACACCTGCACCGGGTTACAGCAGTGGTGAAGCGATGGCGGAAGTTGAAGCCATTGCCAAGAAACTCCCTGCAGGTGTCGGTATTTCCTGGACAGGCCTGTCGTACGAAGAACGCTTGTCAGGTTCTCAAGCACCGGCCTTGTACGCGATCTCCTTGCTGATGGTGTTCCTGTGTCTCGCCGCCTTGTATGAAAGCTGGTCGATTCCGATCGCGGTCATGCTCGTGGTACCACTGGGGATTATCGGGGCATTGCTGGCGACCAGCCTGCGGGGCCTGTCAAACGACGTGTACTTCCAGGTAGGTCTGTTGACGACCATCGGTCTGGCGGCGAAAAACGCCATTCTGATCGTCGAATTTGCCAAGGAACTGCATGAACAAGGGCGTAGTCTGTTCGATGCGGCGATTGAAGCGTGCCGGATGCGTCTGCGACCGATCATCATGACGTCCCTGGCGTTCATTCTTGGTGTGGTTCCGCTGGCCATCTCCCATGGCGCAGGTTCGGGCAGCCAGCACGCCATTGGTACAGGCGTAATCGGCGGGATGCTGAGTGCAACCTTCCTGGCTATTTTCTGGGTGCCGCTGTTCTTTGTTGCCATTTCCTCGATTGGCAGTAAAAAAGACACCGAGCAAAAAGCAGAACTGTCTAACACTTCAAATAAAGAGGCTGGCCAATGAGCAAGTCGCTTCTCGCAGTAGCGGTTGCAGCGTTTACGCTAAGTGGCTGCTCGCTAATACCGGACTACCAGCGCCCTGAGGCGCCGGTAGCCGCGCAATACCCGCAGGGCCCGGCCTACTCGCCAAACGAGGCGCCAAACCAGGCCGCCGCGGAACAAGGCTGGCGTCAGTTTTTCCATGACCCAGCCCTGCAACAGCTGATCCAGACCGCTCTGGTCAACAACCGCGACCTTCGGGTCGCGGCGTTGAACATCGACGCCTACGCCGCGCAGTACCGCATTCAGCGTGCGGACCTGTTCCCGGCCGTGTCGGCCGATGCCAGCGGCAGCCGTCAGCGCACTCCGGCGCGTATGTCGCAAACGGGCAAGTCGGGCATCAACAGCCAATACACGGCAACCCTGGGCGTCAGCGCGTATGAGCTGGACTTGTTCGGACGTGTCCGCAGCCTGAGCGATCAGGCGCTGGAAAACTACTTTGCAACCGAAGAAGCCCGTCGTTCGACCCAGATCAGTCTGGTGGCCAACGTTGCAACGGCCTACCTGACCTGGCAAGCCGACAAAGAGCTGCTCAAGCTGACCGAAGACACCCTCAAGGCGTTCGACGAGAGCTACAAGCTGACTCTGCGCAGCAATGAAGTCGGTGTGGCCTCGGCCCTGGATGTCAGCCAGTCACGTACCTCGGTGGAAAACGCCCGGGTCCAACTGGCCAAATACACCCGTCAGGTCGCTCAGGATGAAAACAGCCTGGCCCTGCTGCTCGGCACCACCGTCCCGGACAACCTGCCGCCAGCTCAACCACTGTCGGCTGACCTGCTGACCCAAGTACCGGCGGGCTTGCCTTCCGACTTGCTGCAGCGTCGTCCGGACATCCTCCAGGCCGAGCACCAATTATTGGCGGCCAACGCCAACATTGGCGCTGCGCGTGCTGCATTCTTCCCGAGCATCAGCCTCACCGCCAATGCCGGGACCTTGAGCCCGGACCTGTCGGGGCTGTTCAAGGGCGGTTCAGGCACCTGGCTGTTCTCGCCGCAGATCAACCTGCCGATCTTCAACGCCGGCTCTCTGCGCGCAAGCCTGGACTACTCGAAAATCCAGAAAGAGATCACCGTCTCGCAATATGAGAAGGCGATCCAGACAGCATTCCAGGAAGTCTCTGACGGCCTGGCAGCACGTCAAACCTACAACCAGCAGTTGCAGGCCCAAGCCGACTTCGTCAACGCCAACCAGGACTACTACCGTCTGGCAGAGCGTCGTTACCGGATTGGTGTCGACAGCAACCTGACCTTCCTGGATGCACAGCGTTCGTTGTTCAGCGCCCAGCAAGCGTTGATCACTGACCGTCTGGCGCAGTTGACCAGCGAAGTGACGCTGTACAAGGCGCTGGGAGGTGGCTGGTACGAACAGACCGGGCAAAACCGGCCTATTTCGGACAAGCCGCCCAAGGCTTGATAGCAACCCGATAAAACAAAAAACCCGCCAATTGGCGGGTTTTTTGTTGATCACTGACTATAAGCGAGCTTGCCTCGCGATCTTTAGATCTTGGCCTGGCTTTTGATCTTGATCTAAGAGGCCCCGTTAAACCACGCTTGCCGATCGCAGCGACCCCACGGAGCAATGCCTGTGGTGAGGGCAGCCCCCCAAGCGGCCATTGCCGCAGCAACGGATATGTACTCAAATCCTTTCTAATCCCCTCAAGTCAAGAGCCCCCTCTCCCGAAGGAGAGGGAACCGATTGGGGGATGCTAAGGGTAGTCTGTGGCCTGTTTGCTGCTCGACAACGCGGCGGCGTAGACGGGGCAGCAATTCCCACAAATTATTCCCGGGACTCCACGCCCAGTTCATCCCACACCGACTCCGCCAAATGGAAGGTGGCATTGGCCGCCGGGATGCCACAGTAAATGGCACTCTGCATGATCACTTCCTTGATCTCAGCCCGAGTGACACCATTATTGGCCGCTGCACGCAGGTGCAATTTGAGCTCTTCGCTGCGATTCATGCCGATCAGCATTGCAATGGTAATCAGGCTACGGGTGTGACGCGCCAAGCCTGGGCGGGTCCAGATATCTCCCCAGGCGTGACGGGTGATCATTTCCTGGAACTCACTGTTGAATTCGGTCAGGGCGTTGAGGCTACGATCGACGTGAGCGTCGCCCAACACCGCGCGGCGCACTCCCATGCCTTCGTCATAACGTTGTTTCTCGTCCACGGAGTGCTCCTTAAAGCGATGGTTGGGCCAACAAAAAATCCAGCACGCACTGGCTGAATGCATCACCCGCCTGCACATTGGACAGGTGCGCCGCATGGAACTCAGCGTAATGAGCACCTGCCACATGCTGCTGGATGAAACGGCTGCCTGAGGGCGGCGTCACGGCATCTTCGGTACCGGCGATCACCAGCGTCGGCACTGCGATTGCGCCTAACTGATCACGAAAATCCGCATCACGCACTGCCGCGCAGTTGGCCGCATAGCCTTGAGGCGAGGTAGCCGCCAGCATATCGGTGATGCGCTTGGCCTGCGCCGGGTGGGCCTGAGCAAAATCCGGGGTAAACCAGCGCGCAATTGAAGCATCACGTAATCCCGCCATCGCCGCCGCACCGTCACGCAGCACCGTATCAATACGTGGGTTCCACACCGAGGGCTCGGCAATCTTGGCCGCAGTGTTGCACAGCACCAGTGAGCGCAGACGTGCCCCCGCATGAATGCCCAGCCACTGGCCAATCAGGCCGCCCATCGACAACCCGCAAAAATGCACACGTTCAATATGCAGCGCATCCAGCAAGGCCAACACGTCGCCGCCCAACTGCTCAATGCAGTACGGGCCGTCGGTCACCAGCGACTGACCATGGCCACGGGTGTCGTAGCGCAGTACCTGAAAATGCTCGGTGAACGCTGGGATCTGCGACGCCCACATGTTCAGATCAGTGCCCAATGAGTTGGACAGCACCAGCACCGGGGCGCCTTGCGGGCCATCGAGTTGGTAGTTGAGTTCACCTTCCGCCAGTTGTACACGCCCCACGGTTGTCTCCTTCTTAGAATGCCAACGCAAAATGTTCAGCCCGTGCCCGCTCGACCCATGTCGTCGCCTGCCCCAGGTAATGGGCAGGATCGAGCAAGCGATCCAGTTCGTCCGCTGATAGCTGGGCGGTGATGTCGGGGTCATCGGCCAACACCGCACGCAAATGCCGCTGCTCGGCCACAGCCCGCTTGCAGCACTGTTCCAGAAGATGATGCGCAGTGTCGCGCCCCACTCGCTGCGCCAGCTCAATGCTCACGGCTTCTGCCAGCACCAGACCGTGGGTCAACTCGAGATTCTGCGCCATGCGCCCGGCGTCGACTTCCAGTCCCTGCGCGATGTTGAGGGCTTGAACCAGCGCACCGGCCACCAAACAGCAAATCTGGGGCAGGGTTTCCCACTCCGCGTGCCACAAGCCCAGGCTGCGCTCGTGCTCTTGAGGCATAGCGCTGAACAACGTACTCAGGAGGCCAGGCACCCGTGTCGCTGCGCTGATCAGCACCGCCGCCCCCACAGGATTACGCTTGTGCGGCATGGTGGAAGAACCGCCCTTGCCCGGCGCTGACGGCTCAAAGACTTCCGCTGTTTCGGTTTGCATCAACAGGCTGATGTCGCGCCCCATCTTGCCCAGACTGCCGGCCACCAGCCCAAGAACCGCACCGAACTCCACCAAACGGTCGCGCTGGGTATGCCAAGGCTGGTCCGGCAGGTTTAGCTTCAATTCGTCCGCCAAGGCATCGGCCACTGGCAACGCGTGTTCACTTAGCGCCGCCAGGGTGCCGGAAGCCCCGCCGAACTGAAGGCTCAACAGACGCGGCTTCAACACGTGCAGGCGCTGACGGCTGCGGGTAACGGCGCCGAGCCAGCCGGCGATTTTCATCCCCAGGGTCACGGGTGTGGCTTGCTGCAACCACGTACGGCCAGCCAGCGGGGTTGTCGAATAGCGTTGAGCTTGTTGAGCGAGGATGTCTCCCAACTGCTGCAAATCATGTTCAATCAGCGTTAAAGCCGCGCGCAGTTGCAACACCAGCCCGCTGTCCATCACATCCTGGCTGGTCGCGCCCAAATGCACATAACGTTCTGCTTCGGGGCTCACGCTGGCGATCTGCTTGCCGAGCGCTTTAACCAACGGAATAGCCGAGTTGCCGGCGCTGACAATGGCCAGCCCCAAGGCTTCAAAATCATAGAGTTCGGCGCGACAGGCCGCCTCAATCGGTGCAACTGCTGACGTCGGGATCACCCCTGCCCTGGCTTGGGCCCGGGCCAGAGCGGCCTCAAAATCGAGCATGGCCTGAACCCGACCATGGTCACAAAACACCGCATCCATGGCCTTGCCCGTGAAGTAGGCATCAAACAGTTGATTACTCATAAACCATCCTTTGCAAGCGCGCGCCGCAGACCGGCGCGCGCGAACACATCACAGGTCGTGATGCAGGTACTTGGGTTGCTTCGGCAAGCGGAAGCTAAACAGGAAGGCGATGGCCATCATGACCGTCACGTACCAGTAGAAGGTGTTCTCCATGCCCATGGACTTGAGGCCCAAGGCCACATATTCCGCCGAGCCGCCGAACACGGCGTTGGCCACGGCGTAGGCAAGGCCGACACCCAGGGCTCGAACTTGTGGCGGAAACATCTCGGCCTTAACCAGACCGCTGATGGAGGTGTAGAAACTCACAATCGCCAACGCCAGCGTAATCAGCACAAAGGCCAGGAACGGGCTGGTGATGGTTTTAAGGCTCAATAGAATCGGCACGGTGCACAGCGTACCCAGGCCACCGAACCAGAGCATCGAGTTGCGACGCCCGATCTTGTCAGCCAGCATGCCAAACACCGGCTGCATGCACATATAAAGGAAGAGTGCGCCGGTCATGATGTAACTGGCGGTCTTGGCGTGCATCCCGGCCGTGTTCACCAGGTACTTCTGCATATAGGTGGTGAACGTGTAGAAAATCAGCGAGCCACCCGCGGTGTAACCCAGCACAGTGATAAAGGCCGCCTTGTGGTCGCGGAACAGCGCCGCAATGCTGCCTGCGTCCTTGTCCTGACGGGTTTCAGCACTGGTGGTTTCTTTCAGGGAGCGACGCAGCAACAACGAAATAACCGCCGCAATAGCACCAATCACAAACGGAATGCGCCAGCCCCAGGCGCGCAGTTCTTCTTCAGAGAGAATCTGCTGAAGTATTACAACCACCAGTACGGCCAGCAATTGCCCGCCGATCAAGGTCACATATTGGAATGAGGCGAAGAAACCACGCTGGCCCTTTAGGGCCACTTCACTCATGTACGTGGCGGTGGTGCCATATTCCCCGCCCACCGACAGCCCCTGAAACAACCTTGCCAGCAACAGCAAGGCAGGCGCCCAGGCGCCAATCGAGGCGTAGGTTGGCAGAAAGGCGATCACCAATGAGCCGGCGCACATCATCAGCACCGAAATCATCATCGAGTTCTTGCGCCCATGTTTATCAGCCACTCGGCCAAACAGCCAGCCACCGATAGGACGCATCAGGAAGCCTGCCGCAAACACACCGGCGGTGTTCAACAACTGAACGGTGGGATCATCAGACGGGAAAAAAGCAGGTGCAAAGTAAATGGCACAGAATGCGTAAACGTAAAAATCGAACCATTCGACCAGGTTGCCGGAGGAGGCACCGACAATCGCGAAGATTCTTTTCCGACGTTCCTCTCCTGTGTAGTGAGTTTCTGTTGTCATGTTTTTGGACTCATCTGGGTTAGTTACTTTTTAGACATACCTTGCAACAAGTAACACTGCAACCTCAAACAGCCAAACGATTGATGAGCCAATCGTTTGGCAAGCCGTCTATTGCCGGTCATTCAGACCCGTTCGATGGCCAGTGCCAGGCCTTGGCCGACCCCAACGCACATTGTTGCCAGGCCTTTTTTGCCGCCGGTTTTTTCCAGATGGTGCAGCGCAGTCAACACCAGCCGTGCGCCACTCATGCCCAAGGGATGCCCCAGTGCAATGGCGCCCCCATTGGGGTTGACCTGAGGCGCGTCGTCCGCCAGCCCCAGCTCGCGCAATACGGCCAGCCCTTGACTGGCAAAGGCCTCATTGAGTTCGATTACATCAAAGTCACTGACCGATACCCCCAGACGCTCCACCAGTTTGCGCACCGCAGGCACTGGGCCAATCCCCATCACCCGCGGCGCAACACCGGCACTGGCCATACCCAGGACACGGGCACGGGCCGTCAAGCCGTGGCGTTTCACTGCATCGGCCGAGGCCAGAATCAACGCCGCTGCCCCGTCGTTAACCCCGGAAGCATTGCCCGCAGTCACGGTTTTATCCGGCCCGTTAACAGGCTTGAGCTTGCCAAGGGCTTCAAGGGTGGTGTCGGCACGCGGATGTTCATCCTGCTCAACCACGGTTTCACCTTTTTTATGGGCGATGCGCACCGGGACAATTTCTTGCGCAAAGTAGCCAGCAGCTTGCGCTGCGGCTGTACGCTGCTGGCTGCGCAGGGCGAACGCGTCCTGGTCGGCACGGGAAATCCGATAGTCATCGGCCACGTTGTCAGCGGTTTGCGGCATCGCATCCACACCGTATTGAGCCTTCATCAACGGGTTGATAAAGCGCCAGCCAATGGTGGTGTCTTCCAGTTTCATGTTGCGCGAGAACGCCGCGTCAGCCTTGCCCATCACGAATGGTGCGCGGGACATGGACTCTACGCCTCCGGCAATCGCTAATTCCATTTCGCCACTGGCAATCGCGCGGAACGCCGTACCAATGGCGTCCATACCCGAAGCACACAGGCGGTTGAGGGTCACGCCTGGGATCGTCTCTGGCAGCCCGGCCAACAACGCCGCCATGCGCGCCACGTTGCGGTTGTCTTCGCCCGCCTGGTTGGCGCAACCCAAAAACACTTCGTCGACTTCGTCCCAGTTCACATTGGGGTTACGCTCCATCAGCGCCTTGATCGGCGTTGCCGCCAGATCATCGGCACGAACGGCGGCCAAACCGCCACCGAAGCGGCCGATCGGGGTACGAATCGCGTCACAGATAAAGACTTCACGCATCACGCTTCTCCTGGTGCCTGACCATGAGCCAGTGCAGTACGCGCTTCGAGATCGCGCAAGGCGCTCAACTCGACGTCGGTAGGCGCTCGGGTTTCTTCGACCTTGTCGGCAAAGCGAATCGCCCAGCCCGTTGCCGCCTCCACTTGCTCGCGGGTCACACCAGGGTGCAACGAGGTGACCACGAATTCATTGGTCTGGGCTTCCGGCTCCATGATGCACAGGTCAGTGATGATGCCCACTGGTCCCGCCCCCGGCAGGCCCAGACGCTTGCGCGAATCGCCCCCTTCGCCGTGCCCCACGGAGGTAATGAAGTCGAGTTTGTCGACAAATGAGCGGGCGGATTGCTTGAGGATAATCAGCACGCTTTTGGCCGAGCCAGCGATTTCCGGTGCACCACCGGCTCCCGGCAGGCGAACCTTGGGATGGTGATAGTCACCGACCACAGTGGTGTTGATATTGCCAAACCGGTCAACCTGTGCGGCGCCCAGGAAGCCAACATCCACGCGCCCACCTTGCAGCCAGTAACGGAAAATTTCACTGGTGGAGACCACGGTGTCAGCTGTTTCGGCCAGTTCCCCATCACCAATCGACAGCGGCAGCACATTCGGCTTGGCACCAATCGGGCCCGATTCGTAGATCAGTACTACATCCGGTGACGACGTCAGGCGCGCCAGGTTCGCGGCTTTGGAGGGCAGACCAATGCCGACAAAACAGACGGAGCCATTGTGCAAGCGGCGGGCAGCGGCCACGGTCATCATTTCGCTGGTGGAGTAAGCCATTATTTTGCCTCCGATGTGCGGGCCAGCTTGGCCTGGAACTCGCTGAAATTGGCGGTGCCGTGGATGTATTCGTTGATCCAGGCAGTGAAGGTTTCACGGTCACGGGCAATCGGATCCCACGCCTGATAGAAACGGTTATCGCGCTCGGTGTAACCATGAGCGTAGGACGGATGCGCGCCACCCGGCACATGGCACACAGCACTCAACGCCCAGGTTGGCAAAATGCAGGCGTTCATGGGCGCCTGAAGGTCATCGACTATCTCCTCAACCGTGACGATGCAACGCTTGGCGGCCAAGGCGGCTTCCTTTTGCACCCCTAAGATCCCCCACAACAGCACATTGCCCTTGCGATCCGCCTTTTGGGCATGAATCACGGTGACATCCGGGCGCACCGATGGCACGGCCGCCAACACTTCGCCGGTAAACGGACAGGTCACGGTTTTGATCAGTGGATTGACCTTAGGCAAGTCGGAGCCTGCATAAGCACGCAACACCGCGAAGGGCAGACCCGAAGCCCCAGCCACGTAAGCGTTGGCGAGGTCGGCGTGGCTGTGCTCTTCGATTTCCAACGGTTGCGGCCACTGTTTTTCCACGGCATCGCGCAGACGATGCAGAGAGCCCACACCTGGGTTACCCCCCCAAGAGAAAATCAACTTTCGTGCACATCCGGCGCCGATCAACTGGTCGTAGATCAGATCAGGCGTCATGCGAACCAGAGTCAGGTCTTTCTTGCCCTGACGAATGATTTCATGACCCGCTGCGGTCGGAATCAAGTGAGTGAAACCTTCAAGGGCGACCGTATCACCGTCCTTCACAAACTGTTTCACGGCGTCGTGCAGCGAAATGATGTCTGCCATGAGGGGTAGCTCCCGTTTCTTGTTTGCCACTGAATAGAAAACGGTGCACCAGAGTTGCACCGGACTGTCAGCAGGTTAAGCCGGGCCCACTGCTCAAACAATCCGATAATCGACGATGTGTTCGGTAATCGAACACTTAGTTAGCCTGCTTGGAATCGGCCAAAACCCGGGTAATTCTCTTGTACAACTCTTAGGCGCTGACGAGGTACAAAAGCTGCGATCTTTGAAGACTCAAAGATCGCGAGACAGTTGGCTCCTACACGGTTCGGTGATTAGTGGTGGGTCAGGTAAACAACTGCGCGCTCAGCTCGCGGCTTGAACTGAGCATGATCGGCAAGAAGCGCTGCTCCAACTCGGTACGGGTGACGCGCCCGGCGTGGGTGCTGACGTTCAAGGCCGCCAAGACCTGACCGGATGCGTCGTACACCGGTACGGCAATCGAACGCAGGCCTTGCTCCAGTTCCTGATCGACAATGCACCAGCCCTGCTCACGCACTTTCTGCAGGCATTCGAGCAACGCCTGCTGTGTGTGCAAGGTGCGGCTGGTTTTGGCCTGAAAATCGGCATGGGCCAGGTATTCGCTCAGGCTCACGTCGTCCAGAGCCGCCAGCAAGATACGCCCCATCGACGTGCAGTACGCTGGCAAGCGACCACCTACCGAAAGGTCTACTGAAATCAGGCGCTGAGTGGTGGCCGAGCGAGCAATGTAGAGGATGTCGTCGCCCTCAAGGGTTGCCATGTTGCAGGCTTCGTGCAATTGCTCGCTCATGCGGTCCAGATATGGCTGGGCCGACACGGCCAATGGTGTGGACGACAAATAGGCATGCCCAAGGGTCAGCACTTTGGGCAGTAGTGAATACGTGCGGCCATCGGTGGTGGCGTAGCCCAATTTGATCAACGTATACAAACAGCGACGCACTGCAGCGCGCGGGATTTCGGTGCGATGGCTGATCTGGGCGATGGTCAGGTGCCGTTTTCGCTCCTGGAAGGCCTGCACCACTGCGAGGCCCCGGGCCAGCGAGGCCATAAAATCAGGGTCACCGGTAAACGCCTGAATACGCTTGGCAGGCGACGCAACAATCGGTGGCGCGAGGCCGGTTACTGCATTGCGCAATTGCTCACTCATTCCGTATCCCTCTGAATCGGCTTCTTATTGTTATTACAGATCGTCCCCGCTAACAACAGACACCGAGGCAGACGCAATAATGGCCGATTATCGAACCGATGACCGATAATCGCAATCTTCAGGCGCCGGCCATGGATATGCATGCCGCCCCACCCGCGTCACTCGACTCTGTGCGCTTATTGAAGTTCCGTTGCGGTACTTTGCAACTGACGACAACACCCGCGTCTGATTTTCATTAAGCATCTTTTACCTATGGCACTGCGACAAACAGCCACCCCCATTGATAGGATTGCATTTGCCTTATATGCCAGGTGAATTAAGCTGACACGAGAGCAACCTAACTTGACAGTGCATTTACCTGTCACGGGTATTAATAGAGTAAAAACTGGCGCTACCTGTTAATCCCCTGAATTTTGCAACAAAGATTGCAATAGGAAGTTGACGTGCCCAAAGCGCTTCGGCGATAGTAGGGGCCTTACTCAAGCCTGTATGGCCCGCAAGTAATTGAATGCACAAAGTCGAGCATTCGCGCCTTTTGGATCCAACCCGCTCGTTGAACTCAACAGGCCGAGAGGCTTAACTTCCAAGTGCAGCCTGCATTGTCCACCCCTCGGGGTGAGCACTTAAGTGCTGCAGCGCTCATCTGTTAATTAATGACGTTGCAGCGTGCAAAGAGTGGTTTGTTTAACCTTGACGTTGCTTATAGGGCTTATAGGTATCACCTTCTAAAGCTGACTCAGACGTCAAATGGATCAACCTCTCTTGCCGAGTGGTTCACCAGGTTTAATCTCTACTTAATTAGGTAGCACTGTGACGAAAGACGAACTGCGCGCAGAACTTGAGCGTCAGGAACAACGTTACAAGGATGTTTACGGCGGCGAAATTACCACCTATGCCGCTCAGCCCGAGCCCGAGCGCAAGCCTTGGCGCAAACGTGCCAGCCTGATGGATCAGGCTTTTTCTCAAGAAATTCAAAAAATTGAGAAAGAACTCAAAGCTGAAGACTCATGACGCCCAGCGTCTGAAGTCTGTGTGAAGACCGCAACAGAACCTCATTTCGATGCATGATCGGCGGCTGCTTTTCGCTCACCAGAAGCCGTGGCCGATCACGTCAGACCGTCTGATTACAGAAATTTCATACATTCAGATTAGACGGCCCACTGCGCGCAGACGCTTCGCTCCGAATCGCTTATAGCCTTTGTTATCAGTGGGTTGGAGCCGTTCTCAGGTGCCTGAAAAAAGAGGCTTCTTACAGGTTTTTTCATTTATAGATGTTACCGGCGAGCACCAAGTGCATCGATTACCGAGGTTTTCTGGCATAATCCGGCCCCCTTTATGACCGTGTCAGAAAACCTTCATGATCGATCTACTAAGCGGATTGGATGCCTGGGTACTTATCAGCCTCTTCTTCGCCCTAGCCTTTGTTCTCGCCTTCGAGTTCATTAACGGCTTTCATGACACCGCAAATGCGGTAGCGACTGTCATCTACACCAAAGCCATGCCGCCTCACCTGGCGGTGTTCTTTTCAGGTGTGTTCAACTTTCTTGGCGTTTTGCTGGGCGGGGTTGGGGTGGCATACGCCATCGTCCACCTGCTGCCGGTAGAGCTGCTGGTGAACGTGAACACCGGACATGGCCTGGCCATGGTGTTCTCGTTGCTGGCCGCAGCGATTACCTGGAACCTGGGCACGTGGTACTTCGGGATCCCTGCTTCAAGCTCCCATACCCTGATCGGCTCGATCCTCGGCGTAGGCCTGGCCAACGCCTTGATAAACGGTATCCCGGTGAGCGAGGGCGTTAACTGGCAGAAGGCGGTAGAGATTGGCGCCTCGCTGGTGTTCTCTCCACTGGCTGGCTTCATCATTGCTGCCATCATGCTGATTGGGCTGAAATGGTGGCGTCCAAACTCCAAGATGCACAAAACGCCTGAAGAACGCCGCAAGATCGATGACAAGAAGCACCCACCGTTCTGGAACCGCCTGGTGCTGGTGATTTCTGCGATGACCGTGAGCTTCGTTCACGGCTCCAACGACGGTCAGAAGGGTATTGGCCTGATCATGCTGGTGCTGATCGGTATCGTGCCAAGCGCTTTCGTTCTGGACTTGAACAGCACCACCTACCAGATTGAGCGGACTCGCGATGCCACGCTGCACCTGAGCCAGTTCTATCAGCGTAATCACGAGAGCCTGAATGAATTTCTGGCCTTGGGCAAAGGCGTAAAAGGCGACCTGCCGGGCAAGTTCAGCTGCAACCCGCAGCAGACCGAGCCGACCATTGCGGCGCTGCTTGAATCGCTGAAAGGTGTTACCGACTACCAGTCCATGACCTCCGAGCAGCGTATCGAGATTCGTCGCTACCTGCTTTGCCTGGATGATACGGCGAAAAAAGTCGGCAAACTGCCAGTACTCGACACCACTGAAAAAGCGGATCTCGACAAACTGCGCAAAGACCTGACAGCCACCACTGAATACGCCCCGTTCTGGGTAATTCTGGCCGTTGCACTGGCCTTGGGCCTTGGCACCATGGTGGGTTGGAGACGCGTGGTTAAAACCATTGGCGAGAAGATCGGCAAGCAAGGCATGACCTATGCCCAAGGCATGTCGGCGCAGATCACCACCACCATCGCGATTGGCCTGGCCAACGTGTTCGCCCTACCGGTATCCACCACCCACATCCTGTCTTCAGGTGTGGCGGGCACTATGGTCGCCAACAAAAGCGGCCTGCAAGGCAACACCATCAAGACCATCCTGATGGCTTGGGTGCTCACCTTGCCTGCCACCGTAGCCCTGGCTGCGGCTCTGTTCTGGTTGGCGTCTATCATGCTCAACTGATACAGCCCCAGACAAAAAAGGTACGCCCCCACTACAGGGCGTACCTTTTTTTATGCTCTTTTTTAAGGGCAAAAAAATAGGCGACCGAAGTCGCCCAAAATGCCTTGCGTGCTCGTGTTCCAGAGAGATCCGGCGCTACTTATTGCGCTTCTGGGCGTCTTTCCAGATAAAAAAACCCAGGCCTGCGAAAAACAACACCATCAGACCGACCGTTAATACCCCTGCGATAACCACATTATCGAGAAACATGACGGCCTCCTGCGGATGTCTGTTTGCCTGTTGAAGCTAGGTTAACCACACAGGCAGGCGCAGAACTTGACCGGGATCAATAGTGATCACGACCTTGGAGAGCATGGAGGGAAAAGTTGACTCAGATCAGGTTAAACGCCACACCTCAGCGCTTTTTAGGCTTCTTTTTAGGTTTTTTCTTGGCGCTCGTCAGCGGCATCGCTTGCTCGAAAGCCTGGCGCACTTCATTCAGGCGCTTTTCATTGATGTCATGCACGCGCTTGGCACGCTCTGCACCCAGGTCAACCAGTTTGCTGTCTTGGCTCATATAAATCGGGTCACTGTCAGAGGCTGTTGGCTAAAAGGGTTTCAAGGGACAGCCCAATAATGCGTGGAGCCTGCACAACAGGCCAGAAAAAGTCGACTCAGACCTCGATATCAATCCAGACGCCCTGACGTGGCGCACCATCGACAACGCCATCAGGGGTGTGTTGATCCGCCTCGCTGCCATCAGCAACCGGCACGCCTGCCTCCTGCTGGCGCTGCTGTTGCTGGCGTTGCTGCTCTTCGCGCAACAACAGCGTCGCCTGATCGGCATCACGCTGCTTGAGGTTGACCGTGCTGTCACCCGAACTGGCCTGCGTGGGCACGACCGCCGGGATGTCCGGGCGCGGACGTACCGGGTCTTGTTGTGAGGTCACGGGGACAACGCTCAGCGGTAGAATCGGCGGCAGCATGGTCGAATGCTCCTGTTCTGAGGCCAACTGAAAACCACTCGTCGAAAAGCGCCAGGGGCTTCTTTTGAGTAAAGCAGCTTTTTGTGAGAGTCCTTTGGACTGAGGCCCCTGCTGCGTTAATATACTCGGCTTTTTCAAAGCGGGAGTCAGGCAGCATGGCGCAGCAGTATCAACCGGGGCAACGCTGGATTAGTGACAGCGAAGCTGAGCTAGGCTTAGGCACCGTTCTGGCACAGGACGGTCGCTTGCTGACCGTGCTCTATCCGGCCACTGGCGAAACCCGCCAATATTCGCTGCGCAACGCCCCACTCACGCGCGTGCGTTTCTCGCCAGGCGACACCATCATCCACTTCGAAGGCTGGAAGATGACCGTTCGCGAAGTCGAAGACGCCAACGGTCTGATGGTTTACCACGGTTTCAACGAGCGCAACGAACTGGTAACGCTGCCAGAAACCCAGCTGTCGAACTTCATCCAGTTCCGTCTGGCCAGCGATCGCTTGTTTGCCGGGCAAATTGACCCGCTGTCGTGGTTCGCGCTGCGTTACCACACCCTTGAACACACCAGCCGCCAGTTGCAATCGCCACTGTGGGGCCTGGGTGGCGTGCGTGCACAGCCGATTGCCCACCAACTGCACATTGCCCGTGAAGTCGCTGACCGCATCGCCCCACGTGTTTTGCTGGCCGACGAAGTGGGCCTGGGCAAAACCATTGAAGCGGGCCTGGTGATCCATCGCCAGTTGCTCAGTGGTCGCGCCAGCCGCGTGCTGATCGTGGTCCCGGAAAACCTGCAACACCAATGGCTGGTTGAAATGCGTCGCCGCTTCAACCTTGAAGTCGCGCTGTTTGACGAAGAACGCTTCATTGAAAGCGATGCCGGCAACCCGTTTGAAGACTGCCAGTTAGCCCTGGTGGCCCTGGAGTGGCTGGTTGATGACCCTAAAGCTCAAGAAGCGCTGTTCGCTGCTGACTGGGATCTGCTGGTCGTCGACGAGGCTCACCACCTGGTGTGGCACGAAGACCAGGTCAGCCCTGAGTATGGCCTGGTTGAGCAACTGGCTGGCGTGATCCCTGGTGTCCTGCTGCTGACGGCAACCCCGGAGCAACTGGGTCAGGACAGCCACTTCGCCCGTTTACGCCTGCTCGATCCAAACCGTTTCCACGATCTGGCCGCCTTCCGCGCCGAAAGCGAAAACTATCGCCCGGTCGCTCAGGCGGTGCAGGAACTGCTGGACAAAGGTCGCCTGTCACCTGAAGCCAACACAACCATTCACGGCTTCCTTGGCGCAGAGGGCGACTCGCTGCTGGCAGCCGTCAATGAAGGCGATGCTCAAGCCAGCGCGCGCCTGGTTCGCGAACTGCTCGACCGCCACGGCACTGGCCGCGTTTTGTTCCGTAACACTCGCGCCGCGATTCAAGGCTTCCCTGAGCGCAAACTGCACGCCTACCCGCTGCCGTGCCCAGACGAATACCTCGAACTGCCGGTAGGCGAACACGCCGACCTGTACCCGGAAGTCAGCTTCCAGGCCCAGCCGGACGCCAGCGATGAAGAGCGCTGGTGGCGCTTTGACCCTCGCGTAGAGTGGCTCACCGACACCCTGAAAATGCTCAAACGCACCAAAGTACTGGTGATCTGTGCCCATGCCGAAACGGCCATGGACCTGGAAGACGCCCTGCGCGTTCGCTCCGGCATTCCTGCGACAGTCTTCCACGAAGGCATGAATATTCTTGAGCGTGACCGCGCAGCCGCGTACTTCGCCGATGAAGAGTTCGGCGCGCAAGTGCTGATCTGCTCGGAAATTGGCAGCGAGGGCCGCAACTTCCAGTTCGCCCATCACTTGGTGCTGTTCGACCTGCCATCCCATCCGGACCTGCTGGAACAACGTATCGGCCGTCTGGACCGTATCGGCCAGAAGCATGTAATTGAGCTTCACGTGCCGTATCTGGAAACCAGTCCGCAAGAGCGCCTGTTCCAGTGGTACCACGAGGCATTGAACGCCTTCCTCAACACCTGCCCGACGGGTAACGCCCTGCAACATCAATTCGGCCCACGCCTGTTGCCGTTGCTCGAAGGCACTGACGATGACCAGTGGCAAGCCCTGATCGACGAAGCGCGCGCCGAGCGTGAACGTCTGGAGCAAGAGCTGCACACCGGCCGTGACCGCTTGCTCGAGCTCAACTCCGGCGGTGCAGGAGAAGGTGAAGCGCTGGTTGAGGCGATTTTGGAGCAGGACGATCAATTCACCCTGCCGATCTACATGGAAACCCTGTTCAATGCGTTCGGCATCGACAGTGAAGACCATTCCGAAAACGCCCTGATCCTCAAGCCGAGCGAAAAAATGCTCGACGCCAGCTTCCCGCTGGGTGACGACGAAGGCGTGACCATCACCTACGACCGCAGCCAGGCGCTATCGCGCGAAGACATGCAGTTCATCACCTGGGAACACCCGATGGTGCAAGGCGGCATGGACCTGGTGCTCTCGGGCTCGATGGGCAACACCGCGGTGGCATTGATCAAAAACAAGGCACTCAAACCTGGGACCGTACTGCTCGAGCTGATTTACGTGAGCGAAGCCGTTGCCCCGCGCGCCCTGCAGTTGGGTCGCTACCTGCCGCCTGCAGCCCTGCGTTGCTTGCTCGATGCCAATGGCAACGACCTGTCTTCACGCGTGGCCTTCGACACCCTGAATGAACAGCTAGAAAGCGTTCCACGCGCCAGCGCCAACAAATTCATCCAGGCCCAGCGCGACAACCTGACGCCAAAAATCAATGCCGGTGAAGCCAAGGTCGCCCCGCGTCACGCCGAGCGTGTGGCCGAAGCACAACGCCGTTTGGCTGCGGACACGGAAGAAGAGTTGGCACGTCTGACAGCGCTGCAAGCGGTTAACCCGACCGTGCGTGACAGCGAGTTGGTTGCCCTGCGCAAACAGCGTGAACAAGGCCTGGCCATGCTTGAAAAAGCCGCGCTGCGCCTTGAAGCGATTCGCGTACTGGTAGCCGGCTAACCCACCTTCTGCGGGAGCGAGCTTGCTTGTGATCTTTTGATCTTTAAAAGATCGCGAGGCAAGCTCGCTCCTACAGACCATTCATTCCCTTACTGTAATAAATAGCCCATTTTTTATTGCAAAATGATTGGCATCATATAGCTACCACCCTCCCCCGCCTTATCCCACCCTCTACACTGAAAACACGTTAGCACCTGCTGACTAGCAAACTTGGACTCAGCGCCGAGGGCCGTAATGGATTGGTTCGAATGGCAGTTTCTCGGCAAACATGTAGAACATAGCCAACAAATACTGCACAGCAGTCATAACCTTTACTTGGTATTGATTGCTTGGCTGGTCGCTTGTGCGGCAAGTCTGGCCACGCTGCAGATGGTTGAACGCGCTTGCAACGCCGAAAAAACAACCGCCAAGACGCTTTGGCGCTGGCTCGGGGCTAGCTGCCTGGCTGGTGGCATTTGGGCCATGCATTTCATCAGCATGCTGGCCTTTGAGTCATCCATTGAAGTCCATTACAACCTGGTCATCACCATAGGCTCGCTGCTGATCATGTGGGTCAGCGCTCTGCTTGCCATGTACCTGCTCAATCAGCCCTCGCTTTCACGCGCCCGCATGATGCTGGCGGCGTTGATATTTGGCCTTGGAATAGGCGGCATGCATTACAGCGGCATGTCGGCCATGCACACCTACAGCCATCAGCAATATGACCCCATCGGGGTTGCCCTCTCCCTGGTACTGGCTGTCGGGGGCAGTTACTGGGCGTTGCTTATGGCCATCGCACTACGCTCAACCCAGGGTGTAGTTCACCAACTGTTCAAATACGCCATCAGTTGCACCGCAGGCACCGCCATTCTCAGCGTGCACTTTATCGGCATGTGGGCACTGCATAGTTTTTCACCGCTGGATGCAGGCAGCCAGGCGTACATCGAGACCAATCACTGGCAACTGGCCCTGATGGTCGCCGTGATTACGCTGCTATTGATTGGCAGCAGCATCAGCGCGGCACTGGTCGATAAGAAATTGCAGCAAAAAGAGCAGGACCTGGCACGGGTCAACGCCCTGCTCAGCCAACTCGATGAGGCGCGGATGTTTTTGCAGCAAGTGGCGCATTACGACCCGCTGACCAACCTGATCAATCGGCGCGGCTTCAACCAGATCTTTGCTGAAAAACTCGCTGACGCTACCGCTAATAACAACAAACTGGCGGTGCTGTTTCTCGACATAGACCACTTCAAGCGCATCAATGACAGCCTGGGCCATGACGCCGGCGATGAACTGCTGCAAAACATCGCCAGCCTCATCAGAGGCACGGCGCGAGGCCATGAAGATGTCGTTGCGCGATTTGGCGGTGATGAGTTCTGCATCCTGATCGACATTCACCAGCGCGACGAAGCACAAAACATGGCCAAGCGGATCATGCACACGCTCAAGGACCCCATAGAGCTGGCTGGCAGGCGCATGGTCATGACCACCAGCATTGGCATCAGTGTGTTCCCGGACGACGGGACCACCCCAACCGAGTTGCTCAAGCAGGCGGACCTGGCGCTCTACCAATCCAAGGGCAACGGCCGAAACAGCCTGAATTTTTTTAGCCGCAACCTGACAACTCGTGCCTCACTGGAGCTGCAGATAGAAGAAGAACTGCGCCATGCACTAACCGAAGACACCGGGCTGGTGCTGTATTACCAACCCATCGTCGACCTCAAACACGGGCGCGTCGCCAAGCTCGAAGCCTTGGTGCGCTGGGAGCACCCCGAGCACGGCCTGCTGTGCCCGGATCGCTTTATCAATATCGCCGAGACCAACGGGCTGATTGCCCAACTCGACCATTGGGTCTTGCGCAAGGCCTGTACTGATCTGGCGACGCTTTCACGGCTCGGCTGGCAACAGTTGGGGATCGCGGTGAATTGCTCAGCGCTTAACCTGGTGCGCGAGGAACTGGCTGACGAAATCGAAAGCGCGTTATATACCTCAGACATCGCCCCACATCGGCTGGAACTGGAGGTCACTGAAAACGCACTGATGGGCAACATCAGCAACACCTCGCAGCTATTGCGTCAGATTCGTGCGCTGGGGGTGTCTTTATCGATAGACGATTTCGGCACCGGCTACTCCTCCCTGGCCTATTTGAAGCGCCTGCCACTCAACACCTTGAAGATCGATCGCTCATTCATCCAAGACATTCAAACGTCCAGCCAGGACATGGAGATTGTCCAGGCGATCATCGTCATGGCCCACACCCTGCAGTTGCAGGTGGTGACCGAAGGTGTCGAGACCACTGAGCAACTGGAGCTATTGCGCCATTACGGTTGTGACTTCATCCAGGGTTACCTCATCAGCCGCCCGGTGGAGCTTGATGCGCTACCCAGGGTGCTGGAGCAGCTCAATACGTCCCATCGTTTTACGTCGAGCTATTCAGCTCTCCAAATCCAGTAGAACGATCGGCTGCACGGGTTTACCGATCAAAAAATGCCACGATGGTGACTGTGGCATTTCTCTACGGCAAGTGGCCATCATTGGGTAAGCAGTTACTGGCCTACACACCACAGCACCTGAATCTCAGCTCAATGAATGCGCAAATTTGGTGCGTACAATTATTTTTCTGCCCTCTTCTGGACCAGCACCCATGGCGAAACCACCACGGCCCATAGCTGCGGGGCATGCTCAAGAACGTCTAGCGCCTGCTCTGTAGTCATCTTTCCAAACAACCCGGAGTCCATCCAGGCCCTGATTTTCTCTGCTTCATCCTGAGTCACGGCCATTGCGGCCTCGATCAAGTCCAGTGCGGGGTCAACCCACAGCAAATCGCCCTTGGCGAAGAACGGTTGCAACACCTGCCATTCAATTGTTGAGGTCTCGCCGAGCAGTTTGGCATAGAGGGTGCTAGGTTCTTGAGTCATGGGATCCACCAGGTAAAAAAATCGGCGCAATGATAGCGCCGCCTACCCGGTAGATGAACCCAAAGAGAGGGATAGAAACGATCAAAGAGCGAAAGCAAAAGGGTTACCCGTTGACTTGGCAACATCTCGATATAGATCAACAACATAATCCGCCGCTATTTTGTCTCTTTCTTTCGTTTAAGCGACATTTCCTGCTTTTTCTCCCGGTAGCCCGCTATTCAAGCGTTGAACCGGCGCTCTACACTGTACCGGTACAGTTGCAGGGGGGATTGGTCGGGAATTTCGCTCAGAAAAAACCCGGTCCGGCTGCCTTGGCTTCCAGGACTATAAAAATTACAACAGAAGAGTGGAGCACCAATAAAGATGGCTAAGAAGCAGATTACTAAACTGTTTGCCGCTATGGTTTTGGCCGGGGTTGCCAGCCATTCGTTTGCTGCAGATACCATCAAGATCGGTATTGCTGGCCCTAAAACCGGGCCCGTGACCCAGTACGGCGACATGCAGTTCACTGGCGCCAAACAAGCTATTGCAGATATCAACGCCAAAGGCGGTGTCGACGTAAACGGCACCAAGCACCTGCTTGAAGCCAAAGAATACGACGACGCTTGCGATCCGAAACAAGCCGTTGCCGTAGCCAACAAAATCGTCAACGACGGCGTCAAATTTGTTGTGGGCCACCTGTGCTCAAGCTCCACTCAGCCTCCTTCGGACATCTACGAAGACGAAGGCATCATCATGATCACGCCGGCCGCAACTGCGCCGGAAATCACCGCTCGTGGCTACAAGAACGTCTTCCGCACCATCGGCCTGGACAGTGCCCAAGGCCCGGCAGCGGGTAACTACATCGCCGATCACGTGAAGCCGAAAGTGGTCGCTGTCCTGCACGACAAGCAGCAGTACGGTGAAGGCATCGCTACCGCCGTTAAAGAGACCCTGGAAAAGAAAGGCGTCAAAGTCGCGGTATTTGAAGGCGTGAACGCAGGTGATAAAGACTTCGCGGCCATCATCGCCAAGCTCAAGAAAGATGACGTAGATTTCGTCTACTACGGCGGCTACCACCCAGAGCTGGGCCTGATCTTGCGCCAGGCTCAAGAAAAAGGCCTGAAAGCCAAGTTCATGGGTCCGGAAGGCGTGGGTAACGATTCCATCTCGCAAATCGCTCAAGGTGCCTCCGAAGGCCTGCTGGTTACCCTGCCACAAGCATTCGACCAACAGCCTGAGAACAAGGAACTGGTTGCCAAGTTCGTCGCCGACAAGAAAGACCCTACTGGCCCGTTCGTGTTCCCGTCCTATACCGCTGTTGAAGTGATCGCCCAAGGTATCGAACAGGCGAAAACCGAAGACACCACAAAGGTTTCAGAAGCGATCCACAGCGGGACATTCAAAACCCCAATGGGCGACCTGGCTTTTGATGACAAAGGCGACCTGAAGAACTTTAAGTTCGTGGTCTACGAATGGCACTTCGGCAAACCTAAAACTGAAGTAAGCCCTCAATAAGGGTCGGTTCTTGATCTGACTACAAAGCCCACTGCGCGAACGGTGGGCTTTGTTTTACGGGCCGTAGGCCCACAGAAATTGGGCCGCGCTTTCGTGATCCGGAAGTCTCCCCACCTGAAAATCTTTAAAACCGTCACCAGCGGTTCGCTGGCAAAAGACCTGTGCTCAAACGGCTGAAAAAACCGTAAGAAGCAGGCCGGAAAATGACTCCACCAGTGAAATGCGTCTCAGGTTTTTAGGAGCTTGTAATGCCTGACATCTATCACTTCTTCCAAATGCTGGTTAACGGCCTCAACGTTGGCAGCACGTATGCCCTGATCGCCATCGGCTATACGATGGTTTACGGCATTATTGGAATGATCAACTTCGCCCATGGCGAGGTGTACATGATTGGTTCCTACATCGCGTTTATCGCCATCGCCGGTTTGACCATGATGGGCCTGGACAGCGTGCCATTGCTGCTGACCGGTGCATTTATCGCGAGCATCGTAGTGACCAGTTCCTACGGCTACAGCATTGAACGGGTCGCTTACCGTCCCTTGCGTGGCAGCAATCGCTTGATCCCCTTGATCTCTGCCATCGGCATGTCGATCTTCCTGCAAAACATGGTGCTCCTGTCCCAGGACTCAAAAGACAAATCGATCCCCAACCTGATCCCGGGCGGCTTCAGCTTCGGTCCAGGCGGTGCGAGCGAAGTTGTCATCTCCTACATGCAAATCGTGGTCTTCGTCGTCACTCTGGTGGCCATGCTCGGCCTGACCCTGTTCATCTCCCGTTCACGCTTGGGCCGCGCCTGCCGCGCCTGTGCCGAAGACATGAAGATGGCCAACCTGCTGGGTATCAACACCAACAACGTGATCGCCTTGACCTTCGTGATTGGCGCAGCCCTGGCAGCCGTTGCTGCTGTTCTGATCAGCGTGCAATACGGCGTGATCAACCCCGGTTCAGGGTTCCTGGTAGGGCTTAAAGCCTTTACGGCTGCAGTATTGGGCGGGATTGGCAGTATTCCCGGCGCCATGCTCGGCGGCCTGGTGCTTGGTGTGGCTGAAGCCTTTGGTGCTGACATTTTCGGCGACCAGTACAAAGACGTAGTGGCTTTCAGCTTGCTCGTATTGGTACTGCTGTTCCGTCCGACCGGCATTCTGGGACGTCCGGAGATTGAAAAAGTATGATCAGGAATCTTAAAGCGGCGCTCTTCAGCGCCCTGTTGGTCTGGGCCGTCGCCTACCCGGTACTCGGGTTGAAACTGACCATCGTCGGAATCAACATTGAAGTTCACAACACCAGCACCTTTACCCTGAGCGTGATTGCGATCTGCTCTGTGCTGATGTTTTTGCGCGTGCTGTTCCACCATCAACTGAGCGCCGCCTGGCGTGCGTCACCGAGCCTGCCGAAAGTCCCCACCAAAGCGACTAACTTCCTGACTCTGCCCAGCACCCAACGCTGGATCATTCTGGGATTGGTCGTCGTTGCACTGGTCTGGCCGTTCTATGGATCACGAGGCGCTGTCGACATCGCCACTTTGATCCTTATCTACGTGATGCTGGGCCTTGGCCTTAACATCGTGGTCGGCCTGGCTGGCCTTCTGGATCTGGGGTATGTAGGGTTCTACGCCGTCGGTGCCTACACCTATGCACTGCTGGCGCATTACTTCGGCCTGAGCTTCTGGGTATGCCTGCCATTGGCGGGGTTGATGGCCGCAACCTTTGGTTTCCTGCTGGGGTTCCCGGTGCTGCGCTTGCGTGGCGACTACCTGGCTATCGTGACCCTGGGCTTTGGTGAAATCATCCGTTTGTTCCTGCGTAACCTGACGGACATCACCGGTGGGCCGAACGGCATCAGCAACATTCCAAAACCGACCCTCTTTGGCCTGAGCTTCGACCGGACCGCCGCCGAGGGCATGCAGACCTTCCACGAATATTTCGGTATCGCCTACAACTCGATCAACAAGGTCATCTTCCTGTACCTGATCGCGCTGGTGCTGGTGCTGATCGTACTTTTCGTGATCAACCGCTTGCTGCGCATGCCAATTGGTCGCGCGTGGGAAGCCCTGCGTGAAGACGAAATCGCCTGCCGCGCACTGGGCTTGAATCCTACCGTTATCAAACTGTCGGCGTTCACCCTGGGCGCTACCTTTGCCGGTTTCGCAGGCAGCTTCTTTGCCGCTCGCCAAGGCCTGGTGACCCCGGAATCGTTCACCTTCCTGGAGTCGGCGATCATTCTGGCGATCGTGGTCCTGGGCGGCATGGGCTCGCAACTGGGCGTAATTCTGGCGGCGGTGGTGATGATTCTGTTGCCTGAACTGATGCGTGACTTCAGTGAGTACCGGATGCTGCTGTTCGGCGCCCTGATGGTCGTGATGATGATCTGGCGGCCGCAAGGTCTGCTGCCTATGCAACGTCCTCACCTGGAGCTGCGAAAATGAGCCGCGAGTTACTGAAAGTCAGCGGCCTGAGCATGCGCTTTGGCGGCTTGTTGGCGGTGAACGGCGTAGCCCTGACCGTCAAGGAAAAACAAGTGGTATCGATGATCGGCCCTAACGGTGCCGGTAAAACCACCGTGTTCAACTGCCTCACAGGCTTCTATAAGCCGTCGGCAGGCACCATCCTGCTGGACGGCGAGCCGATCCAGGGGCTGACTGGCCATGAAATCGCTCGCAAGGGCGTAGTGCGCACCTTCCAGAACGTGCGCTTGTTCAAGGACATGACCGCCGTCGAAAACCTGCTGATCGCTCAGCATCGTCACCTCAACACCAACTTCCTGTCGGGTCTGTTCAAGACCCCGGCGTTCCGTAAAAGCGAACGCGAGGCCATGGAATTTGCCGCGTACTGGCTGGACAAGGTCAACCTGACCGAATTCGCCAACCGCCCGGCGGGCACCCTGGCCTACGGTCAGCAACGCCGACTGGAAATTGCCCGCTGCATGATGACGCGCCCGCGTCTGCTCATGCTCGACGAGCCAGCGGCGGGGCTCAACCCCAAGGAGACCGAAGACCTCAAGATGCTCATCAGCGTGTTGCGCAACGAGCATAACGTCACGGTGTTGCTGATTGAGCACGACATGAAACTGGTCATGAGCATTTCCGACCATATCGTGGTGATCAACCAGGGCACACCTTTGGCCGACGGGACCCCGGAGCAAATCCGCGACAACCCTGACGTGATCAAAGCCTATTTGGGGGAAGCGTAAATGCTGCAGTTTGAAAACGTCTCGACCTTCTATGGCAAGATCCAGGCGCTGCACAGCGTCAACGTCGAAGTGCGCCAGGGTGAAATCGTGACCTTGATCGGCGCCAACGGCGCTGGCAAATCCACCCTGATGATGACCCTGTGCGGTTCCCCACAAGCCCATAGCGGCAGTATTCGCTACATGGGTGAAGAGCTGGTGGGCCTGACCTCGGCGCAGATCATGCGCAAGAGCATTGCAGTTGTGCCAGAAGGTCGTCGGGTGTTTGCTCGTCTGACCGTAGAAGAGAACCTCGCCATGGGCGGATTCTTTACTGAAAAGCACGATTATCAGGAGCAGATCGACAAGGTCTTGCACCTGTTTCCGCGTCTCAAAGAGCGCTTCACGCAACGTGGTGGCACCATGTCCGGTGGCGAGCAGCAAATGCTCGCCATTGGCCGGGCGCTGATGAGCAAGCCCAAGTTGCTATTGCTTGATGAGCCGTCACTGGGGCTGGCGCCCATCATCATTCAGCAGATATTCGACATCATCGAACAACTGCGCGATGAGGGTGTGACCGTGTTCCTGGTCGAGCAGAACGCCAACCAGGCGCTCAAAATCGCTGACCGCGCCTACGTACTGGAAAATGGCCGAGTGGTGATGCAAGGCACTGGCGAGCAATTGCTCAACGATCCAAAAGTTCGCGACGCGTACCTCGGCGGCTAAGTTCGCCAGAAAAACAAAACGGCCCTTCGGGGCCGTTTTTCATGTACCTGTAGATTCCGCTGCGCCCTGTGCACCGCAAGGTTACGAGGGGCTGCTTCCTGCAGCCCGCATCGCACCGTCGTCAGCAGCTAGACGATCGCGCTGCCGTCCCCTGTAACCGTTACCGAGCTTTGCTCGCCGCGCTGGAACCACTGCACCAGATAATCCGCCAACACTTGGGTGCGCTTGGGCAAGCCGCCCTCATAGGGATGTACCAGGTACATTGGGTTGCTACGTGTCTGATACCCAAGCAATACCTGTCGCAAGCGCCCGTCAGCCAGTTCCTCATGAAGCATGTAAGACGGCAACCGCGCAATACCGGCACCAATCACGGCGGCCTTTTTCAGCAGGCTGTAATGATTACTGGCAAAAAGCCCAGAAACCCTCACCCGATGCAGCTCATGCTGCTGGTGGTATTGCCACTCTTCACGACCGGCATAGTGACTGTTGAGCAGGCAGCGGTGCTCGGCCAACTGCGCCGGGGTTGTGGGCTCACCGTACTGTTCAAGGTACGCCGGGCTGGCACAGGTCATTTCGTGCCAGATCAGTACGGACTTGGCAACCAATCGCTCATGGCTGCCGACTTGCGAACGAATCGCCAGATCAAACCCTTCGCGCATCAAATCGCGGTAGCTGTTATTTAATTCCAGCTCGATCTGTATCAAGGGATATTCACGGGAAAACTCCAGCAGCAAGGCGTCGAAAAAGGTTTCTCCCAGCGAAACCGGCACCGTCAGCCGCACAGGCCCGGCCATGTCGTCCTTGAGCCGCGCCAGCGCCTGATGCGCCCGCTCGACTTGCACCACCAGCGCTTGTGCTTGCGGCAATAACGCCGCGCCCGCTGCGGTCAGGCTCAAGCGCCGCGTGGTGCGATGCAGCAAGACCACCGCGTACTGTGCCTCCAATTGGCTGATGCGCTTGGACAACTGCCCTTTACTGCAACCCAATTGCTGGGCAGCCAAGGTAAAGCTCCCCGCATTGATCAGCACGGCAAACGCCGCCAAGTCATCCATTTCACTCATGGATTGTTTCCATATGAAAACCAAAGGTTGCCTATTAGTGCGCTTATCGCACCCAAAAACCAAGACTAGACTGAGTTCACACTTCCTCACCCAAGGGCTTTGTGATGAAAATTCTGTTGATCGGTGCTAACGGCACAGTAGGTTCTGCCATTGATCGCGAGCTGTCCGCGCGCCATGAGATCGTGCGTATTGGACGCAAAAGCGGTGATTTTCAGGTTGATATCAGCGACAGCGCGTCGATTCGCGCCCTGTTTGAAAAAACCGGCCGTTTCGATGCGCTGATTTGCGCAGCGGGCAATGTGAACTTCGTGCCGCTGGCCGACATGACTGAGAAAGACTTTGCCCTGGGCTTGCAGGACAAGTTGATGGGGCAGGTCAATCTGTTGCTGATCGGCCGCGAGTTCGCCAACGACGGAGCCTCGTTTACCTTCACCAGCGGTGTCATCAACCGCGAGCCCATCCGCACGGGCAGCTCGGCAGCACTGGTCAATGCCGCGATAGACGGCTTTGTTCGGGCGGCGGCAATTGAACTGCCACGAGGCCTGCGCGTTAACTCCGTCAGCCCTACCGTACTGGCAGAAGCCATGGACAAATACGCACCGTATTTCCGCGGATTCAAACCTGTTGCCGCCGCCGATGTCGCCCTGGCTTACGCGAAAAGCGTCGAAGGCCTGCACACCGGGCAGACATATCTGGTGGGCTAAACCTACATTGCCAACTTTGGGAGCGGGCATGCTCGCGGCACCAGCAAGCCCGATCCACCGGTTGCAATGACGCCCCTTGTGATGCACGTCGAGCCTGAGTAACGTGGCGGCATTAGTCAGGAGACCCAATAATGCCTACTGCCCGTTCCTTAGTTCTCGTCGCCCTGTTGCCCGTCTTTGCCGGCTGCCAGATGTTTAACAGCAAACCGGTTGATAACACCGCCGGCCTGAGCCGCCTGCAAGGCGAATTGGTGACGGATAATGGCCAACTGATTTTCCAACCGTGCGTGGGTCAACAGCGCTACGTCATCAGCGACGGCGCCACCACCACGCTGGTACAAGACGCAACGGATATGCCCGACAAGCCCGGCAAACTGTTCGCCGACATTCGCGGTAGTTTCGTCAGCGCAAAAACCCCTGACAGCACCGGTGAAGTAAAGCTGCAGCAGGTGTACCGCCTCGAGCGCAGCAGTTCAGCGTGCAATGACCCCAACTTCAAGCAACAGACCGTCCATGCCAACGGCAATGCCCCCGCATGGGAAGTACAGGCGGGTGGCAAGGGCCTGGTTCTGATACGTGAGGGCCAGCAAGACCTGGCATTGCCTTATGTTGAAGAACAAGTCGGTGATGGCCGCTTCTACCTGTCCACTGAAGCCAATAACCAGCACATAGAACTGTGGGTCGCGCCGCAACGCTGCACCGACAGCGCCAATGGCAGCGTGCAACACTTGGCCGCCGAACTCAGGGTCAATGGCCAGGTTCAACGCGGGTGCGGCTATTTCGGGGGCGCTCGAAACGACTAATCGACAACTGTCACCAGAGTTTGCTGTTTTAGCCTGACCCTCCGGCTCGAAGGCGCATATAATCCCCGGCTCGCTTAAGGCTGCCGGGGTTTACCTGGCCCCGAAACTGGACTCCGTCATGTTACGAATCACCGAACTCAAGTTGCCAATCGACCATCCCGAAGAAGACCTGCGCGCCGCTATCGTGCAGCGCCTGGGCATCGCTAGCGATGATTTGCTCGATTTCACCTTGTTCAAGCGCAGCTACGACGCGCGTAAAAAATCCTCCGAATTGTGCTTCATCTACACCATTGACCTGAATGTGCGTGATGAAGCCGCGCTGCTGCGCACGTTCGCCGATGACCGTAACGTCAACCCGGCACCCGATGTCAGCTACAAAGTGGTAGGCCAGGCCCCTGAGGATTTGAGCGAACGCCCGATTGTGGTGGGTTTTGGCCCCTGCGGGATTTTCGCCGGTCTGCTCCTGGCCCAGATGGGGTTCAAACCGATCATTCTGGAGCGCGGCACCGAAGTGCGTCAGCGCACCAAAGATACCTGGGGCCTGTGGCGTAAAAACGTCCTCAACCCAGAGTCCAACGTGCAGTTCGGTGAAGGCGGAGCGGGGACGTTCTCCGACGGCAAACTTTACAGCCAGATCAAGGACCCGAAACACCACGGTCGCAAAGTGCTGCACGAGTTTGTCAAAGCCGGCGCTCCCGAAGAGATTCTTTACGTCAGCAAGCCACACATCGGCACATTCCGCTTGACCGGCGTGGTTGAAAACATGCGCCAGCAGATTATCGCGCTGGGTGGTGAAGTGCGTTTTCAACAGCGCGTGACTGACGTGCTGATTGAAGACGGACAACTGACCGGCGTGGTATTGGCTGACGGCGAACAACTGAAGGCCCGTCACGTGATCATGGCTCTGGGCCATAGCGCCCGCGACACCTTCCGCATGCTGCATGGCCGTGGCGTGTACATGGAAGCCAAGCCCTTCTCGGTCGGCTTCCGTATCGAACACCCGCAATCACTGATCGACAGCGCACGCCTGGGCAAATACGCAGGCCACCCGAAACTCGGCGCTGCCGACTACAAACTGGTGCATCACGCCAAAAACGGTCGTTCGGTCTACAGCTTCTGCATGTGCCCGGGCGGTACTGTGGTAGCCGCGACCAGCGAGCCAGGGCGCGTGGTCACCAATGGCATGAGCCAGTATTCGCGTAACGAACGCAATGCCAACTCCGGGATCGTGGTCGGTATTACCCCTGAAGACTACCCGGGAGGCCCACTGGCTGGCATCGAGTTGCAGGAACGCCTGGAAGCCCACGCCTATGTGCTGGGCGGCAGCAACTACGAAGCACCCGCACAGTTGGTCGGCGACTTTATTGCTGGCAAGCCGTCCACGGCGCTGGGTACAGTTGAACCGTCCTACAAACCTGGTGTGGCACTGGGCGATCTGGCGCTGGCCCTTCCCGCTTATGCCATTGACGCCATACGCGAAGCGCTGCCTGCGTTCGAGAAGCAGATTCGGGGTTTCTCGATGCACGACGCGGTACTGACTGGTATCGAGACCCGCACATCGTCACCACTGCGCATCACTCGCGACGCGTCGATGCAAAGCCTTAACGTCAAAGGTCTGTTCCCGGCCGGTGAAGGGGCAGGTTATGCAGGCGGCATCATGTCGGCCGGCGTAGATGGTATCCGCATCGCCGAAGCCGTAGCACGCGACATCCTCGGCCTCGAGGCGTAACACCTCCCTGCTCTGCTGGAGCGAGCGTGCGTCACGGTTTTTGACCGTTTAAACGACCACCAGCCTCGCTCCAGCAAGACCTTTCCTACAGCATCGATCGCTGTTTCCTGACTCATTTTGATACATGACTGATAGTCTCGTGTGCAGCGCGAGATCAAGCGGCCACTTATAACAAAAAAGAATATAGTTTTTGTTTTAACAACTATCCGCACAGGTTAGGGTGTCGCACCTAATATCCATTCGTTGGAGAGCCACCTTGCCTCTGCGTAGCACTTTCACTCGTTTCTTTCAGATGGAAGCTGCCAGCGGGCTGCTGTTGATTGCAGCTGCGGCTCTGGCGTTGATCATCAACAACTCACCGCTGTCCCACTACTACACGGCCTTTCTTGATGTGCCGGTCGCCGTGCAGATCGGCGCCCTGCAAATTGCCAAACCTTCGCTGCTGTGGATCAACGACGGGCTGATGGCCCTGTTCTTTCTCCTGATTGGCCTGGAGGTCAAGCGCGAGCTGCTAGAAGGCCACCTGTCCAAACCCTCACAGGTCGTGTTGCCAGGCGCCGCCGCCATTGGCGGGATGGTCGTACCGGCACTCATTTACTGGTTCCTCAACAAAGACTATCCGGACGCGCTGGACGGCTGGGCGATTCCCATGGCCACCGACATTGCCTTTGCCCTGGGCGTACTGGCCTTGTTGGGCAAGCGGGTACCGGTATCACTCAAGCTCTTTCTGATGACACTGGCGATCATTGACGATCTGGGGGCGATCATCGTAATTGCGGTGTTTTACTCCAGTGAACTGTCAGGCGTTTCCTTACTGCTGGCTGCGGCCTGCCTGATCGCCTTGATCGTGATGAACCGCATGGGCGTGATCAAGATCGCACCCTACATGATCATCGGTCTGATCCTCTGGGTCTGCGTGCTCAAGAGCGGTGTACATGCCACGCTGGCTGGCGTGACCCTGGCGTTCTGCATCCCGCTGCGTACCAAAAACGCCGAAACGTCGCCGTTACTAACCATCGAGCATGCCCTTCATCCGTGGGTCGCCTACGGGATTCTGCCGCTGTTCGCCTTCGCCAACGCTGGCGTTTCGCTCACAGGTGTCAACCTGCACAGTTTCACCCACCACGTACCGATGGGAATTGCCGCTGGCTTGTTGATCGGTAAAACCGTGGGTGTGTTTGGCCTGACCTGGATCGCCATCAAAGCGGGCCTCGCAGCACTGCCCACAGGCGCCAACTGGGGCCAGGTGTTCGGGGTGGCGATTCTCTGCGGCATCGGCTTTACCATGAGTCTGTTCGTCGGTTCGCTAGCTTTTGTGCCCGGCAGCAGCGATTACGTCGGCATGGACCGCATGGGTATCTTGACCGGCTCGATCCTTGCCGCATTGATTGGCTATGCCGTGACAGCCCTTTTCAGCCGCAAACAGGCAGTCGCATAACTCAACTTCATCAGTAACCCTGATAAGGGCAACACCAGCAATCGGTGTTGCCCTGCGCAATTTGTCGCCCTACGAGGGAAATGTGGACGCAAAACTTCAGTTCGTACAATTCGCTGGGATCAGTGTGATGTTCCCTGCCGCGCTGGTAATCGCAGCGTGGCTATGGGCTGCTGCCTCAAAAAAAATTGCCTGCTTGTGGTTGGGCGTATTGCTGTGCGCCTACTTCATCGTAGGCGTGACCAAAATCCTGTTCAAAGGTTGGGGAATCGGATTCCACGGACTCGACATAGCGGTGTTCAGCGGCCATGCAACCAACTCCTGCCTGGTCTTCACCGTGATGTTGAGCCTGTTGTGCCAACAGATTCATCCACGCCTGCGCTGGCCTGCATTCGGGATTGGGGTCGTGCTGACCTGGTGGTTCAGCATCAACTACATCGGCCATACCATCCACCCATTGGCTGAAGCGATTGCGGGCGCGCTGGTAGGGACAATCTCGGCGGGCGTGTTCCTGATGCTGCTGAGCCATCACCCCATCGGCAAAATCCCTCGCCCGGCGCTGGCCATGGGCTTGGTTGTGGTGCTGGTATGCAGTTTGAGCCCGAAATACTCGGCAGAAAAGCTCCTGGACCACATTGCCATATCGCTGTCCGGTGCCGAGCAGGCCTTCAGGCGCTCGTCTTAAGCGGCCTTGCCGACGCCACTGCCACATAAAAAAACCCCGGCCAGTTCATACTGGCCGGGGTTTTGTTTGAGCGCTGACTTAAGACTTATTGGGTCACACGGCTGGTGCCGTCAACGGTCATGATACGAACGCGCTCACCGGTACGGAATACCTGGTTTGGCTCAACTTGCTGAACATAGGCGCGGGTGCTGCCGTCGTCTTCACGTACGGTGATTTCCACACCTTGGGTCTTGGTCAGGCCCGATTCGGCCGCCGAACCCAGCAAACCACCCGCTACCGCACCAATCACTGCAGTGACGATGCTGCCACGGCCGCCGCCGATGGCGCTGCCGCCAACGCCGCCGATCACAGCACCAGTGGCTGCGCCGATCGGGGTCTTGGTACCTTCAATTTGTACAGGGCGCAAGGCAACGATAGTGCCAGTACGTACGGTTTGTACACGACGCGCTTCATCACGCGAGTAGGTGTCACCGGTCAGGTTCGAGGCGCAGCCGCTCAACAGAACTGTCATGGTTGAAAAAGCCGCAACTAACAGTACGGTCTTACGCATAGGGTCAACTCCAAAAGATCAGGGATTTATTAAACTCTGCCGCCGGGTGCCTGTCACCGCGCAGCGCAGATAATGTGGTCTTTATTCAGCGCTTGTACAGACACAACGTGTGTAACAAACGCTTGCAAACTGATGACAAGGGTAGCGCGAAAAAGTGGTTTTGCCTTGCACGCCTTGCGTGTTTATTGCGTTTTTCAGGGTGCCAGACGCTCACGAACCCATTCATCGCCCTCTCGGCGATAGTTGAGCCGATCGTGCAAGCGGCTCGGTCGGCCCTGCCAAAACTCAATACGCTGTGGCAACAAGCGGTAACCGCCCCAGTGTTCCGGGCAGTGCGGCTGTGTATCGCTGAAACGCGCCTGGGTGGCTGCCAGCAGCGCAGCCAGTTCCTCACGATCAGCAATTACCTGGCTTTGCGGCGAGGCCCAGGCGCCAATTCGGCTGCCCAGGGGGCGAACTTGATAGTAAGCGTCCGACTCCTGCGCAGTCACCTTGACCACTTGGCCTTCGATGCGCACTTGACGCTCCAGAGTCGGCCAGAAAAACGTCATGGCGGCAAAGGGACGCGCAGCCAACTGCTCACCCTTGGCACTGGTGTAGTTGGTGAAGAAGGTAAACCCCTGCTCGTCCAGCCCTTTGAGCAAGAGTACCCGGCAATGCGGGCGACCCTCGGCATCCACTGTGGCCAGGGTCATGGCATTGGCCTCCACCGGTGGTTGCTCGGTCTTGACCGCGTCATTGAACCACTGATGAAACAGCGCGAAAGGTTCGGCCGGGGCTTGTGCCTCGGCCAGTCCATCACGGGTGTAATCGCGGCGCATATCGGCCAGCGCTTGAGTCATGGAGGCAGTCCTTCCCTAAACCAATCAGTTTTTGCTCTGATCGTTGGCAGCCACTTTCTTGTCAGCGGCGGTTTGAGCCGCTGCCGGTTTTTTGGCCGGGGCAGCTTTTTTAGCCGGGGCAGCCTTCTTGCTGCGTGTCGCTTTTTTGGTCGACACTGCATCGGTCTTGGCCAACGTCGAAGGCGCAACAGCCGGTTGTGCGGCGACCAGCTCTTCTGGAGTCAGTACCGGCTGGCTGTATTTGCTGACCAGCGCCAGCATGGTCGCTTGCGGGGTCATCATGATTTCAACGCGGCGGTTGAGAGCGCGGCCTTCGTTACTGTCGTTGGCTGCACGTGGCATCACCGACCCCATACCACGCAGGGTCAGGCGGTTACCTTGCAGACCGCTCATGCGAAAGATCGCGGCAACCGATTTGGCACGGTCCAGGCTCAGGCGGGTGTTGGCCGCCATGGTGCCGGACGAATCCGCATGGCCCAGTACCAGCACGGCCGTTTTAGGATCGCCTTCAACCACTTTAGCGACGCGGGTGAACGGGCCGAGCATCGACGGCATCAACAAGTCTGGACGTGTCGGTTTGAACGCCGTATCTGCCGAAGCAACAATCACGATCAGGTTCTCGCGACGTTCCAGTTGCAGGTTGGAGTCTTTGATTGCAACGCGCAAGCGCGGCTCGTACTCGTCCAGCCAGGCTTGAGTCACTTTCGGATCCGGCATCGGGATCACACCCACCGGAGCAGGTTGGGCAGCCTTGGAATCACCACCAAATGGCCACCACCAGTTTTTTGAAGTGCTTGCAGCAGGTGCGGCATCAACTTTGGCAACCACTGGTGCCTTATCGGACGGAGCGTCTTTTTTGGACGAGTCAGAGCTAAAAGGCCACCAACTGGAGCCGCTGTCTTTATTGCTGGAAGCTGCAGCCACCGGAGTCGGTGCAGGGGTGGGTGCCGGGGCCGCTGCGGCCGTTTTCGCGGCTGGCGCTGCAGGAGCCGTTGCCGTTGGGGTGTCTGTTGGCTTGGCCGAAGCACTGGCCGTCTTGTCTGAAGTGGTCGAAGCCTGATCAGACGACCCGAACTGCCACCATTTGTGGCCGCCTTCGGCGTCATTCTGTGGAGTTTGAGCGCAACCGGTAATAGCCAGGCAAAGAGCCAGGGCGAGGGTCTTATTAGATGACATTGAATATCCACACAATGAATTAAAAATAAAAAGGCACTACGCCTATATAAAAAAACGTATTGAACACATAAAAGCTATCGCGTTCCGACCTACGGTTTATAAATACCCGGTTATAAACACTTGGCCAATACTTTCACCAACTTCTGCGCGCGGGGATCCATCAATACATAAGGGCCTAGTGTATTAGTCACAAAGCCGAATGCAACCTCACGTTCAGGATCTGCAAAACCTATGGAGCCGCCCGCTCCCGGATGACCAAAAGCCTTGGGCCCAAGACCGAAAGTCGCATTCGGCGTATCTGGCTGATCGAGCATGCAGCCCAGTCCCAGACGAGTCCGCGTGAGCAGGGTTTTATCTTCCCCCAGACTGTGTTCGCGGGTCAGTTGCTCAAGCATTTCTGCTTCCAGCAAACTACCGTCGAGCAAGCCGCTATAAAAACCAGCCAAACTCCGCGCATTACCATGACCATTCGCTGCCGGCTGTTCCATACGACGCCACTCCGGTTTATTGGTGCTGGTCATAATAGACGGTGGATTTGCAAATGCCCGCGTTGTCATGGACAACGGCTCAGTCATCATCGCTTTCAAAAGCCGCTGAGCCGCGGCATCTCCCATGTTGCCCTTGCTGCGGGCAATGTGAGCGACTCGATAAAACTCTTCATCAGCCAACCCGACATGAAAGTCCAGCCCCAGTGGCTTGGCCGTGCGCGCCACAATCGAGTGACCCGCACTGCGACCGTCTGCGCGACGAATCAACTCGCCCAGCAACCAGCCATAAGTAATTGCGGCATAACCGTGACCTTCACCCGGTGTCCACCACGGCGCCTCTGCGGCCAGCGCATCGACCATGGTTTGCCATTCGTACAGCGCATCCGCCGGCATTGACTCACGCAACGCCGGTAACCCCGCGCGATGGCTCAAGAGCTGTCGAAGCGTGATGGACTCTTTACCAGCGGCTGCAAACTCAGGCCAATACTGCGCAACAGGTGTATCCAGAGCGAGCTTGCCCTCTTCGACGAGTTGCAATGCCGTCACTGCAGTAAAAGTCTTGGTACACGAAAACAGGTTAACGATGGTGTCTGTATGCCACGCCTGCTCGCCGTCCTTGTCGGCTGTGCCAGCCCACAGATCGAGCACTGTTTCGCCAGCTATTTGGATGCACAGTGCTGCACCGCGCTCTTGCGGATCATTAAACAGATCAGCAAACGCCTCGCGTACGGCTTCGAACTTAAGGTCATGAAAACCCTGAATATGCACCTCAACCTCCTGGATCAAGCATTGCTTTGCAATGCGTGCATTGTTCCAGCACCCGTCAAAATTTGGAACAGCGCAAAGCGCTCAGAACGCACAATTTATGGGCATTTTCATGGTGCTGCGGAAGGTATCAACCCGTAGATGGATTTTTTGTGAAAAGGCCTTGGCAAGCCCCACGCCTATTCAGTGTTAAACGCTTGACTCGCCCCTACCTCTGCAGGAGCGAGTTGATTCGCGAGCTTTAAATTAATCGCAGCGCTGCAACAGTGAGCGCTCAGCCCTCCAAGGAGTCCGCTTAATGCCCTTTACCCGAGTGCCCGCCCGCATGGCCCGTGCCAGAGCTTGCGCCCTTCCCGTCCTGGGGCGTGTGCAGTGGCGCCTTGATTGACTTGTCAGCCTCTACTTGAGCCTTGACCGCCTCTTGCCCCAGTTGGTCAAGCGCCTGCAAGTTTGTCTTGCGTACGCTGTCGACAAAGCCGGTAAACGGCAGGTCGGTGATGCCGATCATGCCAAAGTGGCCGTTTTCACCATCAAGCAGACGACCGGTCACGGGTTGGTCGAGGTACTGGAACCAATGCACGCCGACAATCGACGGTTCGGCCACGGCCTGTTTTATGAATTTGGCATAAGCCGGGCCGCGCGCCTCTTCACTGGCCACTTCGGTCACGCCACCCCAGAACGGGCCACGGTCGCGAGAGCCAAAGTTGAATTCGGTAATCATCACCGGCTTGTTCAGTTCACGCAGCTTGGCGAAGTCATAACCGTCCTGGGGTTGCAGGGTGTAGAAATTGAAACTCAGCACATCGCAGTACTGCGCGCACGAAGCCACGGCCTCCGGCGTGCTCACCGCGAAGCGCCCACCCAGCAGCAGGTGATTCGGCGCGTGCCACTTCAGCGAGTCGGAAATAGTCTTGAAATAGGTGTCTGCGAAAACTTTCTGGAAGTAGGTGTAGTCCGCTTCGATTTCAGGGTGTTGCGCATTGGGCAGCGGCCCATTGAAGCCCGGATCTTCCATCAACTCCCAGGCCGGAATATCAACGCCCCAGGCTTTGGACAGACCTTGCTGGTTGCGGTATTTGTCACGCAACTGCTTGAGAAACGCCCGTTTGGCAGGCGCATCCGTTGACATGCGCAACGTCCCAAGGGCCAATGCGTAACGTGATTGAGGGTCATCCCCGCCACCGGCCCACGCCAGTTCGTTATCAGCGAAATAGCCGATCAGCCACGGGTCATCGCGATGGTCGCGGGCCGCAATGGCCACGGCACGCTCAGTGGCCATGGCAAAACGCGGGTCAAATGGATCAGGCATGCCGCCCCACCAGTCGCTTCCGGTACTGATGCTGTTGTAGTCCCCGACAATCGATAATGGCAGGGTGTAAGGCACGCGGTCGTTCATCACCAGCGCCGGATCGCTCCAGTTACCGATAGTATTAAACCCCCAGGCCTGTAGGCGATCCAGCGTGTGGGCCTGCCAGCGTTTGGCATCAAAGGCTTCAGGTGCACAAGGAATAGCCGGATCGGAACCAGGCTCGGTTTTGCCAACGACGCACGACTCCCCGTAGATCCGCTGCAGGTTGGCTGTGTAGAAGTTGTACCAACGGCCAGAATCAAAAGCCCGGCCCTGAGAGGCGCCGTTGTCATTGGCGCTGTTGGAGGTGCCGTAATAGCCTGACAGGTGCTCGCCCGGCTTCGGCAGATCGCTGAACATCCACTCGCGCCCACCGACATAGGTCTGGCTGTCATTGGCAGTGACCGCGTTCAGGCCCAACGAATAAAACGGGTGGCCTTCGGGAGTCACCAGGTACCAGCGACCATTGCGTTTTTCTGTACGGAAAAAACCGGACGCCGCAAACGCCGGCCCCTTGAGTAACCCGCCGTACTGATCCAGCCCTGTGCGGGCCGCCAACCAACCCTTGAGCTGTTGTTGCTCCTTGGCTGCAGCAGCCTTGAGTTGTTCATCGCTGGACACACGTTCCGGCCATTTCGCCCGGGTGGACTGGCCGTAAGCATCGACGATTGAGCCATACACCGTCTTGATCACACCCGTGCCGTCCTGCACGCCAAAGCGCTCCAGCAGGATGCTTTGTGCCGCAATGGGTTGCGGGATCGACAACGTCACTGAGACCACTTGGCTGCGATCAATTGCGCCTTGGCTACTGGCCAGCAAACTACGCTGCCCGTCGATGTTCATTGGCATCGGCGGACCTGCGCGCATGCCCTGGCTGCGCGCAGAGTTTGCCTCCAGCGGCAACAACAGGGTTTGCGCGGGGCCCGCAGGTAAATCAACGCGACTGGTGAGGGTCTTGCCATCCTTGCTCTGCACCGTGATGTCGAGCGTGAGCGCCCAACTCATGGCGTTTTGAATACGCAGTGTCATCATTCCCGATTGCGACCAGTCCCACACACCGGTTTGCGGGGTCAGGCGCAAGCTGGGCGCGGCTGCCGGGTTGAAAGTCACACGACGCAATACTTCGCCTTCTGCTGTTTGCTCCGCGTTGTACTGCGGCAAGTTCGCATCCACCGTTGCCACTTGCACCACATCGGCCGGGCGAACGAAATTGAACAGGGTTTGCTGGCCGGCAGGCGCAGCCAACAGCGCAGGCGAGATCAGCAACGCAAAAGCTGCAGACAATGAACGGCGAATCATATGAATCAGGTTCTCCCTAACGGCCCAGAAAGGCCTGTGAGGCTCTAAAACTCACAGCATAGATGACAGCAAGACCGGCGCTTTAACCGGCCTGCACTTATGAAATTTCGCGGCGAAAAGGCGGCAAGGCATTGAGAATCGCCTTGCCATAACGCTGGGTAACCAGCCGCCGATCGAGCAACGTGATGGTGCCGCGATCCTTTTCGGTGCGCAGCAGACGCCCGCACGCCTGCACCAGCTTGAGCGAGGCATCGGGCACCGAAATCTCCATGAAGGGATTGCCACCGCGGGCTTCAATCCACTCGGCCAAGGCCGCTTCCACCGGATCATCGGGCACCGAGAACGGAATTTTGGCGATAACCACGTGTTCGCAGTAAGCGCCGGGCAAATCCACCCCTTCGGCAAAACTGGCCAGGCCGAACAGCACGCTGGAATCCCCGCCATCCACCCGGGCCTTGTGTTTGTTGAGGGTTTCCTGCTTGGACAAGTTGCCCTGGATAAACACTTGCTTGCGCCAGTCACGCTCCAGGCCGTCGAACACGTCCTGCATTTGCTTGCGCGATGAAAACAGCACCAGTGAGCCCCGCGAGCCTTCAACCAGCCCCGGCAGATCGCGGATGATGGCTGCCGTGTGCGCCGTGGCATCACGCGGGTCAGCCTTGAGGTCAGGCACGCGCAACACGCCTGCATCGGCATGATGGAACGGGCTCGGCACAATCGCTGTGACAGCGTTTTTGGGCAGGCCGGCACGCATGCGGAAACGATCGAAGGTGCCCAGCGCAGTCAGCGTGGCTGACGTCACCAGCGCGCCATAAGCCACGTTCCACAAATTGCGACGCAGCATCTCAGCGGCCAGAATCGGGCTGGCATTGACCTCTATATCAAACAGCGAACCGCTTTCAGCCAGGGTTAGCCAGCGCGCCATGGGCGGGTTGTCTTCCGGGTCTTCGGTGGTGAAAGCCGTCCACAGTTCCCAGTTGCCTTGAGCACGCGACAGCAGGCTGCCGAACAGCGGATACCACTCTTCGGCCTGCTGGCTGGAGATACCGATGTTGACCTCGCCCTCCATGCCGTCCTTGAGCAGGTCAGTCAAACGAGTGAACACGTCCGTCAGGCGCGAAAAACCCTTCTTCAGTTCAATACCCATTTCACGCAGGTGGTCAGGGATGACCCCGCCGACAAAGCGATGACGCGGGCGCTCACGGCCTTCTGGTTCTTCGCCGACCTTGAAGTCAGCGATTTGCTCACAGGCGCTGAACATGAACTGTTGCTGGCCCTTGATCTCTTTTGTGAGCTCCGGGACTTGCTCCAACAGCCGCCCCAGGTCGCCCGGCAACGGGTGCTGGGCGAGTAATTTAGTGAGGTTTTTACCGGTTTGCTCCAGCCAGTCGGCGGTCGAGCGCAAACGCGTGTAGTGGGCAAAGTGGCCAATGGCCTTGTCGGGCAAGTGGTGACCTTCGTCGAAGACATAGAGCGTGTCTTTTGGGTCAGGCAGAACGGCACCGCCGCCCAAGGCCAGGTCGGCCAACACCATGTCATGGTTGGTCACGATCACATCGACCTTGCCCATGCCTTCGCGGGCCTTGTAGAAGGCGCACTGGCCGAAGTTCGGGCAATGGCGGCTGGTGCATTGGCTGTGGTCAGTGGTCAGTCGCGCCCAGTCATGGTCTTCCAGCGCTTGAGGCCAACTGTCACGGTCGCCGTCCCATTTATTGCCGGCCAGCTTTTCGATCATGCTGGTGAACAGTTTTTGGCTGGCTTCATCGACTTCGATTTTGAAACCTTCTTCCTCAAACAACTGCGCGGTCGCAGTTTGCGCGTGACCTTCCTGCAGCAGCATGTCGAGTTTGGACAGGCACATGTAGCGCCCGCGCCCCTTGGCCAAAGCAAAGCTGAAGTTCAGCCCACTGTTGCGCATCAGGTCCGGCAGGTCTTTGTAGACAATTTGCTCTTGCAGGGCGACGGTCGCCGTGGCGATCACCAGACGCTTGCCGGCCGCCTTGGCGGTCGGAATGGCCGCCATGCTGTAAGCCACGGTTTTACCGGTACCGGTGCCGGCTTCAACGGCAACCACCGCCGGCTCGCCGGTGCGGTGGTTCTCTTCGTCGGTATCGATATCGCCCAGCACTTTGGCCACTTCAGCAATCATCAGACGCTGGCCATAGCGCGGCTTGAGGCTCTTGGCTTCGAGAAAACGCGAATAAGCGCCCTGGATCTGGGATTTGAGTTCGGTACTAATCATGGTTCTTCGGGCGCGAGAAACGCTGGATAAATTTTCAGTGGTTCGAATGGCCGCTATCATACCCCGCTAATTGATCCTGCGCCGAACGGAGTACCCCAATGACCACCTTTGCTGTTGCTTACAGCCTGCATTTACTGGCTGCCCTGATCTGGGTGGGCGGGATGTTTTTCGCCTGGATGATCCTGCGCCCCGCTGCTATGACGGCCCTTGAAGGCCCAGCCCGATTAAAACTGTGGGTTGAAGTGTTCCAGCGTTTTTTTGCCTGGGTGTGGGTCGCGGTGGTGATTTTGCCGATAAGCGGTGTTGGTCTGTTGCAACTGCGTTTCAACGGTTTTGAAACGGCGCCACGCTATGTGCAGATCATGATGGGCTTGTACATCGTCATGGTGGCGCTGTTTATCCGCATCCAAGCGCTGCAACTGCCAGAGTTGCGCAAAGCCGTCCAAGAGCAGCAATGGCCGGCAGGCGCAGCGGTAATGGGGCGGATTCGACGCCTGGTCGGGTGCAACCTGCTGATCGGGCTGGCGCTGGTGGCGATTGCCGGTGCGCGCCCGATGTTTTGAAGGGTTTACTGAAGCTGCGTCTTCGACGCCGCGCTGTCGCGCAGCAAACGGGCGGAATCTCGTGCTTTCCCTAGTCGGTGCCCTCTCCTTCGGGAGAGGGGCTCTTGGACCGGTGCGGGCGCGTTCCTGCTGAGGCGGTTACAAGCGCTGGATGCTTACAGCACCCGCAGGCCCTGCTTCACCTGGTTGCCCGGCCTGCCCCGGACGACCGGCTTTACCGCCATCGGTGCGGTAAACAATGCAGCCCTTGGACTTGCCGCCCGCGCCTGGCCGGCCGGCTGCGCCAGGTTTGCCACCAGCGCCGCCGTCAACCAACACTTTAATCTGCTCATCGGGGAAGTCTCGCGGCAGTTCAACCCGCACCCGTGCGCCAGCAGCACCCTGATGCCCATTGCCGCCGTCGTCTCCATTAGCCCCCGCACCGGCCGCTCCCCAGGTGCAGCCCGGCTCGGCACCATTGCCACCATCCAGTCCGGCAAATCCTGGCGCGCCAGTGCCGCCACGGGCGTCGATGGCGAGTTGATCGGCTTGCAGTGCCTGGATTTTCAGATTGAGGTCACGCGCAGGTTTGGCTGGTTTTTCAAAGGTCCCCGGCGCACCCCGCGTGCTGATCTGGCTACCTTGATCGAGTACCGCGTACCCCACGCTCAAGTCGATCCCATGGTCGGCAGGCACAATGACAATGCGCGACTCATGCCCCAGGTGCAGTTGATCAATATCAACCTGGCTGACGCTCGCCGGAATCAGCAAAGTGCCGTAGTCCGCTACATCGAGTTTTTCGAGTTTCAGGACGGACACATTCGCGGGCAGCCGTACCATCGAGTTGGCATCGACCTGTACCACTTCGGCTTGTGCGAGAGGGCTGCAAAGGGCAGCCATTAACCATAACTTACGCATGACTGTTGCCTTGTCCGGAGGATTTAGGGAGGGTTTGTACGTGCAGAATGCCCACGAGAAGGATGTACAGGCGGTCACGCCAAGGATGTGGGCGCCCTTGCAAGCTGCTGTTAAATAGCAACAGTTCAAGCAAATGGGTCAAAAATAACAGGCTACCTGCCAGGTTGATCAGCAGATCGAACGGGTTGCTCAAGGGTTTGAAGATATTGATCACCACGACCACCCAGAACAACAACGTCAGCACCTTCCCCAGTCCCCAAAGCACCTTCATGTAACAGCCCTATCTATGTTTTTCTTTAAGTGAACATTAACGGCTAGCAGGATAGCCGCGCCAGAGGCGCCTGCAAAAATACATCAATGTGCCACCCTCGCCCCCATCGGCAGCCGATTTGCCGCAAAGACGCGGCGTGCAATGAAACGCCCAGGCACGCTAGTCTTGAGCGCTATGATCGAGGACATGAAATGACGACCCCTGTTTTTTCCGCACGAACACCTCAACAAGCCTTGGCCGCGTTGCTTGACAGCTATGCACCTGAACGCCTGCTGGTAGTCGGCGCCAGCCATTTCCCTGCATTGGAGGCCTATAAAGAGGCGCATCCTGACGTACATGTTGCCCAGGCCAAACCTGGCGCACTGCCCGAGGCGCTGGCCGGGCAACGTTTCGATCTCGCCCTGGCAGTCGATTGCCTGGAACATTTATCCAAACGCGAAGGTCTGGAGTTACTGGGCGGGATTCGCAATCTGAATGCCAGCCGCATGGCCGTGCTGGCGGACCTGGCCGCCTGTGAATGGAAAGAAACGGATTTTTTCGCACTTGCGCTACAAAACAATGAACGTTTTCAACGTGACGAACAGATATTGACGCTCTTTACTTACGACTTACGCGAATACAAACAAGTCCCCGACTGGCTGAACGCCAGGTTTTGGGCCAACCCGGAAAATTTTGGCAAGTATTGGTGGTAAGCCGATGAGTACATCCATATGCCCGTGCGGCAGCGGCAATTTGCTTAACGCCTGCTGCGGGCTTTATCACAGTGGACACCCGGCTCCCAGCGCCGAAACACTCATGCGCTCACGCTATAGCGCCTACGTCCTGGGGCTGATCGACTATCTGGTCGAGACGACGCTGCCTGTGCAACAGTCCGGGCTCGACCGCAGTTCTATTGAACAGTGGAGCGCGCAAAGCACCTGGCTGGGCCTTGATGTTGAAAGCAATGAGGTGTTTGGTGGTCAGCCTGAGCATGCCTTTGTGACCTTTACTGCGCGCTGGCATGACGCTAGCGGCGAACACAGCCACCGGGAACGCTCTTCTTTTGTACAGAACAAGGGACGTTGGTACTTCATCGATCCTACGGTGCCACTCAAGGTCGGACGCAATGATGCCTGCCCTTGCACCAGCGGGCAGAAATTCAAAAAATGCTGCGCGGGTTTTTTCGGCCACTAAGCCGGGAGTAAAGAATGGATTCTAAAACTCGCTTAAACACAACCCTCGTGCTGGTCATGCTGCTGGCACTGTCGGGATGTGCATCGTGGTTCAACGCTGATGACAAAGACCCGCAAGTGCATTTGGAGCGGATCGAACTGGTTCGGGCCAAACTGCTTGAGCAACGCTTCAAGCTGCATTTCAGAATCGACAACCCGAATGACTCGACCCTCACAGTGCGCGGCCTGGTCTACACCGTTTACGTGGGGTCGATCAAAATGACCGAAGGTGAATACAGCCACTGGTTCAGTGTCGAGCCCAATAGCCACGCCGATCTGGTGGTGCCAGTGCGCACCAACTTGTGGCAACACATGCGCCCGTTGATCAAATTGCTCGAAACCCCCGATCAGCCTATCCCCTATCGCCTCGAGGGTACGCTGCAGACCGGCCTGTTCTTCGGTTACGACGTGCACGTGGTGCGTAAAGGCGAGATAATCCCCGGCGATTTAATTCCAGAGTGATTGAGTAATGACCCAGCAACCCCACGTTCATGGCCCTGACTGCAACCACGATCATGACCATCATCACGATCACGGTCATGTACATGGCCCAAACTGCGGCCACGCCCCTCAAGAGCCCGTGCGTAACGCCTTGAAAGACGTTGGCCGCAACGACGCTTGCCCGTGTGGCAGCAACAAGAAGTTCAAGAAGTGCCACGGCGCCTGATATTTCAGAGCGCCCCAAACACGCCGCACCTGCCTTGAGCACGTGCGGCGTGTTTGTTTAAGGGCTCGCGTAAACATTTTGTAACCGAGGGGCCAATGGGAGTAAAACTGGCAGTTCGCAGAGATCCGCGACTGCTGTGTGAATCTTTCCCTCTGGAGCCCTTCATGATCGATTTTTATTACTGGACTACGCCAAATGGCCACAAAATCTCCCTCTTCCTTGAGGAGACGGGCCTGGCGTACACGATTCACCCGGTAAATATTGGTAAAAACGAACAGTTCGAACCCTCTTTTTTGAAGATCGCCCCGAACAACCGCATCCCGGCCATTGTCGACCACCAACCGGCAGATGGCGGTGAACCGCTGTCGCTGTTCGAGTCGGGCGCCATCTTGTTGTACCTCGCGGAAAAAACCGGCCAGTTCCTGCCCCAAGACCTGCGGGGTCGCCAGCTAGCCCTGCAATGGCTGTTCTGGCAGATGGGCGGCCTGGGGCCAATGGCGGGACAAAATCACCACTTCAACCGTTTTGCGCCCGAAAAAGTCCCGTACGCCATCAAGCGTTACACCGACGAAACCGCTCGTCTGTACGGGGTACTGAACCGTCAGCTGGAAGGTCGTCAATTTGTGGCCGGCGACGAATACAGCATTGCGGATATGGCGATTTACCCCTGGATCGTGCCGCACGAGTACCAACTTCAAAACCTGGATGATTTCCCGGCGCTCAAGGGCTGGTTCTTGCGGATCAAGGCGCGCCCGGCAACCGAGCGCGCGTATGCGCTGGTGAACACGGTCAATCCGCCGAAATAGCCCTCTATCTGCAGGAGGCGGCTTGCCTCGAGGTCTTTTAAAAATCAAAAGATCCCAAGGCAAGCGTGTGCCTGCGAATAGCCCATCGCCGCACCATAGATAGCGCTTGCGCAGTGTCATCGGCCTCACTAACGTAGCGCCTTTCGATGACATTCCCCCGCAGGAGCTTTGCCATGGCCTCGCCAGCCCTCACTCATTTTCTACCCCGGTTCGGCGTTGCCGCGGCAATGGTCAGCCTGCTGGGCCTGTCCGGTTGCCAGTTAAACTCACTGTCCAGTGAAAGCCTGATTCCTACGTCGGGTGTGCAGCCACTCAAGGGCTTGGCGCAGAATGTCTCGGTGCGCCGCAACAGCCAGGGCATCCCGCTGATCGAAAGCAGCAGTTTTCATGATGCCTTGTTCACCTTGGGCTACGTCCACGCTGGCGACCGTATCAGCCAAATGGTTCGCCTGCGGTTACTGGCCCAAGGCCGCTTGGCCGAGCTGGAGGGTGCCGACGCACTCGACACCGACCGTTTGATGCGCAGCATCAATCTGAAAAGAACCGCCGACGAGCTCTATAAGAGTTCATCGCCACGCCTTAAAAAGTTCTTTGAAGTCTATGCCCGCGGGGTCAACGCGTATCTGTTCCGCTACCGCGACAAGCTCCCTGCCGATCTGGCGCAAGCGGGCTATCGGGCCGAATACTGGAAACCTGAAGACTCGGCGCTGATTTTTAGCCTGTTGAACTTCTCGACCTCGGTCAACTTGCAAGAAGAGCTCAATACCCTGGTACTGGCACAAAAAGTCGGTGCTAGCCAACTGCCATGGCTGACGCCGACCTACCCCAATGAGCAACTGCCCACCGGCGAAGCTGCAAAACTCAACGGCCTGAACCTGGCCAGCCAGTTGCCAGGCTTGAATGGCGTGACGCATGCCTTGGAGCGAGTAACAGAGCTCAATCTGCCCGGGGTCACGGCGTCCAGTGACTGGGCCATTGGCCCGCAACGTAGTCGCAGTGGCAAAAGTTTGCTGGCCAACGATATTCACCAGCCGATCGGCGTGCCCTCTGCCTGGAACTACGTGCAGATCCGCGCCCCCAAATACCAGGCCGCGGGCGCGTCGATTGCGGGCTTGCCGACTCTGTTTGCCGGTTTCAACGGCAAAGTCGCGTGGGGCATGAGCATGGCCATGGGCGACAACCAAGATGTGTTCATCGAGAAACTCAAGCGCCAGGGCAACAGCCTCTACTACCTGGCTGACGGAAAATGGCTGCCCGCCACGGTGCGCAACGAAACCTTTTTCGTCAAAGGTCAGCGCCCGATTCGCGAAGCCATTTACGAAACACGCCACGGCCCTCTGTTGAACAGTGTCGTAGGTTCGACCACCGCGTTGAACAGCAGCCTCGGGTTGGCCCTGCAAACGCCGGACTTCAAGGGCGACAAAACCCTAGATGCGTTCTTCGACCTGTCTCGCGCGCAAAACAGTGAAAGTGCGTCGGACGCGAGCCGCGAAATCCGTGCGATTGCGCTGAATCTCTTGTACGCAGACGCCAACCATATCGGCTGGCAAGTCACGGGCCTGTACCCGAATCGCCGCGACGGCCTGGGCCTGTACCCGTCGCCGGGCTGGGACAGCCGCTACGACTGGGACGGATACGCCGACGCCATGCTGCACCCCTACGATCAGGACCCGGCGCAAGGCTGGCTGGGCACGGCGAACCAACGCACGGCCGCCTACGGCTACGGCATGCAATTGTCCAACTCGTGGCTCTCGCCTGAGCGCAGCGAGCGCATCGCCCAATTGGCGGGCAGCGGCAAGCAGGATGCGCGTAGCCTGATCGCCATGCAGTACGACCAGACCACGTTGTTTGCCGGCAAACTCAAAACCATGTTCAGCGCACCGGGCATGGCCCAGCCGCTGAAACACGCCATCGCCGCCTTGCCTGCCGCAGACCAGGCCAAGGCCAACGAAGCCTTGAGCCGCCTGATGACCTTTGATGGCAAACTCAGCCCGACCTCTGCCGATGCAGCGTTGTACGAGCTGTTCTTGCAAGAGAGCGCCAAACAAATCTTCCTCGGCAAACTGGGCCCGGAGTCCGGGGATACCTGGAAAGCCTTTATCGCCAACAGCAACTTGTCGTACTCGGCCGTTAGCGACCATTTGCTGGGGCGCGAAGACAGTCCGTTCTGGGGTGACAGCCGCACCGCACCAAAAGATGACAAGCCCGCCATTCTGGCCCGCAGCCTGGCCGCAGCCATTACCGCCGGCGACAGCCTGATGGGCAGCGATCACCGTGCATGGCAATGGGGCAAACTGCACCACTACCTGTGGCGCAATACCCATGGCCAGACCGTGCGCGGGCCGATTGCGGCGGGCGGCGACCACACCACCCTCAACATGGCGGCCTACTCCATCGCCAGCAACAGCTTTGCGACCACGGTGGTGCCGGCCATGCGCATGATCGTCGACTTCGGGCAAAACGAACCGATGATGGGTCAAAACAGCACCGGGCAATCCAGCAACCCGGCCAGCCCGCATTACACGGATGGCATTGACCCATGGCTCAAGGGTCAATACATGAGTTTCCCGATGCAGCCGCAGAACTTTGACAGCGTGTACGGCAAGACGCGCCTCACGTTGGTTCCCGGCAAATAAACGCACTGTCGGTGTGAAGGAACTGCCGCAGGCTGGATCTTTTGATGGCTAAAGATCCAGCCTTCGGTAGCCCCTTCTGGTTGCATCGAAGCGGGTATGCAAACCCACGCACTGTTATGGCTCGCGCCTGTATGAGCGCTCTTTTGTCGTGCAGGCCTGTCGCTTAATAACCGCCCATCAGCTTCAAATCCCCCTGCATCCCTAAGTGGTTCGGTTATTGCTTCGTCTCTGACGTCGTTACGCTCCAGCAACCGCTAATAGGGATTGAAAAATGAAAAAAGCATTTCTGGCCCTTTCTGCACTGACGCTATGCATGGCTGCGGGTTCTGTTCTGGCCAAGGATTACAAAGAGCTGCGTTTCGGCGTAGATCCGTCCTATGCACCCTTTGAGTCCAAGGCCGCTGACGGCAGCCTGGTGGGCTTTGACATCGATTTGGGCAACGCCATCTGCGCCGAGCTGAAAGTGAAGTGCAAATGGGTCGAATCCGACTTTGACGGCATGATCCCAGGGCTTAAAGCCAACAAGTTCGACGGTGTGATCTCGTCGATGACCGTCACGCCAACCCGTGAAAAAGCCATCGACTTTTCTAATGAGCTGTTCTCGGGCCCCACCTCGCTGGTGTACAAAAAAGGCTCCGGATTAAGCGCCGATACGGCCTCGCTCCAAGGCAAAACAGTGGGCTATGAACAAGGCACCATCCAGGAAGCCTACGCCAAGGCGGTGCTGGATAAAGCCGGGGTAAAAACACAAGCCTATGCCAACCAGGATCAGGTCTATGCCGACTTGGTTTCAGGTCGTCTCGACGCCTCGGTGCAGGACATGCTGCAGGCCGAGTTGGGTTTCCTGAAGTCGCCGCAGGGCGTGGGTTACGAAATCAGCGCACCGATTGACGATCCGCTGCTGCCGTCAAAAACCGCGGTGGGTATTAAGAAAGGTAACCAAGTGCTACAGACCCTGCTGAACAAGGGTATCAAAGCGTTACATGACGACGGCACCTACGCCAAAATCCAGCAAAAGCACTTCGGCGACCTCAATCTCTACAGCGGCAAATAACGCTCCGGCACCCACGTACGCGTGGGTGCTTTTTTAGATGCCTTGGGTTCGACTGTCATGCTTGAAAATCTCATACAGAACCTTGGACTTTCTGCCCTCAGCCTGAAGGGATTTGGCCCCTTATTGCTGGAGGGCACGTGGATGACCCTCAAATTATCGGTGCTGTCGCTGGCGGTGAGCGTGGTACTCGGACTGCTCGGCGCCAGCGCCAAACTCTCCAGCCTGAAACTGCTGCGCCTTCCGGCACAGCTTTACACCACCCTGATTCGCGGTGTGCCGGACCTGGTGCTGATGCTGCTGATTTTTTATAGCCTGCAGACCTGGCTGACCAGCCTTACAGATGCCATGGATTGGGATTACATCGAAATCAACCCGTTTAGCGCAGGGGTGATCACCTTGGGCTTTATCTACGGGGCTTATTTCACCGAAACCTTCCGCGGCGCAATTCTTTCCGTCCCTCGCGGCCAGGTCGAGGCCGCCACCGCTTATGGTCTCAAACGCTGGCAGCGCTTGCGGTTTGTCGTGTTCCCGCAAATGATGCGCTTTGCCTTGCCAGGTATCGGCAACAACTGGATGGTCATGCTCAAAGCCACGGCCCTGGTATCGATCATTGGTTTGGCTGATTTGGTCAAGGCCGCCCAGGATGCGGGCAAAAGCACATATGAACTGTTTTACTTTTTGGTCATCGCCGCCCTCATTTATCTGGCAATCACCAGCGCATCGAATTATGTCTTGCGCCGGCTTGAGCGCCGCTTTGCCCTGGGTGCTCGGGAGGCCGTGCGATGATCGAGTTGTTGCAGGAGTACTGGCGGCCGTTTCTGTACAGTGACGGCCATCAGATCACCGGGCTGGCCATGACCCTGTGGTTGTTGAGCGCCGCGCTGATCATTGGCTTTGTGCTATCCATTCCATTGTCTATCGCCCGGGTTTCGTCACGACGCTGGATTCGTTGGCCCGTGCAGTTCTACACGTATCTGTTTCGAGGGACTCCGCTGTATATCCAGTTACTGATTTGCTACACCGGGATCTACAGCATCGCTGCCGTTCGCGCCCAACCGGTGCTCAATGAGTTCTTTCGCGATGCCATGAATTGCACGATCCTGGCCTTCGCCCTGAACACCTGCGCCTATACCACGGAGATTTTTGCCGGTGCCATTCGCAGCATGGCCCATGGCGAAATCGAAGCGGCCAAAGCCTTTGGCCTGAGTGGCTGGAAACTGTACGCCTACGTCATCATGCCCTCGGCATTACGTCGCTCATTGCCGTTTTACAGCAATGAGGTGATCCTGATGCTGCACTCGACCACCGTGGCGTTTACCGCAACCATCCCTGACGTGTTGAAAGTCGCAAGGGACGCCAACTCGGCGACGTTCTTGACCTTCGAGTCTTTCGGTATCGCAGCCATTATTTATTTGTGCGTGACCTTCATTTTGGTCGGGTTGTTTCGACTGGCGGAGCGCCGCTGGTTAGCCTTTCTCGGCCCAGCTCACTAGGAATTTCATATGCAGCGACATCAAGTCCATCCCTTGCTGGCCCCTGTGCCGGGCACCGATCGACAGATTCACAGCTTCCATTACGGCCCGCCCCGGCCCGAGGGCAAGGTTTACATTCAAGCGTCGCTGCATGCCGATGAATTGCCCGGCATGCTGGTGGCCTGGCACCTGAAAAAACACTTGGCCGAACTGGAATGTGCCGGTCGCCTGCGCAGCGAAATCGTTCTGGTCCCGGTGGCCAACCCGGTGGGGCTTGAACAAGTCGTGATGGACATTCCTTTAGGCCGTTTTGAGCTGGAAAGCGGACAAAACTTTAACCGCAACTTTCTCGATCTGAGCGCCCAGATTGGCGATGAAGTCCAAGGCCTGCTCACCCGCGATCCCGCCGAAAACCGACAGATCATTCGCCAACAGCTGCGCAAAGCCTTGACCGCACAAGTCCCTGCAACACAGTTGCAATCCCAGCGCCTGGCCCTGCAAACGCTGGCATGTGACGCCGATGTGGTGCTGGATCTGCACTGTGACTTTGAAGCCGTGCCCCATGTGTACACCACACCTGAAGCCTGGTCGCAGGTTGAACCGCTGGCGCGTTACCTCGGGTCTCAGGCCAGCCTACTGGCAACCGACTCGGGCGGCCTGTCGTTTGATGAGTGCTTCACCTTAGTGTGGTGGACGTTGCAGCAGCGTTTCGAGGGTACTTTTGACATTCCACAAGGCAGTTTCTCTGTCACCGTAGAGTTGCGCGGTCAGGGCGATGTCAGCCATGCCTTGGCCGAGCAAGACTGTCAGGCGCTGATCAATTACCTGATCACGCTGGGAGCCATTGAAGGCGTCCCCGAACCGCTGCCGGAACTGCTCTACCCCGCCACCCCGCTGGCCGGTGTCGAACCGGTGACTTCAACGACCGGGGGCGTGCTGGTGTTTCACGTCAAACCCGGCGACTACATGAGTGCCGGCCAGTTGGTGGCCGATGTCATTGACCCCATCAGTGACCGGCTCACACCGGTTTACACCACCCGCGCGGGCCTGCTTTACGCCCGCTCGATAAGGCGCATGGCCACCGCCGGCATGGTGATTGCGCATGTCGCCGGGCACGAAGCCTACCGTAGCGGCTACCTTCTCTCTGCTTGAGGTGCGCATGTACAAACTCAGCGTCGACGGATTGCACAAACGCTATGGCGACAACGAAGTCTTGAAAGGCGTGTCGCTGAAGGCCAAGACCGGCGACGTTATTTGCCTGATCGGCGCCAGTGGGTCCGGAAAAAGCACTTTTTTGCGCTGCATCAATTTTCTGGAAACACCCAACGATGGCGCCATCAGCCTTGATGGGAAATTGATTCGCATGGTCAGTGATACACACGGCATGCGGGTCGCTGACGACACTGAGCTACAGCTGCTGCGAACCCGGCTGGCCATGGTGTTTCAGCACTTCAACCTGTGGAGCCATATGACGGTGCTGGAGAACATCACCCTGGCGCCGCATCGAGTGCTGGGGGTCAGCAAAAAGGAGGCCGAAGAACGAGCGAAACGCTATCTGGACAAAGTGGGCCTGCCTTCACGGGTGGCCGATCAATATCCGGCATTCCTCTCCGGTGGCCAGCAGCAGCGTGTCGCCATTGCCAGGGCGCTGGCGATGGAACCACAAGTGTTACTGTTCGATGAGCCAACATCAGCGCTTGATCCAGAGCTGGTGGGCGAAGTGCTAAAGGTGATTCAGGGGTTGGCCGAAGAAGGTCGCACCATGATTATGGTGACCCACGAGATGAATTTCGCCCGCAAAGTGGCAAGTCAAGTGGTGTTCCTTCACCAGGGATTGATAGAGGAACAAGGGCCGCCGAGCGAGGTTCTGGACAATCCTCAAAGCGAGCGCTTGCGACAGTTTTTGAGCAGTAACCTGAAGTAGCGCATATTCGTGTAGCTGCTGACACTGCAGCAGCTACGGGCGGTGTCTCACGCTACAGGCGCAGGCGGCGCTTCATCCGGCAGTGTCGGCACGCCAGGCTCGGTCGGTTGCGGGGTATCGGGATCAGGCTGGCCGGGGATGCCACCTGCATGCAACTGGGGAAACGCGAGTAAGGACCAGGCCAATAATCCAACCTGGTTTGGCTCAAGGTTTGCCAGTTTGGCGCGGATACTCGGATCGATCTTCATGGGGCACTCCTGAGCGATGTCCGGTTCGCTGAGGTGCGAAACCGGAATACATTCAATAGAGTGCTTTTTCGCTGAGAAATTCCTGCTGTTCGTCAGGTACGTGGCAAAGTCACACCACGCTGGCCCTGGTATTTGCCGCCGCGATCCTTGTAAGACACTTCGCATTCTTCATCAGATTCGAAGAACAGCATCTGTGCCACACCTTCGTTTGCGTAGATTTTGGCCGGCAGCGTAGTGGTGTTCGAGAACTCCAGCGTCACGTGGCCTTCCCACTCAGGCTCAAGCGGCGTCACGTTTACGATGATGCCGCAACGTGCGTAGGTGCTTTTACCCAGGCAGATGGTCAATACGTTGCGTGGAATGCGGAAGTACTCAACCGTACGCGCCAGGGCGAAGGAGTTAGGCGGAATAATGCACACATCGCTGGTGACATCGACAAAGCTGCCCTCATCGAAGTTTTTCGGATCGACGGTAGCCGAATTGATGTTGGTAAACACCTTGAATTCATTGGCACAGCGGACGTCATAGCCGTAGCTCGACACACCGTAGGAGATCAGACGATCAGGTCCCTCGCCGCGCACCTGGCGCTCGACGAAAGGTTCGATCATCCCGTGCTCTTGCGCCATGCGGCGAATCCACTTGTCTGATTTGATGCTCATGGCGGGGGTGTCCTGAATAGCGAGGTGGAAAAATTCTGTTCGGCATCTTACCGGGGCTGGGGTTTGGGTTCAAAGGCTGGGGGAAAAATCTTGGAAATAGCCGTAGGCGCACTGAATACAGGCTGTACAGACAGCCATCAGTCACGTTTTTCGAGAAACCTTCGCAAAGACCCTTTGCACGTTCCGGAAAAAGGGTTAAGGTGGCGTCACTGTGCTGCTTGTGTCACTGAGAATCTCTACACGATATGTTGAATTTCGATCCAACCATCTCCAAGAATTTTTCCTGCTCTTTGCACTCAGTCTCGGCCAGGGCTCTTCCTGTGTCGCAGTTATCTTTGTTCAAGGAGTTACACCATGTCTAATCGCCAAACTGGTACCGTTAAGTGGTTCAACGATGAAAAAGGCTTCGGCTTCATCACTCCACAATCCGGTGACGACCTGTTTGTTCACTTCAAAGCTATCCAATCCGACGGCTTCAAAAGCCTGAAAGAAGGCCAACAGGTTTCTTTCATCGCTACTCGCGGTCAGAAAGGCATGCAAGCTGAGGAAGTTCAAGTTATCTAACTTGTACTGATCCAGTAAAAAACCCCGCCCTCAAAAGCGGGGTTTTTTTATGCCCGCCGTTTAAAGAGCTGTAGGAGCGTGGGGGGCGCGCGCTCGTTTTT
>NZ_JANLNV010000034.1 GCF_025465935.1 Pseudomonas sp. 7P_10.2_Bac1 | reverse complement strand
GGGGGGGGGGGGGGGGGGGGGGGGGGGGGGGCCCCCCCCCCCCCCCCCCCCCCACCCCCGCTCCTACAGGCTCAACCACGCATGTTGCACTGTCAGTTACGCCTGATAGCACTATGGTTTTCGGGGAAAAATATGACTGGGTTGTAATTTCTCTGCGAACTCGGAAAATATTTAAAAATCCCGGTATTGCGCAGAGTCCGCATACTAATCATTGGCTGATAAATCTTACCCACTTCCATATTGGGGACTAAAAATCCGGGAAACACTGCTGCTGCAGTCCCTTTAAAAGCCTTTGTTTTAAGCCCTGTCAAGTTAGAGACTTGCTGGGCAAAATTTGCCTCTGCACTGTGGCAGATCATTAATTTGACTGCATCGTATTTTCCGAAATCAATGCCTCCTTCCCTCGCTAAATTTATTAATTTATCAGGGCTGACGGGACTGTCTTGTGACCCAACTTTCAGCGCCCCATTTTCAAAATCACCATGCGCGTCGAAAACAATTTTACGCTGACCTTTTTTTGATAATTGTTCATACACATAAATGTCTGAATTCAGCTTTATATAATTAGACGTCGCTTTTATATGCATACCTGTAGGCGCACGGTAAAACTCCCAAAAACTGTCTGCTGCTTTTCGCAACGCAGCCAGAAAAAAATGCCCACTCGAGTCAACTCGATTAACTGAATCCCCACCACAATACCCATAACAATTAATTCCACCATTCCCAAACGGGCTCCAACTGTCCGGGCTGTTAAAACGCATCAATACCGGGTTAAACGCCCGATATCCATTGCCCAACACATAATGCCCCGTCACCGGATCAGCCCGTTCGCCATTAAAACCCAGCACACTGGCCACGCCACTGTCAGCCGAGCGATGGCCATACACGCTGTAAGCAATGGGTTGGATTTTATCGGGGTTAACCGTGTGCAACACCGAACGTTGCAGGTCGGTGGCCAGCAGGTTGCTGCCACCCGCCCCGCCCTCGGCCAACACGTGCTCGCCCGCCTGAAACACACTGCGCTGCACAGCGCCCTCAATTTCGGTAGTCATGCGCGAGCTGTTGTAAAAGCGCCGAATACCCGCCGTCTGGACCAAGCGATCCAGCGGGTCGTAGGTATAGATGGCTGTGGCCATGTGTGAACGCTCGTCGTGTGCAGGGATTTGCGCTCAGCTTGCACCGGCACGGAGCAACTGCCTACTGACAGATCTGCTAGGTACAGCCCTGTAGGAGCGAGCTTTCCTCGCGATCTTTTGATCGTTGAAAGATCGCGAGGCAAGCTCGCTCCTACAGGCTCAACGCATGCGTGTTGGCGCCGGAAAATCAGCCATTTCGTACGACGTTTCGCTTTCAATCCAAGGACACTTCCGAGAAAATCCCGTTCGCTTGCGCCCACTCCATTCGGGGCATAGTCTCGGCCATCGCTGCAAAAAACAGCGGTCGGGTTTAGTAGCCCAGTTTGTGAGCAAGGCGCAAGGCGCCACCTGAGTGAGGCGCTTTTTTTCGGCCGCAACTTTATGGTGGCCGTGCGCAGGGCACCTTAGGGTGCGCCGGTTTCCAAGCTCACCGGTCTACTAACCTGCGTACGGCTGCCACCCACTCGTTTAGTAGCGGCAGGTGTCAGTTCCCTTAACGAGGTTGGAGCTGTAACCATGAAAAAACTGACACCCGATCCACCTGTCACATCCCCCGATGCCGTTGAGCGCACGTCACAGTTACTGGACCGTGCGGCGGCCGATCGCGCCCTTGATTACTACCTGCACAACCATAAGCCTCCACGGCACATGGATCAGGCCATGTATGCCATACCCGGCAGCGTCAATTTAGAAGCGGCTTTGGCCCAGGCGTCAGACTTGTTGCGCTGTATGGTTGCTTCGGCGAGTGAGGCGGGGAATGGTTTGAGCGGCAATCAGCGCGATGTGGTGCTGTCCATCGGGCACTTGGCGGAGCTGGCCAAGAGCTATGTCGATACATCGCTGGACCGTCTGGTCACGCACTAAGCGGCACGCGCCTGAGTGCAAGCTGGCGCGTCAATTTGAGTCGACCACTCCTACATTCCTCAACACTCCACCGCACTCACCGCCAACCCGCCGCGTGAGGTTTCTTTGTATTTGTCGTGCATGTCGGCGCCGGTGTCGCGCATGGTGCGGATCACCCGGTCCAGTGAGATGAAGTGCTGGCCGTCCCCGCGCAGGGCCATTTGTGCGGCGTTGATGGCTTTGACCGCGGCGATGGCATTGCGCTCGATACACGGTACTTGCACCAGCCCGCCCACCGGGTCGCAGGTGAGGCCCAGGTTATGTTCCAGACCAATTTCTGCGGCGTTGCACAACTGCTCGGGCGTGGCCCCGAGAATTTGCGCCAACCCCGCCGCCGCCATGGCGCAGGCCGAACCGACCTCGCCCTGGCAGCCCACTTCGGCGCCAGAAATGGAGGCGTTCTTTTTGCACAGAATGCCGATCGCCGCCGCGCTTAATAAGTAGTCGACGACGTTGGCTTCGCTGACCTCGTCGCTGAATTTCATGAAGTAGTGCAATACCGCCGGGATGATACCCGCCGCACCGTTGGTGGGCGCGGTGACCATACGCCCGCCAGCGGCGTTTTCTTCGTTGACCGCCAGAGCGAACAGGTTGACCCACTCCATGGCGCTGAGGGTGGAGCCGATCACATTGGGCTTGTTCAGCTCTTGCAGACTGCGATGCAAACGCGCCGCCCGACGCCGCACATTGAGGCCGCCGGGCAGGATGCCTTCGTGTTTCAAGCCGTGCTCGACGCACGACTGCATGGCGTGCCAGAGCTTCAGCAAACCGCAGCGGATTTCATCTTCACTGCGCCAGGTACGCTCGTTGGCCATCATCAAGGCCGCCACACTCAAGTGATGTTCGCGGCACAGGTTGAGCAGTTCGACGGCGCTGCAAAAGTCATACGGCAGTTGAGTGCGGTCGGTGTCCATGACGCCACTGGCCGCTTGCGCCGCATCCACCACAAAACCACCGCCCACGGAGTAGTACGTGTCGCGATGCAGTTCACCGTTTTGCGCCTCGGCCACCAGAGTCATGGCGTTGGGGTGGAACGGCAGGTTTTCGTCGAGCAGGCGCATGTCGCTGGCCCACACGAAGGGGATAGGCAGGTAGCCATCGAGCAGCAGTGTCTGGCTGTCGTGCAGCGCTGCAATGCGCGGGGCAATCTGCGCCGGGTCGATGGCGTCTGGCCACTCGCCCATCAAGCCCATGATCACTGCTGTGTCGCTGCCATGGCCGATGCCAGTGGCCGACAGTGAACCGTAAAGCTGCACTTCAATGCGTCGCACCTGTTGCAGTTGGTCGCGTTCGCGCAGCCCCTGCACAAACAGTGCAGCCGCCCGCATGGGCCCCACGGTGTGGGAGCTGGAAGGGCCAATACCAATCTTGAACAGGTCAAACACGCTGATAGCCATGGGGACGAGCCTCGTAATGAGTGCTCGCATCATGGTCGGTTTTCAGCCCCTGAAAACGTCCAGCAACGACCCGCTATTGTCTGCCAGCGCCGTCGCCGTTTTATGCGGTGCAGACGGGCCAAAAGTGCGGTTTTTGGGGTGGAAACGTCCAAATACGACCTCGCAGGTATCAGATACGACCCTGCCTGTACTGGATGCGACGCGGGCGGTAGGCGTTTGATTTTGGCTGTTACATGATCAGTCTCGACTCGATTGCCAGATGCCAGCCGGCATCACCCAACTGCGACTGATACGGGCGGCTTTTCGATCGAAAACTGCCACCCAGACACACAGGAGTCGTTCAATGAAACATTCCTCCCCCTTGCTGTTGGCTGCATTGCTGAGTCTGCCAATCGTCACCCAGGCTGCAGAGCCCGCGCAGTGCAGCACCGTCAACTTTTCGGATGTGGGCTGGACCGACATTGCAGTCACGACTGCAGTCGCCAGCACGGTGCTGGATGCGCTGGGCTACAAGACCAGAACCACCATGATTTCGGTGCCGGTCACCTACAAGTCGCTGGCTGAAGGCAAGAACATGGACGTGTTTTTGGGTAACTGGATGCCCACCATGGAAAACGACATCAAGGCCTACCGCGACGCAGGAACAGTCGACACCGTGCGCGCCAATCTGGAAAACGCCAAGTACACCCTCGCCGTACCGCAGGCGCTGTATGACAAAGGCCTGAAAGACTTTTCCGACCTGCCTAAATTCAAGAAAGAACTGGACGGCAAGATCTACGGGATCGAGCCGGGCAACGACGGCAATCGCACGATTCAAAGCATGATCGACAAGAACGCATTTGGCCTCAAGGACGCAGGCTTCAAGGTGGTGGAGTCGAGCGAAGCCGGGATGTTGTCGCAAGTCGACCGTGCGCAACGGCGCGGCACCGACGTGGTGTTTCTGGGTTGGGAACCGCACCCCATGAACACCCGCTTCAAGATGAAGTACCTCACCGGTGGCGATGAATTTTTCGGCCCCAATTTTGGCCAGGCCACCATCTACACCAACACCCGCAAAGGCTACACACAGGAATGCCCCAACGTGGGCCAGTTGCTGAAGAACCTGGTGTTTACCCTGGACATGGAAAGCACCCTGATGGGCAAGGTGCTGGACGACAAGATCAAGCCGGATGTGGCTGCCAAAGCCTGGCTTAAACAGAACCCTCAGGTGCTCGACACCTGGCTCGCGGGCGTGACCACGGTGGATGGCAAGCCGGGTCTTGAGGCGGTCAAGGCCAGCCTGGCGAAGTAATCGCGGAGGCCGGGCGGCTTGCCGTTGCGGCTCCGTTTTAACTCCACTTGCATGCGGACGTCACTACCATGCTGATAGATCACAAAATCCCGTTGGGTGAGTACATCGCCAATTTTGTCGACTGGCTGACCCAACATGGCGCCAACATTTTCGACATGATCGCGAGCACGCTCGAAGCCATGATCCACGGCGTGACGTTCGCGCTGACCTGGTTCAACCCGTTCGCCTTTATCGGCCTGGTGGCCTTGTTTTCGCATCTGATTCAGCGCAAGTGGGGGCTCACGGTCTTTGTCGCTTTGTCGTTTCTGCTGATCCTCAACCTGGGCTATTGGCAAGAGACCATGGAAACCCTCGCGCAGGTGGTGTTTGCCACGTTTGTGTGCGTGATCATCGGCGTGCCGCTGGGCATTGTCGCCGCGCACAAGCCCGCGGTGTATACGTGCATGCGCCCGGTGCTGGACTTGATGCAGACCGTGCCGACGTTTGTGTACCTGATCCCTACCCTGACCCTGTTTGGCCTGGGCGTGGTGCCGGGGCTGATTTCGACCGTGGTGTTTGCGATTGCCGCGCCGATCCGCCTGACCTACCTGGGCATTCGCGACGTGCCCCATGAACTGCTGGATGCCGGTAAGGCCTTTGGTTGTTCGCGCCGCCAATTACTGACCCGTATCGAGCTGCCCCACGCCATGCCGAGCATCGCCGCCGGGATCACCCAGTGCATCATGCTGTCGCTGTCGATGGTGGTGATTGCCGCGCTGGTGGGTGCGGACGGCCTGGGCAAACCGGTGGTCAACGCGCTGAACACCGCCGACATTGCGCTGGGCTTTGAAGCCGGGCTGGCGATTGTGTTGCTGGCGATCATGCTCGACCGGATCTGCAAACAGCCGGACGCCAAGAAAGGAGCTGACGCATGAGTATTATTCGCTTCGACAAGGTTGACGTGATCTTCGCCAAAAAACCGCGTGAGGCGCTGAGGCTGCTGGACGAAGGCCTCTCGCGGGATCAGATTTTGAAAAAGACCGGGCAGATCGTCGGCGTCGAAAAGGCCAGCCTGGACATCGACAAAGGCGAGATCTGCGTGTTGATGGGCTTGTCCGGCTCGGGCAAATCCAGCTTGCTGCGCTGCATCAACGGGTTGAACACGGTGAGCCGTGGTCAGTTGTTTGTGGAGCATGAAGGCAAGCAAATCGACATCGCCTCCTGTACCCCCGCCGAGCTGAAAATGATGCGCACCAAGCGCATTGCCATGGTGTTTCAAAAGTTCGCCCTGATGCCGTGGCTGACAGTGCGCGAGAACATCAGCTTTGGCCTGGAAATGCAGGGCCGCCCCGAGAAAGAACGCAAGGCGCTGGTGGATGAAAAGCTCGAGCTGGTGGGCCTGAGCCAGTGGCGCAACAAAAAGCCCGACGAGTTGAGCGGCGGCATGCAACAGCGTGTGGGCCTGGCGCGGGCACTGGCGATGGACGCCGATATTCTGCTGATGGACGAACCGTTCTCGGCGCTTGACCCACTGATTCGTCAGGGCCTGCAAGACGAATTGCTGGAGCTGCAGCGTAAGCTCAGCAAGACCATCGTGTTCGTCAGTCACGACCTGGATGAAGCGCTGAAACTGGGCAGCCGCATCGCGATCATGAAAGACGGCAAGATCATCCAGTACAGCAAACCCGAAGAAATCGTGCTTAACCCGGCAGACGACTACGTGCGCACATTCGTAGCGCATACCAACCCGCTGAACGTGTTGTGCGGGCGCAGCCTGATGCGCACGCTGGACAACTGCAAACGCATCAATGGCTCGGTGTGCATCGATCCGGGGGATGATTCATGGATCGACCTGGCCGAAGGCAACACCATCAAGGGTGCGCGCAATGGCGCGGGGGTGGTAGATCTGCAGCAATGGCGCAGCGGGCAATCGGTCGACAGCCTGGACCGCAGACCCACGTTGGTGGACTCGAGTATCGGCATGCGTGATGCACTACAAATTCGCTACCAGACCGGTAACAAGCTGGTGCTGCACGACAATCAGAAAGTGGTGGGGATACTGGGTGATACCGAGTTGTACCACGCGTTGTTGGGCAAGAACCTAGGTTGACGAATAACCCCCTGTAGGAGCGAGCTTGCCTCGCGATCTCTAGATCTTTAAAAAGATCGCGAGGCAGTTGGCTCCTACAGCAGGTATGTGCTCTTAGTTGTATACCCGCCCAAGGAGCTGGCGATGACTTTCAAACTGGTCGAGCACGTCTCGGCAGATTTGCTCGTCAGTGAAGCCCATCAGGTCGTACTCCTGTTTGCCGTTGTGCAGGTACACCTCGGCCCGGTAGAAACGACTGCGCACGCCGTCCTGGTCAGACTCGCTTGGCGCGGCCAAGTAGCCGTCCAGGCTCACTTCGTAGACAAACGGGTTGCCTTCCGACATCTCTACCCGCACACCCATGCAACGCTTGGCGGCACCCAGCAAGGTCTGCACTTCCAGGCCTTGGCTACGCAATTGCGCAGCCGCTTCTTCCAGCGCCGGGGTCACGTGTTTGTCCATGAAGCGCTGCACCACCGCTTGGGTCGGTTGCAGGTCTTGGGTGGTCAAGCGCTCGCTGAAACCACGACGACCACGAGCCGCCAGTTCAGCTTGTTCCTGTTCAACCAGAGTGTCCTGGCGCATGGCTTTGTGCAGGCCAAACATAAACAGCACCAGCACCACCGAGAACGGCAGGCCCGCCAACACCACCATGGTTTGCATGGCCGCGAAGTTACCGGCAAACAGCAAACCGATGGTCACCAGGGTAATGACCACCGACCAGAAAATACGCAGCCAGTGCGGCGCATCTTCGTCCACGTCGCCGCCTTTGCACGACAGGTTAGCCATCATTACGGCACCGGAATCCGCCGGGGTCAGGAACAGCACGAAGCCCACAAAGATCGACACACCGATTACGATTTTCGACGCCGGGTAGTGTTCCAGCAGTTGGTAAATCGCCATCGACGGTTGTTCAAGGGCGGTTTTGCCCAACTCCACCGCGCCCTGGTTGACCACCAGGTCCAGTGCCGAGTTACCGAAAATCGACAACCAGGCCAGGGTAAAGCCCAGCGGAATCAACAGCACGCCCGCGACCAGTTCACGCACAGTACGACCACGGGAAATACGCGCGATGAACATGCCGACAAATGGGGCCCAGGAGATCCACCACGCCCAGTAGAACAGGGTCCACAGGCCCAACCAGCCTTCGGTTTTTTTGCTGTCGCCTTCGTACACGTACAGGTCGAAGGTTTTCATGATCAGACCGTTGAGGTAGTCACCCACGTTCTGCACAAAACCGTTGAGCAGGTGCAACGTGGGGCCAAACAGCAGCACGAAAATCAGCAAGCCGCTGAACAAGATGATGTTCAGGTTGGACAGACGACGAATACCGTTTTCAACACCGGAAACCGCTGCGATGGTGGCCACGGTGCTCATCACGATGATCACGATCAACAGGTTGGTGTTGCTGTGTTGCATGCCGAACAGGTTTTCCAGCCCCGACGACACTTGCATCGAGCCAATGCCCAGGTTGGTCACCAACCCCAGCAACGTCACGAACATGCCGAAGCCGTCTACCGCGTGGCCCGCAGCGCCCTTGACCCAACGCTCGCCCATCAATGGGTACAGCGCCGAACGCAACGCCAGCGGCTGGTTGTGACGGTAGGCAAAGTACGCCACGGCCAGGCCGACCAGCGCGTAGATCGCCCAGCCGTGCAAACCCCAGTGCAGGAAGGTCAGTTGCAGTGCCTGACGCGCCGCTTCATGGCTGGCCGACACGCCTTGCGGCGGGTTGAAGTAGTGGTCCAGCGGCTCGGACGCGCCGAAGTACAGCAAGGAGATGCCGATACCGGACGAAAACAGCATCCCGGCCCACGCGCCGTAGCTGAAATCGGGTTTGTCTTGCTTGGTCCCAAGCTTCAGTTTGCCGTAGGACGAAAACGCCAGACCCACGACAAAAATCAGATAGGCGGCAATCACCACCATGTAGTACCAACCGAAGGTGCGCGACAGCCATTCCTGGGCAACGCCCAACATGTGGCCGGCGTCTTCAGGGAAGGCGATCAAAATGGCGGTCAACAGCAGTATTAAGCCGGTTGCGGTGTAAAACACCGCACCATTGACCGACACCTTTTGTGGCGGGGTCTTTATAAGAGAGGCAGAACTCATTGCACGGGTGCTCCAGGCAAGTGCGACACAAGGACTTAAGGCAACGCACCACTCGACCAATCGGTTAGATAGCGACCAACGGTCGAGTGATATAAAGACACCGCTAAAAAACCGGACCCTGCCTGTCCCTGTAGGCGCGAGCTTGTCTCGCGATCTTTTGATCTTTAAAGATCACGAGACAAGCTCGCGCCTACCGGCTTTCCGCATCCGGAGATATTTACCGTGTCGATTTTTCGCCACTCGTTGTAGGAAAAGCACCACAGCACGCGACGAATTGTCGCAGATATTATTCTTTGTTGATTGAACGTTCAATCAAAACAAAATAGACTGGCCATCGTTCAGTGATTGACATGCGCTGCGCGCTGGCCCAAGGAGATGTAGAAAATGCCCAAGGTCGGTATGCAACCCATACGCCGCCAGCAGTTGATCGAAGCCACCCTAGCGGCGGTCGATCAGGTCGGGATGGCAGATGCCAGCATTGCGCTAATTGCCCGTTTGGCCGGCGTGTCGAACGGCATCATCAGTCACTACTTCAACGATAAGAACGGTCTGATCGCCGCCACCATGCGGTACTTGATGAACGTTCTGATCGATAACGTCGCCGAGCGCCGTCAAGCGCTCAACGACGACAGCCCAAGGGCGCACTTGCAGGTAATCGTTGAAGGCAACTTTGACGCGAGCCAGGTCAGTGGCCCGGCAATGAAAACCTGGCTGGCCTTTTGGGCAGCCAGCATGCACCAACCGTCGTTGCACAGATTGCAGCGGATTAACGATCACCGCTTGTACTCCAATCTGTGCTGCCAATTTCGGCGCGTGTTGCCGCAGGCCCAGGCCCGCAATGCAGCGCGAGGCCTGGCAGCTCTCATCGATGGTCTATGGTTGCGGGGTGCCCTGTCGGGTGACGCATTCGACACCGAACAGGCACAACGCATCTGCTACGAATACATGGATCTACAACTGGCGAAACAGGAGAGTTAGGCATCAACCCACGCTTAACCCCTGAACTGTCGTGAATCTGTGGTGCCACAGTTAGATGGCACCCGATTGACGATGAACGCCCACCACTGATGCACTTGCGAGGAATTTATGGCCCGTTTCGAATTGCAAAAACTCTACATCGACGGCGGCTACACCGACGCCGGTAGCGACGCTACTTTCGATGCCATCAACCCGGCTAACGGCGAAGTCCTCGCACAAGTGCAACGTGCGACCAAAGAAGACGTTGAGCGTGCCGTTGTCAGCGCTGAAAAAGGCCAGAAAATCTGGGCTGCCATGACCTCCATGGAGCGTTCGCGCATTCTGCGTCGCGCTGTCGAGATCCTACGCGAGCGCAACGATGAGCTGGCCGCCCTGGAAACCCTGGACACCGGCAAGTCGTACTCCGAAACCCGTTACGTCGACATCGTGACCGGCGCCGACGTGCTGGAATACTACGCAGGCCTGGCACCCGCCATCGAAGGCGAGCAGATCCCGCTGCGCACCACCTCTTTTGTTTACACCCGCCGCGAGCCGTTGGGCGTTGTGGCCGGTATCGGCGCCTGGAACTACCCGATCCAGATCGCCCTGTGGAAATCCGCACCCGCCCTGGCGGCCGGTAACGCGATGATCTTCAAGCCAAGCGAAGTGACCTCGCTGACCACCTTGAAGCTGGCTGAAATCTTCACCGAAGCAGGCCTGCCAGACGGCGTGTTCAACGTTCTGACCGGCAGCGGCCGTGAAGTCGGCACCTGGCTGACCGAGCACCCACGCATCGAGAAAATCTCGTTCACCGGCGGCACCGACACTGGCAAAAAAGTTACCGCCAGCGCCACCAGCTCGTCCCTCAAAGAAGTGACCATGGAACTGGGCGGCAAGTCGCCACTGATCATTTTTGACGACGCTGACCTGGACCGCGCGGCAGACACCGCGATGATGGCCAACTTCTACAGCTCGGGCCAGGTGTGCACCAACGGCACCCGCGTGTTCGTGCCGACTGCACTTAAAGCCGCTTTCGAAGCCAAGATCCTGGAGCGCGTTGCGCGCATCCGCATCGGCAACCCGGAAGACGAAAACACCAACTTCGGCCCGCTGGTCAGCTTTGCTCACATGGAAAGCGTGCTTGGCTACATTGCCAAGGGTAAAGAAGAAGGTGCCCGCGTACTGTGCGGCGGCGAACGCCTGACCGAAGGCGCGCTGGGCAAAGGCGCCTACGTGGCACCGACTGTGTTCACTGACTGCACCGACGAGATGACCATCGTCAAAGAAGAAATCTTTGGCCCGGTGATGAGCATCCTGACGTACGACAGCGAAGAAGAAGTGATCCGTCGTGCCAACGACACCGAGTTCGGCCTGGCCGCCGGTATTGTCACCAAAGACCTGAACCGCGCACACCGCGTGATTCACCAGCTGCAAGCGGGCATTTGCTGGATCAACGCCTGGGGCGAATCCGATGCAAAAATGCCGGTGGGCGGTTACAAGCAATCGGGCATCGGCCGTGAAAACGGCATCAGCTCGCTGGCTCAGTACACCCAGGTCAAATCGGTACAGGTAGAGCTGGGCGATTACGTTTCGGTGTTCTAAACCCAAAACGTAATACCTGTAGGAGCGAACTCGTCTCGCGATCGTTTGATCCTTTAAAAGATCGCGAGGCAAGCTCGCCTCCTGCAGGGTTCCAGTGATCTGACTTACTTCATAGAGGGTGCATTTTATGTCCCAAGAATTTGACTACATCATCATTGGTGCCGGCTCTGCCGGTAACACCCTGGCGACCCGTCTGACTGAAGACCAAGGCGTCACCGTGCTGCTGCTTGAAGCAGGCGGCCCGGACTACCGTTTCGACTTCCGTACCCAAATGCCTGCCGCGCTGGCGTTCCCGCTGCAAGGCCGTCGCTACAACTGGGCCTACGAAACCGATCCAGAACCGCATATGGACGGTCGCCGCATGGAATGTGGCCGTGGCAAGGGCCTGGGCGGTTCGTCGCTGATCAACGGCATGTGCTACATCCGCGGCAACGCGATGGACTACGACGGCTGGGCAAAAAACCCTGGCCTGGAAGACTGGTCGTACCTGGACTGCCTGCCGTACTTCCGCAAAGCGGAAACCCGCGACATCGGTCCGAATGACTACCACGGTGGCGACGGCCCGGTCAGCGTGACCACGCCAAAAGCCGGCAACAACGTGCTGTTCCACGCCATGGTTGAAGCCGGTGTACAAGCGGGCTACCCGCGCACCGAAGACTTGAACGGCTACCAGCAAGAAGGCTTCGGCCCGATGGACCGTACCGTGACGCCGAACGGCCGTCGCGCCAGCACCGCACGCGGTTACCTGGACATCGCCAAGCAGCGCTCGACGCTGACCATCGTGACCCATGCGCTGACTGACAAGATCATCTTTGAAGGCAAGCGTGCAGTCGGCGTGCACTACATGACCGGCGACAACCATGTGCGCATCGAAGCTCGTGCACGCAAGGAAGTCCTGCTGTGCAGCGGCGCCATTGGTTCGCCAACCGTGCTGCAACGCTCGGGCGTCGGCCCGGCAGAACTGCTCAAAAGCCTCGACATCCCGGTGGTTCACGACCTGCCGGGCGTCGGCCAGAACCTGCAAGACCACCTGGAGCTGTACCTGCAATACGCGTGCACTCAGCCAGTGTCGCTGTACCCGTCGCTGCTGTGGTGGAACCAGCCGGCCATTGGCGCCGAGTGGTTGTTCGCCGGCAAAGGCATTGGCGCCAGCAACCAGTTCGAAGCCGGTGGTTTTATCCGTACCCGCGAGCATTTCGAGTGGCCGAACATTCAGTACCACTTCTTGCCAGTGGCGATTAACTACAACGGCAGCAATGGCGTGAAAGAGCACGGTTTCCAGGCGCACATGGGTTCCATGCGTTCGCCGAGCCGTGGCCGCGTCAACGTGAAGTCCAAGGACCCGCGTGAGTACCCGAGCATCCTGTTCAACTACATGTCCACCGAGCAAGACTGGCAGGAATTCCGCGACGGCATCCGCCTGACCCGTGAAATCATGCAGCAGCCGGCTCTGGACGCGTACCGTGGCCGTGAAATCAGCCCGGGTATCGATAAACAGACTGACGAAGAACTCGACCAGTTCATCCGTGAGCACGCCGAAACCGCTTTCCACCCGTCCTGCTCGTGCAAAATGGGCACCGACGAGATGGCCGTGGTAGACGGCGAAGGCCGTGTGCATGGGCTGCAAGGTCTGCGTGTGGTTGATGCGTCGATCATGCCGCTGATCACCACCGGTAACCTGAACGCGCCGACGATCATGATCGCCGAGAAAATCGCCGACAAGATCCGTGGCCGCAAGCCACTGCCGCGCAGCACCGCCGACTACTACGTAGCAGGCGATGCGCCGGTGCGCGGCAAGCCACTGCGTGAAGTGAGCCGTACCGCTCAGTAACACCGCAATAACCGTAGGGCGGAGCTCGCCTCGCGATCTTTTGATCATTTAAAAGATCGCGAGACAAGCTCGTTCCTACAGATCCATGACGTTTCATTCCCACCCCGCTTGCCCCCACCTCTACGCAGGCCTACTCTAGGGCCTCGTTTCGCGTCACACCCCCCGCTTTACACCCGATTTCCCGCTTTCGGAGGTCCGTGCATGTTCGACTTTCATTCTCAGCTCAAGCAGCGCTTCGCCGCCCTGCACACTCGGGCCGAGTTCTTTTCGCTGCGCTATGTACGTGAATCCGGGCAATACCTGTCGGTGCGCAAGAACGTCGCAGAGCCGCCTTCATTCGGGCACGATCAAGGCGCGATGCTGACAGTGCGACTCAAGGGCGTTGAAGCCTATGCCGCCACCAACGATTTGTCCCAGGCGGGGCTGCAGGCCGCGCTGGAGCGGGCCGAAGCCCAGGCCCGGTTGATCACCGACCACGCGTTACTCAACCTCAGCGACGAGGCGGTATCCAGCGCCAAGTCTGATTACTTTTCGCCCGATATCGACCAGGCGTTCCCGTCGCTGAGCCAGTGCTATGACTTGCTGAGCACTGAGTCGGCCGCCGTACCCAAGGACGAGCGGCTCGTCAGTTGGGTGGCCTCGCTTGGTCTCACCCATGTCGAGCAGATTTACCTCAACAGCGCAGGCGCCGAGCTGCGTCAGGCCCAACGTTTTGTTTTCCCCGGCATGAGTGTCACCGCCTACGACGGCCAGGACAGCCAAAGCCGCACCCTGGGCCGCGAGAATTTTGGCCAGCAAGGCGGCGCCGATGTAATCAGCCGCTGCGGCCTGATCGGCGCTGGCCCGGTCGTGGCCGACCAGGCGCTGCAATTGCTGCTCGCCCCCAACACTCCGCACGGCCAGCGCGACCTGCTGCTGATGCCCGACCAGATGATTTTGCAGATCCACGAGTCCATCGGCCATCCGCTGGAACTGGACCGCATCTTGGGTGACGAACGCAATTACGCGGGCACCAGCTTCGTTAAGACCAGCGACTTTGGCAGCCTGCAGTACGGCTCCCAATTGCTCAACGTCACCTTCGACCCGACGATCCCCGAGCAACTCGCCAGTTATAGCTTTGACGATGACGGCACCCCGGCGCACAAGGCGTTTCTGATCCGCGAAGGCGTGTTGCAGCGCCCGCTGGGGGGCGCACTGTCGCAGTTCCGCACGGGGCTGGAAGGCGTGGCCAACAGCCGCGCGTGCAGTTGGAACCGCGCCCCCATTGACCGCATGGCCAACCTCAATATCGAGCCGGGCGACCGCTCCATGGCACAACTGATTGGCGGTATCGAGCACGGCATTCTGATGTCCAACAACCGCTCATGGTCGATTGACGATGCGCGCAACAAGTTCCAGTTCGGCTGCGAATGGGGCCAGTTGATCGAGAATGGTGAGCTCAAGGGCGTGGTGAAAAACCCGAATTACCGGGGTATTTCCGAGCAGTTCTGGCGCAATCTCAGCGCCGTGGGCGACGCCAGTACCTTTAAAGTGCTGGGCACGCCCAACTGTGGCAAAGGCGAGCCGAACCAGGTCATCCGCGTGGGCCATGCGTCGCCGGCCTGTGTGTTCAGTCAAGTGGATGTGTTTGGAGGAGATGCCTGATGAGCCAGGTACTGAGTCAGGCCGAGCAGTTCGAGGGGCTGGTGGCGTGGTTGCGCAAGGCGCTGGTCGGCCCGGAGCAATTTACCGTCGGCTACAATGCCGAAGCCTCGCAATTTATCCGCTTCAACAAGGGCAAAGTGCGCCAGGCCGGTGTGGTCCAGCAAGCCAGCCTGAGCCTGAAGCTAATTAATGAGGGCCGCCATGCCAGCGTCAACGTGACCCTGGCCGGTGAGCCTGGCGTCGATCAGCAGCGCTTGGCCGATGCGCTGAAACAACTGCGTGAGACATTGCCGCTGTTGCCGGTCGATCCGTATTTGCAACTCAACCCCGACCCATGGCACAGCCACAATGTGCAGGCCGAGCCTTTGCCGGATTCAGCGCAAGTGCTGGAGCAAATCCGCCGTGCGGCACACGGCGTCGACTTGGTGGGCTTCTACGCCAGCGGCCCGATCAGCTATGGCTACGCCAGTTCGCAAGGCGCTTTTGGCTGGCATCAGGCCAACAGCTTCAACTTTGACTGGAGCGTGTTCCACAGTAACGGCCAAGCAGTCAAAGCCAGCTACGCCGGGTCGCACTGGGACAGCGAACGCTTTGCCCAGCGCATGCAGCAGGCCCTCGAACAATTGGCGTTTCTCGACCGCCCGGCCCACGTGTTGGCTCCTGGCGAGTACCGTGCGTACCTGGCGCCCGCCGCGCTGGAAGAAGTCATGAGCATGCTGTGCTGGGGCGGTTTTTCGGCCCAGGCACTGGCCAGCAAATACAGCCCGATGCAAAAGCTGTACGGCGGCGATGCCGAACTGAGCCCGCTGGTGTCGCTGGACGAGCATGTCAGCCAGTCCCTGAGCCCGGCGTTTTCAAACGAAGGTTATCCGCGCCAGGATTTGTCGCTGGTCAAGCATGGCAAGGCCGACCAGCAGTTGGTGAGCTCGCGCAGTGCGGCCGAATATGGGCTGCAGGTTAACGGCGCGCACGCAGGCGAAGCGCCGAGTGCATTGGCGATGGCCGCCGGGCAACTGGCGCAGGCCGACATTCTCAAGCAGTTGGGCACCGGCCTGTACATCAGCAACCTGTGGTATTTGAACTATTCTGACCAACCAGCAGCGCGCCTGACCGGCATGACCCGGTTTGCGACGTTCTGGGTGGAAGACGGCGAGATCAAGGCGCCGGTCAATACCATGCGTTTTGATGACAGCGTGTACAGCCTGCTGGGCTCGCAGCTCGAAGCCCTTACCGTAGAGCGCGAACTGCTGGTGTCGGCCAGCACTTACGACCACCGCCAGACCGCGTCGAATTTATTGCCGGGTGCACTGGTCAAAAAACTCACGCTCACGTTGTAATGATTCTGTTGGAGCGAGCTTGCCTCGCGATCTTTGAACGATCATAAGATCGCGAGACAAGCTCGCTCCTACAGAAGATCCTCGAACAATTAGAAAGAGGTCCTATGCCTGCACGCCCGGTTCTCACGCCCGAAATATTACGTTGGTTGCCGTGGGTGGTGGCCATCGCGTTTTTCATGCAGTCGCTCGACGGTACGATCCTCAACACCGCCCTACCCGCCATGGCCGCCGACCTCAAGGAAAACCCGCTGCGCATGCAAGGGGTGATCGTGGCCTACATGCTCACCGTGGCCTTGCTGATCCCGGCCTCGGGCTGGATCGCTGACCGCTTCGGCACCAAGAAAATCTTCTTCAGCGCCATTCTGCTGTTCAGTCTCGGCTCACTGCTGTGCGCCTTGTCGGGCACGCTCAACCAACTGATTGCCGCCCGCGTGCTTCAAGGGCTGGGCGGAGCCTTGATGGTGCCGGTCGGGCGGCTGGTGGTGCTCAAGGCTTATCCGCGCTCGGAACTGGTGCGGATCATGGGCTTTATCACCATCCCCGGCCTGCTCGGCCCGCTGATCGGCCCGACCCTGGGCGGTTGGATGGTGCAGTACTTGAGCTGGCACTGGATCTTCCTGATCAACCTGCCGGTGGGCATGCTCGGATGCTGGGCGGTCTGGAAAATGATCCCGGATTTGCGTGGCGACGGCCGCACCCGCTTCGATGCCCTGGGCTTTTTGCTGTTTGGCGCAGCCATGGTGTTTATCACCATTGCGATGGAAGGCCTGGGCGAACTGCACATGCCGCACTTGCGCGTCATGTTGCTGTTGTTTGCCGGGCTGGCGTGCCTGGCGGCGTATTGGCTGCGGGCGGCCAACATCAGCAATCCGCTGTTCTCGCCGGTGCTGTTTAAAACCAAGACCTTTGCCGTGGGCATTCTGGGCAACCTGTTTGCCCGTCTGGGCAGCGGCGCGCTGCCGTTTCTGGTGCCGTTGCTGCTGCAAGTGGCGCTGGGCTATTCGCCGTCGGAAGCCGGGATGAGCATGTTGCCACTGGCAGCCGCCGCGATGCTGGCCAAATGGGGCGCGCGGCCACTGATCGAGCGTCTGGGCTATCGCACTATTCTGACCGGCAACACCCTGGCACTCGGTATCATGCTGGCCAGCATGGGCCTGGTGACCGCGCAAACGCCTTACCCGTTGTTGCTGACAATGCTGGCCATTTTGGGGGCTATCAACTCGTTGCAGTTCACCGCCATGAACACCGTAACCCTCATCGACCTCGATGATGTCAGCGCCAGCAGCGGCAACAGCTTGCTGTCGGTGGTGGCGCAGCTGTCGCTGAGCCTGGGGGTTGCCTGCGCCGGTGCCTTGCTCGGCGGCTTCTCGGGCGACGGCGCCAGCGATGGCGTGCACACCGTGCTGGGGGCGTTCCAGTTGACCTTCCTGACTGTCGGCATCATGGCCATGCTGGCGGCGGCGATCTTCCTGCAGTTGTCCCCGCAGGACGGGCGCAAGCCCAAAGCCAACTCGGAGCATGAACCGGATCATTAATGGGGCCTTTGTAGGCGCGAGCTTGCCTCGCGATCTTTTAAAAAAATCAAAAGATCGCGAGACAAGCTCGCGCCTACAGAATCCTTGATGACTTCTCGTCCAGAATGTTCGGGCATTGGGCAACGGGCTGTTACACTGCGCGACATTTTGTTTTGCAGGCCAGTCCCGTGACCACCATTGCCACCGCTTTTAACACTCTGCCTCTGTCCGCCGCCATGCTGGCTAACCTCGACTCCCTCGGTTATGCCCAGATGACGCCGATCCAGGCGCAGAGCTTGCCGGTGATCCTCAAAGGCATGGACCTGATCGCCCAGGCCAAGACCGGCAGCGGTAAAACCGCGGCGTTCGGCATCGGCCTGCTGAACCCGATCAACCCACGCTACTTCGGTTGCCAGGCCTTGGTGATCTGCCCGACCCGCGAACTGGCGGATCAGGTAGCCAAGGAAATCCGCCGTCTGGCCCGCGCCGAAGACAACATCAAAGTGCTGACCCTGTGTGGCGGCGTGTCGTTCGGCCCGCAGATCGGTTCGCTGGAGCACGGCGCGCACATCATTGTCGGCACGCCGGGGCGTATCCAGCAGCACTTGCGCAAAGGTTCGCTGGTACTCGATGGCCTGAACACGCTGGTGCTCGACGAAGCCGACCGCATGCTCGACATGGGCTTTTACGACGCCATCGAAGACATCATTCAGCAGACCCCCGAACGTCGCCAGACCCTGCTGTTTTCGGCCACCTACCCGGTGGGCATCAAGCAATTGGCGTCCAAGTTCATGCGCAACCCGCAGCAAGTCAAAGCCGAGGCGCTGCACACCGACAGCCAGATCGAACAGCGTTTCTACGAGATTTCGCCGGAAGAACGCATGAGCGCCGTGACTAAAGTGCTCGGGCACTTCCGCCCGCAATCGTGCGTGGCGTTCTGCTTCACCAAGCAGCAGGTGCAGGAAACCGTTGACCACCTGACCTCCAAGGGCATTTCGGCCGTCGGCCTGCACGGTGACCTGGAACAGCGCGACCGCGATCAGGTGCTGGCGATGTTCGCCAACCGTTCGACCTCGGTGCTGGTGGCCACCGACGTGGCGGCCCGGGGCTTGGACATCGACGCACTGGACATGGTGATCAACGTTGAGCTGGCCCGCGACTCGGAAATCCACATTCACCGCGTTGGCCGTACAGGCCGTGCGGGCGAAAAAGGCATTGCGATCAGCCTGGTGGCGCCGTCCGAAGCGCACCGCGCCCAGGCCATCGAGCAGTTGCAAAAGGCTCCGCTGAACTGGGAGTCGCTGGACACCCTGACCTCCAAAGGCGGCGCCCCGCTGCTGCCACCGATGAGCACCCTGGTGATCGGCGCTGGCCGCAAAGACAAAGTCCGCCCTGGTGACATTCTGGGTGCTTTGACCGGTGATGCCGGTATTCCTGGGGCACAGGTCGGCAAAATTACTATTTTTGACTTCCAGGCCTACGTAGCGGTTGACCGCACCATCGCCAAACAAGCCGCCCAGCGCTTGAGCGACGGCAAGATCAAAGGCCGTTCGTTGCGCGTTCGGGTGTTGTAACCCCCCTGTAGGAGCGAGCTCGTCTCGCGAACTTTTGCTCATTTAAAAGCTCGCTCCTACACGATTATCTGAAGTTTCGAGGACACCGCTTTGCGTACCACCGATGTTGTGATTATTGGCGCTGGCGCCGCAGGTTTGATGTGCGCGCTGACCGCTGCCGGGCGTGGGCGCAAAGTGATGCTGATCGACCACGCCAACAAGGCGGGCAAAAAGATCCTGATGTCGGGCGGTGGCCGTTGCAACTTCACCAATATGTACACCGAGCCGAGCAACTTCCTGTCGCAGAACCCGCACTTCTGCAAGTCGGCGCTGGCCCGTTACACGCAATGGGATTTCATCGCGCTGGTGAGTAAGCACGGCGTGCCCTATCACGAGAAAAAACTCGGCCAGTTGTTCTGCGATAACAAGTCCAGCGACATCCTCGAAATGCTCCTCAGTGAATGCCAGCAAGCGGGTGTCAGCCTGCACCTGGACACCTCGGTCGAGCAGATCGAAAAGACCGACAGCGGCTACAGCCTCAAGACCACACTGGATCAGTTGAACTGCCAGTCGCTGGTGATCGCCACCGGAGGCCTGTCGATCCCGACCCTGGGCGCCACCGGCTTTGGCTATCAAGTGGCCAAGCAGTTCGGCCACACCTTGCTGCCGACCCGCGCCGGGCTGGTGCCGTTCACCATTACCGATCAGCTCAAAGAGATCTGCGCCGAACTCTCGGGCACCTCGGTGGACTGCCTGGTGAGCTGCAACGATCAGAGCTTTCGCGAGAACATTCTGTTCACCCACCGCGGCCTGAGCGGCCCGGCGATTTTGCAGATCTCGTCGTTCTGGAACAGCGGCGACACGGTGGAAATCAATCTGCTGCCGGACCTGGGCGCGCTGAGCTGGCTGCAAGCCCAACAAGCAGAACGCCCGAACAGCGAATTGAAAACCCTGCTCGGTGAAATCTTCACCAAGAAGATGGCCAACTTGCTGGCCGAACACTGGTTCGTGTCCAAGCCAATGAAGCAATACACCCCCGGCGAACTGACCGACGTGGCTGACAAATTGGCCTGCTGGAAAGTCGTACCCGCCGGCACCGAAGGCTATCGCACCGCCGAAGTGACCCTGGGCGGGGTTGATACCCGCGAAGTATCATCCAAGACTTTGGAGTCGCTGAAGAGCCCTGGGCTGTATTTTGTCGGCGAAGTGCTGGACGTGAGCGGCCACCTGGGCGGTTTCAACTTCCAGTGGGCGTGGGCATCCGGGTATGCCGCCGCGCAGTACGCCTGACGCAGGCATACCTTCAACGCGGCTTTGCATTCAGGCAAAAAATATTTTCTGTTCGATGTGAACAGTGCCATTGCACTAACGTCTTATCTGGCTCAATTTAGCGAATCACGAGCCAGGCACCGCCACTCCATGTCATCGACCTCTTTCAGCCAATCACTGCGCCGCTTGTGGGCGCGGGACAAGTTCAGTTACAGCGTCCGGGTGTTCATCGCCCTGACCGGCAGCATGGCTTTTTGTTGGTATCAGGACGAGATGTCGCTGTTGATCCCCTTGTTCCTGGGGATTATCGCCAGCGCCCTGTCCGAGACTGATGACAGTTGGCAGGGCCGCCTCAACGCGCTGCTGGTAACGCTGGTGTGTTTCAGTGCTTCGGCGATCAGTGTCGAATTGCTCTTCCCCTACCCGTTGCTGCTGGTGACCGCACTGGCACTGGCCAGCTTTGGCCTGACCATGCTCGGTGCGCTGGGCGAACGCTATGGGGCGATTGCCTCGGCCACACTGATTTTGGCCGTGTACACCATGATCGGGGTGGACCAGCGGGGCGGCGAGGTCACCGATTTCTGGCACGAACCCATGCTGCTGGTGGCAGGCGCGGCCTGGTATGGCGCATTGTCGGTGCTCTGGCAGGCGATGTTTTCCCACCAGCCGGTGCAACAAAGCCTGGCGCGGCTGTTCTGGGAGCTGGGGCTGTACCTCAAGCTCAAGTCGTCGCTGTTTGAGCCGGTGCGTAATCTGGATGTAGAAGCTGGTCGTCTGGAGCTGGCCCGGCAAAACGGCCGCGTGGTGGCGGCCCTGAACACCACCAAAGAGATCATTTTGCACCGGGTCGGCAATACGCGGCCGGGCTCCAAAATCAGTCGCTACCTCAAGCTGTACTTTCTCGCACAGGATATTCACGAGCGCGCCAGTTCGTCGCACTACCCGTACAACGCGCTGGCCGATGCCTTCTTCCACAGTGACGTGATGTTCCGTTGCCAACGCTTGTTGCGCCAGCAAGGCGTGGCCTGCCAGCGTCTGTCGGAGTCGATCAAGCTGCGCCAGCCGTTTGTCTATGACGACAGTTTTGCCGAGGCGCTGGGCGATCTGCATGCCTCGCTCGAACACCTGCGCATCCAGAGCAACCCGGCCTGGCGCGGGCTGTTGCGCTCGCTGCGGGCGCTGGCGGCCAACCTCGGTACGCTGGACCGTTTGCTCAGCGACGCCAGCAACCCCGATGCCCTGGCCGATGCCACTGACAGCAGCTTGCTGGACCGCTCGCCACGCAACTTCAAGGACGTGTGGTCACGCTTGCGCCAGCACCTCACGCCGACGTCGCTGATCTTCCGCCACGCCTTGCGCCTGCCATTGGCGCTGAGTATCGGCTTTGGCATGGTGCACTGGATTCACCCAAGCCAGGGTTACTGGATCATCCTCACCACGCTGTTCGTCTGCCAGCCGAGCTACGGCGCGACGCGGCGCAAGTTCAGCCAGCGGATCATCGGTACGGCCATTGGCCTGGCCGTGGGCTGGGCGCTGTTCGATCTGTTCCCGAACCCACTGGTGCAGTCGTTGTTCGCCGTGGTGGCCGGGGTGGTGTTCTTTATCAACCGCACCACGCGCTACACCCTGAGCACAGCCGCCATCACGCTGATGATTCTGTTCTGCTTCAACCAGGTGGGCGACGGTTATGGACTGTTCCTGCCACGATTGCTCGATACCCTGGTGGGCAGCGTGATCGCCGCAGCGGCGGTGTTCCTGTTCTTGCCGGACTGGCAGGGCCGTCGGCTCAATCAGGCGCTGGCCAATACCTTGAGCTGCAACAGCCAGTACCTGCGCCAGATCCTGCAGCAATACGCACAGGGCAAAAGCGATGACCTGGCTTACCGGCTGGCGCGCCGCAACGCCCACAACGCCGACGCAGCGCTGTCGACCACGCTGGCCAACATGCTGATGGAGCCGGGGCACTTCCGTAAGGACGCCGACATGGGCTTCCGCTTTTTGGTGCTCTCACACACCTTGCTCAGTTATCTGTCGGGCCTGGGCGCGCATCGCGGCACCGAGTTGCCGGCGGAACTGCGCGAACAGTTGATCGAAGGCGCAGGCCGGCGCATTGCGGACAGCATCGACGTGATCGCTCAGGGCTTGAGCAGTAAACAACCCGTGGCAGTGCAGAGCGACGAAGAAGAAGTACTGGCCAACGAACTGGAGCAGATGCCGGACGAAGTCGATGAGAACCAGCGGCTGGTGCAGACTCAATTGGCGCTGATTTGCCGTCAGTTGGGTCCATTGCGCACGCTGGCCGCACACTTGGTCAAAGCCCCGTAGGATTTATCGCAGCTTGGCGCCAGTCAGCATCACGCCTACTATCGGCTGATCGATTCGATCACAAGGACAACAACGTGACCACTGACTGGCTCTGCAAACACCACGACGATTTAGGTAAAGAACAGCTCTACGCCATTCTGGAGCTGCGCTCAGAGGTGTTCGTCGTTGAACAGAAATGCGCGTATCAGGATGTCGACGGGCAAGACCTGAGCGGCGATACACTGCATGTGATGGGTTGGCAAAACGACAAGCTGGTGGCTTACGCCCGCCTGCTGGACCCGGAGTCCCAGGGCGGTGACGTGGTGATTGGCCGCGTGATCATTGCCCCCGAAGGCCGTGGGCAAAAGCTTGGGCACCGGCTGATTGAAGTGGCGCTGCAAAACATCGAAGAGTACTGGTCAGGACAGCCCGTTTTCATGTCCGCACAAGCGCACCTGCAGCCGTTTTATGAGCAACACGGCTTCATGGCCGAAGGCGAGACCTACCTTGAAGATGACATCCCGCACATCGCCATGCGCCGCGTTCAAGGGTAACCGAGTACCTGCTTGAGCTGTTCCACATGCTGGCCCACCCAGGCTTTGTCGATCGGCCCCCAACTGAGAATCTGATAACGCCCGGCATGATGACGGGCACCGTCCTGCTGTTCAAACTCGCACACGATGTCCAGATCGGCCAGGGCTGCGATGGTGTCCTGAGCAGTTCGGCGCGGCATGCCGGTGACTTCGGTCAGCGCCGGCACATTGCTGGCGACCTGGCTGTCGATCAACCAGGCCACGTACAAACGCCGATAAAAGCTGCTTTTGGTTTTACTGACTTCCATTCAGAACTCCCGTTATGTAGTACGCCACCTGTAGGAGCGAGCTTTTGAACGATCAAAAGATCGCGAGGCAAGCTCGCTCCTACGGTTAAGTGCGGGCATCACGCCAGGTCAGGTACACCCGCAGGTCAAACTCCAGTTGGTGATAACCCGGCAGCATGTGTTCGCACAGTTTGTAGAACGCCTTGTTGTGGTCGGACTCTTTCAAGTGCGCCAACTCGTGAACCACGATCATCTTTAAAAACTCGGGCGCTGCCTCTTTGAACAGCGAGGCCACGCGCAGCTCTTTCTTGGCCTTGAGCTTGCCACCCTGCACCCGCGAAATGGTCGTGTGCAAACCCAGTGCGCGGTGGGTCAGGTCGAGTCGGTTATCAAACAACACCTTGTCGAAGGACGGCGCGTTGCGCAGGTATTCCTGTTTGAGTTCCAGAGCGTAGGCATACAAGGCCTTGTCACTTTGCACGGCATGACGCAGTGGATAACGCTCGCTCAGGTAACTGCCCAACTGGTCGCGCTCGATCAATTGGCGTACCTGATCCTGCAACGTCTGGGGATAAGCCTGAAGGTATTTGAGAACAGTCATGGGGCGCCAACGCACAGCGTAAAAGTTCGCCAGTGTAGCGAATTCCGCTTTTATGGCTACCTTGTCAGACTTTTGCGCTGCCAAGAGGCGGACGCTTCCGAGAAAGCGCGCAGACCGCAAGCGCTGCTTGCGGCGTGGAAAGTGCCGGGGCTATCTTCATCAGTCGCCGATGATCCCCGTGGAAGTGACATGAAAAATACGACGCCCGACTGTCCAACACCCAAGCACACCCAGCGCGATGATCATCAGCACGATGAAGCCACCCGGCACATTCTCAAACGCCTGCGCCAAGACCCGCCTGTCGCCCTCGACACCCTGAAACCGACTCAGGCACACGACATCAGCCCGCAGTCACCATTTGCCGTGAAAGCGGATGTACGTGCCATCGAGGCCTTGCTGCATGTGTCGATCATGCTCAAGAGTGCCGAAGAAGTCTCGGATGAGATCACCGAGCTGGCCAGCGGGATAGAGCGAGGGTTGGTGTGGTCGTTGGTGCATTCCGTAGAAATGGCCCGATCACTGGTAGATGCATTGCTCAAGGGCAATGGGGTTGATCCGCAGGCTTAAGCGGCAAGCGGCAGGCTGCAAGTTAAGAATCGCTTCAACTTGCAGCCTGCCGCTGGTTTTACACCTTAGTTGACCTTGGCGTTCAGCTCACCTTTGAGGTAACGCTGGTACATGGCTTCCAGAGAGATCGGCTTGATCTTCGAAGCGTTGCCGGCAGTGCCGAACGCTTCGTAACGTGCGATGCACACGTCGCGCATGGCCGTCACGGTAGCGCCGAAGAACTTACGCGGGTCGAACTCGCTTGGGTTGGTTGCCATCAGGCGACGCATGGCGCCAGTCGATGCCAGACGCAGGTCGGTGTCGATGTTGACCTTACGCACACCGTACTTGATGCCTTCAACGATTTCTTCAACCGGCACACCGTAGGTTTCTTTGATGTCGCCGCCGTACTGGTTGATGATCGCCAGCCACTCTTGTGGCACCGAAGACGAACCGTGCATCACCAGGTGAGTGTTCGGGATGCGCTTGTGGATTTCTTTAATACGGTCAATCGCCAGCACGTCGCCAGTAGGTGGCTTGGTGAACTTGTAAGCGCCGTGGGAAGTACCGATGGCAATCGCCAGGGCGTCCACTTGGGTGCGTTTCACGAAGTCAGCAGCTTCTTCCGGGTCGGTCAGCATTTGGCTGTGATCCAGAACGCCTTCAGCGCCGATACCATCTTCTTCGCCCGCCATGCCGGTTTCCAGGGAACCCAGGCAGCCCAGCTCACCTTCAACCGACACACCGCACGCGTGCGCCATGGCAACGGTTTGTTGAGTGACGCGAACGTTGTAGTCGTAGTCGGTTGGGGTCTTGCCGTCTTCACCCAGCGAGCCGTCCATCATGACCGAGCTGAAGCCCAGTTGGATCGAACGCTGGCAGACGTCAGGGCTGGTGCCGTGGTCTTGGTGCATGCAGACCGGAATGTGCGGGAACTCTTCGATTGCCGCCAGGATCAGGTGACGCAGAAACGGCGCACCCGCGTACTTGCGCGCACCGGCCGAAGCCTGAACGATCACCGGGGAGTCAGTCTTGTCAGCGGCTTCCATGATCGCGCGCATCTGCTCAAGGTTGTTAACGTTGAAGGCTGGAACGCCGTAGCCGAACTCGGCTGCGTGGTCCAACATCTGGCGCATGCTGATAAGTGCCATTGTGTGTGTCTCTCCCGGACAAGGGTCGTTAATCGTGCAAGCCTGCCGGAGCGGCGGCTGCGATTCAAGTTATTGCAGATCGGGGGTTAGCCCCGATTCTACGAATTCAATATGGCTGAAACGATACAGCTCCAGCCCTGGCTGGTCGCCCCTGCGTGGGAGCGAGCTTGCCTCGCGATCGCTTAAAAATTCAAAAGATCGCGAGAAAAGCTCGCTCCTACACTATTGGCCTTAAGGACACCCGCGCCCTTTTGAGGGTTGAGGTGTCTCGTATTTTTCCAGCGCTTCAGGCCCTGCGCGCTTGTCGACCAACGGCACGCTCTGCGCCTGCCACTCGGCCTGGTAACACCCACTCTCTTCGGGAGTGGCGGGTTCTGCCGGTGGCTTGGCCGAACCGGCACAACCGGCCAAAAAGCCCGCAACGATCAACAGCGGTAACAACTTGACCATGTCCATGCTTCCTTTCAGGGCCTGAGTCATGTTCAGGCTTTGGCGCGGCTTTCCAGGATTTCAACCGCCGGCAGTACCTTGCCTTCAACGAACTCCAGGAATGCACCGCCGCCTGTCGAGATGTAGGACACTTGATCAGCAATGCCATATTTGTCGATGGCGGCCAGGGTGTCGCCACCGCCTGCAATCGAGAAGGCATCGCTGTCAGCAATCGCTTGAGCCAGCACTTTGGTGCCGTTGCCGAACTGGTCAAATTCAAACACGCCCACCGGACCGTTCCACAGAATGGTCTTGGACGATTTCAGCAAGTCAGCAAAGTGCGCTGCAGTTTGCGGGCCGATGTCCAGGATCATGTCATCAGCAGCCACGTCGCCAATCAGTTTGACGGTAGCAGCGGCCGATTCAGCGAATTCCTTGGCAACCACGACGTCAGTTGGCAGCGGCACGTTGACCTTGGCCGCAATGGCGCGAGCGGTGTCCAGCAGGTCAGGTTCGTACAGCGATTTGCCCACCGGGTGACCGGCAGCCGCCAGGAAGGTGTTGGCAATGCCGCCGCCCACGATCAGCAGGTCGCAGATCTGGCTCAGACTGTTCAGCACTTCAAGTTTAGTCGACACCTTGGAACCGGCAACAATGGCAGCCATTGGCTTGGTCGGCGCTTTCAGGGCCTTGCCCAGTGCGTCCAGTTCAGCGGCCAGCAACGGGCCAGCAGCGGCAACCTTGGCGAACTTGGCCACGCCGTGGGTCGAACCCTCAGCGCGGTGCGCAGTGCCGAAGGCGTCCATCACGAACACGTCGCACAGGGCGGCGTATTGCTTGGCCAGTTCGTCAGCGTTTTTCTTTTCGCCTTTGTTGAAGCGCACGTTTTCGAACAACACGATGTCGCCCGCTTTAACGTCGACGCCGTTGAGGTAGTCGCTGACCAGCGGTACGTCGCGGCCCAAGGCTTTGCTCAGGTAGTCAGCCACAGGCTTGAGGCTGTTTTCGGCCGAGAATTCGCCTTCGGTCGGACGCCCCAAGTGCGAGCAGACCATAACCGCTGCGCCTTTTTCCAGCGCCAGCTTGATGGTCGGCAGCGAAGCAAGGATGCGTGCATCGCTGGCGACAACACCGTCCTTGACAGGGACGTTGAGGTCTTCGCGGATCAGCACGCGCTTACCTTGGAGATCGAGGTCGGTCATCTTCAACACGGTCATGGGTCGCAGTTCCTGAGTTTCTAATGTTAGAGAGCGGGTTTAGGGTGAGTGATGTGCAAATAGTGCTCTGCCACATCGATCATTCGATTGGCAAAACCCCATTCGTTGTCGAACCAGGCCAGCAGGTTCACCAGCCGTGGGCCGGAAACGCGGGTCTGGCTGGCATCGACGATGGCCGAATGCGGGTCATGGTTAAAATCGCAACTGGCGTGGGGCAACTCGGTGTAGGCCAACAGGCCCTTGAGCGGGCCGCTGGTGGCCGCCTCGCGCAGTACACGGTTGACCTCTGCCGCGTCGGTGTCACGTGCCGTGACCAGGGTAATATCCAGGCATGACACGTTCAGCGTCGGCACGCGTACGGCTTTGGCCTGAATCCGGCCAGCAAGTTCCGGCAGCAAACGCTCAATGCCTTTGGCAAGGCCGGTCGAGACCGGGATCACCGATTGAAACGCCGAGCGTGTACGACGCAGGTCTTCATGGTGGTAGGCATCGATAACTGGCTGGTCGTTCATGGCCGAGTGGATCGTGGTGATCGACACGTACTCAAGGCCGAACGCCTGATCAAGCAAGCGCAACAGCGGCACGCCGCAGTTGGTGGTACAGGAGGCGTTGGACACCAGGCGCTCGTCGCCGCTCAAGGTGTGCTGGTTAACACCGTACACGATGGTCGCGTCGACATCTGCCTCGCTGGCCATCGGCTGCGAGAACAGTACACGTGGAGCTCCGGCATCGAGAAAACGCTGGCCATCGCCACGGGTGTGATAGACGCCGGAACACTCCAGCACCAGATCAACGCCCAGCGCGGCCCAGTCGATCCCTTCCGGGGTGGCACTGCGGAACACTTTCACGCAGTCGCCGTTGATATGCAGGCAGTCGCCTTCGATCCGTATTTCGCCGGGGAACCGGCCATGGGTGGAGTCGAAGCGCGTCAAGTATTCGAGGCTGGCCATATCGGCCAAATCATTCAGTGCAACAATTTCAAACCCGGCAGCCGGCCCTCGCTCAAACAAAGCACGCAAGACACAACGACCAATTCGGCCGTAGCCGTTGAGTGCAACTTTGTAAGGACGCAGTTGAGGCATGGGGTTCTCTTATTGGGGTGGGCAGTCAATGCAAAACCCCTGTAGCCGCCGCCAAAGCTGCGATAGGTTGAGCAGAGACCCTCTTGAACGAAGGTCCTGCGGCCCTAATCACAACCTGCGACAGCAGCTACAGAGAAGATTGCTTAGTCTTCCAGCAGTTCTTCAGCTTGACCCAGGATGTTTTCCACGGTGAAACCGAACTCTTCGAACAAGGCAGGCGCAGGCGCCGACTCGCCGTAGGTGGTCATGCCGATCACGCGGCCTTCCAGGCCCACGTACTTGTACCAGTAGTCAGCGTGAGACGCTTCGATGGCGATACGCGCGCCCACTTGCAGCGGCAGAACCGACTGCTTGTAAGCGGCATCTTGAGCTTCGTACACGCTGGTGCACGGGATCGACACCACACGGACCTTACGGCCTTGTTCGGTCAGTTTCTCGTACGCCTGAACCGCCAGGCCGACTTCGGAACCGGCCGAGATCAGGATCAGCTCAGGCTCGCCTGCGCAGTCCTTGAGCACGTAACCACCGCGGTTGATGTTGGCGATCTGGCCAGCATCACGGGTTTGGTGGTTGAGGTTCTGACGCGAGAAGATCAACGCGGACGGGCCGTCGTTGCGCTCCAGGGCGTATTTCCAGGCTGCTGCGGATTCCACCGCGTCGGCTGGGCGCCAGGTGTCCAGGTTCGGCGTGGTACGCAGGCTGGTCAATTGCTCGACCGGCTGGTGCGTCGGGCCGTCTTCGCCCAGACCGATGGAGTCGTGGGTGAACACATAGATCACACGCTGCTTCATCAGGGCCGACATGCGGATGGCGTTGCGCGCGTATTCCATGAACATCAGGAAAGTCGCGCCGTAAGGCACCAGGCCGCCGTGCAGGGCAACGCCGTTCATGATGGCACTCATGCCGAACTCACGTACGCCGTAGTACACGTAGTTGCCGCTGGCGTCTTCAGCGCTCACACCTTTGCAACCTTTCCACAGGGTCAGGTTGGAACCGGCCAGGTCAGCCGAGCCGCCCAGCAGTTCAGGCAGCAGCGGGCCGAAGGCGTTGAGGGTGTTTTGGCTGGCTTTACGGCTGGCGATGGTTTCGCCTTTGGCCGCCACTTCAGCGATGTAGGCGCTGGCCTTGGCATCGAAGTCAGCAGGCAGTTCGCCGCTCAGGCGACGGGTCAGCTCTGCAGCCAGCTCCGGGAACTCAGCAGCATAGGCAGCGAAGCGCTTGTCCCACTCGGACTCAACCGCAGCACCGGCTTGCTTGGCATCCCATTCGGCGTAGATATCTGCCGGGATTTCAAACGGGCCGTGGTTCCAGTTCAGGGCGGTGCGGGTCAGGGCGATTTCGTCGTTGCCCAGTGGAGCACCGTGGCAATCTTCCTTGCCTTGCTTGTTCGGCGAACCAAAACCGATCGTGGTTTTGCAGCAGATCAGCGTTGGTTTGTCGCTTTTACGCGCGGTTTCGATCGCGGTCTTGATTTCTTCCGGGTCATGACCGTCAACGTTACGGATCACTTGCCAGTTGTAGGCTTCGAAACGCTTAGGGGTGTCGTCGGTGAACCAGCCTTCCACTTCGCCATCGATCGAGATGCCGTTGTCGTCATAGAACGCGATCAGCTTGTTCAGGCCCAGGGTGCCGGCCAACGAGCCAACTTCGTGGGAAATGCCTTCCATCATGCAGCCATCACCCAGGAACACGTAGGTGTGGTGGTCGACGACAGTGTGGCCAGGGCGGTTGAACTGCGCGCCCATGACTTTCTCAGCCAGGGCGAAGCCCACGGCATTGGCCAGGCCCTGCCCCAATGGGCCAGTGGTGGTTTCAACGCCCGGCGTGTAGCCGAATTCCGGGTGACCCGGAGTGCGGCTGTGCAGCTGGCGGAAGTTTTTCAGGTCGTCGATAGACAGGTCATAGCCGGTCAGGTGCAACAACGAGTAGATCAGCATCGAACCGTGGCCGTTAGACAGCACGAAGCGGTCACGGTCAGCGAACGAAGGATTGCTCGGGTTGTGCTTCAGATAATCGCGCCACAATACTTCGGCGATATCCGCCATACCCATAGGGGCACCTGGATGGCCGCTGTTGGCTTTTTGCACGGCATCCATGCTGAGTGCACGAATGGCGTTGGCACGCTCACGACGGCTGGGCATCGCTGTTCTCCTGGGTATTAAAAGTTAAATCGAAACGGAAAAAAGGCGAGCATTTTCCCTCACCCACCGCCCTCGGGGCAATGACAGATAGTCGCTTGAAGCGTTTTTCCTGTGCTTAAGCGTTCAACCTGTTGAAGATCGGACAGTTCGTTTCGTTATTACGTGCAGGCCATCCGACCAATGAACCGGTTATCGATCAATATCAAAAAGTTTTGATATTGAACTTGCGAGCTGCGGAACGGGTAACTAGACTGCGGCGCTATGAACTTACGCGTGCCTTCAATCCGCCATGACGATTGCGACGAGCTCTCCGCCCTGTGCAAGGCTGGAGGCGACCCGCTGCGACTCAATGTGTTGCGCGCGTTGGCCAACGATTCATTTGGAGTGCTGGAACTGACGCACATATTTGCCACCGGCCAGTCAGGCATGAGCCACCACCTCAAGGTGTTGTCCCAGGCACAACTGGTGGCCACGCGTCGCGAAGGCAATGCCATTTTTTATCGCCGCGCCCTACCCCACACCGAACTGCTGGGCGGCAAGTTGCATGCTGCGTTGCTGGAAGAGGTCGACAACCTGACCCTGCCCGCCGACGTGCAAGCGCGCATCAGTGCCGTACATGGACAACGAGCAGCGGCCAGCCAGGACTTTTTCTCGCGCATTGCCGAGAAATTTCGTGCTCAACAGGACTTGATCGCTGGCTTGCCACAGTATCGGGACAGCGTTTTGACGCTGCTCGACAAACAGAGCTTTAGCCCAACCGCCACGGCCCTTGAAGTCGGCCCCGGCGATGGCAGTTTCTTGCCTGACCTGGCCCGTCGCTTCCAGCAAGTCACGGCACTGGACAACAGCTCGGTGATGCTTGAGCTGGCCCGCCAGCTGTGTGAACGCGAGTCACTGAACAACGTCAGCCTGCTCCTGGCCGACGCGCTGCACGAGACGCACCCCCAGGCCGATTGCGTTGTAGTGAACATGGTCTTGCACCATTTCGCAGCACCGGCCGAAGCACTCAGGCAACTGGCCAGCTTGTTGAAACCTGGCGGTAGCCTGCTGGTAACAGAGTTGTGTAGCCATAATCAGACGTGGGCCCGTGAGGCTTGCGGCGATTTGTGGCTAGGTTTTGAACAAGATGATCTGGCCCATTGGGCCACCGCTGCGGGACTCGTTCCCGGGGAAAGCCTCTATGTAGGCTTACGTAATGGTTTCCAGATTCAGGTCCGCCACTTTCAGCGGCCAGCTGGCGACACTCACCATCGGTAAATATTAGGAAACCGTCGAGATGAGCGAATACTCCCTTTTCACCTCCGAGTCCGTGTCTGAAGGGCATCCGGACAAAATCGCCGACCAGATTTCTGATGCGGTGCTGGACGCCATCATTGCTGAAGACAAGCACGCCCGCGTGGCCTGCGAAACTCTGGTGAAAACCGGCGTGGCAATCATCGCAGGCGAAGTGACCACTTCGGCCTGGGTTGACCTGGAACAGATCGTTCGTGACGTGATCACCGACATCGGCTACACCAGCTCCGACGTAGGCTTCGATGGCGCGACCTGCGGCGTGATGAACATCATCGGCAAGCAATCCCCTGACATCAACCAGGGTGTCGACCGTGCCAAGCCTGAAGATCAGGGCGCCGGCGACCAGGGCCTGATGTTCGGCTACGCGAGCAACGAAACCGACGTGCTGATGCCAGCTCCGATCACTTTCTCGCACCAACTGGTTCAGCGTCAGGCTGAAGCCCGTAAATCCGGCCAACTGCCTTGGCTGCGTCCAGACGCCAAGTCGCAAGTTACCTGCCGTTATGAAAACGGCAAAGTGGTTGCAGTGGACGCGGTCGTACTGTCGACCCAGCACAACCCGGAAGTGTCGTACAACGACCTGCGCGAAGGCGTGATGGAGTTGATCGTCAAGCACGTGCTGCCTGCCGAACTGCTGCACAAAGACACCCAGTTCCACATCAACCCGACTGGCCAGTTCATCATCGGTGGCCCGGTGGGCGACTGCGGCCTGACGGGTCGCAAGATCATCGTTGACACCTACGGCGGCATGGCCCGTCACGGTGGTGGCGCGTTCTCGGGTAAAGACCCATCCAAGGTTGACCGTTCGGCCGCTTACGCAGGTCGTTACGTGGCCAAGAACATCGTGGCGGCCGGCCTGGCCGAGCGTTGCGAGATCCAGGTTTCCTACGCTATCGGCGTCGCTCAACCGACTTCGATTTCGTTGAACACCTTCGGCACTGGCAAGATCGCGGACGAGAAGATCATCAAGCTCGTGCGTGAAGTGTTCGACCTGCGTCCATACGCAATCACCACCATGCTCGACCTGCTGCACCCGATGTACCAGGAAACGGCTGCTTACGGTCACTTCGGCCGTACTCCACAGACCAAAACCGTTGGCAACGATACCTTCACCACGTTCACGTGGGAGCGTACCGACCGCGCTGAAGAGCTGCGCGCTGCCGCTGGTTTGTAAGTAAGCCAGAAGCCCCGGACAGGTCGCTGTCCGGGGCTTTTTTGTGCATTTTTTGTAGGGGCGAGCTTGCCTCGCGATCTTTTAATGGCCCTAAAGCTCGCGCCTACAGAAATAACCGGTAATCCTCTGCCCGAGCGCCACAGCCATCCTCCACTAGCCTTAAGCGTTCACTCCGGGCAAGGACGCTCATGATGCTGGCCATATTCCGCGCTTTCAGTGGGCTTTTGCTCGCGCTACTCAGTTTCAACTCCCTCGCAAACCCCTGCGCCGACGCGCAAACCCTGCGCCAGCAACTCAAAGTCTGGGACGACAGTTACCACCGCCTGGGAGTTTCTCTGGTCAGCGATGCGGTGTATGACTCATTGCGCAGCCGCCTGGAGCATTGCCTTGCTGTGGATAACCCGCTGCAGACAGCTAGCGGCCCTGTGCCTCATCCCGTGGCACAAACAGGGCTGGCCAAACTGGCGGATGAGCGCGCTGTTGAAGACTGGATCAAGGGCCGCCAGGACGTGTGGTTGCAACCCAAAGTGGATGGTGTGGCGGTCACGCTAATCTACCAGCAAGGGCAACTGGAACGCGTCATCAGCCGCGGCGACGGACTAACCGGGCAGAACTGGACGGCTGCGGCACAGGTCATCAGTGCCATCGCGCAACGCTTGCCGCAGCCTGTGGACCTCGTGCTGCAAGGTGAACTCTACTGGCGAGTGCCCGGCCATATTCAGGCCAAGGCGGGCAGCGTCAATGCCCGCAGCACCGTGGCCGGGTTGATGGCCCGCCATGCGTTGAGCCCCGAACAGGGCCAGGGCATTGGCTTGTTCGTCTGGGATTGGCCCCAAGGCCCCCATGACCAGCACACACGATCTACACAATTAGCCGAACTGGGCTTCATCGACAGCCAGGTCTACAGCCAGCCCATCAAGCACTTTGAGGATGCCCGACAATGGCGCGAGCATTGGTTTAACAGCCCGCTGCCGTTCGCCAGCGATGGCGTGGTGTTGCGCCAGGGCCAACGGCCTGCTGCCGAGCGCTGGCAAGCCAAGCCGCCCAACTGGGCCGCCGCGTGGAAGTATCCGCATGCCCAGGCGCTGAGCGAAGTGCGCAAGGTCACGTTCAACATTGGCCGTACCGGGCGCATCACCCCCATGCTGGAACTGACCCCTGTGCGCCTTGATGACCGGACAATCAAGCGCATCAGCGTGGGTTCGCTACAGCGCTGGCAGCAACTGGACATTCGCCCCGGCGACCACGTAGCCATCAGTCTGGCAGGCATGACCATCCCCCGGCTGGACAGCGTGGCCTTGCGCGCCAGTGAACGGGTTGATGTCAACGCGCCCAACCCCAAAGACTTCCATGCCCTAAGCTGCTGGCAGGCGACGGCGGGATGCGAAAGTCAGTTTTTGGCGCGGCTCAATTGGCTCAGCGGGAAAAAGGGGTTGGCCATGCCGTTTGTCGGGCCCGGCACCTGGCATACGTTGATTCAGGAGGGCCACATCAACAACCTGCTGGATTGGTTGACCCTGGACAGCGTTCAGCTTGCTAACATGACCGGTTTCGGCACGCGCAGCAGCGAACGTTTGCTGGCAAGCCTGCATACGGCACGGCAACAACCGTTTGAGCGTTGGGTCAAAGCCATAGGCTTGCCGCCCACGGGGGACGCGCCGCTGGGGCAGTCATGGCAAGCGCTGGTTGCCCGCGACGAGCAGGCCTGGCAGGCGTATCCAGGTATTGGTGCGCATCGGGCGGCACAACTGAGCCAGTTTTTGCGCGAGCCGAAGGTACAGGCATTGAGTGAACAGTTGCGTGCGGCAGGCATTGCCGGTTTCGACTAGACACCGCGCCGCAGCGTTTCCCGAGGCGTATGCTGCGTCCGGGCTTTTTGAATTGTGTTTAGGGTCATTATTTTTGTCACGGAGCTTTTTATGAAACGTTTTTCACCGCTCGTCCTTTTTACTGTATGCGGTCTGCTGGCCGCCCCTGTTATGGCTGCCGATGAAGCCCCGGAACTGACGGGTTGCGCAGCCAAAAAGCAAGCCATCACCTTGCAGCTTGAACAGGCCCGTGCCCATGGCAACAGCGATCAGGCCGCAGGCCTGGAAAAAGCCCTGAGCGAAGTCACAGCGAACTGCACGGACGCCGGCCTGCGTAAAGAGCGTGAAAACAAGGTGCTCGACGCCAAGCACGAAGTCAGCAAGCGCCAGGCCGACCTGGACAAAGCCATGAAAAAAGGCGACCCGGAGAAAATCGACAAGCGTAAAAACAAACTCGCAGAGTCGCGCAAAGAGCTGCAAGAAGCGCTGGATCAGCTGGACAAGTAAGCCGCTGAACGACCCTGTAGGAGCGAGCTTGCCTCGCGATCTTTTAAACAATCAAAAGATCGCGAGGCAAGGGCTTGTGCCCACTCAATGATTCCTGAATGCCTTGTGGCATGCACTGCAAGTGTCCTGAACCTTCTGCACCGCAGGCGTCAGGTTGCTGGCTGAGTACGGCTGCTGCTGACTGGCGATCACCAGCGCTCCCGTCGCAGTTTCCAGCTCTCGCGCCAACGCTTGAAAGCGCGCCTGTTGCTGCCAGACAGCATCAGTGGCACTGGTTTGATCCGAGTCCTTGACCTGAGGAAAATGCGCCCACGGCTGGTAAGCCAGAGCGTCCAGTTGCATGGCCGCTTCGGCAAAGCGCGGACCGTCGAACGGCACACGGCCTTTCAACATGCCGCTCAGCTCTTCGCTGGTACTGAGCATCTGTTTGAAAATCGCTTTGCGCTGACCCAGCGGTGAGTCGGGATCAATGCCGCCGCACGCCGCCAACGCCAGGCAGGTCAGCAACACTATGGAACATTGTTTAAACGTCATGGTGGCTTCACGTCACGAAAATCGGTTGCCAGTATCCCCGTGTCACACGCAAAGACCAATACCCCTATTAAATATACGGATTGCCTCGACGGTCATCTGACCTCGGCAACCCTTGAAGGAACATCGCTGATGAGATCACTTTTCAAGCCTCTAGCGTGGGCGCTGCCAGTTGTCATGTTGCTGGCCGGGTGCAATGGCACCGACAAAGACACCGCCAAACCTGTCCCTCATACCACCTACAGCAAGGCCGACTGGAGCGCGCTGCCGGAAGTAACCGGCGTTGACCTGCAAAATGGTTTTGCCTCCTGGCGCAGCGCCTGCACGCGACTCAAGGCCGACCCTAACTGGGGCAGCCTTTGCAGCGCCGCCGCCAGCTTGCCGGCCAACCCAAGCGTGGCTGAGGTCAGCAGCTTTCTGCAAACCCACTTGGATGTGTACAGCTTGCGCTCGGCCGAGGGCAGCAGTGACGGCTTGATCACCGGCTATTACGAACCGGTCTACCCCGGCAGCTTGAAACAGACCGCCACTGCCAACGTCCCGATTTACGGCGTGCCGTCTGATTTGATCGTGGTGAACCTGGACAGCATCTACCCCGAACTCAAGGGCAAGCGCTTGCGCGGTCGGCTTGAGGGGCGTGTGCTCAAGCCCTATGACACCGCTGAAACCATCTACAGCAAAGGGCTCGATGCGCCGGTGCTGGCGTGGCTGACCGACCCGATGGACCTGCAGTTTTTGCAAATCCAGGGCTCGGGCCGTGTACAACTCGAGAATGGCCGCCAACTACGCATCGGCTACGCCGACCAGAACGGTCACCCCTACAAACCGATTGGCCGCTGGTTGGTGGAACACGGCGAGCTTAAAAAAGAAGACGTCACCATGGGCAGCATTCACGCGTGGGCAGTGGCTCACCCTGAACGTGTGCACGAACTGCTGGCCAGCAACCCCAGCTACGTGTTTTTCACCCAAAACCCTGACAGCAACGAAGGCCCGCGCGGCTCGTTGAACGTCCCGCTGACCGCGGGCTACAGCGTGGCAGTCGATCGTACCGTCATCCCGCTGGGCAGCCTGTTGTGGCTCTCGACTACCCAGGCAGACGGCCAGCCGATCATTCGCCCGGTCGCGGCTCAAGACACCGGCGGCGCCATTGCGGGCGAAGTGCGGGCAGACTTCTTCGTCGGCACCGGCCCACAAGCTGGTCAGATCGCCGGCGACATGAAGCAGAAAGGCAATATCTGGCTGTTGTGGCCTAAAGGAGCAGCCCTGCCGCAATAACAACCAATTCCTTTGTAGCGAGCTTGCCTCGCGATCTTTTAAAAAATCAAAAGACCGCGAGGCAGTAGCTCCTACCAGGGCTGGGAGTCAGACAAGTCTGCTTCTCAGCCTGGAAAACTCCTGAAAATCCATCCTGGCTTGTTCCTGCCCACATCGCGGAATAGTCTCGATCTTCGCTGTTTTATCGAGACATCCCATGAATAACAAAGCGGTTATCGTCTTCAGTGGCGGGCAAGATTCGACGACGTGTCTATTACAGGCACTGCCCCTTTATGACGAAGTGCACTGCGTTACCTTTGATTACGGTCAACGCCATCGGGCTGAGATAGACGTTGCGTTGGCACTTTCAAAACAGCTGGGCATCACACATCACACCGTGCTGGACGCCTCCTTGCTGAATCAATTAACAGTCAGCAGCCTGACCCGCGACGATATGGCAGTGCCTGACGCGTCAGAGGTGCACGGCGATTTGCCTAGTACCTTTGTGCCGGGGCGAAACATTGTGTTTCTGACCCTGGCCTGTATTTATGCCTATCAAGTGCAAGCCAGGACAGTCATCACGGGCGTATGTGAGACCGACTTCTCGGGCTACCCCGACTGCCGCGACGAGTTCGTGAAGTCGCTTAACCAGGCCATAGCACTGGGCATGGCCTACGAAGTAAACATCGAAACGCCTCTAATGTGGTTAAACAAGGCCGAAGTGTGGGCACTGGCAGATACCCATCATCAACTGGAGCTGGTACGTGATCAGACACTGACCTGCTACAACGGCCTTAAAGGTGCAGGATGCGGCCGTTGCGCAGCCTGTGACCTGCGCGCAAAAGGCCTGACTGATTATTTGAACAACACCGCGCACGTTCGGCAAAGCTTGAGGGCAAAGCTACAAAAAACTGCGTAATCACTAGTCCCTCCAGAACTATCAATACGTTAGCGTATTGATAGTTCACGCGTACCATCAGGACATTGATTTACTTTCAACAGCTATATAGTTATTAAAAAGCGCTCTAACACCATAAGCCGGGAACACATTAAACAATGCAAAGCACACTTTTATAATAACCTGAACAACGATTATGTCGATAATCAGGCTGGTTTCCATAACACCATAAAACGCCAGAAAGCAAAAAATAAAGCTGTCAATGATAACCGCGACAAAGGTACTCAGAAAGACCCTGAGAAACAGATACTTCGAGTTAGTCAACTCTTTAATTTTGCACAGCAAATAGGTATTAACGTATTCCGATACCAGGAAGGAAATCAATGAAGCGATCAGCACCGAAGACATGTGCCCGATAACCTGGTTGTAGGGCTCATCCAACTTCCAGTCGGAAAGGCCCGGCAGATGCGTTGTCACACTGAGCATCGCAATAATGATCGCATTGCTCAAGAACGCAAAAAATATAGCCCTTCTTGCAAGCCTAAGCCCATAGAACTCGTTGAGCACATCGACAACCAGAAAGGTCAACGGATATAAAAAAGCACCCGCGGTTACCACAACACCTGGCCATTCCAAAAAAATAGGCTTTGTTGCCGCAATATTGGTGAACATATAGAGAGTAAACAACATCAGGTTCAAAACCACATATATCATCCATGAGCGCTCATGGCGATCTTTGAAGTCGTAGGCGGTCACCGGATTTTCTTGCGAGTAAAACTTTTTATAAATCGTCTTGATTTCAACAGAACTAAGATCGTCCATGATACTACTATTAAGCAACGGCGCCATTTTCACTTTGATGACTTTGCCGGTTGCCACCACCATAATAATGACCGACCTTCTATTGTTTTCAAAACCGAGCAATTTGTACCTGGAATTATCAGCCTCGCATTTACAGTTCACTAAAGCGCTCCTCAACAATATGCCCAATCACACATACATCGCTCGACTCAATATTTTCAGCCCTCACGATACGAACGGTTAAACTTTTAGTGTCATATGCCAAATGATCACCGCACCCGCTTATATGGCCTTTATGCACAATCAAGACATCCCCTTCGCCATAGGATTCGTAGCGTTGACACTCTAAAACCACAGCCAGCACATTATGAACCGCACCAAAATAATAGGTGAGCGGGAAACGCGTCACCAAGTCACCAATGGTGTTGTCTAGACAGTGAATTAACTGCTTCTCCTTTATCACAGGGACCGCAGCCGGATTCATATTGCCTTCAATAGACAAACTGCGGTCCAGAACTTCTTTCGCCTCGAAATCTACCTGTTCAATCTCGTCATAGGACACCCCAAAAAAGTTGGATATCTTCCGCACGGTGGAGTGCTGAACATTTGACACCCTACCTTCTAAAATATTGTAAATAGTTGTCCGTGTCAGACCACTGGCAAGGCACAAAGACAGCTGTGTTTCACCGCGACTTTTGATCAGATAACGAATATTACTTTTTAAGTTTTCGTTCTTTTCTTTTCGATGCACTTCTCCCCCTTAACCTACGCTTGGCATAAAAATGATGACAAAGCTTTTTCAGCGGTACACACACATAATTACCCGGCAATACGGGAAGCACCTTCAGATCATCATGGTGACTAATACTGCAAATATTTCAGCGACAACACCAGCAAGACAAGCATGACAAAACGTGTCAAAAAGGTTGATATCTTCTTACAGTGAAAGAACAATCCAGCGAACTTGTAGGAAAACCGAACAGCACTCCCCCTCAAACATTCATGAATCATCCGCAAACAAATTTATTATTGATCAACCAACATTAATCATTACTTTGAACAGGTGTTAAATTTTATGAGAAGCACCCACTTAATTTAACAAACAATCCTTCTGCGCCTATTCAGCATTTATCATTCATATATTTGGGATTTCCCGTGAAAAAAACAGCTCCGACTTCCGTCGACTCTGCCCCAGAAGACTCTGCAAGTGACCGGTTGTTGCTTGATCGTGCAGCCGCTGATCGGGCGCTCGACTTTTATCTGTCAGATACGGCACAACTTAAATTGACGTCATCGGCCATCACGACGTTCAAGGACAGCGCCGACCTTCAAGTCGCCTTGAGCTGTGCGTCTGATTTGCTGCGTAGCGCAGGAAGATCGGCCAAAGAAGTGAGCAATACCCTGAAGGGGGTCCAACGCGATCACGCGTTATTGCTCATCAGCATGGTTGAAATCGCCAGGCAGTACATTGAAGGCTCTCTGGATGGGCTGACAGCTTCATGGGAGTCAGCGCCAAAAAGAACCACCGAGCAAACGAACTGATTTTTTGCAGGAGCGAGTCTGCTCGCCCCTACAGGTCTACATCGACACAAAAAAGAAGCTGAAAATCAGGCCCATGCCGATGAACCACACGATCGAGCGCAACAGCGCCCAATCGGCCAGGTAGCAGATGATGTACAGCAAGCGGCTGGTGATAAATAACACCGCCAGCACATCAAGGGTGACGGGCTGGGCGTTGCCCACGTTGTGGGCAATGATCACTGCAGCAGCAAACGCCGGGGTCACTTCAAAGCTGTTGAGTTGAGCACTGTTGGCGCGTTTGGCAAAGCCTTCGAGGGTGTCGAGAAACGCGCGCGGGTCATGGTTTTGACGGGGGCCGAACTTGCCTTGGCTGAACTTGGCCAGGCCAGTGCACAGGTACGGCAAAAACAGGGCAATCAATACACACCAGAAGGCAACGGTCATGGAAGTTTCCCTTTTCTAGAGTTTCATCACGAGCATGCCGATCAGCACCAGCCCACAGGCTATGAGCCTCGGCCCGCCAAAAGGTTCTTTGAGATAACGCATGCCAAACAGCACCACCAGGATCACGCTGACTTCCCGCAAAGCTGCCGCTTCGGCAATCGAGCCCAGTTGCATGGCCCACAGCACCAGCGCGTAGCTGGCCAGTACACACACGCCCACTGCGACGCCCAAGCGCCATTGCGTGCGCCAGAACAACCCGAACGCTGCACGCTTGCGAGTTATCGCCAGCAACGGGAACGGCCACGCACTGATCAACGTCAGCCACACCAGATAATCCAGTGGGTGCGACCAGCGTTTAATCGCCTGACCGTCAAGGAAGGTATAGCAGCCGATACACAAACCAATCAGTGCAACGACTGGCAGCATCGACCAGGGCAACCGATCACCGCCACCGCCTCGCCACAGCAGGCAAGCCATGCCGCAAGGGATCATGAGAATGCCGATGATTTGGTACCCGCCAAGCACCTCTGCGGCAAAGATAAGGGTGAGCGCCAGCACCACAATCGGCGACAATCCGCGCATCAACGGGTACACCAGGCCCAGATCTCCGACCCGATAGGCACGGATCAGCAGCACACGGTAAAGCAGCTCGAACAGGGCCGAAGCCAGCATCCACGGCCAGATCTGCGGTGGTGGCACTGACACAACACCAACCAGTGCGACCACAGCCACCAGCGCCACGGTGTCCATGCAGGCCACCACCAGCAAACGCTCGCCGCTGAATTTGATCAAGGTATTCCAGATCGCGTGCAACAAGGCCGCGACCAGCACCAATGCCGTTGCCAGCACCGTCACCTCCTCTTGCCACCCGGAAAAATAAGTCTGGTTTGCCCACGGCTGTTTATACTGCAAACGTATTTGTCGTACTCTGTAACACACATCCCCATTCCAATAAAAACCAGCTCCCGGCGCATTCTTCACTGAAGGCTGAGGTTTGCTCACGCCTGCAACACGGGCCAACGATCATTATCTGGGACCTTGCGCATGCCACTTGCTTTACTCGCTCTTGCCGTCGCCGCCTTCGGTATCGGCACCACCGAATTCGTCATCATGGGATTGCTGCCCGATGTGGCCAGCGATTTGGCCGTCAGCATTCCACACGCAGGTCTTTTGATTACCGGCTATGCGCTGGGGGTGGTTTTTGGCGCACCGATTCTGGCCATCGCCACTGCCAATATGCCGCGTAAAGCTACGCTGTTGGGCATGACCGCGATGTTTATCCTGGGCAACGTACTGTGCGCGATCGCTCCAAACTACGCCTCATTAATGGCCGCCCGGGTGATCACGGCGCTGTGCCATGGCGCGTTTTTCGGGATTGGTTCGGTGGTTGCCGCAGGGTTGGTCGCCCCCAACAAGCGCGCGCAGGCGATTGCGCTGATGTTCACCGGCCTAACCCTGGCCAACGTGCTCGGCGTGCCACTGGGCACGGCTTTAGGCCAATACGCGGGTTGGCGCTCGACCTTTTGGGCTGTGTCGATCATTGGGGTGCTGGCGTTCGTGGCGCAATGGATCTGGCTGCCCAAAACCATCCCCATGGAAAAAAGCAACCTGGTGCGTGAGTTCCGCGTGTTGGGTAAAGCCAACGTGCTGCTGGCGCTGGGCATGAGCGTTCTGGCCTCCACCGCCCTGTTCAGTGTTTTCACCTACATTGCGCCGATCCTGCAGGACGTGACCGGCGTTAGCCCTCACGGGGTGACGTTCATGCTGCTGTTGTTCGGTGTCGGCCTTACCGCAGGCAGCCTCATTGGCGGGCGCCTGGCAGACCGCCGTCTGCTCGCGTCCCTGATGGGCATGGCTTTGGCGACAGTGCTGATTGCAGCTGTCTTTACCCAGACCAGCCATTCGCTGATCGCGACCGGCATCACCCTGGTGATCTGGGGCATGGTCGCCTTTGCCCTGTGTCCGATCCTGCAACTGCTGATTATCGATCAAGCCCATGAAGCCCCGAACCTGGGTTCGACGCTCAACCAAAGCGCGTTCAATCTGGGCAATGCAACAGGCGCCTGGCTTGGCGGTTTGGTGGTGGCCAGCGGCACTCAGCTGTCCTACCTGCCATGGACCGGGGCTATAGTGAGCTGCGCGCTGGTACTGACGGCGTTGTTTTATATCTACCGTCAGCGGGGTAAATCTGTTGTTGTCACACACGTCCCTTAAACTTTGAGCGATCTTTTATTTAAGCGATCTTTTAAACGTGGCGCGGGTCGAAACCGATAACTGATGTAGATCACACCGCCCACGGATGTGTCCCTGACACTTGCAGTTACATCAAACGTATAGCCCGACCCGGTCGGGCTTCCATTCACTCACGCCACCACAGGATCCCGGATGCTTGAGCTTGTTGCTGCGTTTATCTGCCTGACTTCACTACTCACGTACGTGAACTACCGTTTTATCGGCCTGCCGCCAACGATTGGCGTCATGGTCACAGCCCTTATGTTTTCACTGTTGCTGCAAGGGTTGAGCTTCCTCGGCTATCCGGGGCTTGAAGACCGTGTGCAAGAACTGATCGGCCAGATCGACTTCAGCGACTTGCTGATGAACTGGATGCTGTCGTTCCTGCTCTTTGCTGGCGCCCTGCACGTCAACATCAATGATGTGCGCAGCTACCGCTGGCCCATCGGCCTGCTGGCCACCTTCGGCGTGCTGATCGCCACCACCGTGATCGGCAGCCTCGCGTACTGGATCTTCGAGCTGTTCGGCTGGCACGTGAGCTTCTTGTACTGCTTGCTGTTCGGCGCGCTGATTTCTCCCACCGACCCGATTGCCGTGCTCGGTGTACTGCGGACCGCCAACGCGTCCAAACCATTGAAAACCACCATCGTCGGCGAGTCGCTGTTCAATGACGGCACCGCGGTTGTGGTGTTCACCGTGTTGCTGGGCATCGTGCAACTGGGCGAGACCCCGAGCATTGGCGCAACCGCCATGCTGTTCGCTCACGAAGCCATTGGCGGCGTGGTGTTTGGCGGCCTGATCGGGTACCTGGTGTACCTGATGATCAAAAGCATCGAGCAGTATCAGATTGAGGTGATGCTGACCCTGGCGCTGGTGATCGGCGGCTCGGCCATGGCCAGTGAGCTGCACGTGTCTGCGCCGATTGCGATGGTGGTGGCCGGGTTGATCATTGGCAACCTGGGCCGCAATAAGGCCATGAACGACATGACCCGTCGCTATATGGACGGTTTTTGGGAACTGCTCGATGACATGCTCAACGCACTGCTGTTTGCATTGATCGGCATGGAACTGTTGCTGCTGCCGTTCTCGTGGCTGCACTTGCTGGCGGCAGGCCTGCTGGCCCTGGCCATTCTGCTTTCGCGCCTGCTCACCGTGGCCCCGGCCATTGTATTGCTGCGCCGCTGGCGCACGGTGCCGCGTGGCACCATTCGCATTCTGACGTGGGGTGGCTTGCGTGGCGGTGTGTCGGTGGCATTGGCCCTGGCATTGCCATTGGGTCCGGAGCGTGACCTGATCCTGAGTATCACCTACATCGTGGTGCTGTCTTCGATCCTGCTTCAGGGCCTGACCATCGGCAAACTGGTCAGCCACGTCACCAAGGATGCGCCAGCTCCGGCTGAATCCGAACACGCGCATTAACCCTCGTTCCCTCCTCAAGTCCTTGCCAGGACTGCGATTTTTTAACTCGAGAATCGCAGTCCTGGCTTCATTTCATCCCCTTCCCAGCGTTTCCCGTCAGCTTGGCTACACTCCTTTCAAAATGTAAAAAAGCACGTCACAAAGGAGAGAGTGATGAGTACGTCTGCTGCCTACGCACCACCCCGGCGCCATCTCGGCGCTTACATAGTGATCATCACGGCGGTGATTGCTTTGTGCATTACTGCGTGGAGATTCTTTACCCCGTTATCTGGAATTACTGATTCTGGCGGGGCAATGGTCGCCATGCTGGCCGAGTTTGTGCTGTTCATTCTTGGCCTGTTGTTGATCAAGACAGGCTCTGGCGGTGCCAGGATTTTCTTTCTGTTCCTGGTCTGGGTTGGTGTCATCGGGACGTTTTTTGCCGCGTTGTTGCTACATGGCTGGTGGACAGCCGCCGTGCTGGTGGTGTGCGCGATAGGCGTCCTCATTGAAACGTTTGGCAGCAAGGAGCGCGTGTAATGAGCGGGATGAAAAAAAACCTTCTGGCAGCACCGGCACTCTGCATGCTGGCGGGGATTTCCACAGCACAAGCAGACACTTCCTACGTTGTTCCACCACCTCTTCTGGCTGAGTCCAACATTTCTGCTGAAGACGCCAAGCTGCCGATACCGACCGGTAAAGAGTGGGACACCTTCCACGGCCAACTCAGCTCGCAGAAGTACTCGCCACTGACGCAAATCAACAAGGACAACGTCGGACAGTTGAAGAAGGTCTGGCAGTATTTCACTGGCGACATGTCTGACGGCACCGGCAAAACACCGGCCACCGTCTGGTCTGCCACGCCTATTTTTGCCAACGATACGCTGTACGTGGGTACGCCTTTCTACCGGATCATTGCCCTCGAGCCCGAGACCGGCAAAGAAAAGTGGGTGTTTGACACCAAGTCCGCGCTGGTCGCTGAAACCCAGCCTGCACTGAAGTCACGGGGCGTGTCTTACTGGCAGGAGAAAAACCCGCAAGCCGGTGTGGCCTGTCAGAAGATGGTCTACCTGGGCAACATGACCGCGCAGCTGTATGCCGTGGACGCTGACACCGGCAAGCCGTGCGAAAACTTCGGCAAGAACGGGGTCGTGGATGTTAACCAGTGGAACAAGCAGAACAACAAATGGCCGTTGTCGCAGCTGCAGCCGCCAACCGTTATCGGTGACAAGCTGATCGTCGGCTGGGCCGGTAAAGACTGGGAGTACGAAGTCGAATCCCCAGGCTCGCTGTTTGCCCTGAACGCCCGCACCGGTGAACTGGAGTGGGAATTCAAGCCAATCCCTGAGGAAGAAGCGGGGAAAACCGGTACTGCCAACATCTGGACCGCCATGTCGTATGACCCGGCCCTGGGGTTGCTGTACATCCCTGTGTCCTCACCGTCGCCCAACTATTGGGGTGGCAACCGCACCAACCCAATCCCGCTGGGCACCTCGACCACAGCGCTGGATATCAACACGGGTAAAGTCGTTTGGTCACGTCAGTGGGTTCACCATGACCTGTGGGACTACGACATCAACTCAGCACCGACGCTGATGGACATCACAGTTAATGGCAAACCTGTGGCGGCGCTGGTTCAGGCGACCAAAATGGGCTTCCTGTTCACCGTTGACCGTCGTACCGGCGAAGACGTCTGGCCGATTGAAGAACGCCCAGTGCCTAAAGGCACAACCGACGGCGAAGTCTACTCGCCGACCCAACCGTTCCCGACCAAGCCTGCGCCATTGCTGGATCAGTCGAAAAAACCGGCTATCTGGAAAATCGCCGACATCGTTGGCTTTGGCCAGTGCAGCAAGATGTGGGACGGCCTGGAATATGACGGCATGTACTCGCCACCCACCACCAAAGGTGACGGCGTGCTGGCATACCCGGACAGCGCCGGTGGCGTGCAGTGGGGTGGCGTCGCGTTCGACCCGGTCAGCCAGGTTGCCATCGTCAACACCTCGCATATCGTGCAAATGATCAAGCTGTGGGATCGTGCTTCCTACGACAAGCAGCCTAAAGATTCCGGTAACGAAAACGGTTTCTACCCACAAATCGGCGCGCCTTACGGCATGTCGTTGGTCAATGCGCAGAACTGGGCCGGCATGCCGTGCTGGGCACCGCCATTCGGTGAACTGGTGGCGATCAACATGCAGACCGGTGACGTGAAATGGCGTCGCCCGATGGGTGCGGTTCAACAGTGGGGCTGGTACATGCCGCCAGACATGGGTTCGCCAACCATTGGTGGCCCGGCGGTGACAGCCGGTGGCGTGGTGTTCATTGGTGCCTCGATGGATGCCAAGGTTCGCGCCTACGCACTGGATGACGGTAAAGAACTGTGGTCTGACATCGTGATGGCTCCGGCCGTCGCCAACCCTGCGGTGTATGAATACAAAGGCAAGCAATACGTCGCCTTTGTCGCAGGCGGCAACTCGATCATGAAAGACCAGGTAGGCGACCAAGTGGTGGTGTACGCACTGCCGAAGTAAGAATTGGCGAGTTGTGACGGGTGGGAACGGGCTTGCTCGCGATGCCATCGATGCGGTGTACCAGACAGGCCGCATCGCCTGCATCGCGGGCAAGCCCGATTCCCACATGTTTAGGGGTACGGCCCTGAGTCAGGTTGTTATCTCCAGCCCTCGATGCGCGTTAACGGGGATGGAGTCATCGCGCTTCACATCGTCAGGTAGAAGTTGCATGCCAAACCTGCGGGATAGGCCGCTCGTATATCCCATCAAGAAGGCATCAATCCCCCCCACGAGTTGCGTCAGCCCTTTCTATCCTCCGCAATTGTTCATTGGCTCGCTCGGCGAACAATTCCAGTAACCCTTCCAACTGATGCACCGGCGCTTCATCGGCACGGGTCAACGCGTAGAGCGTGATGGGTAACGCCGGACTCAACGGACGAATCACCGTACTTGCCCGCGATGCACCCAGCGCAGTAAATGGATCAATAACGGCCAACCCCGCACCCGACTCGACCATCGCCCGCGCCAGCGAGTAGGTCTGCACTGCAATGCTGATGCGGGGCGGCGGCTCGATGGTTTTCAGGTAGCTGTCCAGCCGCGCAAACAACGGATCGGCGCTGCTCAGACCAATTAACGGGGCATCGGCCAAGTGCGCCAACGCCAGCGGCTCGCCTTCGTACTCATCACCCCAATAACCCTTGGGCGCCAGCGCCACCAGCACGCCGTGGGCCAAGGGCTGGGCTTTGAGCCCCGGGTGGTCTGGCAGCTTTAAGGTCAGGGCCACGTCCAGTTCACGCATCAGCAGGCTCTGCACCAGTTCACGGCTGTGCGCGCTCGCCAGTTCGCAGCGGGTCTCGGGATAGCGACGTGTCCACTCGCCAATCACCGGCGGCAACAATGACAGCGCCAGGGCCGGTGTGCTGCCAATGCGCAAGCGATGCCCCGGCGTGCGCCGCAGGCTTTCGGCCAAACGCTGCACGCCTTGCACGCTTTCGCTGACCTTTTCGACCTCACGCTCCAGCAGCAGCGCCTCGGGGGTCGGCTGCAGTTTGCCGCGTACCCGCAAAAACAGGGGGAACCCCAGTTGCAGCTCGGCATGCTGCAGCACTTTGCTCACCGCAGGTTGCGAAACGTGCAGCAGTTGAGCGGCAGCGCTGATGGAGCCGGTCTGTCGAATAGCCTGAAAAACTTCGATATGTCGCAAACGCATGGCGGCAGTCCATAACCTTTGTTTATGGGTGAAGCATCTTTAATCATTGTTCAGCACCTGTCACCTGCCCCTAATCTGAAAGCCGCACAACAGTGGGTGAGGACTGACATGGGACAGCGCGTTTGCATCATCGGCGGTGGGGTTATCGGGCTGGCAACGGCGTATGCGCTGGTGCGCGAAGGCTTTGAAGTGAGCCTTATCGAAGCCCGCTCCACGCTCGCCAGCCAGACCAGCTTCGCCAATGGCGGCCAGTTGTCATACCGCTATGTTGCGCCCCTGGCCGATGCCGGCGTGCCTTGGCAGGCGCTGGGCTGGATGCTGCGTGCAGACTCGCCACTCAAACTGCGCCCACGCATGGACCCGGCGCAATGGCGCTGGCTGGCGTCCTTTGTGGCCGCATGCCGAGGTTCGGTCAATCAGCGCAATGGCGCGCACCTGTTGCGTTTGGCGTTACTGAGCCAGGCCACCTTGCAGCAATGGCGTGAGGAAGATCACCTGGACGGTTTCGAATGGCGCCGCAACGGCAAGCTGGTGGCCTTTCGTGAACCGTCGCACTTTGCCAAGGCCCGTGAAAAAGTTATCCACAGCGTTCATCAACAGGCACTCTCTGCCAGCGAATGCGCAGCCCTGGAACCCGGCTTGCAGGGTTCTGGATTTGTTGGCGGCATTTACACCCCCGATGAAGAAGTTGGCGATTGCCATGCCTTCTGCCAGCAGTTGTACGCACGTTTGCAGGCGTCCGGGCGCTGCACCTTTTTACTGGGCAAGAGCGTGACTCGCCTCGAGCACGTCCAGGGCGAGATCAAGGCGGTGCACATGGGCGATGACGTGCTGCCGGTGGATCAACTGGTGCTGGCGGCCGGCCATAACAGCCCAGCCTTGAGCGTGCCGGGGCTTAATCTGCCGTTGTACCCGCTCAAGGGTTACAGCCTCACCTTGGCGCTGACCGACCCGAGTAAAGCGCCCAACGTGAGCATCACCGATTACGACCGCAAAATCGTTTACGCCCGCATTGGCGAGCAATTGCGCATTGCCGCCATGGTCGACATCGTCGGTTTCGACCCCACGCCCGACCCCAAGCGTCTCGCACAGATGCGCCAATTGGCCCAGAGCACGTTCCCGCAAGCTGGCGACTACCAGCACGCTCTTGAATGGGCCGGCATGCGCCCTGCCACGCCCAGCGGCGTGCCGATTCTCGGTGCCAGCGGCTATCGCAACCTATGGCTCAACCTGGGCCATGGCGCGCTCGGTTTTACCCTCGCCTGCGGCAGCGGGCGCTTGCTGAGCGAGCTGATTGCACACCGTAAAACCTCAATCGATCTGCACGGCCTGGCACTGCACGCCGCCTGACACCCACCTACATCACAAGGAAATGCCCGATGACCATTCACCGCATTCACAGTAATGACCGTTTAAGCGCCGCTGCGACCTACGAAGCTCTGGTGTTTCTGTCCGGGCAGGTGCCGACTGAAAGTGAAGACATTGGCGCACAAACCCAGGAAGTCCTGAACAAGATCGACGCCCTGCTGGCCGAAACCGGCAGCGACAAGGACCACATCCTCAACGCCACGATTTACCTGCAAAACATTGAGCGCGACTTTGCGCCAATGAACGCCGTGTGGTCCGCCTGGCTGACCGCCGGCAAGGCTCCCACCCGCACCACGCTGCAAGCCCAACTGGCGCGGCCGCAAGTGCTGGTGGAGATCAGCGTGATTGCCGTGCGTCGCTAATCAACTCGAAACCGGAGAATAACAAGATGAAAAAACTCACGTTGATCAGTTGCACCCTGGGCCTCGCGCTCAGCCAATCACTGCAGGCCAGCGAAGCGCCGTTGCAGGGTACGCTGAAGAAAATCGCCGATTCCGCAAGCATAACCCTGGGTTATCGCGATGCCTCCGTGCCTTTTTCCTACGTGGGCGACAACACCGGTAAACCCATGGGCTATTCGGTGGAACTGGCGAACAAAATCGTCGACCGCATCCAGCAAAAAGTCGGCGGCGAACCACTGAAGATCAAATACAACCTGGTGACCTCGCAAACCCGTATCCCGCTGGTGCAGAACGGCACCGTTGACCTGGAGTGCGGGTCGACCGGCGTGACCGCCGAGCGGCAAAAACAGGTGGCGTTTTCGTATGGTTTTATCTACGTCAAAGGCCAACTGCTGACCGCTAAAAACAGCGGCATCCAGGGCTTTGACGACCTGCGCGACAAGAACGTCGTCACCACTGCAGGCACCACCAATGAACGCTTCCTCAAGCGCTATAACGCTGACCACAAGATGAACATGAATGTGATCAGCGCCAAAGACCACGGCGAGGCGTTCAAAATGCTCGAAACCGGTCGCGCTGCGGCTTTTTATATGGACGACGCGCTGCTCTATGGCGAACGCGCCAAGGCCCGCGACCCACACAACTGGGTGGTGGTGGGCCACGAGCAATCGCGTGAAATCTACAGCTGCATGGTGCGCAAGGACGACCCGCAATTGCTGGCGGTGGTGAACCAGGCGCTGGCGGATCTGTACCAGTCGGGCGAGATCAACGGGATTTACCAACGCTGGTTTGAACAGCCAATTCCACCGAATGGCTTGAACCTGGAGTTTCCAATGACCGCCGAACTGAAACAGATCATCGCCAAGCCGGTGAGCGATCCGGTGGAGTAAGTTCGAGGCGTTATGACACCCACGGCGATGAGCGGATGATCTCGACAAAGTTCATTGGCTTGAAAGTCGGGTCGATGTCCACCAGCACGTCGGCGTTCACCGTGCCGAAGGTGGTGTCGGGGCGGTGTTTGAAGCCGTTGGCGAACGCGCAGAGGATGCACTCCTTGAAGCCTTCGCCACGCGGGTGCGCATGCACCACGGCTTCACGCTGTTCAGTGGGGAACGCGGCATAGTCGATGCCCAGCACGTCCATTTCTACCCCAGCCGTCACCAGCGCCACGTTAGGCCGCAGGTGTTGCGGCACGCCCGGCGTGGTGTGCAGCGCGATGGCCAGCCAGACTTGCTCGACATCATCGTCGCTCAGGCCAAACGGCTTCATGAAAGCCTTGGCGTTGTTGGCACTGTCCACTTCAAAACGCTCGTTGTCCGTGCGATGGCCTTCCACCAGGCCCAGGTCGTGGAACATGGCCCCCACGTACAGCAACTCAGGATCATAGGCCAATTGCTTGCGCTGACCACTCAGCGCGCCGAACAAGAACACGCGGCGCGAGTGGTGATAGAGCAGATCAGACTCCACATCACGGATGTATTCGGTCGTAGCTTTGGCCAGGGCGCTGTCCGGAATGGCGATGCCTGCAATGGTCTGACTCATGGCGAACTCCTCGATCAAGCGCCGGGGTGGCGCTGTTGGAATCAGTGTGGACCGCGACCTTGATGGCAACAATCGTCATCCAGGTGCGATTCGTGCCAATCAGGTGACAATGCCGGCCATGCCTTTTGGGCAGGCTTGCCACACTGGGCGATGCCGGTATTTGATGTATCACCCCGCAGACGGCTCACTCTGATGACCATGAACATAGCGTTGATCGTTTTTCCCGGCGTGCAGGCGCTGGACGTTACCGGCCCGATGGATGTGTTTGCCGAGGCCAATGCCTTTGTGCCGCCCGAAAAGCGCTATCAACTGGACGTGCTGGGGTTAGAGGCCGGGTTGCTGACCTGCTCGAACGGCCTGACGATCCAGGCGCATCGGCATTACACCCAGGCCAGTCGCGACTATGACCTGGTGCTGTGCGCAGGGGGGCCCGCGTTGCCGGACCAAGATTTCGGCCCGGCGTTTTATACCTGGCTACGCACGCTGTGCCATCACTCGCGGCGCTTCGGCTCCATCTGCAACGGTGCACTGATGCTTGCCCGCGCGGGCCTGCTCGACGGCCGCCACGTGACCACGCACTGGGGTGATGTGGCAGCCCTGGCCCGCGTGTGCCCGACCGCCAAGCTGGAGGCCGATCGCTTGTATGTGCAGGACGACAACCTCTTCACCTCGGCTGGGGTGACGGCCGGGATTGATCTGTCGCTGTACGTGTTGAGCCAGGACCATGGCCCAGAAGTCGCCTTGAGCGTGGCCAAACGGCTGGTGGTGTTTACCCAGCGTTCGGGCGGGCAGTCACAGTTCAGCCCGTTTTTGACCGCGGCCACCCCTGAGGACTCGCCGGTGGCGGTGGTGCAACAGTTTGTGCAGGCAAACCTGCGCGCGGATCTGACCATCAGCGAATTGGCGCAAGCGGCCAACATGAGTGCGCGTAATTTTTCACGGGTCTTTGCACGGGAAACCGGCATCACGCCCGCGCAGTTTGTTGAAGGCGCACGAGTGGATGCGGCGCGGGCACTGCTGGAAAACCCGGCCTTGGCCCTCAAGACGGTGGCGTACGAATGCGGGTTCAGGGATGCCCATCACCTGCGCAGCGTGTTCATGCGCAGGCTGGGCGTGTCGCCGCAGCAGTTCCGGACGAACTTCGCGGTCATGGTGTAACGAGTTTTCCTGTGTAGGCGCGAGCTTTTTTGATCTTTAAAAGATCGCGAGGCAAGCTCGCGCCTACAGGTCAATCGTTTAGAAATCACCCCACAGTTGCTGGGCCACGGCCAGCGCTACTACGGGCGCGGTTTCGGTGCGCAGCACACGTGGGCCGAGACGGGCCGGCTGGAAACCTGCCGCCTGGGCGTGCTCCACTTCGTTGTCGGTCAAGCCGCCTTCCGGGCCGATCAAAAAGGCTAGGCGCGCGGGCTTGGCGTGGCTGGTCAACGGCTCGGACACCGGGTGCAGCACCAGTTTGAGATCTGCCTCGGTGGTTTTGATCCAGTCGCTGAGCAGTACCGGCGGGTGAATCACCGGCACCCGTGAACGGCCACACTGCTCACACGCACTGATCGCCACTTGCCGCCAATGCGCCAGGCGCTTGTCCGCACGTTCGTCCTTGAGCCGCACTTCACAGCGCTCACTCATGATCGGGGTAATTTCTGTCACGCCCAGTTCAGTGGCTTTCTGAATCGCCCAGTCCATGCGCTCGCCACGGGACAACCCTTGACCCAGGTGTATGGCCAGTGGCGACTCGACCCGCCCGGCAACGGTTTGGTCGAGCACTACTCGCACGCGCTTTTTGCCGACTTCCAACAGCCGCCCCAGAAACTCCTGACCCGAGCCGTCGAACACCTGCAGGGCATCGCCCTCGGCCATGCGCAGCACACGCCCAATGTAATGCGCCTGGGCTTCAGGCAGTTCATGTTCACCGAGGCTCAAGGGGGCATCGATAAAGAAGCGGGACACTCTCATTTAAATTCTCTGTAAAAAGTCCCCGTGTATGAGCGAGCTTATCTCGCGATCTTTTGACTTTAAAAAAGATCGCGAGACTAGCTCGCTCCTACACAGGATTGAAATTAACCCGGATCGCGGAAGTCAGGATGGAAGTCGGCAGGCACGGCCACGCTGACGTCCGTGCGCGTCGCGATGTCGATCCCTTCACTGGCCACTTCGGCCAGGAAGTCGATCTGCTCAGGGGTGATCACGTAAGGCGGCAAGAAATACACCACACTGCCCAGCGGGCGCAACAACGCACCCCGCTCCAGCGCGTGCTGAAAGACTTTCAGGCCGCGGCGTTCCTGCCAGGGATAAGCCGTTTTGCTGGCCTTGTCCTGAACCATTTCAATGGCCAGCACCATGCCCGTCTGACGGACTTCAGAGACATGCGGATGGTCGACCAGGTGCGCCGTGGCGCTGGCCATGCGCTGGGCAAGGGCCTTGTTGTTTTCAATGACGTTGTCGTCTTCAAAAATATCCAGCGTGGCCAGCGCCGCCGCACAGGCCAGCGGGTTGCCGGTGTAGCTGTGGGAATGCAGGAAGGCGCGCAGGGTTGGGTAGTCGTCGTAGAACGCGCTGTACACCTCATCGGTGGTCAGGCAGGCCGCCAGCGGCAAGTAGCCACCGGTCAGGGCTTTGGACAAGCACAGGAAGTCGGGCGTGATACCGGCCTGTTCACAGGCAAACATCGTCCCGGTGCGGCCAAAACCGACGGCGATTTCGTCGAGGATAAGGTGCACGCCATACCGATCACAGGCTTCGCGCAGCAGCGTGAGGTACACCGGATGGTACATGCGCATGCCGCCCGCGCCTTGAATCAGCGGCTCGACGATCACTGCGCTAATCGTGTCATGGTGCTCGGCCAGAGTCTGTTCCATGGCCTGGAACATCGTGCGCGAATGGGCTTCCCAGCTCACGCCTTCAGGGCGCAAGTAGCAATCGGGGCTCGGCACTTTGATCGTGTCGAGCAGCAGGGCCTTGTAAGTTTCGGTGAACAGCGGCACATCGCCCACCGACATCGCGGCCATGGTTTCGCCGTGGTAACTGTTGGTCAGGGTCACGAAGCGCTTTTTAGCGGCCTGCCCGCGATTGAGCCAGTAGTGAAAGCTCATCTTCAGAGCCACTTCGATGCACGACGAACCATTGTCGGCATAGAAGCAACGGTTCAGGCCCTGCGGCGTCATCTTCACCAGGCGCTCAGACAACTCGATCACTGGCTGATGGCTGAAACCGGCCAGGATCACGTGCTCCAGTTGATCAACCTGATCCTTGATGCGCTGATTGATGCGCGGATTGGCGTGGCCGAACACGTTGACCCACCAGGAACTCACGGCATCCAGATAACGTTTGCCCTCGAAGTCTTCGAGCCACACGCCTTCACCGCGCTTGATCGGGATCAGCGGCAACTGTTCGTGATCTTTCATTTGGGTGCAGGGGTGCCATAACACGGCAAGATCGCGCTGCATCCATTGATTATTCAGGCCCATTTCCACTCCTCTGACGCGGGTTCCCGGCATGTGCGGGCAAACAAGCCTGCAAGCCTATGCAATGCGCAAGCTGGTAACAAGTGATTACGCTTATCCCTCAGCGCCAGGTATTTGCATACGTGGGGCGTCTCGGCATAAAACAGATCCAGCAGCTCGTGTTAACGCTTGCTTAATACTTCAATCTCAGTCTACAAATCGTATTTATCGATGATTCACAGCAAAAAAATGCGCTTTCATTCGATAGGTAAATCATTAGTCTTAACGTCAATTCCCACAGGATGTTGGCAATGCAGCTACGTAACTCGTCTTCTCGCTATGGTGCTGTAAGCGTTTTCCTGCACTGGTCAGTTGCATTGGTAGTGTTCGGATTGTTTGCGTTGGGCTTGTGGATGGTGGGTCTGGACTACTATGACCCTTGGCGTAAAGCAGCGCCGGACCTGCATAAAAGCATCGGTCTGACGTTGTTGGCGGTGATGTTGATCCGCGTTGTCTGGCGGTTAGTCAGCCCGCCGCCGCCTGCTCTTGAAAGCTATAGCCCTGCCACCCGCATCGGCGCCAAGTTCGGTCACGCTTTTCTGTACTTGAGCTTATTTGCGGTCATGGCCGCAGGGTATTTGATCTCTACAGCCGATGGCGTTGGTATTCCTGTCTTCGGTCTGTTTGAAGTACCGGCACTGATATCCAGCCTGCCCAATCAGGCTGAATCTGCTGGCAGTGTGCACCTGTGCCTGGCCTGTTTTGTGGTGTTTTTCGCTGTATTGCATGGCCTGGTCGCTTTTAAACACCACTTTATTGATCGTGATGCGACCCTTAAACGTATGCTGGGCCGCAAAGACTGATGCTCAACCTCAATTCAAAAGGAATAGAACGCATGTTGAAAAAAACGCTCGCTGCTTTGGCTCTCGGCACTGCCTTGCTGACCGCCGGCCAAGCCATGGCTGCCGACTACACCATCGATAAAGAAGGCCAGCACGCTTTCATCGACTGGAAAATCAGCCACTTGGGCTACAGCTTTGTTCACGGTACGTTCAAGGACTGGAAAGGCACTTTCTCGTGGGATGCCACCAAGCCTGCGGACAGCAAGATTGACGTGACCCTGCAAACCGCCAGCCTGTTCTCCAACCATGCAGAACGTGACAAGCACATCGCCAGCAAAGATTTCCTGGACGTGGCCAAATACCCTGAAGCGACCTTCAAGTCGACCAAGGTTGTGCCAACCGGCGACAAGACAGCTGACGTGACTGGCGACTTGACCCTGCACGGCGTGACCAAGCCAGTGACCTTCAAGGCCACATTCAACGGCGAAGGCAAAGATCCATGGGGCGGCGAACGCGCTGGCTTCAACGCTACCACCACCCTGAACCTGAACGACTTCGGCATCAAGGGCCCGGGCCCAACCGCTCAGACATTGGACCTGGACATCTCGCTGGAAGGCGTGAAGGCCAAGTAATAGCGCTGGTAAACGGCTAAAAAACGCCCCGGCTTGTGAGAGCCGGGGCGTTTTTTTGTGTGAAGAGCAGGAGCCCCCTCACCCTAACCCTCTCCCGGAGGGAGAGGGGACTGATCGCGGGGTATTCAGAAGCAGCATCGTTCTGCCAAACCGCAGCAAATCTAGAGCATCCCCCAATCGGCTCCCTCAGGGAGAGAGCTGGGGTGAGGGTTTTCAGAAGCAGCAGCATTCTCCCAGACCGCAGCAAATCTAGAGCATCCCCCAATCGGCTCCCTCAGGGAGAGAGCTGGGGTGAGGGTTTTCAGAAGCAGCAGCATTCTCCCAGATCGCAGCAAATCTAAAGCATCCCCCAATCGGCTCCCTCAGGGAGAGAGCTGGGGTGAGGGTTTTGAGGAGCAGCAGAATTCTCCCAGACCGCAGCAAATCTAAAGCATCCCCCAATCGGCTCCCTCAGGGAGAGAGCTGGGGTGAGGGTTTTCAGAAGCAGCAGCATTCTCCCAGACCGCAGCAAATCTAAAGCATCCCCCAATCGGCTCCCTCACCCTCTGGGAGAGGGCTGGGGTGAGGGGCTTTTGATCCAAAAAAAACGCCCCGGACTTTTCAATCGAGGGCGTTTTTCATGCAGCGTTCACTCAGCGGTTGCGAGTCAGTAACGCTGGCTTTTCACCGCGTGGGCGGTTAGGCAGTTGATCCAGTTGCTCAGGGGTCAAAAAGCGATCGCTTTTGGATTCCTTGTGCATGATCTTCGGCTGGGTCGGACGTGGGCCTTTAACCGCTGGCTCCTGACGCGTGTTATCACGCGGTGGACGGCTGTCGCGACGGGCCTGGCCGTCACGTGGCGCGCCATTGCGTGGGCCGCTGCGTTTGGCTGGTGGGGTACCTGTGCTAGTACCGCTACCAGTACGCGGACCATTCTGGCGGCCGCCCGAACGGGTCGAAGTGCCTGCACCCGCGCCCTGCGCCGGAGCGCCCGGACGGCGGTCGCGGCCCTGGCCGTTCTTGTTCTGGTACGGGCTAACGTAGTCAGCGCGGTTACCAAAGTTGTCGATGTCGTCATCACGGAATTCGTCCGGCGCACGGTTGGCATCTGGACGCGGAATCGACTGACGCGGCTCACGGGCAGGCTGGCCTTCGCGTGGCTTGCGCTCACGAGCCGGACGCTCAGCCCGTGCAGCAGCTGGCTTGTCTTTGCCCTTGTCCTTGCCTTTGTCTTTACGACCACCGCCACCGCCCGGGTTACCCGGACCATCGCCACGAGGGCCGCGTGGCGGATTGCGCGGGTTACGACCCTCGGGACGCTCGCGCACTTCCGGCTTTTCAGCTTCTACGGTACTGGCGTCAAAACCCATCAGGTCGCCATCGGCGATTTTCTGCTTGGTCATGCGCTCAATGCTTTTCAGCAGTTTTTCTTCGTCCGGCGCTACCAGCGAGATGGCTTCGCCCGAACGACCGGCACGGCCCGTACGGCCGATACGGTGAACGTAGTCTTCATCAACGTTAGGCAACTCGAAATTGACCACATGCGGCAACTGGTCGATGTCCAGGCCACGCGCGGCAATGTCGGTGGCAACGAGGATGCGCACCGAACCCGCTTTAAAGTCAGCCAGGGCTTTGGTCCGCGCGTTCTGGCTCTTGTTACCGTGGATGGCCACAGCGCTGAGGCCGTGTTTGTCCAGGTATTCGGCCAAACGGTTGGCGCCGTGCTTGGTTCGGGTGAAAACCAGGACCTGTTCCCACGCACCCGCCGTGATCAAGTGCGCCAGCAAGGCACGCTTGTGGGTGGCAGGCAGGCGGAAAACGCGTTGTTCGATGCGCTCGACCGTGGTGTTGGGCGGGGTCACTTCGATGCGCTCAGGGTTGCGCAGCAGCTTGCCAGCCAGGTCGGTGATGTCTTTGGAGAAGGTCGCCGAAAACAGCAGGTTTTGACGTTTGGCGGGCAGACGGGCGAGAACTTTTTTCACGTCGTGGACAAAGCCCATGTCGAGCATCCGGTCGGCTTCATCGAGCACCAGGATTTCAACGTGGGACAGGTCAACACTGCCTTGGCCGCACAGGTCGAGCAAACGACCCGGGCACGCTACCAGTACATCAACACCGCGGGCCATGGCTTGAACCTGGGGGTTCATGCCAACGCCGCCGAAAATGCAGGCACTGACAAACTTCAAATCGCGCGCATAAAGCTTGAAGCTTTCATGTACCTGAGCGGCGAGTTCGCGGGTCGGGGTCAGGACCAGCACGCGCGGTTGGCGTGGGCCGTGACGCTGGGATTTGTCCGGGTGGCCGTTGGGAAACAACTTTTCCAGAATTGGAAGAGCGAAGCCGCCGGTTTTACCAGTACCTGTCTGAGCCGCAACCATCAAATCGCGACCTTGCAACACGGCGGGAATGGCCCGCTGTTGCACCGGAGTAGGCTCGGTATAGCCCGCGTCTTCAATTGCGCGGACCAAAGCCTCGGAGAGACCGAGGGAAGCAAAGGACATGAGTAATCCTGTTCTAGTTAGGGCTTGGCCCAAAGGGATAGTCTTGCCTGGCGTGAATGGCGTTTAAGGAGACGCAATCCCGTCCGGTCCTGCTCCAGTCCCAAGGTCCATTAACACCGCTCGCGCGGGCTGAAAGCTGCGCAGTCACGGGGTTGAATGCCAAGTACAAGGACGAGCGGCCGGGCGTAAGCCTGGCGGAAAACCCGGAGTATAACAGAGCAATCACGGCGCGCCGATTTCATGCTGCTCAACGGTTTTGTCGAGCGCCATGGCACACAACCCGTGGGAGCGGCTTGCTCGCTCCCACAAGGGAATGCGGCTTTGATCAGCGTGGCAGCTTCAGGTTGTTCCAGATCGCCAGGCTCGGCTCAGACTGGTTCAAGGTATAGAAGTGCAGACCTGGTGCGCCGCCATCGAGCAGACGCTCGCACATTTCGCTGATCACTTGTTCGCCGAACGCCTGGATGCTGTTGGCATCATCGCCGTAGGCTTCCAGTTGCTTGCGAATCCAGCGTGGGATTTCAGCACCACACGCGTCAGAAAAACGCGCCAGCTTGCTGTAGTTAGTGATCGGCATGATGCCCGGCACGATCGGGATCGTGACACCGGCAGCCCGAACGCGCTCAACAAAGCGGAAGTAGCTGTCGGCGTTGAAGAAGTATTGGGTGATCGCACTGTCGGCGCCGGCGTTGGCCTTGCGCACGAAGTTGCTGATATCGTCTTCGAAATTGCGCGCCTGAGGGTGCATTTCCGGGTAGGCCGCCACTTCAATGTGGAAGTGATCGCCGGTTTCTTCACGAATGAAGCTCACCAGGTCATTGGCATAACGCAATTCGCCACTGGCCATGCCCATACCCGAAGGCAGGTCGCCACGCAGCGCGACAATACGCTTGATACCTGCACCCTTGTACTGGGTCAGCAGACCGCGCAAATCGTCCTTGCTGTCACCGACGCACGACAAGTGCGGGGCGGCAGGGACTTTGGCTTCGCTCTCCAGTTGCAGCACGGTGTTGATCGTGCGGTCACGGGTCGAGCCACCGGCACCGTAGGTGCAGGAGAAAAAATCGGGGTTGTAGGTCGCCAGTTGGCGAGCCGTGTTCATCAGTTTTTCATGTCCAGCATCGGTCTTGGTCGGGAAGAACTCGAAGCTGTAACGACGGTCTTGGGACATTGAGAAGCTCCCAGCTACAAGCTGCAAGCTTCAAGCGCCAAGAGCCCGGTATGTCGAACTCTCACGCTTGAAACTCAAAGCCCAAAGCTGCAAAAAGCGAAAAAAGAAACAGGCTTCAAGCCCCGAAGCGCAAGTAAACGAACTGCTCTTACTTGCCGCTTGAAGCTTAAAGCTTGCAGCTATCGTTAGTAACGATACGCTTCTGGTTTGAACGGACCTTCGACCGTCACGCCGATGTAGTCTGCTTGCTGCTTGGTCAGTTGAGTGACCACGCCACCGAAGCCGCGAACCATTTCCAGGGCCACTTCTTCGTCGAGTTTCTTCGGCAGAACTTCTACGGTCAGACGCTCAGCTTGCAACTCGGCCGGCATGTCAGCGTACTTCTGCGCATACAGGAAGATTTGCGCCAGCACCTGGTTGGCAAACGAACCGTCCATGATGCGGCTTGGGTGACCTGTGGCGTTGCCCAGGTTTACCAGACGGCCTTCGGCCAGCAGGATCAGGTAGTCGTCGTTCTGTGGGTCGAATTCGCCAGCGCCAGTACGGTGAATCTTGTGTACTTGCGGCTTCACTTCTTCCCATGCCCAGTTCTTGCGCATGAAAGCGGTGTCGATTTCGTTGTCAAAGTGACCGATGTTGCACACCACTGCGCGTTTTTTCAGCGCAGCCAGCATGTTCTTGTCGCACACGTTGACGTTACCGGTGGTGGTCACGATCAGGTCGATCTTGCCCAGCAGTGCCTTGTCGATGCTGGCAGCAGTGCCGTCGTTTTGACCGTTGATGAACGGCGAAACCACTTCAAAGCCGTCCATGCACGCTTGCATGGCGCAGATCGGGTCAACTTCGGACACCTTGACGATCATGCCTTCCTGACGCAGGGACTGAGACGAACCCTTACCCACGTCACCGTAGCCAATCACCAGCGCTTGCTTGCCGGACAGCAAGTGGTCAGTGGCGCGCTTGATCGCATCGTTCAGGCTGTGACGGCAGCCGTACTTGTTGTCGTTCTTGCTCTTGGTGACCGAGTCGTTCACGTTGATGGCCGGGATCTTCAGCTCGCCCTTGGCCAGCATGTCCAGCAGACGGTGTACGCCGGTGGTGGTTTCTTCCGTCACGCCGTGGATCTTTTTCAGCATGTCCGGGTACTTCTTGTGCAGCAGCTCAGTCAGGTCGCCGCCATCGTCCAGGATCATGTTGGCGTCCCATGGCTTGCCATCCTTGAGGATGGTTTGCTCCAGGCACCACTCGTACTCTTGCTCGGTCTCGCCTTTCCAGGCAAAAACCGGGATGCCGGCAGCAGCGATAGCGGCAGCGGCCTGGTCCTGAGTCGAGAAAATGTTGCACGAAGACCAACGTACTTCGGCACCCAGGGCAACCAGGGTTTCGATCAATACGGCAGTCTGGATGGTCATGTGAATGCAGCCCAGAATCTTCGCGCCCTTGAGCGGTTGTTCGGCAGCATACTTGCGACGCAGGCCCATCAGGGCTGGCATTTCAGATTCAGCGATGAAGGTTTCACGACGACCCCACGGGGCGAGGGACATGTCAGCGACTTTGTAGTCGGTAAAACCTTCAGGCGTGTTTACAGCGCTCATTGAGAGCCTCCATTCGTTTAATCGCGAATGGGCGCCGTTGTGCGTTTAGTGCCTGCCCAGGGAGCCCTGGACAAACAACGCCCCATCCGAGCCTGACAGGTTGAACCTGCTGCAGCGCCCCTCGGACAGGTGGCGGGAAAACGGTACCGGGTGAACATGACCGTTTTTGAAGCGAGGGAGAGTATAGCCATCCGCGCCTTGGTTCCCAAGGCTTATCCAAGGCTTTTTTATTCGCTCAATCGAGACCATAGTCCAAGGTTAATAGAGCTCAGCGCCGAGGTCTGACATCATGGCGCACATCTCAGGCAAGACGGTCAGGAGCGAATATGAATTTTCACACCCGCAAATGGGTTAAACCCGAAGACCTCAACCCCAATGGCACCCTGTTCGGTGGCAGCCTGCTGCGCTGGATCGACGAAGAAGCCGCGATCTATGCGATTGTTCAACTGGGCAATCAGCGCGTCGTCACCAAGTACATCTCCGAAATCAACTTCGTCAGCGCCTCGCGCCAGGGCGACATCATCGAGCTGGGCATTACCGCCACCGAGTTCGGTCGTACCTCCATCACCCTGACCTGTGAAGTGCGCAACAAGATCACCCGCAAAAGCATCCTGACGGTGGACAAAATGGTCTTCGTCAACCTGGGTGAAGACGGCCTGCCAGCGCCTCACGGCCGCACTGAAATCAAGTACGTCAAAGACCAGTTCCAGGATGAAAACCAGGCCTGATTGCCTGTGACCTTGTAGCCGCTGCGGCAGGTTGCGATAGGACCGCAGGACCTTCAACCCAAGGTTCGCTACGCAATCCATCGCAGCCTTAGGCAGCGGCTAGAGGTTTTCAGTGAACAGCGGCTGATGGCGCGTGTCGTACGCTTATACACGCCACCGGCCATCCGCTCATGAACACTGAAAACAGCGGCAAAACCCCCAACCTGTCGGCTGATGAAAAGCACGACATCAGCAAAAGCCAGCCACCGCGCGCTGCCGTCCTGCACGAAATCATTCGTCTGCAAGGTGATCAGGAACTGGAACGCAGCATTGCCGCCCTGTTCTGGTCTGCCCTGGCGGCGGGCCTGACCATGGGCTTATCGCTGATGGCCATGGGTTTGCTCAACTCACGCCTGCCCGATGCCGAAGCGTTCAAGGTCATCGCCAGCTTTGGTTATTGCGCGGGTTTTCTGGCGGTCATTCTCGCGCGCCAGCAATTGTTCACTGAAAACACCCTGACGGCGGTATTGCCGATCATGAGCAAACCCACGCTGAACAACTTCGGGCGGTTGCTCCGGCTTTGGTCGGTGGTGCTAATCGGCAACCTGATGGGTACTTTTCTGGTGGCCTACGTGATGCTGCATTTACCGATTTTCGATACCCCGACCGACGAGGCCTTTCTGGAAATAGGGCGCAAGGTCATGGAAAACGACGTCAGCCAGATGTTCGCCAAAGGCATTGTCTCGGGCTGGATGATTGCAACCATGGTCTGGATGATCCCGTCCATGGAGAGCGCCAAGATGTGGATCATCATCCTCATCACTTACCTGATGGCGCTCGGCGACTTTACCCACATTGTGGTCGGCACCGCTGAGGTGTCCTATCTGGTGTTTGCCGGCGAATTGCCGTGGAAAGACTTCTGGCTGATCTTTGCCGGCCCGACACTGGCCGGCAACATCATCGGCGGCAGTTTTATCTTCGCCTTGATCAGCCACGCGCAAATTCGCAGTGACACCAAAAAGCCGCGCAAAAAAGCGTAATACGGCCCTGTTGGAGCGAGCTTGTCTTGCGATCTTTTGATCGTTTAAAGATCGCGAGACAAGCCCCTACAGTCGTCTAGATCACATAATGGGCGATGGCCACAAAGTGCAGCAGACTGCCGCAGATGACGAACAGGTGCCAAATGCCGTGGGCATGCCGCAAGCGGTGATCCAGGGCAAAAAAGATAATCCCTACGGTGTACATCACCCCGCCCGTGGCCAGCCAGATAAAGCCCGCAGTCCCTAGCGCAGCCAGCAAAGGCTTGACCGCCACCAGCACAATCCAGCCCATCACCGCGTAAATCACGATCGACAAAATGCGCGCTTCAGAGCGTGGCTTGATCTCTTGCAGCATGCCGATCACCGCCATGCCCCAGACAATCCCGAACAGCGACCAGCCCCACGGCCCGTGCAGCGTCACCAGGCAAAACGGGGTGTAACTGCCGGCAATCAGCAGGTAAATCGACAGATGATCAAACTTCTGCATGATCACTTTCGAACGCCCGCGCACGCTGTGGTAAACCGTCGACACGCTGTACAGCAGCACCAGCGTCACACCATAAATGGCCGCACTGACTATTTTTTGCGGACTCCCGTCCAGACACGCCACCACCAACAACCAGATACTGCCTGCCGCAGCCGCCACAGCCCCCACAAGATGGGTCCAGGCGTTGAGCTTTTCCCCGTGATACATGTGCAACATCCTCAATAGCCGATAGTGCGACTGTGCCACCCTGTTACAACATAAGGGCCAACGTCGCGACCTTAAAGGGCAAAGGTGGTGATCCTCAGGCGCGACACCTGGCCGGGCGCCACTTGGCTGACCCGCAGGCAAGGCTTTGGAGCGAGCAAGCGATCACCGTCAATAAGTCTGAATACCCAAAGTCTGACTCTTAACCCCGTGCCCCGTTCAAGCCGTTGTTGAGTGCGGCTGATCAAACCCTGTAGCAATGCTATAGGCCGCGTTGTACGCGCGGTCAAAGCGGCTGGAAAAAGACCGTTGTGTATTGCCTGCCTCTTTCGGGCGATCCATTGCTAAAGCCATAACTCCGTGTAGGAGCGGGGGGTGGGGGGGGGGGTTTTTAAAGTACAAAAAAATCTTGGGGACCT
>NZ_JANLNV010000064.1 GCF_025465935.1 Pseudomonas sp. 7P_10.2_Bac1 | reverse complement strand
AGGGCAGCTACCGGCCAAAAGCAGCCCTTCGCTCAGCGCGCGAGGGGACAGTGACCTGCCAGCTCGGTAGTCGATGTTTAGCCTCTTTAAACCCCATCTAGAGGCCTATTAGAGCCGGCCAGCATGCCAAGGAATAGCCGCACCATCGCAAGTTCTTCAGCCCTTCAAGGTCAGTCACCGGCCGGGTTTTTGTTAGCATCGTACCCAGCAAAAGATGGAGGAGTACTCGGTGCGATGAGAGAGCGCATCATAAGCTTTTGTGTAGTTCAATTGCTTGTCTCACTCAGAGTTCAATAGGGGTTTAGAATCATTTATGGCTGGTTTGGCCACTGAAGAAACCCCGTAAACCAACATGGGCGAGTGAGGTGAAGTTTGTGACGAACAAGGATGAAGATAAGAAGAAGTCGTTGATGGATTTGGCAACTCTGGAGGACTTCGCGCATATCAAACCAGCCTCCATCATGGCGATGAGTAACTCGCTGCACTTTCACACGCTGGAGCATGCTCTTAGAGAGGCTGCTCAGATTGCAGAAAATACAGGCGATGCCGCTGCATTTAGGGCCTATAACGTCTTGGCAGTTGTCTGTAGCTATCACTTCAATCCCAGCAGGCCAGACACCTTCTCTCCTCAGATCATTTTTAAGGGTAAGAGGACGCTCATCCCGAGTGATTACCTGGGCGAGCAGCAGGGAGTTCTTGTCCAGATAGCCGAGCAGATTGACCACCCATTGCTTCGCGCTCGGATCGCTGACAGCTGTTGGTATGTCAACCGAAGGCTTCATGCTGTCGCCGCGCTTGCCTCCAGTTCGTATTTGAATGCGGTAGAGCTTTTTTTCAAAAAAGAGCTGCTCGATCAATACGAGTCGGATTTTGCAGTTCCCTTCAAGGTGGTTGATCTCATTGATCGGGCGTTCGCTATCTATGCCTCTGCTGGCAAGCGGAATGAGATCCCAGGCAGTGCCAAGGAGGTGCTGAAACAGGCCTATGAAATGGCCAAGGACAATGAGTGCCTGGTCGCCTTCGTGAGGTTATCACCCATTGCCCAGTCCAGTGGACTGCTTGAATGGCAGGAAATCGCGGCTGTAGCCGAGGCACTGGCACAAGCTACGAAAGATAAACAATATGCTGAGGTAGTGAAGAAAGTATGGCTCCATGCGGCTCGTGCTTATCTCAAGGTGGACGACAAGGAATCTGCTGTCAGATGCAGGGTGAATGCAGTCGAGCAGACGCTACGGATGCGGGACTCAGTTAGTACCGCCATGGCAAAAGCTTCATGGACACGCAGTGCTATTGGTGAACTCCGTGCAATTGGCGGTATGGCGCAGAGAATCGAGTTCCTCAAGAAGGAGCTCCAGCAGCACGAAGATGATTCGCTTTCCGAGTTTGGCTCGTTCAGTGTACCGATGGATTTAACGGATGAGCGTCGGGCGACGATAGAAGAATTCGAGCCGCTTGATGTTCACGAAATGCTGCTGCGGCTGGCATTCACAAGTCGCGCCCCAGACAAAATTGCCCTTCATAAAAACTGCCTGGAGAAGAGAGACAAATACTTCTTCTCGTCGATGTCCGGCAAGTCTTATGCCGATGAACGAGGAAAGGTGATCGCGACAGCGGCGCATGTGCCGCATGGCAGTGAACCATCAGGGGCGTGGTTTGATCACGAAAGCCTTAGTGAGGCGGGACTTCACTACCATATAGCGACAGAGGCATTTATTCGGCCAGCGTGCATTACGATGAGCCGCTGTCAGCTCATTGATGATCGGCATTTTGAGCCCATTGTTTGTAGAAGTGAATTCGTGCCACCAGGGTTCGAGGCAATTTTCTCCCAGGGCTTTTCTAAGCTTGTCCAGGGGGACATGGTCTCGGCAGCTCACCTGTTGATCCCGCAGCTTGAGAATGCCCTGAGGCATGTGCTGAACAGCCGCAGATCGAATACTGCCAAGCTAAATGTGGATCTCACGCAAGAAGATCAGTCACTCAAGCAGTTGCTCTCGAACTACTGGGGGGAAATAGAGCAGGTGTTCGGGGTGGATAACACGTACCTATTCCACATCCTGTTCAACCTCAAAGGTGGCCCCATGCTAAGGCACGAAGTGGCGCACGGTAAGCTTTCAACGGCGCAATGCTTTGAGCCTTCATGCATTTATGCGTGCTGGTTTATTTTCCACCTTACGTGTGTCCCTCTATCTCCGCACTGGAGCTCAGTAATAGCAGGTGCGATTCAAGAAATCTCGAGCTAAGAGGCGGTGCTGAGGAGTTGGCTTAATCTGGAGTTTGTAATGAATTGGCCGATTGCCGCCCCTCGCGATGGGCAGCTTCCGGCCAGGAGAGACCCTTTTCCACCCAAAGCCGCTCCTGAGAACTCTCTGGGTTGAGTCGCTCAGTTGTGAGCCGGAAGAGGCAGTCTTGGAGAGGGGGCCAAGAGCAAGGTCCTCTGTGGGCGCACTGAACGTGCTTGATTTCGACGCAGTGGCTGAATAAGAGTCTTTAGGCTGATGGCAGACTTGCGCATGAGTATTGAGCTACTACGTTAAACGCCATGATAGCGTCCCCGAAGGATGTGGCGTCCGAGAGGACGATCATTCACGATGTTTTTTACGAGTGGGTTGCGGCGCACTCCAATCTCATCTCAAAAGATCGTCCTCATTACTGTCGGCTAGGAAACCTATACATGAAAAAAAACTTATATTGCATTTTTTGGGCTATGCTTTTCAATCAAAAAAATCAAATCCTCACAATGTAGTTTGCATCGAGAAAGCTCTCTAACTGGTACACTGTAAAAATGGGCCTTGTCCGTCCGCACAGCATTAATTGGCGCGAGCATTATTTCCAATTCTCTTTTGTCTTGCGCAAGATGACTGAAGGCTGCCCATGCTTCTTTCCACATTATTAATTGACCAAGTTGACCGAGATATAGGCCATCAAAGATTCCTAAAATCTGATCACGCGGCGTGTACTTGTAACGTGAATTTGACTTTGCCACATTTCCCAACACTTTGTTGAAAGCTGGACCACCAATAGCTTGCTCAACTTTCGTCTGTACATCCGCACCAAAAGTTTGTTCGTAAATTGATCGCACATAGGATCGAAGGCTGATTTCAGCGCTTTCAATTAACGTCCATATAGCATCGTGCGTGGGACCTTCATTTGTGTCATCACGGGGTGCGAGTGAAACTTCTTCGACTACGATATACTCTCTCACGTAATCCCAGTATATTTCATTAGCTGTACCAAGAGAGCCACTCTCATATTTACCGATCCCGGTAAATAAAAGCTCGTCAATTGCCTTTTCAGAAAGCATCGGGTCCCATCCATTTTCTTTGAAGATGGAGACTATTCGACTATTAGGGATTTGATTACTGATCGCGAGTACATCATGAATAGCCCTCGCTTGTTTCGATAAAGCTGCCGCCCAAAGGCGCAAAAGCTGCCGGCACTCGGCACGAAATACTGTAAGCGTCGAAGAAAGACTCTCAACAGAATTCACTTCATTACGCTGAATAAAGTCACACAGTCGAACCGTAAGCCCCGCATGCCCTCCAGTCATGGAATGTAGTTCGGAAGCAACCATCTCCTCGATAGAAAGTGAATATACTGTCTCTATATTCTTCACGACAGCACCCACATCTTTTTTTGAAAAGTTCTGGAGGTAATGATATGCCGCGCGGCTGCCAATAGGCGAGGTGTCATCTTCCGAAAAGACAAAAAGCTGCTGGGCTCCCGCAAACACCATTCCAATCTTTGCTTGAGCAGCTAACTCTGATCCATAAAGGATAGTGAAGAGGTTATCTTGGAAGCCGCGTGGAAAACGTTCGCCTAAAACACGTTCAGATTCATCTACAAGGAAGAGGATTGTTAAGTCAATGTTGCCTGCGCTACTAGTTATAGCTAATATTTTTGAGGAGAAGTCCTCTATTGTGACGCAACCATTTACCTCTAGAGGATTTATCGGAAACCCATCAATCGATGCGTTGCACGACTCAATAGCCCTCGAAATTAAATAGGTAAAGAAGTCTCCAGGGGTCGCTTCTACAGGAAGCCTAGTAAGATCAATAAAAACTGGACAAGTGAATGTGTCAAGTTTTTCAACATCTACCGATCGCTGCAAAGACTCATGTACCTTAAGGAGTAGTGTTGTCTTCCCGCTTTGACGCCCGCCAAACAGTAGTACACATCTCCTATTTATAGCGTCGCGTTTCAGATCCGCTACAAGTTTTTCTCTACCTGCAAAGATACGAACATCGGCTTGAAAGGGGTCAAAACTACGCATTAGTGAAACTCCCCAATTTTTCTTTTTAGCCATAGATCAAGTAAGAGCATGGTGAATTTAGCCCGCCCACCTTCCAGCTCAATGAGCTGATAGCCTAATAAGTGCCTCAGCGCAATACCCGAAGAACCGCTTTTGACGAGTTCGCTTGATATATGGCCTTTGTTACCATTCAACGCCAGTGCTAGACAGAATTCTTTCTCGTCGGGATAATCTCTCGAAAGTCTTTCGAAAATTTCTCGCATATCTTTGTCGCAAAAGAGAATATATTGATCGACGCTTTCGTCGACCATGGTATCGGTTACCAGTAACGGCCGTTCAATATATTTTTCGGCAAGAAAACTGCAGAACTGTCTTGAAAAGAACGGGTGCCCTCCTGTTAATTTAACAATTGCAGGGATCGCCCCCTTTTCAAACTTGATACCCATTCCTCGCCCGAGAGCGCTTAACATGGCGTTGCATTCGGGTGAAGGCAATAACCGAAGATAGATTTCTTTAAAAAAATTAAACGCGGGATTATCACGCCCCTCGAATTGAGCTGTTTCCGAGATTGCCGCATTTGCACCAGTCACCACAAGAGAAAATGAGCTTGACTCTTGAGAAACACCCCGCAAGTAACTGAAGAAGTCGAAATAGCCTGAGAGACCCTCTTTTCCTTGTGAGTTAGGAAGAAGTCGCTCAATTTCATCCAGAAGTAATACCAGCTTAGGCCTTGAGTCAGCGGGCGAACTGTCGATAGACCTGAGAATACTAGTCAGATCCGCATCAAAAGCTGTTGCTACAGGAAAATCGTCGGGTATATCTAGAACGCTTTCAAAGCGGCCCCCGAGCCTCCAGCTTTGTACTTTTAGCGTCTCACTTGAAGACACGAGGCGATGAAGTTCTAACGATAAGCGCCAATAAATCCAACTGAAGTTTTTAACATCTCCGGGGACGCGGAGTAAGTCGACATATACGTAGATATCACCATTATCCCTGGCTCTTCGTGACAACTCTTTAAGAAGTGATGTTTTTCCAACCTTTCGCAGCCCGAATAACCCTACCGGAATCGAATCAGTAATTGAATGTTTCAACTCATCAAGGTCGCGATTGCGACCAAAAAATTTCCGCCCAACGACGGGGAAGTTAACATTAAATAAATCTCTACGATAAAGCCACTGCCCAAATAACTCATTCAGCGTTGCGTGAGTCGCTCCCGTCTCTATCTCCTCCTGAGAAAGCGGTATCACTGCGGGGTAAAGTTTGTTTTTGTTTTCAATTCGCGAGAACAATACTTTCTTCAGATCTTCCGATACTGATGCGGTTACGATAAGACTTAGTTGTTCATCTGTGCCGCGCGCAGCAGCAGAAACCGCAATTTTTTCAGTTAGCTCGTCTATATCAGCTAGTGATACTTGAGCCTTAAAGTAAACTCTTACTAATATTGTGGTCTCGACACCAAAGCTTTCTATTAGTTCTTTATCTACAATACCAACCACAATATCTGCGCCTTGAGTTACTGCATCGAGGGGCTCAACATCGATAATCTTAAAGCCTTCACCACTAAAAAAACTGAAGGCAAGATTTCCCCTGTGGTGTTGGCCCCGAAGCCGGGCGATGTTGAGCGACCTGAGATCGCTTCCCGGAAATGATGCCGGGGATAGTGTCTGAATGGCTCGTTCATAATGGATTACTGATTCTTTGAGTGACGCAGCAGTATCTTCTTTAAAAGCATTTCGCCCTAAAAGCAAATAAATCCCACCTAGCGTGCCAGGTTTAGCGTATTCGAGTGCTTTTGTTAGAAGGCTACGAGCTTCTGAAAATAACGCGAGAGAAATAGCCAGAGTTGCAGCGTCTTCATATATTTTTCGGGCAGGAAATTTTTTTAACCCTTCTCGATAAACTTCCATAGCTTCTTTCTTTCGACCACGACTCTTCTCCATAGCGGCGAAGCTTAGAACTACCTGTAACGACGGAGAAACTTCAAAAGCTTTTCGAAAAAGGGTCTCCGCGTGATCAAACCGCCGATTGTCCCGAGCAATTACTGCTTGGGCCATATAGTCTTGGCCAGTATCCTTATCTAGTTCTATAGAGGCATCTAATTCGGGGGATACTACATCTGGTTTGATGTCGAGAGCGCATGGGCCTATATCATTTTCCCCAAGAACGTAGCTAACCTTATCACCTACCTGATAGTCAAACGCCTCATCCTGTTCAGTTCGCAAAAAATACAGACGTACATTGCTATCGTCTGTGTTCAGGAAACCAAATCGCTTTCGCAGCGATGCAATTTTTCCTACGTGTCTGCCAGCCATTTTTTCATCACAATTAGTTGTTTTCTCTGACGGCAGTCTGCACCTGGACCATCGTTGTTGCAAGCCGCCATAAACGGCTTTGGCTCTTCCTCGATCGCTGCTGTACGGCTGTTTTTTTGGCCGTTAACGGTCGCTTGCGAACGTCCGCTTCTGGCCGATTGCTGCCTGTCACGAACGGCTGCAATCGGCCAGAAGCGGACATGCCTTACCCCTCGACCTCCGTTCGCCTGCGTATTACCGGCAATGCCCCCTACAACCCATTTGCCCCTCGAATAGTCGCCTATTGTTGAATGATTTGCTTCATGTCGGCGCGCGAATAAATGAGTTAGCACGCAGGCAAACTCCGCTGTCATGCTTCGAAAACCAAACCTCCCACACTGATCATTCCATCACTGTGAGACGTACTGATTTGACACCTATTACCCAGCATGACTCCTTGGTACAGGATGATGTTTTTTGCCAGATAAACGCTAAGCGCACCTGCTGCTACGCCAGTTGCAGCATCCTCCAAATTCTCTATTAGATGATTGAAATTTCGTCCCTCATACTTATTCAGTTCGCGGTGCGCGTAGGCGTAAATGCCGTTCACAGCGGACACCTTCCCCCATTCGACAATCTCAGTTAGTTGAGGACGCAATGCGTACAACTCCTCTGGACTGACCATTTCAACCAATAGCTTCGGACTCCCCACCGACGCTATTGCCGCGGTGGGCTTGATCGCTGTTTCAGCGCATCCGAGCAGTTTTGCAATGGCACCCATAGAGGGCACAGGGCTTTTCACTTGATCCGGTTCGACACTGATGCTCAGCTCATTTTCCGAGTGCGTAAAGGTCAACAACTGGTTACCCATAGATGTCTGCATTGACCCAGAATATTCAGCAACATGATGGGTGTGCATGTAATACGCAGCCGCCAGTGAAGCGTGAAAACAGAGAGGACTTCTGGCATGTGGGTAATAGAAATCGAGAACGCACGGTCCGACGCCACCCTCCCCTATGTTGATGAACACACAAGCATTAACTTTCTGCGCAGCCGCAAAACTTTGACGCTCAGCTATCGACGATCTTGAGGAAGTACCTTCGAAAATTACCAAAGCTTCATTGCCGCTATTCGGTTCTGTTCCAAAACATCTAAATCGCTTTAAGTGCATTGTGTAGATTCGCAGTGTTTGGCCATTGATATTTAGTGTAGCCGGAAGGGAGCGCCAAACCTACTCAAGGTTGCGAGGAAGGCATCCACTGCGGTGGCAGCAGGTGCCCGACGTTGTCTACCGGCTGTTTTGGAATCGAGGTGGGTACATTTTGAGGTACACATACGAAACATGCCCGTTCAGCAGCGACAATCCAATGAGCCAGCAAATAGCACCAGAGCACCCCAGCGGGCCAGTGCCGATCCGCTGCCAGCGGTAAATCTAATAACCAGTTCTTAAGTTGTTCGATGTCGATTCCGACATTCGACCGCTGACGGCTAGGACGGCCGTTGATTCCGGCGACAGTCAGGGTCGGCTGTGTTGAAAAATCGGTCCCTCCAGACTGACCGTATACTGACAACTGAAAACGCCTCTTCAGCGCGCAGCTAGGTGAAATCTGAGTCCGGAGCCCCTGTTCAAAGTAAAAATTTCAATCCCAAGCGCGCACTTTTCAACCGCGAGAACGATAGCCGATTTTTTCAACACAATCGGCCAACAGCGGTCACCGAGCGTTTACTACAACCGGAGCAACTCCTTTAGTGCTAATGCCCCCACTTGACAGTGAGGACCAAACGTTCGAAAGTACCCGCTCAAATTCACCATTAAAATAATACGGATATAGTTGAAGAAATTATGCCTCATTGCATTATTGAGTGCTCAGCCACTCTGGATAGCGACCTGCTTACATCGAAAGTTTATCAGGGCACACTAGACTCTAAGCTTTTCGAACCGGACGGTAGCGATATTAAAGCCCGGGCAATTTCCTATCAAAGTTATAGTGTAGGCGGTTTCAAGACCGACTTTATTCATGTAACGGTCAAGATACTTTCAGGGAGATCCTTGTTGCAAAAAACAATACTCTCCAAATCGATACAGACCAGGCTCAGCGAACTTGATTTGGTGTCGTGCTCTGTAACCGTTGAGGTTGTTGATATCGAGCGGGCTAGCTATTTGAAGTGGCTCGTATAGTTCACGCATCCAGTTTCGGCCGCTTCTTTTAATTCCTAGCGGAGACTTCTGACGCCCGATCGACTCGATTAGGCCGGCAACGATTGTCGGGGACCGAGACACCAGGACTGCCAAGGCTCGAGCCAATCTGGGGATCGCCTCTCTGTCCCATGTATTCAACATGGCAAGGGCGTGCGCAAGAAACGATAAAAGCCAGGTGACTTCTGTGCCAACGATGCCGTGTGGACTGCGGTGCACACCACAGCCCCGCAGGAATTGAAAGACGCAATGGCGCTGGCCTACCTGATAAGCCAGCGCCCTGCTGACGTGTTGATGATGCGCAAGGACGCTGTTGAGGGCTGCAAGCACCTCAGAATACGAGTGGACCCAGGCGGAGGAAGCTAACAGCCTTGGAAAGTTGCTCTATTAAAAAGCCGCATTCCAGTTCAGGGATATTCCCCCCAAGGCCGCATCTGAAATCAAGGATATCGCCGAGGCAAGTCTGCTGCTGGGGCACACCGCAGCAGGTTCACAGACGCATCGGAGCGACCGCCAACCTGTCAAAATGAGCTGAGTTATGGAACACATTATAAAAAGTTTTGGAACGCTTCACCCAAAACCACCCATGAGCAGCACCCTTCCCCAAACCCAGAAACGACAAAGCCCGCTAAAAGCGGACTCTGTCGGTGTAGCAATATGGCGGAGGCGTAGAGATTCGAACTCTAGGACCTGTTACAGCCGACGGTTTTCAACCGTCTCGAATAAAATTCGTTATATTTCAACGGCTTAGTATTTTTAATATTCCGCAAGACGAATATTCTTACAGAGCTACAGGCCACGTCTTTCAAGGTTTGGTATTTTGATTGCGGAAAGGATTTTGAAGCCATAACACCCATCCAGGCTCTGCCAAACGGCACTTGCAAAAAAAAGTCATGGCAGCCATTGTAATGACAATTGTCATTACAGGAATCAAACCTATGGCCTCCATCAACATCCGTGTAGACGACGAACTCAAAGCCCGCGCCTACCAAGAACTTGAACGCCTCGGCGTCACGCCTTCAGAGCTGATGCGCCAGGCTTTGCAATACGTCGCAGAACGCGGCCAGTTGCCCTTTCGCCCCGTGCTCATGACCGAAGAAGATGAACAGTTCATCAACACCGTCCGCGAACGGCTTGCAGCTCCGCAGCGTATAAAGGTGACGCTGGATGACCTTTAGTCTTGAGTTTGACCAGCGCGCACTCAAGGAGTGGCACAAACTCGGAGATACGGTCAGGCAGCAATTCAAAAAGAAACTGGCAGAGATCCTGGCCAACCCACGGGTTGAGGCTAACCGGCTACATGACCTCCCCGACTGCTACAAAATCAAATTGCGCAGTGCGGGTTACCGCCTGATCTATCAGGTGATTGATCAAGAGATTGTGGTGTTCGTGGTCGCTGTCGACAAGCGTGAGAATGAGGCTGCGTATAGGAAGGCTGAGGATCGGTTGAAGTAGAGAAGGACTATTCAAGCACCCACGGCTTTCAAATTTTAAATGTATATATATACAGTGCCGACCCAGGGACGGGGCGCTCACCGAGCTTCCTTTGTAAAAACTTACTGTGGCAATCTGCTAGCATGCGAGCACACCGCATTTGAAAGGAGAAGAATGTGATCATAGGGCTGCTATTAAGAAATTACAAAACATACCAAAATATAAATTATATACCTCTTTCTAACGGCAGCATGTTTTCAGCAATTGTTGGTGAAAATGGCTCAGGCAAGAGCTCTGTTTTAGAAGCGCTTGACAGCTTCTTTAATTCAACAGAATGGAATTTAAATCACAGTTTGAGCAAAGGGTTTCCCGAGAGAGAACCGTACATCTGTCCTATTTTCCTTATAAAAAAAGGTTCTTTCAACTTTCAGCACACTGAGCATGATGAGTTTCTTGATGAAATTAATGAAATGATATGGTCGGCAACCCCACAAGATTTTAATTCATCGCCAAAACCTGTCAACGAATTCTGTTCCAATAGAGATATTTTACTTAGCAATGGTTACGATGTTAATAACTATTATCTTATACCCTTTGGACTGATTAAAGCAGCAGCGGGTGCAGCACCCACCTCGTACTTTTCAATATTTGAGTCCTTGGAAGAGTTCGACACACTGCAAAGCTCCAAATATTGGCAAGGGTTTGAAGAGGCCTTATCTCAATACATACAAACAACATACCAATACATATACATTCCATCCGAAATCAACTTCAAAGAATACACAAAGATAGAAAGTAAAACAGTCCAAGCGCTTTTAGGAACAAAAATAGAGGAAATAGTCAGAAATATAGTTAAAAAAGCGACAGTCACAGACATCAACCAAAAACTCAATGCTTTCCTAGCAGAAATCTCCAATACACTTGAACATTACGAATATAAAAAACCTGCAAAAAAACAAAACCTCTTCAATCAATCGCACTTAACAGAGAAAATCATAGAAGCTTTCTTTGATAGTAAAATCCTTACGAAAACAGTTGGCAAAGATAGTGTCCCAGTGAACAATCTAAGCTCGGGCGAAAAAAGACAAGCTTTGATAGATATTGCAAGAGCGTTTCTTCTAGAGACTGAAGCAGCCAGAGAGCATCATGTTATCTTTGCTTTAGACGAGCCCGAATTATCCCTACACGTCTCCGCGTGCTTTGAACAATTCGAAAAATTGAAAGACATCTCTCAAGCTCGAGTCCAGACAGTTATCACTACTCATTGGTATGGATTCATGCCAATTGTATCTGACGGTGTAGCTATTTACTGCCCTAAGCTTGAGAGCGAACTAATAATAATTGACTTGCGATGCTTCAGGGAAGACATTGCAAAACTTAGAAAGACGACGCAAGGAAAACTACCTTCGGATATAGAACTCAAAGGTTTAAACGATCTTGTTCAATCAATGATAGCCTCTATAACAGGCACTGACTATAGATGGATCGTTTGCGAAGGGTCGGCCGACAAAATATATCTCGACTTTTATTTATCAAGAAAAAAATTATTCATTCTACCAGTTGGCGGATCCAAACATGTTAAGAAAATATTTAGATATTTAGAGATGGCTCTTGATGACCATCGCGACGACATCAAAGGCAAGGTCTTTTTGCTATTAGACACTGATAAGGCATTTGAAAAATATGATGCAAATGATTCAATAAAACAAATTCAAATCAAGCGCATTCATAATGATCTCACAGAAACTCGAACAATGCTAAAATCAACAAGCAATGTAGAATATCATCCTCCGACAGTCATCGAGGATACACTAACGCCTAATGACTTTATAGCTACACTCAGAAGCTTCGAAAATGATCCCGAGTTTAAGAGCTATGTTGGACCTCTCTTGGAAGCTATAAATCACGATCATGAAGATTGGCCCGCAGCTTTGGCGTTCGATTTGCGGGCAACCGAGCAGCGCAACATGGAAGAATTGTTCAATCTACCTAGATTCAAAGTCAAGTTCGCGCTCAGATATACTGCAATTGCGAACAAGTCAGATACCCCACCATGGATGAACGAATTGACTGAATTCTTGTTTCCGATTATTAGAAAGATACGTGCTAACAGATTAAAAAATTAACTTAAACATATTTTTTAACTAAAAAGGGACAGGCTTATTTTTCGTACTGAAAAAACGCCAGCGCCCTTTTTATTCTAGCTTTCCTTTTCCCCGCTTAGAATTTAATAGTGTGCTTTATAGTTTGAACAATCAGCTTAGTTTCAATTAAATTATCTACACCCCTCCAGTCTAACTGTGACAGTCTACGGTACAGATTCAGTTACTTTCACCACATCCTCTTCAAAAGCAGATGATGAGCCCACTGCTAGTGGTTTATCTGGAAAGCTCCGACACTAAAAAGCAAGCCCAAATAATACGAGACCTCAAGGCTTATAACTTCTAGAAGAGTGAGCTTCTTCAGATTTCCTTTAAGACATTACGATCTTAATATAAACCAACATTTTTTTCGGCCAATTGCAGCTCTTTCTGGTGACTCACAACAGACCAGCACCTATATAATTAATAACAAAGTCAAGACACCCCTCAATAAATCGATTAACGCTCAAATGACTTAGAATCAACTTAAAACTTTCCCCTAACTAAAAAAGTCCTCCCAAATCCCTCGGCTCCCAACTCATAACAATCAGCTCCCCCGTAACCTCAGCCTTCCCCTGCCGCTGATTCGTGGTCGTGTACCGGATCTCGGTCGTCTCAAAATGAAACCCTTCAAACACCCGTCGAATGTCCGGATGGTCGTTGATGCTGACCATCACCTTGCCTTTGCAGCGCCGCATAAAGTCGGCCATGCGCTCGTAGTTTTCAAACGGAAAGTCGACGCCGTAGCCCGCCGTCTGCCAGTAAGGCGGGTCCATGTAATGGAAGGTGTGCGCCCGGTCGTAACGCTCTACACACTCAAGCCAGGGCAGGTTCTCAACGTAGGTGCCGGACAACCGCTGCCAGGCAGCTGACAGGTTTTCTTCAATGCGTAGCAGGTTGATTGCAGGCGCTGTTGTGGCGGTACCGAAGCTCTGCCCTGAGACCTTGCCGCCAAAGGCATGGTGCTGCAGGTCGAAGAATCGGGCGGCGCGCTGGATGTCAGTCAGGGTTTCCGGGCGGGTCATTTTTTGCCACTCGAATATCTGCCGCGAGCTGAGTGCCCATTTGAACTGGCGCACGAACTCTTCCAGGTGGTTCTGCACAACCCGGTACAGGGTGACCAGGTCGCCGTTGATATCGTTAAGCACTTCGACAGGCGCAGGCTGTGGACGCAGAAAGTACAGCGCCCCGCCGCCGGCGAAGACTTCGACGTAGCATTCGTGAGGTGGGAACAGGGGTATAAGACGGTCGGCCAGGCGGCGTTTGCCGCCCATCCAGGGAATGATGGGTGAAGACATAATATGCAAGACCTTTACTGTATGGATAGACAGTTGTTAGGCTCGCTCCGCTTTGCACACGGAGCACGAGCCTTGACTGGGCTTGCAGTACAGATCTGCGGGTTTGGTGGCCGGGCTGGATGTTGACGCATCCAGCTTCGGCCGCTCCTTTTATTTCGTGCTTGAGACTTCTTTGGCATAAGCCTGACAGGCCTGCAACGCGATCAGTCCTTGATCGCCGTCGCCGGTGATTCCGATAATTCGTTGAGCATGCGCTGGGTCTAGTTGGGCTCGACGGGCTGCATGAACCACGCCGCCGGTGCCGGTGGTGGGTTGCATTGCGTCACTACCCGTTGCGGCGGTTGCGTCGAGTAGGACTGACAGCCGCAAGTCAGCAGTAGCAAGGCGATCACGCAGGCGTGCTTGATTGGTTTTTCATCGGTCAAGGCTCGGTAGTGGGCTTGGTCACTGGCTGCCAGCCATTGTTCAAAAGCAAAGCGTCTGCCCTGCTCTTCCAAAATTAACGCTTAGTTGACGTTGACCAGGTGAGTCAGAGCGGCTTGATGTTCTGCGCTCAGATCAGCCAGTTGCTTGCCGTAGCGCCAGGCGTCCACTTTCCATGTGGCAAAACAAGCAATGGCCAGCAGCAGCGCAAGGCCCACCCAGCGGGCCGGCCTCATGCCACCACCTTCAATGCCCGTTCGTATTGCGCTATCAAATCCTGCAGTTGATGCTCGCGCTGGCCGTAGCCCGCGCCCGGCAGGCTGGCCCAGATATTTCGGCACTTGTCGATTGCGGGCTCGATGCGGCCAGCTATGACATCGGGAAGCGCCCTGCACTCTCTGATGTGCTGAATGGCGAGCTTGTCCTGGCTGATAGGTCCGAAGTCCGGGAGCTTCAAAAGATCGCGGTAATGCGGCCAGTCCCTGAGCATTTGCTGGTAGCGGCCCGAGGCATTGAAGGTCAGCCCGCGGCTGTTGATCTGCTTAGACTTTCGACCGCCCGAGAAGGGATGATATGGGACGCCGTTTACAAACAGGCCGTGCCCGAGCTGCGCGACGCCATGGATCTGGCCTACCTCACAGGCCAGCGCCCAGGGGATGTACTTTCGATGCGAGCGGCCGATGTAGTGGAAGGTTTTCTACAAGTTGCCCAAGGCAAGACCACCAAAAAGCTGCGTATCCGACTGAGCTATGGTGAGAACCTGAATCAGTTGGGAGTTCTGGTCGAGCGCCTGCTGGAGCAACGTCGACGCTGGAGCGTACGCAACCCGTATCTGATCATCACGGAGCGCGGGATGAAGGTATCGGCAGCCATGCTGCGACTGCGCTTTGATGACGCACGCCTACAGGCCGTCAAAGAGGCACTTGATAACCAGGACACGACGCTGGCCGAAAGCGTGCGCCAATTTCAGTTCCGGGATATTAGGCCAAAGGCTGCGAGCGAGATTGACGACCTGGGGGATGCAAGTCGGTTGCTAGGGCACACGGACAAGCGGATTACCGAGACGGTGTACAGGCGGGTTGGAGAAATTGTTAAGCCAACACGTTAAATCGATGGAAAGTGCACAACCAAAAGGCACTTACCAGTACGTTAAACACCAGCCTGCAAAAAGCTGGATCGGACTCAAAAACGACACCAGTTGCGGAAACGATCCAAAAAGATGCGGAAACGATCACCGCCGAGCAGCCCCCTTTTCCAAACCCCAGAAACGACAAAGCCCGCTAAAAGCGGGCTCTGTCGGTGTAGCAATATGGCGGAGGCGTAGAGATTCGAACTCTAGGACCTGTTACAGTCGACGGTTTTCAAGACCGTTGCCTTAAACCACTCGGCCACACCTCCTATCGTTGTTGCGGGCGCCATAATACCTGAACGAAACACGTTGTCAAACTCTCTTGATCGCTTGTTTCAGAGCCTCTGCTATGATCTTTGCTACTTAACATTTCAAACCACAGGAGTATCGCCATGCGCGAACAGGATTACGCCGTTAATAACAGCGTGCAGGCCGAGCAGCTAGAGGTTAGCCGTGTCCTGCGTAACACTTACGGTTTACTGGCCCTGACGCTCGCTTTCAGCGGCGTTATGGCTTATGTCGCACAACAGATGCGGGTCGGTTATCCGAACATTTTCGTGGTGCTGATTGGCTTTTATGGCCTGTTCTTCTTGACCAACAAGCTGCGCGATTCGGTTTGGGGCTTGGTGTCGACGTTTGCCTTGACCGGCTTCATGGGCTTTTTGCTTGGCCCGATCCTTAACCGCTACCTGGGCATGCAGGGCGGCGCGGAAGTGGTTAGTTCGGCATTCGCCATGACAGCACTGGTATTTGGTGGTCTGTCGGCTTATGTGCTGATCAGCCGCAAGGACATGAGCTTTCTGAGCGGCTTCATCACCGCTGGCTTCTTTGTTCTGCTGGGCGCCGTGGTCGCAAGTTTCTTCTTCCAGATCAGCGGCTTGCAACTGGCTATCAGCGCCGGTTTTGTACTGTTTTCTTCGGTCTGCATCCTGTTCCAGACCAGCGCCATCATTCATGGCGGCGAACGTAACTACATCATGGCAACCATCAGCCTGTATGTATCGATCTACAACCTGTTCGTCAGCCTGCTGCAGATTTTCGGCATCATGAGCAGCGATGACTGAGTGACCCAGCTACACGAAAGCCCGCTTCGGCGGGCTTTTTGTTGCCTGCTGCAAGCATCTTTGAGCATCTGGCTTTATCATTGCCGCAGATTTGCTGACAGAGTTGACCATGAAATTTGCCATTGCCCTTTATTCAGCAGCCCATACGCCCTCTTCTCGCCGTGCCCTGCGTTTTGCCGAAGCGGCGCTGGCTAGCGGTCACGAGATCGTGCGGCTGTTCTTCTATCAGGACGGCGTACATAGCGCCTCAAGCAATGTGGTCACACCGCAAGATGAGCAAGATATCGCGCAACAGTGGGCTGCATTCGTCAGCCAGCATCAGTTGGACGGCGTGGTGTGCATTGCGGCCGCGTTGCGCCGTGGTGTGTTGAATGAAGAGGAAGCTGCCCGCTACGAGCGCCAGGCGGTCAATTTGATAGCACCGTGGGAATTGTCTGGTCTGGGCCAGCTTCACGACGCCATTCAATCCGCCGATCGGCTGATCTGCTTCGGAGGGCCTTGAGATGGCTAAATCGCTGTTGATTATCAGCCGTCAGGCACCATGGTCGGGGCCAAGCGCCCGAGAGGCACTGGATATCGTGCTGGCCGGTGGAGCCTTTGATCTGCCGATTGCGCTGGTGTTCATGGACGATGGTGTGTTCCAACTCGCTCCCGGACAAAACGCTGCGGCGCTTCAGCAAAAGAACCTTCAGGCCAATCTGCAAGCCTTGTCGTTGTTCGGAATTGATGACGTTTTTGCCTGCAGCCACAGCCTGACCGAACGTGGGATGTCGCCCGCCAGCCTGGCAGTCGATGATGTCCAAGCGCTTTCAACCGATGAGGTGCGCGCTCTTATTGACCGTTTTGACCAAGTGATAACCCTCTGATGACGACTTTACACGTCCTGAGCCACTCGCCTTTCTCAGACACGCGCTTAAGCAGTTGCTTACGTGTTCTAGGCAACGATGATGCGCTGTTGCTAACAGGCGACGCGGTTTATGCACTACAGCCCCAGAGCAACCCTCTGAAGGCCTTGGAAGAAAAGAGCTCCACGCTCAAGCTCTTTGTCCTCGACGAAGATTTGCTCGCGCGCAACCTCCAATGCCCATCGTGGGCGAAAGCGGTTGATTACCCTGCCTTTGTCGAGCTGTCGATTCACTATGACAAGGTCAACAGTTGGCTATGAACACCCTTCTCCTGAATGGCAAAGAAATTGCGCTGGATAAAGACGGCTACCTGGTGGAGTTAAATGACTGGTCTGCCGAGGTCGCCCACGCCTTGGCAGCTCAGGCGCAGATCGAATTGAGCCCCGAGCATTGGGAGATCCTTGAATTGCTGCGCAGCTTCTATCAGGAGTTCGAGCTGTCACCGGCCACGCGTCCGCTAATCAAGTACACGGCGCTCAAGCTAGGTCCTGAAAAAGGCAACAGCTTGCACCTCAACCGTCTATTTAATGGCACCCCCGCCAAGCTCGCTGCCAAGCTGGCGGGCCTGCCAAAACCGACCAACTGCCTATGAATACTCCAATTACTGCGCTGACGCTCGAAACACCGGCCGAACACCCTTTCGCGCAATTTGTGCGCATTCTGGGCAAGGGCAAACGCGGCGCCCGCAGCTTGACCCGCGAAGAAGCTCGTCAAGCCATGGGCATGCTGCTCGACGAAAAGGTCGAGGACACGCAATTGGGCGCCTTCCTGATGTTGTTGCGTCATAAAGAAGAAAGCCCCGAAGAATTGGCCGGTTTTACCGAAGCCGTGCGCGAACGCCTGACGGCGCCCGCAATCAACGTTGATATCGACTGGCCGACGTATGCAGGCAAAAAACGTCATCTACCCTGGTATCTGTTGGCGGCCAAATGCCTGGCGCAAAACGGCGTTCGTATTCTGATGCACGGCGGCGGCGCACATACCGCCGGGCGCCTGTACACCGAACAATTGCTGGGCGAACTTGGCATCCCGCTGTGCCGTGATTGGCACAGCGTTGAAACCGCGCTAAACACCACTCACTTGGCGTTTATCCCGTTGCAGGATTGGGCGCCGCAATTACAGCGCATGATTGATCTTCGCAACACTCTGGGCCTGCGCTCACCTATCCACTCATTGGCGCGCGTGCTCAACCCGCTTGGCGCCCGCTGCGGTTTGCAAAGCATTTTCCATCCTGGCTATCAGAGCGTGCACCGTGAGGCCAGTGGTTTGCTGGGCGACACCAGCATCGTGATCAAAGGCGACGGCGGCGAGATTGAAATCAACCCGGACACCGCCAGCCATTTGTATGGCACGACGGCAGGCGTCAATTGGGATGAAGAATGGCCAGCGCTGTCGGCCCGGCGCCATGTAAAGCCCGCCTCACTTGACCCGGAGCATCTCAAGGCGCTTTGGCGGGGCGACATCGAAGACAGTTACCCGCAATTGGCCCTGCTCTCGACTATGGCTCTGGCTTTGCGTGGGCTGGGCACTGCGCGAGAACAAGCGCTCGAGCTGGCTCAGCAGTATTGGGATAACCGCGACAAATCGATTTAACCGATCGTTAACCCCGAGGTTTTGCACTATTCGTCCGAACTCAGGCCCTTAGACTGGGCTCCAACGCACAATTGCCAAGGAGCACACTATGGGCCTGTTGATCGATGGACACTGGCATGACCAGTGGTACAAAAGCAGCAAAGACGGCGCCTTCGAGCGTGAACAAGCACAACGCCGCAACTGGGTGACAACCGATGGGGCTCCGGGCCCAACCGGCACGGGCGGTTTTGCGGCGCAAGCCGGCCGCTACCATCTGTATGTATCACTGGCCTGCCCATGGGCCCACCGCACGCTCATTACTCGCAAGCTCAAAGGCCTCGACGCCCTGGTCGATGTTTCGGTGGTCAGTTGGCTGATGCTCGAAGACGGCTGGACGTTCGATAAAGCGCATGGGTCAACGGGCGATAAACTGGACGACCTGCGCGTCATGTATCAACGCTACACCCGCGACACGCCCGACTACACTGGCCGCGTAACCGTCCCGGTATTGTGGGATTCGCAGCGCCAATGCATTGTCAGCAACGAATCCGCCGACATCATTCGTATGTTTAACAGCGCATTCAATGAGCTGACCGGCAATACGCTGAATCTGTATCCGCAGGCATTAGCCGTTGACATCGACCGTTGGAACGCCAGCATTTACCCGGCACTGAACAATGGCGTCTATCGCGCCGGCTTCGCCACGTCGCAATCTGCTTACGAGCAAGCCTATGATGATGTGTTTCATGAGCTTGAGCAGCTTGAGCGATACCTGGCAACTCATCGCTACCTGGCAGGTGAGTATCTGACCGAAGCTGACGTACGACTCTTCACAACGCTGATTCGCTTTGACGCGGTGTACTACAGCCACTTCAAATGCAATGAACGCCGCGTTGTCGATTATCCAAACCTGTGCAACTGGTTGCTTGAACTCTATCAATGGCCCGGGGTGGCGCAAACTGTGGACTTCACTCACATCAAAGGGCACTACTACGCCAGTCATCGCACGATCAACCCTACCGGGATCATTCCTAAAGGCCCTGCACTTAACTTCGACAAACCCCATGATCGTGCTCGACTCACGGGCAAAGGCATCTGGCAGCGCTAGCCAGACAGACACAATCAGCAGTGCAACGATGCTACAGGGCTAGCCGTACAGGCCTCAGGCCAGTAGCATCGCCCGGACTGTTTACGAGATCGCCCCATGCTTATTCCTTACGACCAGCTTGAACCAGACACCCTTACCCGCCTGATTGAAGACTTCGTCAGCCGCGATGGCACTGACAACGGTGATGACACGCCACAAGAGACCCGCGTCCTGCGGGTGCGCCACGCTCTGAGCAAAGGGCAAGCCGTTATTTTCTTTGATCTGGAAAGCCAGCAATGCCAATTGGTACCCAAGCATGCCGTACCCAAAGAGCTCTTTGATTAACGTTTGAGTAAAGGCTCGATGGTCAAATGACCAGCAAACTTGTTTTTGATCCGTTCAAAAATTTCGGCCCGGTGCACACTGACGTTCTTGGGGGCTTCAACCCCAAGACGCACGTGGCTGCCACTGACGCAAATGACATGAATGATAATGTCTTCGCCGATACAGAAATGTTCTCCGCTAACGCGTTTAAGTATTTGCATGGCTCTCATCCTTAAAGGTATGTGGCCACGAAGACTGAACCGCGCAAAACGCCACTTCAATCCCTACACAACAATTCAGTTGTGGCTTACTTTTATCGGAATTACACCCTACGCAATAAAGTTAAATGTCCTACAAGACACCTGTCGAAAATTCCTCATCAAAGGCACATTGTCCTACTGGGCGGAAAAACGTGGCCCCAGCAAAATGATCGTTGCTCCAATGACGCACAGCACCAGGCCAATCCAGTCAGACCCTAATGGTCGGACTCGTTCAACCACCGCCAGCCAGGCGATAGACGTTACGATGTAGATCCCGCCGTACGCGGCATAGGCCCGTCCCGCATAAGCCGCTTCGACCTTGGTCAAAAGCAGTGCAAACACCGCCAGGCTCAACACAGCCGGCACTACCCACAACACACTCTTGCCTTGGCGCAGCCACATCCAGAACCCGTAGCAGCCTGCAATCTCAAACAGGGCCGCTAAAAAAAACCAAACGTAATTAAGCATCGATATTTCCCTCCCTAGACAAGCGCGCCACCCTACCCGGCCGACTTTGGCCAGGCAATACCCCACGCTTAACAAGCCGCGCCAAATAAAAAGTTGAATTTTCCTCGCTCCATGCAAGTCGGACTTATTAAGAGCGTACGTAGCAGTGGATACAACGCCCACTGAGCGCCGTCCTTACTGACATCCATCAATGAGGAAATAGTCATGACCCTGATTCTTCTGATCATCCTGATCTTGCTGCTGGTGGGCGGACTGCCAGTTTTCCCTCACTCAAGAAACTGGGGCTATGGGCCCTCCGGCCTTATCGGCACGGTGCTGGTTGTGCTGTTGATACTGCTTCTGCTTGGAAAGATATAACGGCGCGACCACTGAAATACGCGCGAAAAAAAGAGGCCATAAGGCCTCTTCTTTTTTACATCGAGTTACTTCGGATCAACTACACCGGCTGTGTTATCCAACAAGCTCTTGGTCGCCGTCTGCAAGAAGGATTCGAGCTTCTTCTTGAGTTCGGCTTCGTCTGGCGAGTCGGTCACGACTTTAGCCCCCGGGTTAGGCCCCAAATTGTATTGCCAAACCTTGGCGGGCATGTCTTTAGGCTGAACCAGCAGATGATCGCCACTGATGATGGCCACGGTCTGATCGTTGCCCGACGGCTTGATCACGCCTGAACCCTTGTCGCCTTCCGGCAGGTTCAACAGGTCACGGCCCCAGCATTGCTGACGGAACTCGCCACCCAGACGGCCCATGATGGTCGGCACAATGTCGATCTGAGTGCCCACGGTATCAACCCGTGCACCGAACTTCTCCTGGATGCCCGGCCCGATCAACAACAGCGGAACGTTGAAACGTCCAAGGTCCATTTCCGAGATCTGTTGTTCGTTGCCAAAACCGTGGTCACCCACGATCACAAACAGGGTTTCCTTGAAGTACGGCTCTTTGCGCGCCTTCTCGAAGAATTGACCCAACGCCCAGTCTGAATAACGCATGGCGGTCAAATGTTCGTTCAACGAGCCACGGTCGGTTACGCGCTCAACAGGCAATGGAGTCGGCAAGGCGTATGGCGTGTGGTTGGACAGGGTTTGCAGCAATGCATAGAACGGCTCTTTGCCTTCACGCTTTTTCAGCTCCTCGAGGCCACGGTTGAACATGTCCTGGTCGGACACACCCCACGTAGGATCCGAGAACACAGGGTTCACGAAGTCGTTACGCCCTACGAAAGTGGTCATACCCTGGTTGCTGAAGAAACCAGACTGGTTGTCCCAGGCAAAATCGCCGTTGTAGACATACACATCATCGTACTTACGCGCACTGAGCAGTTCCGGCAGACCGGACAGCTTGTGGCTGCCTTCCGGGGTCTGCATCAGGTATTCAAAACCCGGCAGGTTCGGGAAGCACGCCATAGTGGCGAACATGCCCTGGTGCGTGTGCGTACCGTTGGAGAAGAAACGCTCGAACAGCAAGCCTTCCTTGGCCAGGTTGTCGAAGTAAGGTGTCACATTGCCCGGGCGGCCCAGTGCACCCACTGAGTGGCCGGCGAAGCTTTCCATCAGGATGACCACGACGTTCTTGATCGGCAGGGTCTTTTCTTCTGGCGGCGTGGTATCACGGCGCACAGGTGCCGTATCCGGGTCGACCAGTTTGTCGTTCTCGGTCAGCAGCATGTCACGCACGGTCTGCTGAGCCTCTGGTTGCGGCAGGTTGGCCTTCCAGATATTGCTGCGCTCGTCAGAGAAACGGCTCTGCGCTGCGGAGATCAGCGACAAGGAACCATTGAGGCCCAACTGGTTGGCGAAGTTGGAATCGGTTGTGTAGGCATCACCCCAGCGAAGTGGAGGACCTTGACGCAGCGTGCCACGAGCAGCGACCACACACACCACCAGAATCACCATGAACACGGCAATGCGCGCGTACCACGGGGCAACCGCACGCTTGGCGTCGGATGTCGCAGCGCCCTGGCTGGCCTGTGTACGGGTCAGACGGTCTGCACCTTTGAAGGCAAAATAAAGGATCACTGTACCCACGGCCCAGGCCAGCAGATAACGCACCACCGGGAAGCCGTACCACAGCATGCTCATCACGGTTTTCGGATCTTCCTTCACATACTGGAAGACCAGACCGTTGAGGCGCTGGTGAAACTCGCGGTAGAAGTCCAACTCCATCAGGCCCAGAAAAAACGCCAGGCTGGAGGCTGCAGTGAGCCAGAAACGCATGGTGCCGCGCAGGCGCATGGCATGCGCGCTGAGCAACGACAGCAGCAACGGAATGCTGAGATAAACCACGATGCGCAAGTCAAAGCGCAGACCATTGAAAAAGGCTTCTAGGAAAGTCGAGGCCGGGGTATCCAGGATCATTTCCCGGTTGTAAACCAGCAATGCCACCCGCAACAGGGTAAACATCAGCATCATGATCAAGGCGCTGAGCAGCGTAAACGCCAGATGCGATTTGACGGTCGGTTGCAACACTCGCTTGGCAGCGTTCTGTTGTTTTAAGGCGTCCGGGTTTGCCATGTCGTTAAAGGACCCATTGGTTCAAGTTGAAGTGGCTTTTCTGTGCACGGCCAGCACCTGCGCCAAGAAGGCACACATGCAGGGAGCTCATGCGCGGGCGGGCAAATGTTGCACGATCACCGGTGGTTTACCACTGATACTGCACCCTTAAATGCACAGGGTTTGGCTCGACATCTGAATGGGAAATCCAGATGGGTGTCTTCTGAGAAGCCATCGAGCCGAAATTTTGCACGCAAATTGTCAGGCACGGCACGTGAAAATTTTGTGCAAAAGCATAATTTGAAACATAAGAAAGGGCCTTTCGGCCCTTTCTGGTAGTTGCTGTGCGTTACGTGTTGCTTGGCTTGTTAATCGCCTGCAATACATATTGCGGCAAAGCGAAAGAGCCAATGTGCACTTCCGGATTGTAATAGCGGGTCACGATGCCACTGCCGGCGAAACGCTGACGCAAGGTTTCGAGCGGCAACTTACGGTAATCGCTGTGGGTCGAGCCCCAGGCAAACGTCATCGAACCACCGATATAAGTCGGTACGGCTGCTTGATAGAAGTGCCAGTCGGCAAACAGACCGCGCATGCGCTCGGCGGTAGTTTTAACTTCTTCCAGTTGCATGAACGGCGTACCGTTCTGGGTTACCAGAACACCGCCTTCATTCAGGCAGCGGTGACACGCCTGATAGAAGTTTTCCGAGAACAGAACTTCCGCCGGCCCGATAGGGTCGGTGGAGTCCGAGATGATCACGTCGAACTTTTCTTCAGTGGTCGCGACAAAACGCATGCCGTCATCGATCACAAGGTTCAGACGCGGATCGTCATAGGCCCCTTTGGAATGGTTGGGCAGAAACTCTTTGCACATCTCTACGACGGTACCGTCGATCTCGACCATGGTGATGTGTTCAATGTCAGCGTACTTAGTGACTTCACGCAGCATGCCACCATCACCGCCCCCGATGATCAGGACCCGCTTGACCGCGCCGTGAGCCAGAATCGGCACGTGGGTCAGCATCTCGTGGTAAATGAACTCGTCCTTTTCGGTGGTCTGAATGACCCCGTCCAGCGCCATCACCCGGCCCATCACCGGGTTTTCGAAGATCACCAGACGCTGGTGCTCAGTGCGCACTTCGTGCAGCAGCTTGTCCATACGAAAACGCTGGCCATAACCTTCATAGAGCGTTTCGAGATAGTCGGTGCTAAGTACTTCAGTCATGAGAAGTCCCTTTGAATGCTGATGGCAACGGACGGTCACCCGCCCATGATCGACAGTTGAGCTACGCACCACTTGCACGGCACATAGATTCAACTGCCCAAGAAAGGCGCGCATTCTACGTCGAGGAGCATGACAGGTCGAACCTTGACACTGACAAACTCAGTGGGTGACGACAATTCGGGGCATCACCACCCACTGATCGACGGCCTAAATGCGTACATTGCCCCGCGGCCCGGCGATGGCCCAAATAATCAGCCCAAGCACCGGCAAGAAGATAATCAACAGCACCCACAGGATTTTCATCCCGGTTTCGGCATTACTTTTGAGCACATTGATGATGGCCCAAATATCCAGCGCCAGAATAATCAGACCGATCAGACCATTAAACGTCGAACCCATGATGTTGCTCCTGAGTGAGTGCGTGTTTACTTAGGATAGTCAGCTCTACCAAGGGTTCCGTTTTTTATTGCATGCGCCCACCCATCAGACGTGAACAGCGACTTTCAACGCTTCCAGCGCCGGCGCGGCACTGATCCCTACTTCGGCGCACAACGCCAGCACCCGCGGCACGTCATTGCCATACACCAGCACCATTTGCAGCTCGTCATCAAGCGGCTGGCTCAGGTTAACCAGCACGTAGCCGCCGTTTTCACGGTTCATGCTGCCCATCTGGATCTGGATACGGTTGAGCGCAGTCAACGCTTCGGTTTTAGCGAGTTGCTTGGGTTTGATATTGAAAGGAACGTCAGGGCCGAACGAGGCCACAATCTGGGTAAACAACTCGACATAGGTGTCGGCCTGGAACAGCACCGTGTCCGGCAGGCTGCCGATCACCACCCATTCTCCCAGCGGAATAGGAAAAGTATCGTCGTAGTTGATGTCCGGATTGGCAGTTAGAAAAGCGTCCTGATCGGCGTAGGCCTGCGCCGCCTCATCAGCGATCTTCAGTATCTCGTCATCGCCCATGCACCCAGAGCTGATTTTGCTGATGAGTTCAACGAGAGTGTTTTTCATGGGCAAGGCCTGTCACAAGGAAAATTGAGGGCGCGCAGGATATATCAAATGCGCGCCTCAAGGGCATGTAATCAGCCCAGCAGCTCATCCAACAACGCGATGCTTTGCGTAGCACCCATGGTCTTGGCCGCATCCAGCGCAGTGATGCCGTTGGCATCCTTGGCTTTGGGATCAGCACCTTTGCTGACCAGGTACTTGATGATTTCTGTGCGATTGAACATCGCCGCCATCATCAGCGCTGTGCGGCCATCAGCCGAAGCACCCTCGACGTTCGCCCCACCCTCGACCAAGGTTTTAGTCATCGCCAGATCGCCCTTGAAGGCAGCGCCAGCAATGGGGCTTTGACCATTGTCATTGCGCATTTCAGGGTCAGCCTGGTGCTCAAGCAGCACCTTCACAGCTTCAACATGCCCGTGGTAACTGGCCAGCATCAACAAGGTATCGCCCTTGTGATTACGCAGGTTGGCCGGCAACCCCTTGCTCAACAGCGCTGCCAGCATGGCGGCGTCGCCTTCGCGAGCCTTGTTGAACACCTGCTCGGCAAAGTCTGCCGCTTCCTCGGGGGTCATCTGCCGCGATTGATCGACTGGCTTTTGGTCTGACATTTGAGGCTCCAGATTGACTACACAAAGCCCTAGTTTCCTGAGAGCAACTAAATGTGTCATCCCTTTTTTGCTCAAGGCCGTCATAGATACAATCAATCAACGTCACCGCTGACCTCAGTACGCTCAAACCATGATGCAAGTGGGCAAAATGCAGGATGCATGATGGCTATTCATGCAAAATGCACGAAATCCGCATTTTCAAAAACATACAAATCATTGATTTATAAGGAATTTTTCAAAACTGGATACTGGCACAATCGCTGCTACCTTTACTCCATGCAAGCACTTGATGAGCTAATGGAGCCTAATCACATGAGCCTGATCCAAGAAAAATTCGCGTCCCTGTTCTCGAACTACACCGTCAACGTAAAACCTCGCCCGGATGGCGGTGTGTTGCTGACGCTGTGTGACAGCGAAGGCAAACAGACTCAGCGCGTTATTTCATACGCGCAGCTGCACACAGCTGAACAGTTGACGTGGGTGATCAGTGCTATTCGACGCGATCTGGCGGGCACTGCCGATGAACTGCCAACGATTTCTCTGCTACAAAGCCAGCACCGTTTTGCCCTGCCGACCTATCACACCCGCTAATAAGCCTTTAGCCGCCTGCAGGAGCGAGTCTGTCTCGTGATCTTTTGGTTTTAAAAAGATTGCGAGACAAGTTCGCTCCTGCAGCGTTATGGATTAAATGTCCGTGGGATCAATCTCGGCAAAGCTACTCACGGTGAGATGATCACCCAGCTTCTTCCCACCGTCTCGCGCCAGCCCGCAGGTTTGCATTCCGGCTTCTTGCGCCGCATCCAGCTCCTCTACGATGTCGGACAAAAACAGGATCTTGCCCGCCGGGCAACCGATGGCTTCGCTAATGTGCCGATACGACTGGGCCTCACGCTTGGGCCCTGAAGTGGTGTCGAAGTAACCATTGAACAACGGGGTCAGATCGCCCGCCTCAGAGCAGCCAAAGATCAGCTTCTGCGCCTGGATCGAACCTGACGAATACACGTACAAGTCATACCCTTGCTCATGCCAGGCTTTAAGCGCCGCCACGGCATCCGGGTAAACGTGCCCTTTGAGCACGCCCGCTTCGTACCCCTGTTTCCAGATCAAGCCTTGCAGCGCCTTGAGTGGCGTAGCCTTGCGATCCTCGGCGATCCATTGCAGCAAAATCTTGATCACCCGCTCAACATCCGCCTCGGGCTCGCCACTGTCCAGACGCACCGCGCCCAGTTGCACTGCAACCTCAGGGTTATCCGCGTGTTTACGAATGAAGTCGGGTAGATGCTTGACCGCAAATGGAAACAACACGTCAATCACAAAGCTGACAGCGCTGGTGGTGCCCTCAATGTCGGTAAGGATGGCTTTGATCGGCATAGAGATTCCTTAGTCTTCCAGGCGCGGGAAACGGTTGGCGATGTCTTCACCGGTGAAATTGGCAACCCAGCCTTCAGGGTTGTTGAACAGGCGAATGGCCACGAAATGCGGATGCTCACCCATGTCAAACCAGTGCGGAGTGCCCGCCGGGACTGAGATCAGATCGTTTTTTTCACACAGCACTGCATACACATAGTCGTCGATGTGCAGGGTAAAGAGCCCACGACCAGCAACGAAGAAACGCACTTCATCTTCGCCATGACGGTGTTCATCGAGGAACTTGGCGCGCAACTCGGCTTTTTGTGGGTGATCGCTGTTCAGGCTGATCACATCGACGGTCACATAGCCGTGCTCTGTCATCAGACGGTCAATCTGCGTGCGATAAGCGTTGATGACTTCTTCCTGGCTGGCGCCTGGCTGGATCGGCACAGCGGCCTGCCAGCGTTCAAAGCGAACACCCTGCTCGGCCAGCGTGGAGGCGATGTCATCGACGTGGGTCAATACCTTGTTCGGTAGATCAGGGCTCGACACGTGGTAAACGGAAAGGCTGCTCATGGATCTAGTTCCTCAGCTTCGGCGTGCACTTTCGGCCTTTTCCAGGCAGTTCAGGCAGACCGTTCTAATCAGGCGGTGAGCTTCTTCGAAGTGAAGTCAGCGTTAACGGTTGAGCACGGCGCGAGTTTTCAGCTCACATTCAAATAGAAACTCGAAGGCTTCGATCTGCCGCAAGGCATCGCTCATGCGCGCCCCCCAGGTATACAAGCCATGGCCGCGAATCAGATAGCCCACACAGTCAGGGTGCGCATCCAGCCACGGCTGAACCTTGGCAGCGAGACGCTCGATGTCCTGGTCATTGTCAAAAATCGGCACCAGCACCTTCGACTCATGAGTCGAAATGCCACTGAAGGCCTTTTGCAGCTCGTAATCTTCAAACTCGATGCTGTCACCGGGCGTCAAACGCGACAACACCGTGGCATTCACCGAATGCGTATGCAACACCGCTCCGATCTCCGGGCGCCAGCTGTAAAGCTGAGTGTGCAACAGCGTTTCTGCAGATGGCTTCTTGCCAGGTTCCAGACTATTGCCTGACAAATCCGTGGCCAGTACATCGTCCATGCCCAACTGGCCTTTGTGCTTGCCGGAGACCGTCAGCAGCGCTTCGCTGGCCGATAGCCGAGCCGAATAGTTGCTGCTGGTGGCCGGCGACCAGCCGCGGCCATATAAAAAACGCCCGGCTTCAATGATTTCCAGGCTCAAGTGTTCACGGGTAAGGCTCATGCCCTGTCCTCTTGCAGTCGAGTAGCGATGATAACGGCTGCAGCCAGTGCTGCGAGGCTTGCAATACTAAAGGTGATAGTCGGCCCGAGGGTGTTCCAGCTGTAACCGGCATACAAGGCGCCAGCCGCCCCGCCCATACCGGCGAGAGTGGCGTACAGCGCCTGCCCCTGCCCTTGCTGACCGGGGCCAAAACTGCGCTGCACGAAACTCATGGCAGACGCATGGAAACTGCCGAAAGTGGCTGCGTGAAGCAACTGCGCCAGCAGCAACACCCACAGATATTCGGCAAACGATCCCAGCATAAGCCAGCGCAAGGCAGCCAGGGCAAAGCTGGCCATCAACACGCGACGCACCGAGAACGTCAGCAAAATGCGGCGCATGGCCAGGAACATCAATACTTCGGCCACCACCCCCAAGGCCCACAGCATGCCGATCACGGCGCGGCTGTAGCCCAAGTCTTCAAGGTGCAAAGTGATAAAGGTGTAATACGGGCCATGACTCATTTGCATCAGCGCAACGGTGACGTAAAAAGCCAGCACGCCGGGGCTGCGCAATTGCTTGAAAAAGCCGCCTTCGAGTGGTTTTCGGCCCTGGCTGGAAGGTTGCGCATTGGGCACCCACAGGCTGCACAACACAATGCCGGCCATGATCACCACCAGCGCTACCGGGTAAATGTCCAGGCTCAGCCCTTCAAACAGACGCCCTAGAATGACCACGGTGAGAATAAACCCGATCGACCCCCACAACCGCACCTGGCTATAACGCTCGGGCTGTTCGCGCAGGTGGGCGAAGGTAATGACTTCAAACTGCGGCAGCACGGCGTGCCAAAAGAACGCATGCAATGCCATGACCAACGCCAGCCAAGCGTAGCTCTTGCTGATGAAGATCAGGCTGAAACCGAGCAAGGTACAAAACGCCCCCAGCCTTACGATCAGCAGGCGCTTGCCGGTGTAGTCCCCCAACCAGCCCCACAGGTTGGGGGCTACGCAGCGCATCAGCATCGGAATGGCGACCAACTCGCCGATACGCGCACTGGAAAAACCGAGGTGATGGAAGTACAGCGCCAGAAAAGGCGCTGTAGCACCGAGTAATGCGAAGTAAAAAAGGTAGAACCCTGACAAACGCCAGTAAGGAAGAGGCGCCATCGTCGTCAGACCATGGCGCTCAACGGCCACTGAATCACAGCTGACCCAATACAGGCGTGCTCACGCGCACATCAGCGTTTTGCCCGCGGTGGCGCAGCAAGTGGTCCATCAGCACGATGGCCATCATGGCTTCGGCAATCGGGGTTGCACGAATGCCCACACACGGGTCATGACGCCCCTTGGTGATGACGTCCACCGGATTGCCCTCTTTATCAATAGAGCGACCCGGCGTGGTGATGCTGGACGTTGGCTTGAGCGCCAGGTGCGCAACAATCGGCTGGCCTGACGAGATACCACCCAGAATGCCGCCCGCGTTGTTGCTTAGGAAGCCTTGGGGGGTCAATTCGTCACGGTGCTCGGTTCCGCGCTGGGCAACGCTGGCAAAGCCGGCGCCGATCTCGATGCCCTTGACCGCGTTGATGCTCATCAATGCGTGAGCCAGGTCGGCATCCAGCCGATCAAAAATAGGCTCGCCCAAACCAGGAATCACGCCCTCGGCGACCACGGTGATTTTCGCGCCCACGGAATCCTGATCACGACGCAGTTGATCCATGTAGGCCTCAAGTTCTGGCACTTTGTCGGGATCGGGGCTGAAAAAGGCGTTTTCTTCCACCGAATCCCAAGTCTTGAACGGGATTTCAATCGGGCCCAACTGGCTCATGTACCCGCGAATCACGATGCCCTGGGTAGCCAGGTATTTTTTCGCGATGGCTCCTGCGGCTACCCGCATGGCAGTTTCACGTGCAGAACTGCGCCCGCCTCCGCGATAATCGCGTTCGCCGTACTTGTGATGGTAGGTATAGTCGGCGTGGGCCGGACGGAACAAGTCCTTGATCGCCGAATAGTCCTTGGACTTCTGATCGGTATTGCGGATCAACAAACCGATGGCGCAGCCTGTGGTGCGGCCTTCAAACACACCGGATAGAATCTCGACTTCGTCGGCTTCCTGACGCTGTGTGGTATGGCGGCTAGTACCCGGTTTGCGGCGGTCCAGGTCACGTTGCAGGTCTTCAAGAGACAGCTCGAGCCCGGGTGGACAGCCATCTACAATAGCGACCAACGCCGGACCATGGCTTTCGCCTGCGGTGGTAACAGTGAACAGCTTGCCGAAGGTATTGCCGGACATTCAGGGAGCTCCGTGAAAATCAGCCTATAAACTAAGCTTGGATAACTAAGCGCGCCAGTATACGCAGGCTGCCTCTGTAGTTCATCCTCCAACCTTACTCATCCGGTTTTGTGCGACCGGCACTTTAAACAATGATGGCGTGACGATGCTGCGAATACTCCTTCTGCTTCTAACCCTGTTTGGTACTCAGGCCTTTGCGGCTATTCAGTCCAACGTCTTGTTGCGCCCCATTGAGCTGGATACCGGGTCCGGCACTCTTTATGGCTCGTTGGTGTTGCCAAAAAGTGACAAGCCAGTGCCGGTGGTGCTGCTCATTGCGGGCTCAGGCCCCACTGATCGCGATGGCAACAATCCGATTGGCGGGCGCAATGACAGTTTGAAAAAACTCGCCTGGCGCCTGGCGCAAAACAACATTGCCAGCGTTCGCTTCGACAAACGCGGCATTGCCCAAAGCCAGCCTGCCGGGCCGGATGAGCGGCAGTTGAGCCTGGATCAATACGTCAACGATGCCGTGGCCTGGGGCGAAAAGCTCAAGGCAGACCCGCGTTTTGGCAAAGTGTTTCTGCTGGGGCACAGTGAAGGCGCACTGATCGCAACCCTGGCCGCACCGCGCATCGAAGCCGCTGGGGTGATCTCCATTGCAGGTTCCGGGCGCCCGGTCGGTCAAGTGCTGCGCGAGCAACTGCAACGCAACAACCTGCCGCCTGCCCTGCTCAAAAGCAGCCTTGAACTGATCAGCAGCCTGGAAGCCGGACACACCGACGACAACGTGCCGCCGGGCCTTGAAGCGATTTTTCGCCCGAGCGTGCAGCCATACCTGATCAGCCTGCTGCGCTACAACCCGGCCAAAGCTTTTGCTGCGTTGAAGATGCCGGCCATGATCATTCAGGGCACCCATGACATTCAGGTCGACGTCAAGGATGCACGCCTGCTTAAAGCCGCCAAACCGGACGCCTCCCTGACCCTGGTACATGGCATGAACCACGTGATGCGCATTGTGCCCATGGACATGAAGCGCCAGGTACTGTCCTACAACGACCCGAACCAGCGCCTCGCAGGTGAAGTCGGTGACCGGATTGTGCGCTTTATCGCAAAAGTGAATGCCAGTCAGCCCTCCAGTCCTGCGCATAACGGCCGATAAGTCATTGTCGGCCGTCTGAATTGAGCCGACATACCGGGCTTGCACAGGATTCTGCCGTTATGAGCGACACCCCAACACAACCGGCCGACTCACCCGAGTCGGCAACGCCCGAGGTACCGCCGCGGCCTTGGGCTGATGTGCAGCCCGAGCATTTCAAAATGCTGCGTCTGGCACCGTTGCCAACCGATCGCAGCACCGGCGCGCGGCCTTTACGGTTCGTCCAGTTCGGCTATGCCGAACGTCACAATAAAGAACTGAGCCTGCTTCGTCTGAGCGTTTCGTTGCCCGGACAACACCTGCGCAAAGAGCAGAACCAACTTGATGTGTGGCTGGACCACAGCACCCAGCGCGTGAACATCAGCCCCGAACGAGGCCTGCTGGTAGAGCCATTGAATCGGGGGATCGGGCGCTTTCTCATGGCCCAGGCCGCACAATGGATACAAAAAAGAGCGTCGCGCTATCGCTTTGACAGCCTGGACCTGCCGACCAAGGACGCCCTGCACGAAGACATGCGCCTGCGCCGCGATCACTGCCTGCGCACCCAAGGGTTTGATGTGGTCTATGAAGATGCTCTGCATCGCAAGGCGCGGATTGAAGCGGGTCTGGCTGCTGACTTGTACAACACCTGGAACAACGAAAAAATTCAGTTTATCGAGATCCTCGACGCCGCCCAGATGCTCCAGCAGGCCGAGCAGCACCTGCAGGAACAAGAACAGAAACTGCGCGAAAAAGATGAAAAGATCAGCAAGTTCCAGCGCGAAGACACTGGCTTGCGCTTTACCATCACCTGCCTGGTGGCGTTTGCCGTGTTTCAGGCCGGATTATTGATCTGGATCGCCACCCATCGCTGAAGGCAGGCACACTGGCAGTGCCTGCCGGGTTCCACCCTTTAAACGCGTGCAGCAAACAGCGCCTGATGCTCGCGGCACTGCTCAGCGGTCAGCATAAACACGCCGTGGCCGCCCCGTTCAAAGTCAAGCCAGGCAAAATCCACTTCCGGGTACAGTGCTTGGACGTGCACCTGGCTGTTGCCCACCTCAACAATCAACAAGCCTTTTTCGGTCAGGTGATCAGCAGCTTCGGCCAACATCCGGCGAACCAGGTTCAAACCGTCTTCCCCGCAGGCCAGCCCCAGCTCGGGCTCATGCTGATACTCAGCAGGCATATCGGCGAAATCTTCAGCGTCTACATACGGAGGGTTCGACACGATCAGGTCAAAACGCTGGCCAGGCAAACTGTCGAAGCCATCGCCCTGCACCGTGTACACGCGCTCATCCACACCGTGGCGCTCAATGTTCTGATTGGCCACTTCCAACGCTTCAAACGACAGGTCAGCCAGCACCACCTCGGCGTTCTGGAACTCATCGGCGCACGCGATACCGATGCAACCCGAGCCGGTGCACAGGTCAAGAATCCGTGCAGGCTCGGCGGCCAACCAAGGCTCGAAGCGTTTTTCGATCAACTCACCGATCGGTGAACGCGGAATCAGCACGCGCTCATCGACAATAAACGACATGCCGCAGAACCACGCCTCGCCCAGCAAGTAAGCGGTCGGCACGCGCTCTTCAATGCGGCGCTTGAGCAAAAGTTGAAGATTTACCAGCTCGTCGTCTTCGAGGCGGCAATCGAGGTAACTGTCAGCAATTTCCCATGGCAGATTCAACGCGCCCAACACCAACTGACGGGCCTCGTCCCAGGCGTTGTCGGTGCCATGGCCAAAAAACAGATCTTCCCTGTGAAAATGGCTAACGGCCCAGCGAATATGGTCACGCAGTGTGCGCAGTCGGGAAGTGATCAACGGTCTTACTCCTCTAAATCGACCCACGATTCTAACAGCCAATTTCCGACGCGGCCAAAGTTGTGCCCAGAGGTCATCGAGGGCGCAGATTTCTGTTCGTCGAAATACATTGTAAAAATCTTAAAATCGTTACATTTCGTAGGTTTATGCGCGCATGCAATCTTTCTTGACATCGCTGTAGGCCAACAACGACGTGGCTTACACGACTAGCCATTCACATAAACGCTCTGCCAGTGGAGAATGTCGCAAAAGCCCCACTCAAAGGAGCCCCCGAATGTCCGCTTTAAAGACGATGTTTCAACTCACTGGGCGTGGTTATGCCGCAGCTAATCTGAGCAATGCCAGCCTGCTGATCATCGATGCGCAAAACGAATACCTGAGCGGCCCGCTGGCACTGTCCGGGATGGACGCGGCGACGGCCAACATCGCCAAGCTGCTGGAAGCTGCCCGCAAGGCCAAGCGCCCCGTGGTGCATGTTCGCCACCTGGGCACCGTCGGCGGGCTGTTCGACCCCCAAGGTCCGCGCGGCGAGTTCATCACCGGCCTTGAGCCAATCGGTGACGAGGTGATCATCGAGAAGCGCATGCCCAACGCCTTCAACGACACCGGCCTGCAACGCGCGCTGGAAAAACTCGGCCCTCTGGATTTGATCGTCTGCGGCTTCATGAGCCACTCCAGCGTCAGTACTACCGTTCGCGCGGCCAAGGACTATGGCTTTCGCTGCACCCTGGTCGAAGACGCCTGCGCGACCCGCGACCTGCCGACCGCCAACGGCGTCATCAGCGCGGCAGACGTACAGAGAACTGAAATGGCGATCATGAATGACAACTTCGCCAGCCTGACCCGGACTCAAAATCTGATCTGAGCCCGCCACTGATAGGCGGCACCCTGCGACCGCCTATCTGCAACCTTGCTGTACGCTTGCTTGAACGCCGATTTAAGAGCACCTCAGGAACAACCCGCCCATGTTCCTGTCTGAAGGGCCGATACCCAATAAGGAAAAATCGGAATGAAGATCTCCGATGGTTTTGATGCACGACGCTTGCGCCCCAAAGAACACCGAAACTGGCGTGCGTGGCTGGTTCTGAGCCTCGCAGCACTGATTACACTGGCTGGCGTTGTAGTGTTATTGGCAGGCGCCAGCAGCCTGATTGGCCACCCGGCAGCCCTGGGTGACCTCAACGCCAACCCTACCGCCGCAGTGCTGGTACTGATTGCGGGGTTACTGGTTACCTGGTTGGGCGTCTGGATGTGGCGCCGCAGCCGTCGGCGCATGCGCGAGCCGTTTGGCTTGAACATGGCGCCCCATCTGATGAAAAAACGCGACTAAGGCACATCAGCCTGCCGATTGTCGTCGACTTGGGTAAACTGTGCGCCCTTCGCGGAGGCTGACATGCAAGACGACGACTTTTCCCTGTTCAAAAACGAGATTCGCGGTGTCAAACCGATCAAACACGATCGCGCTGACACCGGCAAACCCAAGACTGATCGCGCGCAACTGGCCAAATTGCGGCAAAACGCCATTGTGCGCAGCAACACTACGATCATAGATGGGTTGTCAGACCAATTTGTGATTGATGTCGGCCCCGAAGACCAATTGCACTGGGCACGTGACGGCGTCCAGGAAAGCCAGATGCGCAAACTCAAGCTGGGCCAGATCAGCTTCGAAGGCAGCCTGGACCTGCACGGCATGACCGTCGAAAAGGCCCGCGAAACACTGTGGGAGTTCCTCGGCGAAGCCACCCGCCTGGAAGTACGCTGCGTCCGCGTCACCCACGGCAAGGCCGTGCGCCTGGACGGTAAAAAACCCATGATCAAAAGCCACGTCAACACCTGGCTGCGTCAACACGCTCAAGTCCTGGGTTTCTGCTCTTGCCAGGCCAAACATGGCGGTGCCGGCGCGGTGTATGTGATGCTCAAACGCACCATGATGGAAGGCCGAGACGAGTAACCGCGCATCGTCCCACTTGCAGCGCCGAGTCAGCCCCCGTACCCTTGCCCTTTGCGAAAAATCCCACAGGTAGATTAATGTCCCTGGAACAAAACTACACCGCCATCCTCGGTCAGCTTGGCGAAGACGTCTCCCGTGAAGGTCTGCTGGACACGCCAAAGCGTGCCGCCAAAGCCATGAAATACCTTTGCCGCGGTTATGAGCAGACCCTTGAAGAAGTCACCAACGGTGCCTTGTTCAGTTCAGACAACAGCGAAATGGTGCTGGTCAAGGACATCGAGTTGTACTCGCTGTGCGAACACCACCTGCTGCCCTTTATCGGCAAGGCTCACGTGGCTTACATTCCGAGCGGCAAAGTACTGGGCTTGTCGAAAGTCGCACGTATTGTCGACATGTATGCCCGTCGCCTGCAGATCCAGGAAAACCTGAGCCGTCAGATCGCTGACGCGGTGATGCAAGTCACTGGCGCCCTGGGCGTTGCCGTGGTGATTGAAGCCAAACACATGTGCATGATGATGCGTGGTGTCGAGAAGCAAAACTCTTCGATGATCACCTCGGTGATGCTGGGTGAGTTCCGCGAAAACGCAGCCACCCGCAGTGAGTTTCTCAGCCTGATCAAGTGATCCGGGCACAAAAAACCGGCGTTCATCGCCGGTTTTTTTTCGCCCGCGCCTTTGAGCTAAGCTCGACCTTTATTTATTCGCCCGTGAGGCTTTTTACTGTGTTTATCAAAGCGCTTCGTATCGGTTTGGGTCAATTGATCATTGCCGGGGATTTCATTACCCGCCCGAGCAAAAAACAGCGCCCCGCCGCTGCCCAGGCCCAGGTTGACCAAGCGGCCAAAAGCCTGACCCTGTATCAGTTCCACGCATGCCCATTCTGCGTCAAGACCCGTCGCAACCTGCGCCGCCTGAACGTTCCCGTGGCCTTGCGTGACGCGAAAAACAACGAGCAAGACCGCAACACCTTGCTAGAGCAAGGCGGCAAGATCAAAGTGCCATGCCTGCGGATCGAAGAAGACGGCAAGACCACCTGGATGTACGACTCCAAAGTGATCATCGACTACCTGAATCAACGCTTTGCCAACATTTAATCGCTTAGAGCCAGCACAGGCTGCGATCTGTTGATCCTGACCATCAAAAGATCGCTGCCTGCGGGGGCACTCGCGGCTTAATCCAGCATCCCGACATACCGTGGCTGACTCGCCACCCGCTGTATCCAGGCCTGGATCCCCGGGTATTTCCCCAGATCAAACCCGCCTTGATGTGCCACGTGGGTGTAGGCATAGAGGGTCAAGTCAGCAATGGAAAAGTGCTCACCCACCAGGTAGGGCGTGCGGGTCAGTTGCTGCTCCATCACATCCAGCGCCTTGTACCCGCTTTTCTGCAGTTTGCGGTACTCCTCCAGGCGCTTATCCGGCAACCCCAGGTAAAACTGGATAAACCGCGCCACCGCGATGTAGGGCTCGTGGCTGTATTGTTCGAAAAACTGCCATTGCAGCACTTGGGTGCGCAAACGCGGCTCGGCCGGCAAAAACTCTGTGCCGTCCGCCAGGTAGTTGAGAATGGCGTTGGACTCCCACAAATAGGTGCCGTCTTCCAGCTCCAATACCGGCACTTTGCCGTTGGGGTTCTTTGCCAGAAATTCCGGGGTTTGTGTGTCGCCGTTAAGAATGTCTACCGAATGCCACTCATAGTCGCGGCCCAGCAAATGCAGCATCAGTTTGATCTTGTAGCAATTGCCCGACTGGTAATCGCCGTAAACCTTGAGCATCGCAACTCCCTAAACCGCCTCTGCGGCTTGTGCTTGACGGATAACGTTGGCCAGACGCTTGAGCCCTTCGTGCAGGCGCTCTGGATCGATGTGGCTGAAGTTTAGACGCAGACTACCAAGGTTCTGGTCCGGATTGGCGAAGAACGGCTCACCCGGCATAAACAGCACATTTTGCTCCAGTGCAGGCTTGAGCAAGGTCCGGGTATCCACCGGTTGCTTGAGCGTCAACCAGAAAAACAACCCGCCCTGTGGCACCTGCCAATCCGCCAGATCCGAGAAATGTTCTTCCAGCACAGCCTGAAAGGCATCACGACGCGTGCGATAAAAATCTCGCAACTGCGCCAGATGGCTGGCCATTTTCTCGGTACCGATCCATTGCAGCGCCTGCCACTGCCCCACACGGTTGGTGTGCAAGTCCGCCGACTGTTTAAGGCGCAGCAGGTGCTGAAACAAATCCGGGCTGGCGATCAAAAACCCCACCCTCAGGCCCGGCAGCAGGGTTTTCGACACAGTACCGGTGTAGATCCAGCTGGCCTTTTTCAACCGGCTGACAATTGGCGTGGCACTGCCGCCGTCGAAATTCAGTTCGCGGTACGGCTCGTCTTCAATCAAGGTCACACCAAACTCGTCCAGCAACGCCGCCACCTGGTCACGCTTGGTTTCGCTGTAACGCACGGCAGACGGGTTCTGGAACGTCGGAATCAGATAGATAAATGCAGGGCGGTGTTTGTCCAGTTGAACACGCAAGGCCGCCAGATCAGGGCCATCAGCCTGTAGCGGGAACGTCAGGCACTCAGCGCCAAACAGCTGGAATATCTGCAGCGCCGCCAGGTAGGTCGGTGCTTCGAGCATGATTTCAGTGCCCTTGTCGATGTACAGCTTGGCCGCCAGATCGAGCGCCTGTTGCGAGCCGCTAAGCACCATAACCTGGCTCGCATCACAGTGAACACCCAACGCGCGGGCTTGTGCGGCCAGCGCTTCACGCAGGGCTGGCTCGCCCTCGCTCATGCCGTATTGGCCGATGGCAACAGGCATGTCAGCCCAGTCAACCTTGGGCAACATCGCCTCGGCCGGTAGACCACCGGCGAAGGACATGACTTCCGGGCGCTGAGCCTCAGCCAGAATTTCACGGATCAAAGAGCTTTTCAGGCGGGAAACACGTTCAGCGAAGGCCATATTGATCACCGGTGGCAGAAGGCATTGAAAATAAGTCAAACTGATTGACCAAAATTACGCCGGCCCGACTGGATACGTCAATATGCTTGACCTTAAAAACCCGACCACTCAGCGTGACGCCATGCAAGCCTTCTTCTTTGGCTATCAGGCGTTTACCGCCAAGGCCGACGAGATGCTGGGCCGCCGGGGCCTGAGTCGGGTACACCAGCGCATCGTGTTCTTCATCGCTCACTACCCCGGCGCCAGCGTCAAGGAGTTGTTGGGCCTGCTGGGCGTGAGCAAACAAGCCCTCAACACACCGCTGCGCCAGTTGATCGAGATGAATCTGGTCCTCAGCGTGGCGCCACCAAGCGACAAGCGTAAGCGCCTGCTGGAGTTAACGCCCGAGGGCGTGCGCTTCGAAGCCAGCCTGCGCCGCGAGCAGGTCAAGTTGTTGCAACGGGTGTTCGCACAAGCAGGCGAAGAGGCCGTCAACGGTTGGCTGACGATCAATCAGGCCTTGGGTCAAAGTCGCTAGCCTCGCACAGCAAAATTGAAAACAATACTTGCTTTATTTGTATACAAACAGGTAAATCAACAGACCCCCGGTCGTGCACCGGCAAGCGCTTGTACCTGCCTATGGAGAGAGTGATGAGTCTGGAAACCTGGCTGCTGTTCAGCAGCGCGGCATTAATAGTGATCCTGATCCCGGGTCCGCTGTCGTTATTGATGATCAGCAACAGCCTGAACTATGGCTTGCGCCGTTCTTATCCGGCGTTTTTGGGCGGCGTGTTTGCCTCGATTTGCCTGCTCAGCGCCTCGGCACTAGGGCTGGGGGCTTTACTGCTGGCGTCAGAAAAGCTGTTCAGCGCACTGAAAATCGTCGGCGCGCTGTACCTCTTTTACCTGGCCTGGCAAAGCTGGCAGCAATCGCGGCAACCGGCCAGCGCTGCGAATGTCCCTGAGGCTGCGCCAAAACCGCGCTTCAGCGCACTGTTTGGGCGCGCTTTTGTGCTGGGCGCCAGCAACCCGAAAGACATTCTGTTCTTTGCCGCCTTCCTGCCACAGTTCCTTACCCCTGAGCAGCCCTTGCTCGGGCAACTGCTGGTGATGATCGCCACCTGGACCGTGCTCGACCTGCTGTGCAAGCTGGCCTACGGCCTGGGCGCCCATGGTGCAGCGAGCTACCTGCGCAGCGGCAAGGGCCAAAGCTGGTTCAACCGGATCAGCGCCGGTCTGTTCGGTGTGGCGGGTAGCGCGTCATTGTTGAGCCGTTAAGTTTCCCTGCCTCTGGAGCGAGCCAAGCTCGCTCCTAAACTGTTTTGCTCAAATCGCGGGCGAAAAAAAGCCCGCAGTGTGCGCGGGCAAACCATCTACCACGATGCGAACCTATAAACCCTAGCTGCCACGGTACGTCGAGTAACTGTATGGCGAGATCAACAACGGCACATGGTAGTGATCCTGCTCGGCACTGATCCCGAACCGCAGCACCACCACATCCAAAAAGGCCGGCTCCGGCAATGTCACACCCCGCGCGCGGTAGTAATCACCGGCACTGAACTGCAACTGATACACCCCGGAACGGTAGGCATCGCCCTGCAACAGCGGTGCGTCGCAGCGCCCGTCATCGTTGGTCACGGCGTTCGCCACCAGGGTCAGTTGAGCACCTTCAACCCGGTACAACTCGACCTTGATCGAGCTACCCGGACATCCGTGTGCGGCATCCAAAACGTGCGTAGTCAAACGTCCCATTGATTCTGCGACCTCCCCCAGCTCGGTAAAAAATTGGTTGGCCGTGCCTTTTTGATGCGTCTGAAAGGCACGCCGACGCAAGAATTAAGACACTAATTTAAAAAATTGTACACAATTAAAAATGCAGTTTTAAGCAACGCGTCTAACCTGAGGTTTGTGGAGCGCGAATGTTCGAAGCCATAGCATTTCGAGACTTTGTGTTCGCAAGCTGACTGATCAGGCAGGTTTTTTGCAAGTACCCATTCAACACAAAGCATGATAAAAATGCATAAATTTAGGGTTACAAATAGAATATTAAGTTGTATACAATCAGGTCATCGCAGTGACGCCAAGTCTGGCCAATCGACTGTTAACACCCACAATAAGGAAGACTGTAGTGAGCGCTGACTACCCACGCGACCTGATTGGTTACGGTCCCACCCCTCCCCATCCGCACTGGCCGGACAACGCCCGTATTGCCCTGTCTTTTGTGCTCAATTACGAAGAAGGCGGCGAACGCAGCATCCTGCATGGCGACAAAGAGTCCGAAGCCTTCCTCTCGGAAATGGTGTCGGCTCAGCCCCTGCAAGGCGAACGCAACATGTGCATGGAGTCGCTCTACGAATACGGTAGCCGTGCAGGCGTATGGCGCGTGCTCAAGTTGTTCAAGGCGTTCGACATTCCGCTCACCGTCTTTGCCGTGGCCATGGCTGCGCAACGCCACCCGGACGTGATCCGCCAGATGGTTGCCGCCGGCCACGAGATCTGCAGCCACGGCTATCGCTGGATCGACTATCAATACATGGATGAGGCGCTGGAGCGCGAGCACATGCTCGAAGCGATCCGCATCCTCACCGAAATCAGCGGTGAACGACCACTGGGCTGGTACACCGGGCGTACCGGCCCCAATACCCGGCGGCTGGTGATGGAAGAAGGCGGTTTTCTGTACGACAGCGACACCTATGACGACGACCTGCCCTACTGGGAGCCGAACAACCCGACAACCAGGCCGCACCTGGTGATCCCTTACACGCTGGACACCAATGACATGCGCTTCACCCAAGCGCAGGGCTTCAACACGGGCGAGCAGTTTTACCAGTACCTCAAGGACGCATTCGATGTGCTGTACGCCGAAGGCGCAGAGTCGCCGAAAATGCTATCGATCGGCCTGCATTGCCGCCTCATTGGCCGCCCTGCGCGTCTCGCCGCCCTCAAGCGATTCATCGAGTACGCAAAAAGCCACGAACAGGTCTGGTTCGCCCGCCGCGTGGACATCGCCCGCCACTGGCACGCCACCCACCCTTTTGTTGCCGAGACCGACCGATGAGCACCTTCAAGACTCTCAAGCCTTCAACCCTGAGCCGTGAAGCCTTTGTGGCGGCCTTTGCCGATATTTACGAGCACTCGCCCTGGGTTGCTGAAAAGGCCTACGACTTGGGCGTGGATGCCAGCGTCGACCAGATCGACACCCTGCACCAGCGCATGAGTGACCTGCTATTGAGCGCCGATCACGACCGCCAATTGGCACTGATCAACGCCCACCCGGACCTGGCCGGCAAAGCGGCCGTCCAGGGCCAACTGACCGAAGCCAGCACCCATGAACAAGCGGGCGCCGGTATTCACCACTGCACGGAAGAAGAGTTCCAGCGCTTCACCGAGCTGAACGAAGCCTACAAAGCCAAGTTCAAGTTTCCCTTCATCATGGCGGTAAAAGGCAGCGACCGGCACCAGATCCTCGCCGCGTTCGAAACCCGCATCCACAACCCGGCAGCCGCCGAGTTCAAGTGCGCGTTGGCAGAAATCAACAAAATAGCCCTGTTCCGATTACGCCAGCTCTAAGCCGAGCCGGCAGGTGCCGGTGACGTATCTCCAGCCACTTATTTAAAGGCAGATCAGAAGAATGAAAGCTTACGCCGTACCTTTCGAGAAGTTCGTCAACCTGGCCGATGCCCGTCTTGGCACCAAAATTGTTTCGGTGACCGATGACTGGTTCGCAGATGCCAACCGCCTGTTCCAGCCGACACCGGCCGTGTGGAAGGAGGGCGTTTTCGATGACAACGGCAAGTGGATGGACGGCTGGGAGTCCCGCCGCAAGCGCTTTGAAGGCTATGACAGTGCCGTCATCCGCCTCGGCGTGCCGGGCTCGATCAAAGGCGTAGACATCGATACGTCATTCTTTACCGGTAACTTCCCGCCATCGGCCTCACTTGAAGCCTGCTTTTTGGCCGAAGGCGAACCGACTGAAAACACCCAATGGGTTGAAGTGCTGTCGGCAGTCGAGTTGCAAGGCAACAGCCATCATTACCACGAGATCAATAATGACCAGGCATTCAGCTACTTGCGCTTCAACATCTACCCCGACGGCGGCGTAGCGCGTCTGCGTGTGTATGGCGTGCCTTTCCGTGACTGGTCTGCGCTGGGTGACAACGAACAGGTCGACCTGGCCGCCGCCCTCAATGGTGGCCGCGCCCTCGCCTGCTCCGACGAACACTTCGGCCGCATGAGCAACATTCTCAACCCGGGCCGCGGCATCAACATGGGCGATGGCTGGGAAACCGCACGTCGTCGTACCCCAGGCAATGACTGGGTCATCGTTGCGTTGGGTCACGCCGGTGAAGTTGAAAAAATCATCGTCGACACGCTGCACTTCAAAGGCAACTACCCAGACAGTTGCTCGATCCAGGGCGCGTTCGTCAAAGGCGGCACCGACAGCCAGATCGAAACCCAGAGCCTGTTCTGGCGTGAATTGCTGCCGAGCCAGAAGCTCGAAATGCACGCCGAGCACAGCTTCAGTGAACAGATCAAAGCCCTGGGCCCGATCACTCACATCCGCCTCAACCTGTTCCCGGACGGCGGTGTAAGCCGCCTGCGCGTACTGGGCAAGGTCGCCAAGTAACGCCACAACTGTAGTCGCTGCCCAAAGCTGCGATGGATTGCGCAGCGGCTCTGCTGTTTAAGGCCCTCGACCTTAATCCAGCCTGCGGCAGCGGCTACAAAAGCAAAACGGACAACTGACAGTCATTGAGAAAAAGAAGACCAACATGCGCACATTACAGATTGAACCGCTGACTAAAGAAGCCTTCGCCCCATTCGGTGACGTGATTGAAACCGATGGCAGCGACCACTTCATGATCAACAACGGTTCAACCATGCGCTTTCATCGTCTGGCCGAGGTGCAAACCGCCACGTCGGACTGCAAAGCGATCATCAGCATCTTCCGCGCCCAAGCGCAGGACATGCCGTTCACTGTGCGTATGCTGGAGCGCCATCCGCTGGGCAGCCAGGCCTTTATTCCGCTGCTCGGCCACCCCTTTCTGATCGTGGTCGCGCCACTTGGCGATGCACCTGTATCAGGCTTGGTCCGCGCCTTTGTCACTAATGGCAGGCAGGGCATTAATTACCATCGCGGCGTCTGGCACCACCCGGTGCTGACGATCGAAAAGCGGGATGACTTCCTGGTGGTTGATCGCAGTGGCTCAGGCAATAACTGCGATGAGCATTTCTTTAAAGAGGATGAGTACTTGATCCTAGCGCCTGTTGACGTTTGATTGCGAGCCGCGTCGCGGCCGCAATGAAACATCAACAGACCCTTGCCCCCCACCAATAAGAGAAGGTCTGATCATTCACACAAGAGTGACAGGCAAGAGGTAAAGACCGTGCAAGCACATCTGATGGAATGGCTGAATCTGAGCGTGCGCTGGATTCATATGATTACCGGTGTGGCCTGGATTGGCGCGTCGTTTTATTTTGTCTGGCTGGAGAACAACCTCAATCGAGCTAACCCCAAAGACGGCCTGTCCGGCGATTTATGGGCCATTCACGGGGGCGGTATTTACCACCTCGAAAAGTACAAACTGGCCCCGCCGACCATGCCGGACGATCTGCACTGGTTCAAATGGGAAGCCTACTTCACCTGGATGTCCGGCATCGCCCTGTTGTGCCTGGTGTTCTATTTCAACCCGTCGCTGTACCTGATTGCCCCCGGCTCCAGCCTGAGCGGCCCTGAAGCCGTTGCCATCGGCGTCGGCTCACTGGTAGCCGGCTGGTTTGTCTACGATTTTCTGTGCGACTCCGCCCTGGGCAAACGCCCGGCACTGCTGGGTTTTATCTTGTTTGTGTTGCTGGTGGCGGCCGCCTTCGGCCTGAGCCGAGTGTTCAGCGGGCGCGGCGCGTACCTGCATGTCGGCGCCATTATCGGCACCATCATGGTCGGCAACGTGTTCCGCATCATCATGCCCGCCCAGCGTGCACTGGTCGCAGCCATCAAAGAAGGCCGCACGCCCGATCCAAGGTTGCCAGCCAAAGGCCTGCTGCGTTCGCGTCATAACAACTACTTCACCTTGCCGGTGCTGTTCATCATGATCAGCAACCACTTCCCGAGCACCTACGGCAGCCAGTACAACTGGTTGATCCTGGCCGGGATTGCCGTGCTCGCGGTGCTGGTGCGCCATTACTTCAACACTCGCCACGACAGCCATAAATATGCCTGGACCTTGCCGGTCGCGGCGTTGGGCATGGTCTGCCTGGCCTATGTCACGGGCCCCAAACCTGCACCTGCGACGCCTGACGTGGCCAAGGTCATCAAATACCAACCGCTGCCAGAAACCGCTGTGGGCGGGGTTAAAGCAGCAGATGCCCCGCCAGCAGCAGCGCCCGCCCCTGCCGCTCCTGCAGCCCCGGTGGCCAGCATCGACTTTGAAAAAGTCCACGCGGTGATCCAGGAACGCTGCACGGTTTGCCATTCCGCCAAGCCCACCAGCCCGCTGTTCAGCGTGGCACCGGCCGGGGTGATGTTCGATACCGCGCAGCAGATCCAGCAGATGGCACCGCGGATTCAGGCACAAGCCGTCGCCACTCCGATCATGCCGCTGGGCAACATCACTCAGATGACCCAGCAAGAACGCGACCTGGTCGGTGCCTGGGTCAATTCAGGAGCCCAAATCAACTGATATCGACCCGTTGTGGCCGCAGCCGTGGGCGGCCACACCTCTTTTGACTCACAACAATAAAAAAGACCGAGGTGATGCATGTCCGACTTAACCGAACCGCGCATACCCGCTGTAACCGCGCCACCGCCCATCCAGCGGCTGCCGTTGTTGCAATTGATTCTGGTCGGTTTGCAGCACGTGCTGCTGATGTACGGTGGCGCCGTCGCCGTCCCCCTGATCATCGGACAAGCAGCAGGTCTGAATCGTGAGGAAATCGCCTTTCTGATCAACGCCGACCTGCTGGTGGCAGGCGTTGCCACCATCGTCCAGTCATGGGGCATCGGCCCCATGGGCATCCGCATGCCAGTGATGATGGGCGCCAGTTTTGCCGCCGTTGGCAGCATGGTGGCGATGGCCGGGATGCCGGGCATTGGCATGACCGGCATTTTTGGTGCAACCATTGCCGCCGGTTTCTTCGGGATGATCATTGCGCCGTTCATGTCCAAGGTGGTGCGCTTCTTCCCGCCGCTGGTCACCGGCACCGTGATCACCTCCATTGGCCTTTCACTGTTCCCGGTCGCCGTAAACTGGGCGGGCGGAGGTAGCGCGGCAGCGCAGTTCGGCTCACCCATCTACCTGTTTATTGCGGCGCTGGTGCTGGCCACTATTTTGCTCATCAATCGTTTTATGCGCGGTTTTTGGGTCAACGTTTCGGTACTGATCGGCATGGCGCTGGGCTATGCCCTGTGTGGTGCCATCGGCATGGTCAACTTGCAGGGCATCGGCCTGGCGCCGTGGTTCCAGATCGTCACGCCGCTGCACTTCGGCATGCCTGAGTTTCATCTGGCACCCATCCTGTCCATGTGCCTGGTGGTGGTGATTATTTTTGTCGAATCCACCGGGATGTTTCTGGCACTGGGCAAGATCACCGACCAGGAAGTCACCCCCCGGATGCTCCGTCGCGGCTTGCTGTGTGACGCCGGGGCGTCGTTTCTGGCGGGCTTTTTCAACACCTTCACCCACTCCTCATTCGCCCAGAACATCGGCCTGGTGCAAATGACTGGCGTGCGTTGCCGCTCGGTAACCATCGTGGCAGGGATCTTCCTGATCACCCTCAGCCTGCTGCCCAAGGCCGCGTACCTGGTAGCCTCGATTCCGCCGGCGGTATTGGGCGGCGCGGCGATTGCGATGTTCGGCATGGTGGCGGCGACGGGAATCAAGATTCTTCAGGAAGCCGACATTGCCGACCGCCGCAATCAATTGCTGGTAGCGGTAAGCATCGGCATGGGCCTGATCCCGGTGGTACGCCCGGAATTCTTCGCCCACTTGCCGGCGTGGATGGGCCCGATCACCCACAGCGGCATCGCCATGGCAGCGGTCAGCGCCGTGTCCCTGAACCTGCTGTTCAACGTACTGGGCGGTGCCGAGCGTGCTGCCATGAGCGGTCACGTGCATCAGCATTGATCATGCCCTCAATCATCCCCCTCTCCCGGCGGGAGAGGTTGGGGTGAAGGGCTTGTGATTCTCTGAACCGCATCAAAACAATAATAAAAAAGGAAGCATCCCATGCACTGCAAACACTGGGGCGTTACGCTCGCGGGTGGGCTTTTGGCTGCCGGTCAGGCCGTGGCCGGTGACCTGTTTTTATGGCAAACCAACAGCCTCACTTACCTGTACGGCAAGAACTTCGCGATCAACCCATCTATCCAGCAAACCCTTACGTTTGAGCACGCGGACAAATGGAAGTACGGCGATAACTTTCTGTTCGTCGACCGCATTTTCTACAACGGCAAACCCGACCCCAATAAAGGGCCGCACACCTACTACGGCGAGTTCAGCCCGCGTCTGTCATTTGGCAAAATATTTGATCGCACGCTCGCCTACGGCCCCGTCAAAGACGTACTGCTGGCCATGACGTACGAGTACGGCGAAGGCGACAGCGAGGCCTACTTGATCGGCCCGGGCTTTGACCTGGCGGTGCCCGGCTTCAATTACTTCACCCTCAACGTCTATCGCCGCCACACCGAAGGGCCCCGGCCTGGCACCGGTGTGTGGCAGATCACACCGTCGTTCTCCTACACGATCCCTCTAGGGAGGTCCAACCTGCTCATTGATGGTTACATGGACTGGGTGGTCGACAATGACCAGAACTCACGCGGCACGTATCACGCCAACCTGCACTTCAACCCGCAGATCAAATATGACCTGGGCAAAGCCCTTAACCTGGGCGAGAAACAGCTGTATGTCGGCGTTGAATACAGCTACTGGAAAAACAAATACGGCATCCAAAGCAGCAGCCGTCTGGACACCCAGCAAAACACCGCCAGCGCGCTGATTAAAGTTCACTTTTAAGCCAGTCCACATTGGCGTCATGACAGCGCACTTGAGTAGCGACGCAAGAGCCAGTATTCTCCGCGGCCGCTCAAAGATGGGCGCTGTTTTAAAGCTGACTTTGAAGCCAACTTTCAAGCATTTACGGCCTGTTACAGTCTTCTGTCACTCAACTGTCCACGGACAGCCGAGCGATGTTTACTTTCCGTTAAACAGGCCTTTTTAACGTTTTGAAGTTGACCTAAAAGACAAGTTTTAAAACAAAAGAACCAAGGCGCCACACAGAGTGCCGAGTTCTTACACATGCAGCATTGATTAATTTCTGGAGCAACCGAATGAAGCGCATTCTTACCAGCCTGGTGCTTGCGGGGAGCCTGCTGGGCGGGACAACGGCAGCCGCCGAAGACTTGCTGCAATGGCAAACCAACAGCCTGACGTACTTGTATGGCAAGGACTTCCAGGTCAATCCCAAGATCCAACAAACGCTGACGTTCGAGCACGCCGACAGTTGGAAATATGGTGATAACTTTCTCTTCGTCGACCGTATTTTCTACAACGGTAAAGAAGACAGTAACTTTGGCACCAACACGTACTACGGCGAGTTCACCCCGCGCTTATCGTTCGGCAAAATCTTCGACCAGAAGTTTGAATTTGGCCCAATCAAAGACGTGTTGCTGGCCCTGACCTATGAGTTTGGCGAAGGCGACTCGGACTCTTATTTGATCGGCCCCGGTTTCGACCTCAATGTGCCAGGCTTCGATTTCTTCCAGTTGAACTTCTACAAACGGTATCCGGAAGGCAATCGCCCGGGCCGCGGTGTCTGGCAGATCACACCCGTGTGGTCCTACACCTTGCCCGTGGGCAATTCCGACGTGCTGATCGACGGCTACATGGACTGGGTGGTCGACAACGACCAGAACGCGCGCGGCACTTACCACGCTAACCTGCACTTCAACCCACAGATCAAATATGACTTGGGCAAGGCGTTGCACTGGAGCGCGAAACAACTGTACGTCGGCATCGAATACGACTACTGGAAAAACAAATACGGCATCGAAGACAGCGGTTCTTTCAAAACCAACCAGGACACCGCGAGCCTGTTGATCAAGTACCACTTCTGATACACCCGCCTCAGCCACAGACACCCACGTGGCTGAGGACCTCCCCCCTCCCTGCTCTGTATCGTGTGCGCCCTGGCCACCTTTATTTGACATACGCAGCGCATGTGTATATTTCTACATACGGCGTGTATGTAAAGTATCTTTCTCACCCGACACGTTTCGGAGCTTGTATGGCCAACCCTTATCGCGAGATTTTCAGCGCCCCGGGCAGCAAAGCATTTTGCGCCGCCGGCATGATCGCCCGTATGCCAATATCCATGGCGGGTATCGGCATCATCACCATGCTGTCGCAGTTGAACGGCTCTTACTGGCTGGCGGGCGCGGTAGCGGCCACCTTTGCGATGGCGATTGCTCTGCTGGCTCCACAAATTTCCCGCGCGGTTGATCGTTACGGCCAAAGCCGGGTACTGCCCGGTGTCGCCGCCGTCGGCGTCTGCGGCATGCTGGCACTGCTGCTGTGCAGCCACTTGAACGCGCCCGACTGGACCCTCTTTGTGTGCGCCATCTTTGCCGGCTGCATGCCCAGCATGCCGGCGATGGTGCGGGCCCGCTGGAGCGAGCTGTATCGCGGCTCGCCCAAGCTGCACACCGCGTTCTCCTTCGAATCGGTGCTCGACGAAGTGAGCTTTATCGTCGGCCCGCCCATTTCGGTGGGCCTCAGCGTGGCCCTGTTCCCTCAGGCCGGACCGCTCGCCGCAGCGATCTTGCTGGCAGTGGGTGTAACGGCCTTTGTGCTGCAACGTAAAACCGAGCCGCCCGTCCACCCGCGCACACTGGAGAACGACGTCACGGTCTTGCGCCAAGGCGCGGTCCTGCTGTTGATGATTGCGCTGATCGGCCTGGGCGCCATTGTCGGCACCGTCGACGTGGTCAGCGTGGCCTTTGCCCAGCACCAGGGCGAACCGGCTGCCGCGAGCATCGTGCTGTCGGTCTACGCGCTAGGCTCGTGCATTGCCGGGCTGGTCTTCGGCAGCCTCAAACTGAACATGCCATTGCCCCGCCTGTTCCTGCTGGGCGCGCTGGCCACGGCCATCACCATGGTCCCGCTGATGTGGGCCAACAGCATCTTCACCCTGGCGACCGCCATGTTTGTCGCCGGGCTGTTCTTCGCACCTACCCTGATCACCGCCATGGCGCTGGTGGAAAACATCGTCGCCCCGGCCAAGCTGACCGAAGGGCTGACCTGGATGATTACCGGCCTGGGCATAGGCGTGGCGCTGGGCGCCGTAGTCGGCGGCTGGGTGATCGACGCCTACGGAGCACCGGCGGGCTTCCGAGTGTCGCTGGTAGCAGGCCTGAGCATGTTGCTGTTTGCCGTAATGGGCTATCGCTTGCTGTCCAACAGCACCTCACAACCCGCTGACGCCTTGGCTTAGCGCCCGCACCCTGCAATCTTGAGCCGTTTGCAAGCACGGTGCTACCATGCCCGACCGCCAAAACAGGCAAGGAAATACCGGGTTTATGAGTAGCATCCGCGAGCGCAATAAAGAACTGATTTTGCGAGCCGCCAGCGAGGAGTTCGCTGACAAAGGTTTCGCCGCCAGCAAAACCAGCGACATTGCGGCCAAGGCGGGGGTACCCAAGCCCAACGTCTATTACTACTTCAAGTCCAAGGAAAACCTGTACCGCGAAGTACTCGAAAGCATTATCGAGCCGATCCTGCGGGTATCCACACCGTTCAACGCCGATGGCGAGCCCAACGAGGTATTGAGCAACTACATCCGCTCGAAAATCCTCATCTCCCGCGAGTTGCCGTTTGCTTCGAAAGTGTTCGCCAGCGAAATCATGCACGGCGCCCCGCACTTGAGTGAACAGCAGGTTGAACTGCTCAATGACCAGGCCAAGCACAACATCGCCTGCATCCAGACCTGGATCGACCGCGGCCAGATTGCCCCAATCGACCCGCACCACCTGATGTTCAGCATCTGGGCGGCGACCCAGACCTATGCCGACTTCGATTGGCAAATCTCGGCTATCACCGGCAAGGCCAAGCTCGACGACATCGACTACGAAGCCGCAACCCAGACCATTATTCGTCTGGTACTCAAAGGCTGTGCACCGGACTGACTCCTGTCGCAAAAACCGTAGGCGCTTGCCTCGCGGTCTTTTAAAAGCTCAAAAGATCGCGAGGCAGTTGGCTCCTACCGTAAAACGTGATTAAGCCGCCACTCCCGCATCCGCCCGCAACCCTTGCCCTTCTATCGCACTGATGGCGCACTGCTCATCGATGTCTGAGGTATCGCCGCTGATACCGATTGCACCCAGCACCTTGCCCTGCTCATCGCGAATCAACACACCACCCGGCACCGGCACAATATCGCCCTGTCCCATGCCATTGAGCGCCGCGAAAAATGTCGGGCGCTGCTGCGCGTCCAGCGCCAACGCACGCGAGCCCTTGCCCAGGGCAATCGCCCCCCAAGCCTTGCCAATCGCAATGTTTGGTCGCAACAGACTCGCGCCGTCTTCTCGCTGCAACGCCAGCAAATACCCACCCGAATCGAGTACCGCGACTGTCAGTGGGGACGCATTGATGCTGCGCCCGGCATTCAAGGCTTGAGTCGCCAGGGTTAAAGCGATTTTCAAGGTTAAAGCACTCATGGTTGCCGTCCTTTTGTTGTTATTGAAAACCTTTTGGCCATTGGGCAAGGATTTTTAGATCGACAAATAGAACACAATAAATAATTAACTTGTATACAATTTTATCGATCAGAAAATCAAAAAACCGCAAAATCGTTCAAAACTGGGCATCCTAAGCACTCAATTATTGATTCATCAAAACCCATTGACCTGAGTGTCGAACCATGAATACACTCAGCACAAAGCCACTTGTATACAATTATAAAACGTAAGAGGCACAATCGCATGAGCAGAATGAGAGCAATCGAAGCCGCCGTCTTGGTGATGCGTCGTGAAGGTGTCGACACCGCCTTTGGGATTCCGGGCGCCGCCATCAACCCACTGTATTCAGCCTTGCAAAAAGTGGGCGGCATCGATCACGTCCTGGCTCGCCACGTGGAAGGCGCTTCACACATGGCCGAGGGCTACACCCGTACCCGAGCCGGCAACATTGGCGTGTGCATCGGCACCTCAGGCCCGGCCGGTACCGACATGGTGACCGGTCTGTACAGCGCCTCGGCCGACTCCATCCCGATTTTGTGCATTACCGGCCAGGCACCTCGGGCTCGGCTGCACAAAGAAGACTTCCAGGCCGTGGACATCACCAGCATTGTCAAACCCGTGACCAAATGGGCGACCACTGTGCTCGAGCCAGGCCAGGTGCCTTATGCCTTCCAGAAGGCCTTCTACGAAATGCGTTCCGGGCGCCCCGGCCCGGTATTGATAGACCTGCCATTCGATGTGCAAATGGCTGAAATCGAATTCGACATCGACGCTTACGAACCATTGCCGCTGGCCAAGCCTTCGGCCACCCGCATACAAGCTGAAAAAGCCCTGGCCATGCTCGATCAGGCAGAGCGGCCGCTGTTGGTCAGCGGCGGTGGCGTGATCAACGCTGACGCCAGTGGGTTGCTGGTGGAGTTTGCCGAACTGACCGCAATCCCGGTGATCCCTACGCTGATGGGCTGGGGCACCATCGCCGACGATCACCCGCTGATGGTGGGCATGGTCGGCCTGCAAACCTCGCACCGTTATGGCAACGCCACCCTGCTCGAGTCCGACCTGGTACTGGGCATCGGCAACCGCTGGGCCAACCGCCACACCGGCTCGGTCGAGGTCTACACCAAAGACCGCAAGTTTATTCACGTAGACATTGAGCCTACGCAAATCGGCCGTGTATTCACCCCCGACCTGGGCATCGTGTCCGACGCAGGAGCAGCCCTCGAGGTGCTGCTAGAAGTGGCTCGCGAATGGAAAACCGCTGGCAAACTGAAAGACCGCAGTGCCTGGCTGCAAGCGTGCCAGCAACGCAAAGCCACTCTGCACCGCAAGACCCACTTCGACAGCGTGCCAGTCAAGCCCCAGCGCGTGTATGAAGAGATGAACCAGGTGTTCGGCAAAGACACCTGCTATGTCAGCACCATCGGTTTGTCGCAGATTGCCGGGGCGCAGTTCCTGCACGTCTACAAGCCACGCCACTGGATCAACTGCGGTCAGGCCGGGCCATTGGGCTGGACCATTCCAGCGGCATTGGGCGTGGTCAAAGCCGACCCGAGCCGTAACGTGGTAGCCCTCTCGGGTGACTACGACTTTCAGTTCATGATCGAAGAGTTAGCCGTCGGCGCGCAGTTCAACCTGCCGTACATCCACGTAGTGGTTAACAACTCCTACCTGGGACTGATCCGTCAGGCACAGCGTGGTTTCGAAATGGACTACTGCGTGCAACTGTCTTTCGACAACCTCAACGCTCCCGAACTGAACGGCTATGGCGTCGACCACATCGCGGTGGCCGAAGGGCTGGGCTGCAAGGCCTTGCGCGTGTTCGAGCCAGATCAGATCCAGCCTGCGCTGCGCAAAGCACAAGCGCTGATCAAAGAATTCCGTGTACCGGTGGTGGTGGAGATTATTCTGGAACGCGTGACCAATATTTCGATGGGCACCGAAATCAACGCCATCAATGAGTTTGAAGATCTGGCGCTGGTGGGTAACGATGCACCGACTGCCATTTCCATGCTCGATTAACCGAGAAGCCTTAGGCCCTTTCTGCGGGAAAGGCCCTATAACAAGCAGGAGTCCACCATGCCGCGTTTTGCCGCCAACCTGTCCATGCTGTTCACCGAACAGGATTTTCTTGTCCGTTTCCAAGCGGCTGCCAACGCTGGGTTCCACGGCGTTGAATACCTGTTTCCGTACGACTACAGCCCTGAAGAAATCAAAAGCCACCTGGATGCCAACAAACTGACCCAAGTACTGTTCAACCTGCCCGCAGGCGATTGGGCCAAGGGCGAGCGCGGGATTGCCTGCCACCCAGACCGGGTCGAGGAGTTCCACGCAGGCGTCGACAAGGCCATCGCCTACGCAAAAGTACTGGGCAACACGCAGATCAACTGCCTGTCCGGAATCCGCCCACAAGGCGTAGACGAGGCTACCGTCGAAAGAACCTTCATCAGTAACCTCAAGTACGCCGCCGACAAACTGCAAGCGGTGGGTATCAAGCTGGTGATGGAAGCAATCAATACCCGCGACATTCCGGGCTTCTACCTCAACAACACCGCGCAGGCACTGGCGATTCAGGACAAGGTCGGCAGCGCCAACCTGTTCCTGCAATACGACATCTATCACATGCAAATCATGGAAGGCGACCTGGCGCGCACCATGCAAACGCACCTGGCGCAGATCAACCACATCCAGCTGGCCGACAACCCCGGCCGTCATGAACCGGGGACCGGCGAGATCAACTACCGCTTCCTGTTCGACCACCTCGACAGCATCGGCTATGAGGGCTGGGTGGGCTGCGAGTACAAGCCGCTGACCAGCACCGAAGCCGGGCTGGTGTGGCTCAAGACGCATAACGCGGTGTAAGACGTTGCTGGCTATTCAATAAAAACAAGAGGATTTGTCATGGCTAAAATCGGATTTATCGGCACCGGGATCATGGGTTCGCCCATGGCCAGCAACCTGCAAAAGGCCGGGCACAGCCTGTTCTTGTCGATCCATCGCGGCGCAGCACCTGCCGATCTGCTGTCTGCTGGCGCCATCGCCCTGGCCAGCCCGAAAGAAGTCGCTCAGGAAGCCGAATTCATCATCATCATGGTTCCCGACACCCCGCAGGTGGACGAGGTACTGTTCAGTGAAAACGGTATTGCCGCAGGCCTGAGCCCGAACAAAGTGGTGATCGACATGAGTTCGATCTCGCCCACGGCGACCAAAGCCTTCGCGGAAAAAATCAACGCCAAAGGCGCGCAATATCTCGACGCGCCGGTGTCTGGCGGTGAAGTCGGCGCTAAGGCCGGCACCTTGAGCATCATGGTCGGCGGCGACGAAAAAACCTTCGCCCGCGCCCTGCCCCTGCTGCAAAGCATGGGCAAGAACATCACCCTGGTGGGCGGCAACGGCGACGGTCAAACCGCCAAGGTGGCCAACCAGATCATCGTTGCGTTGAACATCCAGGCCGTGGCCGAAGCACTGGTCTTTGCCGCGAAAAACGGCGCAGATCCGGCCAAGGTTCGCGAAGCCTTGATGGGCGGGTTCGCATCTTCGAAGATCCTTGAAGTACACGGCGAACGCATGATCAAAGGCACCTTCGACCCGGGCTTTCGCATCAGCCTCCACCAGAAAGACCTCAACCTGGCCCTGGCGGGCGCCCGAGAACTGGGGATCAACCTGCCCAACACCGCCAACGCCCAGCAAGTCTTCAGCACCTGCGCCGCCCTGGGTGGCAGCAACTGGGACCACTCGGCGCTGATCAAAGGCCTGGAACACATGGCCAACTTCTCTATTCGCGACAAATAACCTCCCCCGCAACGTGTGTAGTCGCTGACGAGGCTGCGAAGCAGGCCGCATAGCAGCCCATCGCAGCCTCATGCCTCGTCAGCAACTACATGGGTGCTGCAAAACCCAAAAGCGGTGTCGATAGCGTGGTCCCTGCGGGGCATTTGTTCATCCTCAAAAAAGTTGAATGCGCCATGACTCATTGCTCCGACTGGGCCACGGCCCTGTGCAATGGTTTCAGCCAAATCTTCCTGCAACGTCATCCGCTCTGCGGCGTGCTGTGCCTGCTGGCTATTGTCGTCAGCGCACCGGCGCTGCTCGGCGGGGCGTTGCTCGGTGCGGTTGCAGGCTTGCTGACCGCGCAACGTCGCGGCTATGCCAAAACTGAACGTCAGGCCGGGCTCTACAGCTACAACGGTGTACTGCTGGGGCTGCTGCTGAGCCATCAACTGCCGTGGTCAGCCATGCTGCCACTGCTAATCATCGCCAGCGCCGGGCTCAGCAGCATGGTGGTCCATCAATGGCTCAAGCGTGCCACTCATCCCCACAGCCTGATGATTTACACCGCGCCCTTTGTCGCCATCGGCTGGGTGCTGCTCTGCCTGCAAGGAACGCCGGAGTACAGCGTTGAGCCGTACCCCCTCAACGCCTGGACGTTGCTGCAAGCCCTGTTCAAAGGGATCAGCCAAGCCATGCTGCTGAACCACCCCATCGCTGGGCTGCTGATTGTCATCGGCTTGTGCCTGAGCCACTGGCGGTCGGCCCTATGGGCGCTGACCGGCTCACTGGCGGGGCTGCTATGGAGCCTCTACCAACAAGACACCGGCGCCGCACTCAACGGGCTGGCGGGCTACAACCCGGCGCTGGCAGCATTGGCCTTGAGCCAGCAAGGGAGTCGGATCTGCAAACCATTGCTGGGCATCGTCGTGACCTTGGCGCTAGCGCCAGGCTTGAGTGCGCTGGGGTTGCCTCTGCTAACCGCGCCCTTTGTGCTCGGCTGCTGGCTTATCGGGGGCAGTGCTCGTCTATCAAGCCGCAAGAGCGCTGCCAGCGAAGCGCAAAGCAGGTTGCGCATCGAGCGCTAATACCCGAATCTTCTGTGTTTTGGGTATCGAGCAACCGACATGAAGAATCAGGATTGGCGTCAGCGCCTGTACGTGATGGTGTTTCAGTCCGACACACCTGCCGGGCGCCGTTTCGACACCACCCTGCTGCTGATCATCATGGCGAGCCTGGTGGTGGTCATTCTCGACAGCATCAACAGTATTCACCTTAAATACGGCGATCTGCTGGCCTACATCGAATGGGGCTTCACCTTTGTGTTTGCCGTCGAATACGGCCTGCGCCTGTACTGCTCGCCCAAACCCCTGCGCTACGCGTTCAGCTTCTATGGGCTGGTGGACTTGCTCGCCATCGTGCCGGGCATTCTGGCGATTTATTACAGCGACGCGCAGTACCTGTTGATTATTCGCGTCATCCGCATGCTACGGATCTTCCGGATCCTCAAACTGTTGCCCTACTTGAGCCAGGCCAATTACCTGCTCTCGGCCTTACGCGGCAGCAAACAGAAAATCATCGTGTTCCTGGTTGGGGTTTCTACTCTGGTTACCGTGTTCGGCACCTTGATGTACGTGGTCGAAGGCCCGGATCACGGTTTTACCAGCATCCCGGTCAGCATCTATTGGGCCATCGTGACCCTGACCACCGTCGGCTATGGCGACATCGTCCCGCAGACCATTCCCGGGCAAGTCATCTCGGCCATGGTCATGATCACCGGCTACTCAATCATTGCCGTACCCACCGGTATTTTCACCGCCGAACTGGCCAACGCCATGCGCGGCGAGCAGTTGGACCACACCTGTACCACCTGCAAGAAAGCCCAACACGAGGCCTCGGCGTCTTTTTGTTCTCGGTGTGGTAATGCGCTGTTCGTCAAAAACGTATAAACAAAGTGCTTTTTAATCTTTTAAGGACTATGCAGCACCCGCTATAGTCGCTGGCATATTGCCTCTTTTGCCCCCTATAACAAGGAATACGCAGTGAAAAAACTCTTTAGCGCCTCCTTACTGGTCGCAGGTCTTGCACTCAGCAGCCTGGCCCACGCCGACAACAAACCGTTGCTGAACGTGTCTTATGACGTGATGCGCGACTTCTATAAAGACTACAACCCTGCGTTCCAAAAGCACTGGGAAAAAGAGCATAAAGAAAAGCAGCCTGTGCAGATGTCCTTCGGCGGCTCGAGCAAACAGGCCCGTGCAGTGATCGACGGCCTGCAGGCTGATGTGATCACCATGAACATGGCCACCGACATCAACGCCCTCGCCGACAACGGCAAGCTGGTCCCTGAAAACTGGGTCACCCGCCTGCCGGACAACAGTGCGCCGTTCACTTCGGCCACCGTATTTATCGTGCGCAAGGGCAACCCGAAAGGTCTGAACGACTGGCCAGACCTGCTCAAGGACGGCGTACAAGTGATCGTGCCTAACCCGAAAACCTCGGGTAACGGCCGCTACACCTTCCTCTCGGCCTGGGGCTATGCGCAAAAACACGGCGCCGACGAAGAAAAAGCCAAAGAGTTTGTTGGCAAACTGTTCAAGCAAGCGCCCGTGCTGGATACCGGCGGCCGTGCCGCGACCACCACGTTCATGACCAACCAGATCGGCGACGTGCTGGTGACCTTCGAAAACGAAGCCGAAATGATTGCCCGCGAGTTTGGTCGTGACCAGTTCGAAGTGATCTACCCAAGCGTTTCCGCCGAAGCCGAACCGCCGGTTACCGTGGTCGACAAAGTTGTCGACAAAAAAGGCACCCGTGCTGTCGCCGAGGAATACCTGAAGTTCCTGTGGTCGCCTGAAGGCCAGGAAATTGCCGCGAAAAACTACCTGCGCCCGCGCGACCAGGCGATCTTGGCCAAATACAACGACCGTTTCCCGAAAGTCGACTTCCTGTCGGTTGAGAAAACCTTCGGCGACTGGCGTGAAGTGCAGAAAAAATACTTCAGCGATGGCGGCGTATTCGATCAAATTTACAGCGGTCAATAACCCCATCCCCGCGTAGGAGCGAGCTTGCCTCGCGATCTTTTGACGTTCTAAAAGCTCGCGAAGCAAGCCCGCCCTCACCACCTGTACAAAAACACAGTAAAAACGCTTGATCTCCAGCCAATGACTGCCCATGCTGCAGCTCTTCTGCGATGCATGAATGAGTGGAGCTATGCGGCTGTTTCTGTGTGAAAAACCTTCCCAGGCCAAAGATATTGCGGCCGTGCTCGGCGCCAGCCGACGCGGTGATGGCTGCTGGGTGGGCCCCAATGCAACTGTCACCTGGTGCATTGGCCACCTGCTCGAAACCGCCCCGCCAGACGCCTACGACGAGCGCTACAAGCGCTGGGTGCTGGCCGACCTGCCGATCATCCCGGAAAAATGGAAGATGCGGGTCAAGCCTAAAACTGCCAGCCAATTCAAAGCCGTCAAACGCCTGCTCGGTGAAGCCAGTGAACTGGTGATTGCCACCGACGCCGACCGCGAAGGCGAAATGATCGCCCGCGAACTGGTCGAGCATTGCCGCTATCGCGGGCCCATTCAGCGCCTGTGGCTGTCCGCACTGGACGACGCCTCCATTCGCAAGGCCCTGGCGGCACTCAAGCCCGGCGCCGAAACCTTTAACCTCTACCATTCGGCCTTGGGCCGCTCGCGGGCTGACTGGTTGATCGGCATGAACATGAGCCGCCTGTTCACTCTGCTCGGGCGCCAGTCCGGCTATCAGGGCGTGCTGCCGGTTGGCCGGGTGCAAACCCCGACGCTGCGCCTGGTGGTCGACCGTGATCGCAGCATCAGCGACTTTGTGCCGGTGGCATATTGGGCGATTGACGTGCAGCTCAAGCACGATGCCCAACTGTTCACCGCGCAATGGCGGGCCGATCCCGACACCTGTGACGACCAGGACCGTTGCCTCAACCAGCCGCACGCGCAACAGGCTTGCGCCGCAATCAGCAACGCCAGCCACGCGCGAGTCACCAAACTGCACACCGAGCGCATGCGTGAAGTCGCACCCTTGCCCTTCGACCTCGGCACCCTGCAAGAGGTGTGTTCCAAAAAGCTCGGCCTTGGTGCGCAAGAAACCCTCGACGTCGCCCAGGCACTGTACGAAACCTACAAGGTTGTGACCTACCCGCGCAGTGATTGCGGCTATTTGCCTCTGAGCCAGCACAGCGAAGCCAGCGCCATTCTGGCTGCCTTGCGCCAGGCCGACCCAAGCCTTGCGCCGCTGGCCGAACACCTCGACCCCAAGCGCCGCTCACGGGCCTGGAACGATGCCAAGGTCAGCGCCCACCACGGCATCATCCCCACGGCGGCGGCAAAGAACCTCGAACGCCTTAGCGGCAAGCACCGCGCGGTGTACACCTTGATTCGCGCACGCTATCTGGCGCAGTTTCTGCCCAACCATGAATACGACCGCACCCAGGCCGACTTCGATTGTGCAGGCCAGCACCTGCGCGCTGTCGGTAAACAAATCGTCGAGCCCGGCTGGAAGCGAGCCCTGCCCGAAGCACTGGCCCCGGCCAAAGGGCGCGAAGCCCCGGCCCCGCAACCCTTGCCCGCCTTGCGCGAAGGGCTCGACTGCGCCGTGGCCAACGTCAACCTCAAAGACCTGTGGACCCAGCCACCCAAGCCGTTCACCGAAGGCGACCTGATCAAGGCAATGAAAAACGTCGCCAAACTGGTCCAGGACCCGCGACTCAAACAAAAGCTCAAAGACACCACCGGCATCGGTACCGAAGCCACCCGCGCCGGGATCATCCAAGGCCTGATCGATCGCGGCTACCTGATCAAAAACGGCAAGGCGCTGGCCGCCACGCCACCGGCGTTCAGCCTGATCGACGCTGTGCCCCGAGCCATCGCAGACCCCGGTACCACCGCCATCTGGGAACAGGCATTGGACATGGTGCAAAGTGGCGAAATGTCTCTGGAGATCTTCGTCGCCAAACAGGCCGCATGGATGAGCAAGCACATTGAGCGCTGCAGCACCCTGAGCATGACCATCAGCGGCCCGGCCAGCCCGGCAGGGGTGGCACCGCCCTGGAAGAAAAAGCGCAAGAGCCCGGCCGGTAAAGCCAAACCCAAGCGCGTGACAAAAGCCAAAAGCGCTTAAAGATTAACCGTCCCCGAAATACAGGTCAGCGCGGCACCGCCGACCCAGATTTCCTGGCCAACCTGCTCGACGAATACCCGCCCTGCCCGGCCCATGGCCGTGCCCTGGCTAGCCACATAGCGTGAAGGGGCCAGGCCGTCGGCGATCAACCATTGCGCCAACCCGGCGTTCAAACTGCCGGTGACCGGATCTTCCTGCATCCCGTCACCTGCCAGAAACGCACGGACTTCAAACTGCGCCTCATTGCCATCGCGCTCAGGAGCCCAGGGCGCGACCACCCCTATGGCCAGGCCGCGTAACTGTGAGTAATCGGGTTTCAACGCCAGCACTTGCTCGCGATCAGCCAACAGCAAGGCCAGCCAGCCTGGACCGTTATCCACCCAGCGCGCCTGCTGCACGTCGTTGAGCTCAACCCCCAAACCCTGGCATACGCGGTGCAATACAGCATCGTCAACCGGCCCGGACCGTAACAACGGCGGCGCGGTAAACGCCAATTGCCCAGCACTACGACGGACCCGGATCAAACCCAGCGCACACTCCTGAATAATCTCCTCACCTCGCGGCTGACCACCAGCTTCCAACCAGGCATGGCAACTGCCCAGCGTCGGATGCCCGGCAAAAGGCAACTCACGCAGCGTGGTAAAAATCCGCAGCCGATAATCCGCCTTGGGGTTTAGTGGCTTTAGTACAAAAGTGGTTTCACTGAGATTGGTCCAGCGCGCGAAATCGGCCATTTGCTCATCGCTCAAACCGTCGGCATTCAACACCACAGCTACCGGATTGCCCTTGAGGGCCACCGTGCTAAACACATCAACTTGCTTGAAATCGAAGAGGCTCATCGCGGATTCCTTGGATAGTGAGTGGGCCATCCTACCGCTATGCAGGCACTTTTTTAAAAACATCAAAACATCGCAGCCTGCGGCAGCTCTTATTGGTTCCTAAGGCCCTGTAGGAGCGAGCTCGCCTCGCGATCTTTTGATCTTGATCGGCTCTTGATTTAAGAGCCCCCCTTAAACCACGCAGGCCGAACACAGGTTTTGAGCAATGGCCCCTCACCCTAGCCCTCTCCCGAAGGAGAGGGAACCGATTGGGGGATGCTGAAGATACTCGGTGGCCTGCTTGCTGCGCGACAGCGCGGCGTCGGGGCAATCGATCGGGTTACTTGAACTGCCGGCTCAACCCCGGCGGTACGCCGCTGGTATCGGTTTCTTCCCACGGCCCGTTCGGGCTGATCCCACGGCTCCAGCCGTTGTCCCAGCGATAGTAGGTACGCTGGCGATAGAAGATGTTGCTCTGGTCATCCAGCACATACACACCCAAGCGGGCGTCCCAGTGGCTGGGGCCGCCCGGTGGCGGGGCGAAGGTGGCCGAGGTGCGCGGCAGCGGTTTGGGCGGCTGCGGGATAGGCATGTCCGGCAACGGCTTGTCCGAAGGCTGCGGCTGCGGAATCGGGCTGGGCGGCGTGGGGGACGTGGATTCGTAAGGTTGATGAACCGAGCAGGCACTCAGGCCAATGGCCAGACTAAGCAGGGTGATTCGAGCAAGTGCGGCCATAACGAGGTCTCGTGCAAGTAGTAAGGGCCTGTGGGGGCGGGCTTGCTCGCGATGGGATCGACAAGGTGTAACAGGCACACCCCTCGTTTGCATCGTGAGCAAGCCCGCTCCCACAGATCATGCCCTGACGAATTTATTTATCCGGGCTGTCGATTGTCAGCTGTTGCAGGGTTTGACTGCTGTTGGGCAGCGGTTTGCCGCGCCCTACCCATTCGCCAGCGGTCGGCTGGCCCGCACGGGAGATGCGCGCAACCAGTTGGACTTCAGGAAAGTTGGACAGTTTCAATTGCGGCATCATGGCATCAGCATCGCTCAGTTCCACGGTGATCGGCAGATCCGCCACTGTCACCCGCTTGACCGCCAACGGAGCTGGTGGGCCCGACACGGCGCGGGCGAAGATGAACACGCTGTCGCCGGGCAACACACTGGCTTTGACAGCATCAGCCAAATCGACGCTGACCCTGATCGACGCCTGTGCGGCAGGCACGGGGGCGTTTTCAACCTTGCCGCCACTGGCCAGCAATTGCCCACGGGCACGCTCGATACCGCCCTCCAGCGCTTCGCGAGACGGGTCACCAATCGGCAACTCATTGAGCAAGCGCTGCCAGTAATTAATGGCCTCCTGATAACGCTTGCCTTCAAATGCCGCGATGCCGAGCAGGCCAAGGCTGGACACTTCATTGGGATCGACCTTCAAGGCTTCGTCGGTCAAGGCCTGGGTCTTGTCGCTCCACTTTTTATCGTCAGCAAAGTACTGCGCCTGCGCCCACTGGCCCAGCAACTCCGGCTGGCGACCGGCCAGCGCCACGGCACGTTCAAACGCCTTGGCTGCCTGGGCCGCGCGGTTTTGCGCCATGTAGGCGCGGCCAAGGAAATACCAGCTCTCAGCCGAGTCCGGCTGCGCAGCGGCAGCCCGCTCCAGGCGCGAGATCATTTGTTCGAGTGACTGCGGCGGGGTTGCAAACTCCTGGGTCAGCTCAACCTTGTCACTGGCCCCAAAGTGCAGATAAAGCCCCACAGCCAGCACCGGCACCATAAAGGCGGCCAGAATCGGCAGCGCCTTGCCCAGGCTGGAAGTACGCCCCGGCGCCACACCTTCGGTGTCCGCCAACAGCTCACGGGCCGCTTCGTCGCGACCGGCCTCCAGTTGTTCGGCGTTCAACACACCTTCTTCGCGCTGGGCCTGCAATTGCGCCACGCGCTCTTGATACAAGGCCACGTTGAGGGCCGTGCGGTCTTCTTCGCGCTGGGCACGGCGACCGCGCAATACCGGGATCAGCAAAAAACTGAGGGCAATCAGTAGCAGCAAACCGGCTGCAAGCCAGAAATCAATCATCTTTGTTTTTATCCAGCAAGGTGGCGAGGCGCGCACGCTCCTCGGCAGAAAGAGTGTCTGAATCTTCGCCCTGCGTAGTACGACGTCGACGCCCGACAATCACCCCGATCACCACAATCCCGCCCACCAACAGGGCCAGCGGGCCAAACCACAGGATCACCGTCTTGCTGGTCAAGGCCGGCTTGTAGCGAACGAAGTCACCATAACGATCGACCATAAAGTCGATGATCTGCTGGTTGTCCTTGCCCTCACCCAGCATGCGGAAGATCTCGCGGCGCAGGTCGGTAGCAATCGGTGCGTTGGAATCAGCGAGGTCCTGATTCTGGCATTTGGGGCAACGCAGCTCCTGGGTCAGTTCGCGAAAGCGCGCGCGCTCTGCGTCATTGGCAAACTCATACGTGTCGATGGCCGCGTGGGCGATGCCGGTCACACTCAACCCCAGCACAACAGCCGCTAACCAGCGCTTCATGGCTTGGCCTCGTCGACCAGCGCCTGATACTTGCCGGCCAGTTGCTCACGCCACACGCGCTCGTCGATCACACCAACGAACTTGTGACGAATGATGCCCTGGCTATCGATCAGGAAAGTTTCCGGGGCGCCATATACGCCCAGGTTCAGGCCCAGCGAACCGGCTTCATCGTTGATGTCCAGCTGGTATGGGTTATGAAATTCCTTGAGCCACTTTTTTGCGTCCGCATTGACGTCCTTGTAGTTGACGCCATAAATCACCACGCCCTGCTCGGCCAGTTTGGTCAGTACCGGGTGCTCGACCTTGCACGAGATGCACCAGGTGGCCCAGACGTTGACCAGCGCCGGCTTGCCCTTGAGGTCGGCTTCGGTCAGGGTTTTATCGCCCTCGACCGACGGCAGGCTGAAGGCCGGGAACGGCTTGTCGATCAGGGTCGACGGCAACTCGGTCGGGTCCAGGTACAAGCCTTTGTACAGAAACCACGCCATGCCCAAAAACACCGCCAGCGGGACCAGCATTAGCCAGCGTCTCATGCTGTTTCTCCTTTCATGCCCAGCGCGTCACGCACACGGGTTTTGACCTTGACTCGATAACGTCGATCCAGCGCCGCCAGCAAACCGCCAAAACCGGTGAGCAAACCGCCCAGCCAGATCCAGCGCACAAACGGTTTAACGTGTACCCGCACCGCCCAGGCCCCCTCGCCCAGCGGTTCTCCCAGCGCTACATACAGATCGCGGGTGAAACCGGCGTCGATACCGGCCTCGGTCATCATCGAACTTTGCACCGTGTACAAACGTTTTTCCGGGTGCAGCACGCTCACTTGGTTGCCATTGCGCATCACCCGCACCGTGCCTTTGTCCGAGGTGTAGTTCGGCCCTTCAAAATGTTGGGCTCCGTCAAAAATGAACTGGTAACCGGCCAGTTCCATCGACTCGCCCGGCGCCAGGCGCAAATCGCGTTCGGCACTGTTCTGGCTCGACAACACCACGCCCAATGCGCACACCGCGATGCCCAGGTGCGCGATCTGCATGCCCCAATAACTGCGGGTCAGGCTGCGCATGCCTTTGATCAGGCCCTTGTGCCGAGTCTTGTCGCCAATGTCGCGCACTCCGGCCAGCAACACCCAGGCCGCCAGCATAAAGGTAGCGAGCACCGCCCAATTGAAGTCGCCGTAGGCCACACCGGCAATCACCGACAGTGCTGCGCTGCCCAGCAACACCGGGGTCAACATACCCAGCAGCCATTTGACCGGGGTGTCTTTCCAGCGCACCAGCACACCCACCGCCATGACCACCATCAGCAAGGCCATCAACGGGATGAACAGCGCATTGAAGTAGGGTGGGCCGACCGACATTTTCGCCCCGCTCATCGCGTCGACAATCAACGGGTACAAGGTGCCGAGCAGAATCATCGACGCCGCCACCACCAGGATCAGGTTATTGCCCAGCAGCAACGTCTCACGGGACCACAGATTGAAACCCACATGGCTTTTGACCACCGGCGCACGCAACGCAAACAGCGTCAGCGAGCCGCCCACCACAAACAGCAAGAAGATCAGGATAAACACGCCGCGCTCAGGGTCGGCGGCAAAGGCGTGCACCGAGGTCAGCACCCCGGAACGCACGAGGAACGTCCCGAGCAGGCTCAACGAGAACGCGGCAATGGCCAGCAACACCGTCCAGCTTTTGAACACACCGCGTTTTTCGGTGACCGCCAGCGAGTGAATCAGCGCCGTGCCGACCAGCCATGGCATAAACGACGCGTTTTCAACTGGGTCCCAGAACCACCAACCGCCCCAGCCAAGCTCGTAGTACGCCCACCACGAACCCAAGGTGATGCCGATCCCGAGAAACGCCCAGGCCACGATGGTCCACGGCCGTGACCAGCGCGCCCACGCGGCATCCAGCCGACCACCGAGCAAGGCAGCAATGGCAAAGGCAAAGGCCACCGAGAAACCGACGTACCCCATGTACAGCATCGGCGGGTGAACGATCAGGCCGATGTCTTGCAGCAGCGGGTTGAGGTCGTTGCCATTGGCAGGCATTTGCGGCAGCAGGCGTGCAAACGGGTTGGAGGTGAGGATCAGGAACAGCAAAAAGCCGACGCTGATCATGCCCATGATCGCCAGCACGCGGGCCAGCATCACTTGCGGCAACTGCCGCGAGAACACCGACACGGCGAAGGTCCAGCCGCCTAGAATCAACGCCCACAACAGCAACGAGCCTTCGTGGGCGCCCCACACGGCACTGAACTTGTAGTACCACGGCAACGCGCTGTTGGAGTTGCTGGCCACGTAGCGGACCGAAAAATCATCGGTCATGAAGGCATAGGTGAGGCAGCCGAAGGCAAACAGCAAAAAGGCAAACTGCCCCCAGGCCGCTGGCTGCGCCAGATTCATCCACAATTTGTCGCCACGCCAGGCGCCCAGCAGCGGGACGCTGGCCTGCACGATGGCAAAGCACAGCGCCAGAATCATGGCCAAGTGGCCCAATTCAGGAATAAACAGTCCAGACATCATCACTTAACCTCGTTAGCCGGTGCCGGGGCGGACTGGCCGCTCTCCTTCAGCGCCTTGGTCACCTCGGGCGGCATGTACTTCTCGTCATGCTTGGCCAGCACTTCGTCGGCCACCACTACGCCCTGGGCGTTGAGCTTGCCCAACGCAACAATGCCCTGCCCCTCGCGGAACAGGTCCGGCAAGATGCCGCGGTATTGAATGGTCACGTCCTTATTGAAGTCAGTGACCACAAATTCGACGTCCAGCGAATCGCCAGAGCGTTTCAGCGAGCCGTTCTGCACCATGCCGCCCGCACGGATTCGCGTGTCCAATGGAGCCTCGCCATTAGCGATCTGGGTCGGGGTATAGAACAGGTTGATATTCTGCTGCAGCGCACTCAGGGCCAACGCAACGGCCGCGCCGATGCCCACCAGAATTACCAGGATGATGATCAAACGTTTCTTACGCTGCGGATTCACTTGGAATTCTCCCGGCGCAAACGACGCGCCTCCTGTTGCAGATAACGCCGACGCGCCAGGATCGGCAGCGCCACGTTAAGCGCTAAAACCGCGAGGCAAATGCCATAGGCCGACCACACGAACAGGCCATGATGCCCCATGGCGACAAAATCGCTGAACGAAGTAAAACTCACCGCGAACCCTCCAGCGCTTTTAACACTTCTGCCTTGGCCCAACTGCTGCGGGCTTCTCGCTTGAGCACCTCAAGGCGCATGCGCAGCAACAGCACCGCGCCAAAAAAACAATAAAAACCCAGCACGGTGAGCAGCAACGGCAGCCACATTTGCACGGGCATCGCCGGTTTTTCAGTAAGGGTAAACGTCGCGCCCTGATGCAGGGTGTTCCACCACTGCACCGAGTACTTGATGATCGGGATGTTGATCACGCCGACAATCGCCAGCACGGCACAGGCCTTGGCTGCACTGTCACGATTGCTGATGGCATTGCCGAGGGCGATCAGGCCGAAGTACAGAAACAGCAGAATCAGCATGGAAGTCAGGCGCGCATCCCAGACCCACCACGAGCCCCAGGTCGGCTTGCCCCAGATAGCTCCGGTCACCAGCGCCACGGCGGTCATCCAGGCACCGATGGGCGCGGCGCATTGCAGGGCGACATCGGCGATTTTCATTTTCCAGACCAGCCCGACCACCCCGCACACGGCCAGCATCACATAGCATGACTGCGCCAACATGGCGGCTGGCACATGGATATAAATGATCCTGAAGCTGTTCCCTTGCTGGTAGTCCGGCGGCGCAAAGGCCAGGCCCCAGATCACGCCAGTCACCAACAGCAACCCGGCGGCGATGCTCAACCAGGGCAGCAAGCGGCTGCTGATGGCATAGAACCATTTGGGTGAGCCGAGTTTGTGAAACCAAGTCCAGTTCATCACGCTGTTTCCATCACGGTGCCTTGACGCAGCCTGTGTACGGCCTTATCAACGCGCGGGTCTTTACTGGCCCTGCTGGGCCAGACCTCATTATTCATTCGCCGACGCTGATCTTCAGGCCGGCCGCTATAGCAAAAGGTGTAAGCGTTACAGCCAGCACGGTCAGGCTACCGAGCCACAGCAGATAACCCGTCGCGGGCATGCCTTGCAAGGCCGCCTGCAACGCCCCGCTGCCCAGAATCAGCACCGGGATATACAAGGGCAGAATCAGCAACGCCAGCAGCAAGCCGCCGCGTTTAAGCCCCACGGTCAGCGCGGCACCTACAGCACCGAGCAAACTCAGCACCGGAGTACCGAGCAACAACGACAACAACAGCACCGGCAAACAGGCCACCGGCAATCCCAGCATCAGCGCCAGCAAGGGTGACAAAATCACCAGCGCCAGCCCGCAAAACGCCCAGTGTGCCAGCACCTTGGCCAACACCAGAAGCGCCAGCGGGTGCGGCGAAAGGACCCACTGTTCCAGTGAGCCGTCTTCAAAATCACTGCGAAACAGCCCGTCCAGCGAGAGCAAAACCGCTAACAGCGCCGCCACCCAGAGCAGTCCCGGAGACAAGGTTTGCAACAATTGAGACTCAGGGCCAACCGCCAGCGGGAACATCGCGATCACAATCGCAAAGAACACCAACGGATTGGCCAACTCGGCCGGGCGCCGAAACAACAAACGTGCCTCACGGGCCAGCAACGAAGCAAACACGCTCATACAGCCCAACGCCCCAAGTCGATATCGCGATAACCCGCCGGTGTGCGGGACAACGTATGGTGTGTGGTCAACACCACCATCCCGCCTCGCTCACAGTGGCTGGCCAAGTGTTCTTCAAGGGCCGCAACGCCTTGTTTATCGAGCGCGGTAAACGGCTCGTCGAGAATCCACAGCGCAGGGCTGTCCAGATGCAAACGGGCCAGGGCGACACGCCGCTGTTGCCCGGCCGACAAGGTGTGGCACGGCACATCCTCAAATCCCTGCAACCCCACGGCAGCCAGCGCCGCCCAAATCGCCTCTCGGCTCGCCGGGCGATGCAGGGCGCAGAGCCAAAGCAGGTTCTCTTCGGCCGTCAGCAAGTCCTTGATCCCGGCGGCATGACCAATCCACAGCAGGTTGCTGGCCAGCGCCGCACGCTGCTCGCTTAACCGTTGCCCGCTCAGCCGTACCTCGCCCTCGGTCGGCTGCATCAGGCCCGCCAACACACGCAGCAGGCTGGTCTTGCCGCTGCCGTTGGGGCCGCTGATCTGTAGCATGTCGCAGGGACTGAGTCGCAATTCGAGATTTTCAAATAACAGGCGACCGTCACGCTCACAGGTCAGCGATGCGGTTTCTAGAAGAGGGCTGGTCACGTAGTTGAGGCCTTCACGGTTCAAGTCGGCTCGGGCGTGGCCGTTAAAGTGATGCAGGATAGATGCATTTGCGGCCTGTTTAAGAGAGCTGGATCAAAGAATTGTGTTGTTTTTAAGCACCTTAAACGATGGGGCAGCATTATACATGCCATGTCCTACTCTAAAGAGGGCATATTCATAAGGTTGTAACAATGAAAAGCGACATGACTATTCCACCCATCCCACCTGCTGCGTCCAATCCCGTACGCCCAGGCGCAGTTGGCGGTGAAGTGCTCAAGTTGCTGCAACCGCTTGAGGGGCTGATCAGTCCTGGGCAAAGCGCCCAGGCGCAAGTCATGTCGCTTAAACAGGGCGATGCAGTGTTTCAGCTCCTGCTTAAACTGACCCTGGACAGCGGCCGCCAAACCAATGTCCAGGTCAGCAGCAACCAACCGTTGCCTCTGGGCACGTTATTGTCGGTGACACAACCCTCGCCCGGCAGCCTGGCGGTCAGCCTGCAACAAACCCTGAGCAGTAATGCCAATGCCCTCACCCGCCTTGATCCACAGCAACTGCCGGTGGGCACGCTGTTGCAAGGCAAAGTGCTGAGCACCCAGGTGTTACCGCAAGCGGGCGGACAGCCAACGCTGTATCGCTCGTTGGTCACCTTGATCAACAGCGCCTTGAGCGGCAGCACCCTGACCGTCGACAGTCCGCGACCTTTGCGCGTCGACAGTTTGCTGACCGCGCAAGTGCAAGGCAGCCAGACCCTGAACTTCGTGCCGCTGAGCGGCCGGCAAGACCAACTGGCGATTACCCAGCAACTGGCCGCCCAGCAAAGCCGTCAGGGCTCGCTCGACGGCTTGTTGAACGCCCTGCAGAAACTTGCGCCCAACCAGAGCCTGCCCGACCCCTTGCGCGCCTCTATCGACACGTTGTTGAGCGGTTTACCTACACCACAACAACTGAGCAACCCAGCCACACTCAGTAATGCCCTGCTCAACAGTGGCGCTTTTCTCGAAGCAAAACTGCTCGGTGGGCAGATGCAAACCCTGGCCCCCGACATGAAAGCCAGCTTATTGCGGCTGATTGCGCAGATCTTGCCCGGCGTCCCGGCCAACCCCAACTTCAACCCCGGTGTCGCCGCCAGCGCCCAGGCGCAAGCGCTGCCGACTTTTGTGCGTAATGCCTTGGGCATGCTGGGACAAGTCAGCGCCAAACCGCAACCCGGGGGTTTTCCGCTGCTGCCGCGCCTGCTGCAACGTGGCGAAGGCGAAGACAGCCTGGAAAACCTGCTCAAGCTCGCTGCCGCAGCCATTTCGCGCCTGCAAAGCCATCAATTGTCGAGCCTGGAACAAAGCGGGCGCACCGCAGACGGCAATCTGCTGACTACCTGGCAACTGGAAATCCCCTTGCGCAACGCCCACGACATCGTGCCGTTGCAGGTCAAGTTCCAGCGTGAAGATCCACCCGAGCAAAAGCCTGAAGACACACGCGAACACCGCGAAAGCAAGGATCAACTGTGGCGCGTTGAACTGGCCTTCGACCTGACTCCGCTGGGCCCGCTGCATGTGCAGGCGCAATTGCTGCGCGGCAACCTGTCCGGCCAGTTATGGGCACAACGCAGCGCCACCGCCGAACTGATCGCCAGCCAATTGGGCGAGCTGCGCCAACGGCTGAACGACGCGGGGCTGAGCGTGACCGATCTCGATTGCCATCAAGGCACCCCGCCCCACAATGGCCACACCCCCCTTGAACAACGCTGGGTCGACGAAACCGCATGAACACAGCTCCCGAGCCGCGCCAGGCGATTGCCCTCAAATACGATGGCCAACAAGCGCCCACCCTGACCGCCAAAGGCGACGACGCACTGGCCGAAGCAATCCTCTCGCTGGCCCGCGAATACGAAGTGCCTATTTATGAGAATGCTGAGCTGGTCAGATTATTGGCGCGCATGGAACTGGGTGACAGCATCCCCCAGGAGCTATACCGCACTCTGGCCGAAATCATTGCTTTTGCCTGGCACTTGAAAGGCAAATACCCGCAAGGTTTTGAGCCCCAGCCAGAGCCCGATGAGCGCGATATAACCCCGCACCAGGGCGAGCACACGCGGTGATAGCTGCGACTGCTGTGAGGCACGAAAGCTGCGATTTTTTGGTCTAGATAGCTCGCAGCCTTCGCTTTTTGTCACTGACTACGGAGTGTGAATCGACACACAGGCCTTGAGCACAGTCTCAAGCTCAACCTGGCCTTTGCGCGCAGTGCCTGCAAATTCAATCCAGCCTTCGTTGAAGCCGTCAATCATCTGCATCCGCGGCAACGGGTTGCGCATGCCTTGGGCGCTGAACAGCTCGTGCCAGTTGTCACGCGGCACCACGCTCATGCTCACGGGTTTGCCAAGCAACCGCGCAAAAGTCTCGGCAAGCTCATGGGGCGTGATGCGCCGGGGGCCTTCTAGCTCAACAATGCGCTGCCCTTGCCAGGTTTCCTGCAACAACTCGGCTGCCAGCCGGCCCACATCCGCCGTGGCAACCATCGGAACCGGCTTGTCCAACGGCTGCAGGAAGCTTGGGATCACCCCGCTCTCAATGGCCGGTGCGATATCCCACACCGAATTCTCCATAAACCAGCCCGGACGCAGAAAAGTGACCGGCATATCCAAGGTGCCCAGCGCTTGCTCCAACAGTTGCAACTGGTTCAGCAAATTGGGTTGTGTGGCCTGAGCACCAATGGTCGACAGGCACACCACCTTGCTCGGCCGGGCGCATTGCAATGCCTGGCGAATGTTATCGACCAACGCTCGCGCTTCAGGGAACCCCGGTGAAGGGTCGAAATTGGACGGCAGCATGATGAACACCGCCTCTGCCCCGCTAAACGCCTGCGCCATGGCCTGAGCATCGTCGACTTCAGCCAGCGCCACCTCACAGCCCTGTTGCGCCCAGCGCAGGCCTTTATCGGCACTGCGCACCACGGCCCGCACGGGCTGCCCGGCACTGAGCAAGGCCCGCGCAACCGCGCCACCCACTTTGCCGGTAATGCCTGTGACTGCGTACATACCCCTCTCCTCTGTTCATACGACGGCTGTCGTGTTGAGAGAAATTATCCAGCGCAGACACCTCGTTCTTCGATAGCATCAGTGTCAATGCATACATGACGAGAGATCACCAATGAGCTTTGATCCGGGGTTGGCCAGCGGCATGGGGGTGTTGAGCGCAGTGGTGGACAGTGGCAGTTTTGCCAAAGCCGCCGACAGCCTGGACATCACGCCCTCCGGGGTAAGCCGGGCGATCTCACGCCTGGAAAAACGTCTGGGCATTCGCCTGTTCGATCGCACCACGCGCTCGGTACAGTTGACCGATGAGGGCCGACGCTTCTATCAGGAAGTCGCCCCGCTGCTGGCCGGTCTTGAAGACGCGGCCAATTCGGCAGCGGACAGTGCGCTGACGGTACGCGGCCGCTTGCGGGTCAATATCGACCCTTACTTCTCAAGGCTAGTACTGGGCCCGGTGCTGGGTGAGTTCATGATTGATCACCCACAACTGCAACTGGATCTGCACACCAAAGACCAATTGGGCGACTTGGTCGCTGACGGCTTTGACCTGGCCATCCGCTTCGGCCACCCACAATCATCCTCACTGGTGGCGCGCAAGTTAATGGAAGTACGGGTACTGACCGTCGCCGCCCCCGCGTATTTCCAGCGCTATGGGCGCCCCGCTGTTCCGCAGGATCTTGAACACGGTCAGCACGTGTGCATCGACTTTCGCGACACACAGACTGGGCGGCCGTTTGCGTGGGAGTTTCATCGCGACGGGCAAATACTCATCGTGCCCACCAATGGCCGGTTGATCATCAATGACGCCAGTACTTTGTACAGCGTGTGCGAACACGGCCACGCGGTGGCGCAAATGCTCGATCTGGGGCTGGCGCCTGCGCTCAAAGATGGACGCTTGGTGGACCTGTTCCCGGAGTGGCCCGATGAGCGTTTTCCACTGTATGCGTTCTACCCGTCGCGGCATTTACCGGCGGCTAAAGTGCGGGCGTTTCTGGAGTTTGTGCAGGGTTTGTGTTGATTCACAGCATGGCTCGCGCCTTCGCGCTTCGCGCAGCAAATGAGCACCGAGAATCTTCCATATCCCGCAATCAGTCTCCTCTTCCTCTGGGAAAGGGCTCTTGATTTGAGGGTTTGTGTACATATCCGTTGCTGCGGCAACGGCCACTTAAGGTTACGGCCTTACGCCGTGAGCCCGCCTAAGGGCGAAACACGTAGATCGCCGTTGCGCATCCAATGGATATGTACGCCGGCGGCAATGTAAGAATAAC
>NZ_JANLNV010000017.1 GCF_025465935.1 Pseudomonas sp. 7P_10.2_Bac1 | reverse complement strand
GCGTCCTGCCGGGTTACCCACTACACAAAACCTGCGCTCGGCCAGCAGGGTTTAATGGGGCCTTCAACATCAAGATCACAAGCCAGATCACAAGCACAAGCCAGATCAAGAGCCGAGCAACCTGCTAGCCGAGCTGCCGCAGGCTGCGATCTTTTGATCTGGCCGTTGCTGTTGCTGTTGCTGTTGCTTTGGCTTTTGATCTGTCCGCCCCTTCGGGAGGCCGAGTGGAGGTTCTGCGTAGTGGGTGTCCCGGCATGGATGCCGGGAGAGCCGCGATGGGCCATGGATGGCCCGTGGCGGCGTGCCCACGGAGCGGGGCCGGAGTGAGGGAACCTGAGCGCAGCGAAGGCCGTACGCTGTGGGCGAGGCCTTTTTGGGTACTTTTGTGGCTGTTTGACAAAAGTGCCTCGCCGTAAGGGCGAAACCCGTAGGTCGCCGTTGCGCATTCAATGGATATGTACATCGACCCAATAATGGATATGTACACCGCCCCAATAATGGATATGTACACCCACCCAATAAAAACGCTTCGCGCCAGATCACAACCTATGTCAGCGACGACCAATCACACTGGTTGAAAATCGGTTCAAGCACATAAGTACCGGCTTCTAGCTGACAAGGCCGCTAATACCTAATTACCACGTTCAAAAATCGCGCCTTCAATACCCAGCACCTCCCGGGTATCGGCATAGATACCCACCCCCTTTTCCCAGACTTTCTTGATCACTCCGTCCGCGCAGCGGATGCGATAGCTCAACTCGAACGGTTCATGACGCGACAGCGCGTACTGCACTTCGCGCCAGACATAATCGGCATCCACTTCCAGAATCAAGCTGTTGTAAGTGAACTCATGGTTGTCCACCAACCGCTCCGGCGGGTAGCCGGTCAGGCGCAAACACCCGGCGCTGACAAATTCCATGGTCCAGTCACGGTTATTGCGCCCGCGATAGATCAACCCCGGCATGCTGTCGAGCAAACTCTCACTGCTGCGCTGGCTGGCCTGCAGGGCAATTTCCCGGCGTTTGTGGGCCGTCACGTCTACCGCCACCAAATAAAAACCTTCTTCCCCGCGCTTAAGGCTTACATCCAGCCAACGCAATTCTCCCGAAGGGTGCACAAAGCGAAGCCGCTGGCTGAAGGTGGTATCCGGCCTGCGCTGGAGTTCAAGCAGGGCCTGACGCCATAACGAGCGATCTTCATGGTGCACGTAGTCCATCAGGTTGCACTGCGCACTCGGCATGTCCATCAATTCAACCCACGCCAGATTGAAATGAACGATGTGTCCGTTATCCCGCAATTGCAGCAACGCAGCTGCAAAGCAGTCCATGCCTCCCCATCGATCAACTCGCTCCATCATCTAATGACGCTCCTCGGGCCGATTGGACGCACCGCTGTGTACCCACGCCGCCAATTCCAGACGTGAATGCAGGCTGAGCTTTTGCAACAGGTTCTTCACGTAGATCTTGACCGTGCCGTCACTGATCCCGAGTTTTCGCCCGATCTGTTTATTGCTCATGCCCGCCGCAATCAACGCCAGGGTCTGCCCTTCGCGCTCGGTCAAATGACCGGTGTCCGGCGGTTCGCAAGCGCTCACTGTCTCGTTTTGATCCGCCAGCAAGGCAATCAAGGTCGAGTCCAGGACGATGGCGCCTTTATTGCAATTGCGCATGTAGGCCAGGAGTGCATCCGGCTCGGTTTCCTTGAGCACATAACCACTGGCGCCCAAGCGCAAGGCCGCCAGTAGCTCGCCGCGATCCATGGACGCTGTCAGCACCACAATCTGACAATCGAGGCGCAGTTGCTGCAATTCATCAAGTACTTGCAAGCCGCTCAGACCGGGCATGTGCAAATCCAGCAAGACTTGTTGTGGCGCCAGTTTGACTGCCATGTTGATGCCTTCACGACCGCTGGAGGCCTGCCCAACCACTTCAAAGTCGTCACTGGCATTGAACAACTGGGCCAGCCCCTTACGAAACAACGGATGATCATCGATCAACAGTAAGGTGGTGCTCTGCATCGAAACTCCCCTCTGGTCCTTCTGGATGACCGACCACCACAAGGTGCACGCGCACCCCGTGCGGGCGGATGGCGTCAATGCTCAAGCGCGCTCCAATGCTGGCTGCGCGCTCGCGGATGATTGCCAGTCCGAAATGATTTTCTTCTCCAGACGCCGGGCTCAGGCCGATGCCATCGTCTTCGACCGAGACCCATACCTCGCCGCCCGGATGCTGCCGCAGTTCAATGCGCACATGCCGGGCGTGGGAATGGCGCACCGCATTGGCCAAGGCCTCGCGGATGATTTGCAGCACCTGTAATTCGGTTTCCGGACTCAAGGCATCGTCTGCCAGGCGATTGTCCAGTTCAAAGACAATGATGCAGCGTCGCGAAAACTCCGCCACCGAGTCCGCCAACGCCTGGCGCAATGAGCGTCCGTTCATGGTCAGTCGCGCGCTGGTGATCAACTCGCGCACCTGGCGCTGTAGCTGGCTCAAGCCCGTGCGCAGTTCGTCTAATACCACGCCCGCCTGCTCCGGCGTGTTGGTCTGCGAGTGCAGCACGCGCGCCTGAAACGACAGATACCCCAACTGCTGGGCCACTGAATCGTGCAGCTCACGGGCCAACGCTCCGTGCTGCGCGGTGGCCTGCTTGCGCTGTTGCTCGCGGCAGTAGCCACGAACGCGCAAGGTAAAGCCGACGCCCAGGGCAACTTCGCTCAATAACCGGCGCCAGCTGCCACCGGCTGGGCGCGGGGTGTCGAGCAACAGCCAGCCCGAAGGCGACTCGGTATCCACCGGCGTAGCACATATCAACCGATACACCCCACGCTGGCGACAGGGCCCGCAAGGTTGTGCCGAATCGGTTGCGTGAGACTGTGCCAAGGGGCAACGCGCGACATCATGGCAACGCCTGATCGAACCACAACGGGACGTTTCCAGCCCTTCATCGTTAAGCATCAGATTGAGCGTGCTGACGGGCAACAGTGCTTCAAAACGATCCAGAAAATCGATCAAGGCACTGTCCGTGTGCAATTGGATCAATGGCAATTCCATCAGCAGCTTGCGCACGTTGCTGGCCTGTTCGGGGCGGATACGCCCCAACCAGAGCGGCCACCATGGCGATCGTGTTTGCACTCTCCATAACTCCCTGTGTACCTGCACAAAGACGAGCAACTTCCGTGCCCCTGACACCCGCCAGGCCTGGCATATCTCTAAAGAGGTAGCCCTTTGGCCAGATTGAGAAGATTTTCCTGCTGAGAAATTATCTTCCCCATCAGGAAACAAAAAACCGCCACTTTCGCCCAGTTTGCACAGGCGAATCAGCCAGGACAGCCACCATGACGGATACCCTCAATGCCGCCCCTGAGCACCGCCCCAGCCTGCCGCGCTATCGCACGGCGCTGCCTCGCGCCAATGCCCGCCAGCACATCGTGGTCATGCAATGCGCCGCAGCCTGCGCCCCTTTTGTCGGCGAGCTTGATCAACCGCAGGTCTTGAACGGTGAAAACCCGGATTTTGCCCGACGCCTGGAAAAGCTTCTAAGCAGCGCCACCGTTGGCAGCCAGTTGTACCTGATGGGCGATGAAGCATTCATGTGGCGCATACACGGCCAGGCACGCAACGCCGGGCTGGAAGAGCAAGAAATCAACCTCGCTCCACCGCTTGCGGGCCCACGCCAGGTGTATTGCGTGCATTGCGGGCTGATCCAGGCCGCTTGCGACACCGCACAACTGACGTGCATCGGTTGCGAGGTCGACCTGGAAATCCGTGAACACTTCTCCCACCGCCTGGGCGCGTATATCGGCGTGTGCCGCAACCCGGACCAGCCCTACGCAGGAGCGCAGTCATGAGCAATACAGCCATGAACGCGCCGCTCAAGGTACAGGTCAGCGGTGCCAGAATGCTCACTGATGCGGTACGCGAATTCACCTTTACGCCCTGCTCGGGCCACTTGCCCGGTTTCTCTGCCGGCAGCCATGTGCAAGTCCATTTGCCGCTGGCCGGGGGCACATTGCGCAATGCCTATTCACTGACCAGCGACCCGGCCGACAACCGCCACTACCGGATTGCCGTGCGCCTGCAAGAGCACTCTCGCGGCGGCTCACGTTTCTTGCACCGCGAGGTACAAGTCGGAGACACCCTGCAGCTCTCGCCACCGGCCAACCTGTTCGCCCTGCACTCAACCGCGCACGTGCACATTCTGATCGCGGGTGGCATAGGCATCACGCCTTTCATGGCCTACATCGCAGCCCTTGAGCGACAAAACGCCCAATTCGAACTGCATTACGTCTATCGCCAGGGCCAAAGCGATGCCTATGTCGAAGAGCTGCAACAGCGGCTCGGCAACCGTTTGCATTGCTACGCCAGCCGCCCGGACCTGAGCCAGATCCTGCGCGACAGGCCCTTGGGCAGCCACGTCTACAGCTGCGGCCCACAACCGTTGCTGGAGGCTGTCCGTCAGCAGGCTCAAGCGCTGGGTTGGCCCGAGCAACGCGTGCACTGGGAGGCATTCAGTGCCGCTCAGCCCGGTAAGCCTTTTGAGGTGAACCTGCTGCACAGCAACCAGCGCTTGCAGGTCGGTGCCGAGCAAAGCCTGCTTGAAGCCCTGGAGACGGCCGGGCTAAACGTTCCCAACCTGTGCCGTGGCGGTGTGTGTGGCCAGTGCAAGGTGCGCCATACCGGCGGCGAGGTTGAACACCGCGACAGTTTTCTGAGCACCGCCGAACAAGCCGAATTCTTAATGCCGTGCGTCTCGCGCGCCCACTCTTGCGTCTCGCTGGATCTCTAGGAGCAGTCGACCATGAATCCCCTATCAAGCCCCGTGCTCAGCTACCGCGATGACTTCACCTTTCGCAACAGCCCGGCCGCCATCCGGCGCTTCCCCTTTCCGTTTACCGAAGACAGTTACCTGTACTCGGTGAATATCGAGCCCGCGACCTCGCGAGACCCTGGATCGGTCTACCAATACACGTTCGACATCGACGAACACTACCGCTCCGAAATGGCCGAACGTGCGCTGGTACTGGACAAGGACCCGCGCCGCTACCTGGTGCTGCCGCACATGCAAGAAGCTGCCTGGGACGCCCTGCAACTGCTGATGGAAAACCTCGCCGCCGATTACCCGCGGTGGTTCATCCTGGACCGTGACGGCGAACGCTGGCATTGGCGCAACCTGTTGCTGGACATCGATCAGCACTTTGTTTTCGGTGACCCCAGCAGTTTGCCGTGCGAGCCGCTGGAGTTTATCGGGCGTCAGGTGCAAGGCGACTTTGCCCTGCTCGATCAGCGCGACAACGATTTGTTCATGGACGCCGGCATCGTCACCAGTCCGGCTGACTGGTCGCTGGCCTTTGACGCCGGCATGAGCTTCAAGCAATGGCATTCGCCGGTGCCGATGGCCCATCAAATGGGCGTCTTCGACCGCGCCCTGAAATACCTGCTCAACCTGCAAACAGGCCAACCGGTGCGGCGCCTGAACTGGACGCTGACCATCAAACCGCGCCTGGACTCATCCCCCGAGACCTATCACGAGTGGGGCGCCGACCGCGGCCGCATCACGCCAGAGAACGTCGGGCAGGAGATGCACCTGCGCGTCGAACTGCAAGTGATGCTGCGCCTGCCCCGCAGCAACGCGGTGATGTTCAGCATTCGCACCTACCTCATCAGCCTCCAGGAACTGGTGACGCAACCCGGCTGGGGTTGCCGTCTGCACCGGGTACTACGCGACCTGCCCGACCCCATCGCCGAGTACAAGGGCATGACCCGCTACCGCCAGACCCTGGTCGAGTGGCTGTCGCAGTTCGACCCGAACCGTTGATTTCAACCTGCTTGAACCCTGACCACCTTCCTCCAGACAAGGATTTTTCACATGGCACATTCATGGCGTATTTCTGCACTCGCCGAGCGTCACCGCGCACTGGGCTCCGCGCTCGAAGACTGGAACGGCATGGGCACCGCCTGGACCTATGACAGTCAATTGGCCGATCACCACGAGGCGATCCGCACCCGCGCAGGTTTGATGGACGTATCGGGCCTGAAAAAAATCCATTACGTCGGCCCCCATGCCGAGAGCCTGCTGCAATGGGCTACCACCCGTGATATCGCCAAGCTCTACCCCGGCAAGTCGGTCTACGCCTCGATGCTCGACGAAGAAGGCAAGTTCGTCGATGACTGCATCGTGTACCGCACCGGGCCGAACGCATTCATGGTGGTCCATGGCGCAGGCACCGGCTATGAAATGCTGGTGCGCTCGGCCCAGGGTCGGCAAGTGGCAGTGCTGTTCGATGACGACCTGCACGACCTGTCGTTGCAAGGACCGCTGGCGGTGGATTTTCTCGCCGAACATGTGCCGGGCATTCGCCAGCTACCGTACTTTCACCACCTGCAAACCCGCCTGTTCGACCGCCCGGTGATGATCTCGCGGACCGGCTACACCGGCGAACGCGGCTACGAAATCTTCTGTAAGGCCGCCGATGCCCCGGCGATCTGGGACGCGATTCTGGAGCAAGGCGCTGGCATGGGCATCATCCCGTGTGCCTTCACCGCGCTCGACTGGTTGCGGGTCGAAAGCGCGCTGATGTTCTTCCCCTATGACAACTCGCAGATGTACCCCTTCGCCGACCAAAAGGCCGGCGACACGCTATGGGAAATGGGCCTGGACTTCACCGTATCCCCCGACAAACGCGAATTTCGCGGTGCCGAAGAACATTTTCGTCTGCGCGGCAAAGAGCGTTTCAAAATTTCCGGTGTGCTGCTGGAAGGCGAACGTGCCGCCGAGGCGGGCGACACCCTGTGGCAAGGCGAGCAACAGGTCGGCGTCATCACCTGCGCCATGTATTCACGCCTGACCCAACGTTCCATGGCCATTGCCCGCCTGAGCGTTGCAGCCGCCATCCCAGGCACACCTTTGCAAGTGCGCGGCAGCCTGAACGCCAGCGCCGCCAGCCACACCCTGCCCTTCGACGATCCGCAAAAAACCAAGCGCACGGCCAAAGGCTGACCCACCCCACTCGTCAAAATCGGAGCCTTCGATGGACACTTCGACCGAACATTACATTCTCAAGATCAACTGCCCGGCGACCTCCGGCATCGTGGCCGCGATCAGCGACTGCCTGGCACGCCAACAGTGCTACATCAGTGAACTGGCGCAATTTGACGACGAGTTCACCGGGCAGTTTTTCATGCGTGCGGTCTTTCGCTTCAACAACGGCGTAACCGGCGATATCGACACGTTACGTGCTGGGCTGGGGAGCCTGGCCGCGGGCTTTGACATGCAGTGGCAACTGTTTTGCTCCAGCCAGCCAACCCGTGTGCTGCTGATGGTGAGCAAGTTCGACCATTGCCTGACCGACCTGCTGTACCGCCACCGCAAGGGCGAGTTGGACATGCAGATCACCGCCGTGGTCTCCAATCACCTGGATCTGCGCGGCATGGCCGAACGAGAAGGCATTCGTTTCATCTATTTGCCGATCAATAAAGACACCAAGGCTCGCCAGGAAGCCGAGCTGATGCGCATCGTCGAAGAGACCGGAACCGACCTGGTGGTACTCGCGCGCTATATGCAGATTCTGTCCGACAGCCTGTGCCAGCAACTGTCGGGCCGGGCGATCAACATCCATCACTCGTTCTTGCCCGGCTTCAAAGGCGCCAAGCCCTATCACCAGGCGTATGACCGCGGCGTCAAGCTGATCGGCGCCACCGCCCACTACGTCACCAGCGACCTCGACGAAGGGCCGATCATCGAGCAAGAGGTTCAGCGCGTTGATCACACCCACTTGCCCGACTCACTGGTCGCCATCGGCCGCGACACCGAAACCGTGGCCCTTTCCAAAGCGCTGAAATACCACCTGGAACACCGGGTGTTCATTAACCAGGACAAGACAGTGATCTTTCGCTGATCCCTCCTTTTACCCGAGGCACGATCATGACCTTACGCGTGGCAATCATCGGTGCCGGCCCTTGCGGCATGGCGCAACTGCGGGCCTTCCAGTCAGCACGGGACAAGGGCGCCGACATCCCGGAGCTGGTGTGTTACGAGAAACAGCACGATTGGGGCGGCATGTGGAACTACACCTGGCGCACCGGGCTGGATGAACACGGCGAACCGGTGCACGGCAGCATGTACCGCTATCTATGGTCGAACGGGCCGAAAGAATGCCTTGAGTTCGCTGACTACACCTTTGAGGAGCATTTTGGTCGCCCCATTGCGTCGTACCCGCCGCGTGAAGTGCTCTGGGATTACATCAAGGGTCGGGTCGAAAAGGCCGGTGTGCGTGATTACATCCGCTTCAACAATGTGGTGCGTCAAGTGACCTTCGATGAGGCCAGCCAGCGTTTCACCGTGCAGGCCCACGACTACAACAGCGACACCTTGACCAGCGAGCAATTCGACTACGTGATCAACGCGTGCGGGCATTTTTCTACGCCCAGTGTTCCGTATTTCGAAGGTTTTGAGCAGTTTGGCGGGCGCATCCTGCATGCCCATGATTTTCGCGACGCGCTGGAATTCAAGGGCAAGGACCTGCTGATTGTCGGCAGCAGCTACTCGGCCGAAGACATCGGCTCGCAATGCTACAAATATGGCGCCCGCAGCATTACCAGCTGCTACCGCACCGCCCCTATGGGCTATGCCTGGCCAGACAATTGGGAAGAAAAACCGCAACTGCAACGCCTGGAAAACAACCGCGCCTGGTTTGCCGATGGCAGTAGCAAACACATCGACGCAGTGATTCTGTGCACGGGTTACAAACATCACTTCCCGTTCCTCCCGGACGAGCTGAACCTCAAGACCGACAACCGGTTGTGGCCGATGAACCTCTACAAAGGTGTGTTCTGGGAACCCAACCCTCGCCTGATCTACCTGGGCATGCAGGATCAGTGGTACTCGTTCAACATGTTCGACGCCCAGGCCTGGTACGCCCGCGACGTGATTCTGGGGCGAATTCAATTGCCTGACCACGCGCAGATGATCGCTGACAGCCAAGCCTGGCATGCCCGCGAACAAACCCTGGAAACCAATCAGCAAATGTTCGAATTCCAGGGCGCCTACATCCAGCATCTGGTCGACGCCACCGACTACCCGAGTTTCGACATTGCGGCGGTCAATGAAACCTTCCTTCACTGGAAGCACGACAAAGCCGAAAACATCATGGGCTATCGCGACAAGTCGTACCGCTCGTTGATGACCGGCACCCAGTCGCCGCCTCATCACACACCGTGGCTACTGGCGCTGGACGATTCCATGGCAGCGTACTTGGGTCAACCGCCCACCCCTATCAAGTCGGTCGGTTGACCCGGGAGCCCGTTGATGAATGCACCGCGCATTTCCCGTCCCCGCGAGCCCGGGCTGTTTGCCCGGGCGCCAAACCTGGAACGCTATCGGGTGGCGGCAGGCGGCCTGACCCTGATCGCCTTGCAACCCGGCGACACCCTGCAAGTGATCGACCTTGAAGGCCAGCAGCCATGTGAGCTGCTGTCCTTGAACAACCTGGGCGCCAGTGCATTAAGCGATTGGGGGCTGACCCCGTCGGTGGCCAACACGTACCTGCGCACCCGCCTGGGTGAACCAGGGGTGCAAGCGCGGCGTATCACTCAGGCGCTGGAAAAACGCGGAATCGCGGCAGTTCATTTGCCGCATCCAGCCCTGCTCTGGAACGGCGATACCCCGGCCGGGCACCAGCAATCGCTGGTAGCCGAAGCTGAACGGCTGGTGATCCTCGCCGCGCCCGCAGAACCGACCGCGGTCGATCGCCAATACCGCCCCGGCGAACTGCGGGTGCGGGTCACACGGGCCGATCCTTCGCCCCTGTGGCTGCCCGCGTTGCCTGAGCCGCTGGGAGAACTGGTGGATGAGTTCACCCTGCGCCCTGGCACCGCCCACAGTTACACCGTCACCAAGGGCCAATATGTGCAAGTCCTGGATGTGGCTGGCCGGCAATGCTCTGACTTTGTCGCGCTGGATCGCCGGGCGCTGGATCTCGGACTGGAGCTGGACCTCGACCAGACCGTTACCCGCACCTTGAATGGCAGCGCTTATCCGGCGCCGGGGTTGTTTTCGAAGTTTTTCGACCGCCAGATGCAACCGATGCTCGAAGTGGTGCAAGACACCGTTGGCCGCCACGACTCCTTTGCTCTGGCCTGCGCTGCGCGCTATTACGAAACCCACGGCTATTTTGGGCACGACAACTGCAGCGACAACCTCAGCCGTGTGCTCGCGCCGTATGGCGTGCAGGCGCGCACGGGCTGGCCGGCGATCAACTTTTTCTTCAACACCGGGATCGACGCCCATCAGCAAATGACGCTCGACGAGCCCTGGTCGCGCCCCGGCGATTACGTGCTGCTGCGGGCCATGACCGATCTGGTGTGTGGCAGCACCTCGTGCCCGGACGATATCGATCCGGCGAATGGCTGGAATCCTACGGACATCCATGTCCGCATTTATAGCGAAAAGGAGCGTTTTTCCATCGCCATGAGCACTCGACCAACGGCGGATGCCGACCCGATCCTGACCCGCGAAACCGCGTTCCACGCGCGAACCCGTGCCCTGACCAGCAGTTTTGTCGACTACCGCAACTGGTGGTTGCCCCTGCGCTATGACGGCTACGGCGCCATCGAGGAGTACCTCGGCTGCCGCGAGCGGGTGGCCGTGATGGACCTGACCGCCCTGCGCAAATTCGAGATCCTCGGGCCGGATGCCGAAGCCTTGCTGCAGTACTGTCTGACCCGCGACGTGCGGCGTCTGGCAATCGGCCAAGTGGTGTATTCGGCCATGTGCCACGAGCACGGCGGCATGCTCGACGACGGCACCCTGCTGCGCCTGGGCCAGGACAACTTCCGCTGGATCTGCGGCGAAGACTACGCCGGCATCTGGTTGCGCGAACAAGCACTGAAATTGGGTATGAAGGTCTGGATCAAGTCCGCCAGCGAGCAGATTCACAACCTCGCCGTGCAGGGGCCGCGCAGCCGGGAGTTGCTGAGTCAGATGGTGTGGACCCCGCCGGGCCAGCCCACCCTCGAGACTCTGGGCTGGTTCCGCTTTCTGGTCGGCCGGCTGGACGGCTACGACGGCTGCCCGCTGATGATTTCACGCACCGGCTACACCGGCGAACTGGGCTATGAAGTCTGGTGCCAACCCGAAGATGCCGAGCGAGTCTGGGATCGAATCTGGGCATTGGGCCAACCCTTGGGCATCGTGCCCCTGGGCCTTGAGGCACTGGACATGCTGCGCATCGAAGCCGGTCTGATCTTTGCCGGTTATGAGTTCAGCGACCAGACCGATCCCTTTGAAGCCGGTATCGGCTTTTCTGTGCCGCTCAAAAGCAAAACCGATGAATTTATCGGCCGCGATGCCCTGCTGCGCCGCAGTGCCCACCCGACACACAAGCTGGTGGGCCTGCAACTGAGCGGCAACGAAGGCGCACACCACGGCGACCCGGTCTACCGTGGCCGCGCCCAGGTCGGCGTGATCACCAGCGCCTGCCGCTCGCCGCTGCTGGGCAGCAACATCGCCTTGTGCCGGGTCGATGTGGCGTGCAGCGAGGCCGGTACGGAGCTGGAAGTTGGAAAAGTCGATGGCCTGCAGAAGCGCATAAGCGCCACGGTCAGCGCAGCGATCTTCTATGACCCGGACAAAAGCCGGGTACGTAGCTGATCGACAGAAGTCACCCCACTTTGACTGCCCCACTACTACGCAACTCAGACATGGGAATAAAAAGATGGAAGCGACTACGTTGGAGACCGTACCGCAGTCCGCCCGTTCAGTGGGCAACCTGCAGCGCAAGATCAATTGGCGAGGGGCTTTTTGGGTCGCCAGCGGGGTACCGGCGCTGGTGTTGTTCACCATCGGCGCGATTGCTGCCACGGTAGGCAAACCCGCCTGGATTGTGTGGATCGTGTCGATCCTCTTCGGTTTTATCCAGGCCTTCACCTATGCCGAAATTGCCGGGCTGTTTCCGCACAAGTCCGGCGGCGCCTCGGTATATGGCGCGGTGGCCTGGGTTCGCTACAGCAAACTGATCGCCCCGGTGTCGGTCTGGTGCAACTGGCTGGCGTGGTCGCCGGTGCTGTCAATCGGATCGGGCCTGGCCGCAGGTTACATCCTCACGGCGCTGTTCCCGGCCGATGCGCTGATCAACACCTGGCAACTGACCTTGCTGGATCTGGGCTGGGTCAAAAGCGGGCTGTCGTTGCGTATCAATGCCACCTTCGCCATCGGTCTGGTGATACTGCTCACGGTGTTTGCCGTGCAACACGGCGGTATCCTGCGCTCGGCACGTCTGACCCTGGTATTGGGCATGACCTCGCTGGTTCCGCTGTTATTGGTGGGTGTGGTTCCGCTGTTTACCGGAGACACCCTGCAAGCCAACTTCTTCCCGCTGTACCCGCTGGCCCACGATGCAGCCGGGCAAGTGATCGACGGGACATGGGACATGTCTGGCTGGACGCTGATGGCCGGCGGGCTGTTCATGGCCGCCTGGTCGACCTACGGCTTTGAAACGGCAGTGTGCTACACCCGCGAATTCAAGGACCCGAAACGTGACACCTTCAAGGCGATTTTCTACGCGGGCGTGCTGTGTATTTTTGTCTTCACTCTGGTGCCACTGGCATTTCAGGGCAGCCTGGGGCTGGGGCAACTGGTAACACCCGCCGTGCTCGATGCCGACGGCACCGTTGTCACCCCCGCGGTCTACAGCGGCCTGCTCTCGCCCGCCATCTACAGCGGCATGGGCGTCGGTCAGGTGCTGGCCGACAGTATCGGTGGCGGCAAGCTGGTGGCAAACATCGTGCTGATCATGCTGGTGCTCGCGACGTTGCTGGCCATCATGACCTCCATGTCAGGCTCCTCGCGCACGCTGTACCAGGCATCGGTAGACGGCTGGCTACCCAAATACCTGGGCCGCACTAATGAGCATGGTGCACCGACGGCGGCGATGTGGACCGACCTGGGTTTCAACCTTTTACTGTTATTGATGTCCGACTACGTGTTCGTGCTGGCGGCGTCCAACGTCAGCTACATCATCTTTAACTTCCTCAATTTGAACGCTGGCTGGATTCATCGCATGGACCGCCCTGACTGGTCCCGCCCGTACAAGGCACCGACCGTTTTGCTGGCAACCGGTGGCGTACTGAGCTTCGTCAACCTGGCCTGCATGGGCCTGGGCGCCGACATTTGGGGCGCGGGCACACTCATGACCGGGCTGCTGCTGGCATTGATCATCCTGCCGGTTTTCTGCTTCCGCCATTACGTACAAGACAAAGGGCGCTTCCCCGAAGCGATGCTCAATGACCTGTACATCGAGGCCAATTCAGGCCAGAAACGTGCAGGCGTGCTGCCCTACATTACCTTGATCGCGGGCGTGCTCGTGGTGTACGGCTGCCATCAACTGGCGGTCATCTGACTTCTGCTCCCGGAGTATCGAGGCGTGACCTCAATGCTCCGGTCACTTTAGACCTCAAGATAACGGTGATTCGATTGAACCCTTCAGCCCAGACACGCGCCCGCATCATTGACGGCAAAGCCCTGTCGGCGCAGGTCCTCGACGAAGTCCGCGAAGACGTCCGCGCCCTCGCGGCACAACAGATTTACCCGGCCCTTGCAGTCCTGCTGATCGGCCAGGACCCGGCCAGTGAAGTCTACGTGCGCAACAAACTGCTGCGTGCCAAAGACGTCGGCATCCGCTCACTGGAGCACCGCCTGCCCGACAGCGTCAGCCAGCAGCAGGTGCTGCAATTGATCGAGCGCCTTAACGCCGACCCGAGCGTGAACGGCATCCTGGTGCAACTGCCGTTGCCTGCGCACATCAATCCACAGGCGGTGATCCAGGCCATTGCACCCATCAAGGACGTGGACGGGTTTCACCGTGAAAACGTCGGCGGGCTGGTACAAGGCGACGAAGTCCTCACGCCCTGCACGCCCAGCGGCTGCATGCGCCTGTTGCACGAAACCCTCGGTGACCTGAGCGGCCTGCACGCTGTGGTGGTGGGACGTTCCAACATCGTCGGCAAACCCATGGCAAGCATGCTGTTACAGGCCAATTGCAGCGTCAGCGTAGTGCACTCGCGCAGCGTGGATGCTCCGGCGCTGTGTCGTCTGGGAGATATCGTGGTGGCGGCTGTGGGCAAACCAAAGATGATCGATGCCAGTTGGCTCAAACCGGGCGCGGTGGTGATTGATGTGGGCATCAACCGAATCGACACCGACAGCGGCCCCCGACTGGTGGGCGATGTGGATTTTGAGAGCGCCAATTGCGTTGCTGGCGCCATCACTCCGGTGCCGGGCGGTGTTGGGCCGATGACCATTGCTTATCTGCTGAAAAACACGTTGATTGCCAGTGAACGCCAGCGGGCAGAACGGCCGATCAGCTACCCGGTTGTGGGCTGAAAACCCGGCGCCTGTAGCAGTTGCCCGGGCAATGTGCGGCGACGCAATCGTCGTAAGAAACCGCCTGGCGCGGTCATTCAGACACATACGGTTTTCAGGTTTTGCAATCGCTGCGCAATCGGACGTAGCCTCGCCTGACTCGACAACTGCTACGGGGTTTGTGGTGAAAAGGAGTACCCTGCCGTCCGGCTTTTATTTTTCCGTTCCAGGACCTCCCATGTTTCCCAACGCTGAACGCTATAACCCTTCAACTGAATATGCGAACAAGCTGGTCGATCGCATCGGCCAAACCCCGGTCTGGATCGCCCAGCGCATCGGTGTAACAGAAAAACGCATGCGCTATATCCTTGCCGGTTCGCGCACGATTAAAGGCGATACCACCGAGATCCTGATGAGTTACGCCGAGCAGTTTTGCCTGGAGAGTCTGGCCGCCGAGGCCAAAGCGGCGAAAGACCGTGCCCGTTCAAAAGCCGCAACGCCCGCCAGCAACGCTTAAAACAAGCCCATCTGCCCGCCCACCAGCGCGCTGAAGTCATCGTCGACGAACACCAGAATCGCATCCGCCACGGGCTGTAACTGCCGGGTCAGGTAGTGGTCGTAGTCGACATCGGCGGTGCGGTTTTCCAGCGGCTGCGGGCCCGCCACTGTGATGACGTAACTGATAAAACCGCCATTCTGGTACTGCCGGGGTCGCCCTTGCTGGTCGTTGTATTCGTCTGCCAGACGCGCCGCGCGCACGTGCGGCGGGACGTTGCGCTCGTAGTCACTCAATGGCCGGCGCAGGCGTTTGCGGTAGATCAGCAGTTCGTCATGCTCGCCCGCCAGGGTGCGTTGTACAAAATCGCGTACGTAGTCCTGGTACGGCTGGCGGTTGAAGATGCGCAGGTACAACGCCTGCTGAAACTGTTGCGCCAGCGGCGACCAGTCACTGCGCACGGTTTCCAAGCCCTTGTAGACCATTTCCGCCTGCCCGTCAGGGCGCATCACTAGCCCGGCATAGCGCTTTTTGCTGCCCTCCTCGGCCCCGCGAATGGTCGGCATGAGGAACCGGCTGTAATGCGTTTCGAATTGCAGTTCCAGCGCGCTGGTGAGCCCATATTCATCACGGACATGGGCTTGCCACCATTGGTTGACGTGTTGCACCAGTTCACGGCCGATTCGCGCGGCATCGGCTTCGCTGTGTTCGCTGCGCAGCCAGACAAAGGTCGAATCGGTGTCGCCGTAGATCACGCTGTAACCCTGCGCCTCGATCAGGGCGCGGGTCTTGAGCATGATTTCATGGCCACGCAGAGTGATCGACGACGCCAGCCGGGTATCGAAAAAACGGCAGCCGCTGGACCCTAGCACGCCATAAAAGGCATTCATGATGATTTTCAGCGCCTGCGATAGCGGCGCGTTCTTCTCTCGCTTGGCCGCCTCCCGACCATTGGCGACACGCTCGATGATCGCTGGCAAACAGTGCCGGGTACGGGAGAAACGTGCGCCGCGAAATCCCGGAACCGAGTGCTCATCGTCGGGCTGGCGCAAGCCTTCGACCAGACCCAGCGGGTCGATCAAAAACGTGCGGATGATCGACGGGTACAGGCTCTTGTAGTCCAGCACCAGCACCGACTCATACAACCCCGGCTGCGATTCCATGACAAATCCGCCGGGGCTGGCCTGTGGCGGGTTATCACCCAGGTTGGGCGCAACATAGCCCTGGCGGTGCATCAGCGGCATATACAAGTGATAGAACGCGGCCACCGAACCGCCGCTGCGATCGGCTTCCAGCCCGGTGACCGAGGCACGCTCCAGCAGGAAGGTCAGCAGCTCGGTCTTGTGAAAGATGCGCGTTACCAGCTCGCAGTCCTTGAGGTTATAGCGCGCCAGTGCGGGCTTGTCCTGGGCAAACATGCGGTTGATTTCGTCCATGCGCTGGTACGGGGTGCTGATGTCCTTGCCTTCACCCAGCAAGGTTTGCGCGACGTTTTCCAGGCTGAACGAGGTAAAGGACCAGGTGGCCGAGCGCAGTGATTCGATACCGTCGATGATTAAACGGCCCGCCGCGCTGGCGAAGTAGTGGTTGTTGCGGGTGCCGTGTTCGCGCCATTGCATTTCGCTACCCCCACGCCCTAACAGCAGCGGGATACCCAGGCGCCTGGCATGCTCGTGCAAGATCCGCAGGTCGAACTGCACCACGTTCCAGCCAATGATCGCGTCGGGGTCATGCAGCGCCAGCCAGTGGTTCAGGCGCAGCAACAGGTCGCCACGGGTGGCGCAAAACTCAAGGTCGAAATCCACTGGGGTGTCGGCCTGCGTCGCCTTGCCCAGCATGTACACCTGACGCTGGCCGCAGCCTTCGAGGGCAATCGAGTACAGGTCACCCTGAGCGCTGGTTTCAATGTCCAGCGAAACCAGTTTCAAGCGCGGCCGATAGTCCGGGTGCGGTTTCATCCGGGTATCCAGCAGCGGGCCATCCGCCTGGGCCTGGCCACTAAAGCTCACCGGGGCGGTGATAAAGCGCTCCATCAAAAAGCGCTCGGGCGGCCGTATATCGGCCTCGAACACCTCAACCCCGGCGCGGCGCAGGCGCTGGGCGATATCGATCAGTTGCCCATGCTGCTGGCTGTACAAGCCCAGCACCGGCCGCGAATGAAAGTCACACAACGCCAGCTCACGCAGCTCAATGTTGCGCTCACCCTGCACCAGCGCTTCGACCTGGGCACGCTGTGCCAGCGGAATAAACGCAACCGACGTCTGCATCGGCAAACGCACGTGTTGCGGGCCTTCATCAGTGGCCAGCCAGAACTCTACTTCAACCCCGGACGGCGTATCGCGCCAGTGCCGGGTCAGTACAAAGCCTTGCCTCAGCACAACCCTGTGCGCCTTACAGACACGTGGCAACCATGGCCAAACGGCGCAGTGCCGCGCTGTCGTTTGGCTGCTTGGCGTAATAACTCAAGGCGGTGCCGGTGCCCTGCGGCCGCAGATCGACAAACGACTCGGCGCCACGGGTGTACACCGTCAAACGACCGGATTTGTCGTTGTCGATATAGGCACTGGCGTCCACCCCGAAGGCACCTTCGTCCTGCCAGGTGTATTTGATGCACTCGGCCACTTTCGCAGTTTCCTTGTCAGAGCTCAGGACCCGAGTAGGCTCCTGATTGCGGGCCTCATTCATCGCCGGTGATACACAGCCAGCCAGCAAAGCCACGCCCAGAGCGCCAATCAGCATTCGCATTGAATATCCCCTCAGAAAAAGTCGCTCACGATAGCACGCGGGTACAGCGGATTCATTGACTGATGGCCTTGTCGCAACACATACGATGACTAGGCGTTATTTTTTAAAATTATGCGTGTCGCGATGTGCTGAAGCTGACGATAAAACTGGGGGCCGCATAAATAAACGCTCATTTTCAGGGCTTTTTATAACTGAATCGTTTACTTGAGGCATTGCGAGGTCAAAAATCAAGTCATATGATGTCTGTCAACTTGATTCGCTCAGCCCTGACTCTAATTCTAATAAGGAACATGCCATGACTGCCGAACACTCCCATCACGCCAGTAAAACGCCCGTGGTCACCAGCCTCCAGGTCATCCCAGTGGCAGGCCACGACAGCATGCTGCTTAATCTCAGCGGTGCCCACGGACCTTTCTTTACCCGCAACATCGTGATCCTCAAGGACAGCAGCGGCAATGTCGGCGTGGGTGAAGTACCGGGCGGTGAACGCATTCGTGAAACCCTGGAGGACGCCCGCAGCCTGGTGGTCGGCCAATCCATCGGCAACTATCAGCGCGTGCTGAACACCCTGCGCAGCACCTTTGCTGCCCGTGACGCCGGTGGCCGGGGCCTGCAAACCTTTGATCTGCGCATCACCATTCACGCCGTGACGGTCATGGAATCTGCCCTGCTCGATCTGCTCGGCCAGTTTCTTGAAGTGCCAGTGGCGGCCTTGCTCGGCGAAGGCCAGCAACGGGATGCGGTAAAGATGCTCGGCTACCTGTTTTACATTGGCGAGCGCCAGCAAACCGATCTGGGATACCGCAGCGAAGTAGACGGCGATGACTGGTACCGCTTGCGCAATGAACAGGCCATGACCCCCGAGGCCGTGGTGCGGCTGGCTGAAGCCGCGCAGGCCCAATATGGCTTCAACGACTTCAAGCTCAAGGGCGGCGTGCTGCGCGGCGCTGAAGAAATCGAAGCCGTGACGGCCTTGGCCGAGCGCTTCCCCAACGCGCGCATCACTCTGGACCCCAATGGTGCGTGGTCGCTCAAGCAAGCCATCGCCTTGTGCCGTGACCAACATAAAGTGCTGGCCTATGCCGAAGACCCGTGCGGCGCCGAAAACGGCTATTCCGGGCGCGAAGTGATGGCCGAGTTCCGCCGTGCCACCGGCCTGCCCACCGCCACCAACATGATCGCCACCGACTGGCGCGAAATGGGCCATGCAATCCAGCTGCAATCGGTCGACATCCCGCTGGCGGACCCGCACTTCTGGACCATGCAAGGCTCGGTCCGGGTCGCGCAGATGTGTCACGAATGGGGCCTGACCTGGGGCTCGCACTCCAACAACCACTTTGATATTTCCCTGGCCATGTTCACCCAGGTGGCTGCCGCGGCGCCCGGCGAGATCACCGCCATTGATACCCACTGGATCTGGCAGGACGGCCAGCACCTGACCCGCAACCCGCTGCAGATCATTGGCGGGGAGATCCAGGTTCCGGCGCGCCCAGGCTTAGGCGTGGATATCGACATGGACGCCGTCGCCAAGGCCCACGAGCTGTACAAAGGCATGGGGCTGGGCGCCCGGGACGACAGCATCGCCATGCAATACCTGATTCCCGGCTGGAAATTCGATAACAAAAAACCGTGTCTGGTGCGTTGAATCGCGCCGTACCAATGCCAAGTAAGGACTGAAAATATGTCGACCGTTACAGGCCACAACTTTATTGCCGGCGCCCGCAGCGCCGCAGGGACTACGCTGCTTGAAAGCCTCGACGCTACCACGGGCCAAGCATTGCCTTTTCGCTTTCATCAGGCCACGAACGAAGAAGTCGACCGCGCAGCCCGCGCCGCCGATGAAGCCTTTGCAAGCTTTCGCCAACTCAGCCCCGAGCGCCGCGCCGAGTTTCTCGATGCCGTCGCTGATGAAATCGACCAACTGGGTGATGATTTCGTCGCTCTGGTGTGTCGCGAAACCGCCCTGCCGGCCGCTCGTATACAGGGCGAACGCGGGCGCACCAGCGGGCAGATGCGCCTGTTCGCCAAAGTCCTGCGTCGCGGCGACTTTTTAGGCGCGCGCATTGATTTGCCACTACCGGATCGCAAGCCGCTGCCCCGTGTGGACCTGCGCCAATACCGAATAGGCGTCGGGCCGATTGCGGTGTTTGGCGCGAGTAATTTTCCGCTGGCGTTTTCGACGGCGGGTGGCGATACCGCAGCGGCCTTTGCCGCAGGCTGCCCGGTGGTGTTCAAAGCCCACAGCGGGCACATGGCAACCGCCGACCAGGTGGCGTGCGCGATTATCCGCGCCGCCGAAAAAACCGGCATGCCCAAGGGCGTGTTCAACATGATTTATGGCGCAGGCGTCGGCGAACCGCTGGTCAAGCACCCGGCCATCCAGGCTGTGGGCTTTACCGGATCGCTGCACGGTGGCAATGCGCTGAGCAACATGGCCGCCGAACGCGAGCAGCCGATACCGGTATTTGCCGAGATGTCGAGCATCAACCCGGTCATCCTCCTGCCTGAGGCCCTGGCGGCACGTGCTGACGGCATCGCCAAAGACCTGGCCGCCTCTGTGACCTTAGGAGGTGGCCAGTTCTGCACCAATCCGGGCTTGGTCATCGGCGTAAGCTCGCCAGAGTTCACCGGGTTTGTTCAACAGCTCAGGCAACACATGAGCGAACAGGCGCCGCACACCTTGCTCAATGCCGGCGGCCTGCGCAACTACGCCAAGGGCGTGGAGCAACTGCTCAAACACACAGGCATCAGCCATCTGGCGGGTCATGACCAGCGCGGCACGCAAGCGCAGCCACAACTGTTCAAGGCCGATGTCAGCCTGCTGCTGAACAAAGACCCGCTGCTGCAAGAAGAAGTGTTCGGCCCTACGACCTTGATCATCGAAGTAGCCGATGACGCGCAACTAAAAGCTGCCTTGCTGGCCTTGCGCGGGCAACTGACCGCCACACTGATTGGCGAGCCGGGTGACCTGCAACACTATCAGTGGCTGGTGCCGATACTTGAACAAAAGGTCGGGCGTATTCTGGTGAACGGTTACCCAACCGGCGTCGAGGTGTGCGATGCCATGGTTCACGGCGGCCCTTACCCGGCCACCTCGGATGCTCGCGGGACCTCGGTAGGCTCGCTGGCGATTGACCGTTTCTTGCGGCCGGTGTGCTACCAGAACTACCCCGACGCCCTGCTTCCCGCAGCGTTGCAAAACAGTAACCCGCTGGGCTTGCAGCGATTGGTGAACGGCGAGTGGAGTTCGCGGGCGATCGATTAAAAGATCGTCACTCGGGAGGAGCGAGCTTGCCTCGCGATCTTTTGATGTTTAAGAGATTGCGAAGCAAGCTCGCTTCAGCAAGTTTTGCGGTACACACCAAATTTCAGGCAAAAAAAAGCCCAAGTAGCTGATGGAAACTTGGGGCTTAAAAATGCATAAACCGTGGTAGGTGAACGCAGGGCGATAATACTCCAGTGTTACTGCAGGTAACAAGATACTTTGTACGATTTTTTTAAAGACGGTACTGACACAAATCAACAGGTGCTAAACAAATCTGAACAATTCCCGCGGCGCCTGCACCAACAGGGCCTGCCGGACCGCCGCCGAGCAGCCCAGTGCGTCCAGCTGCTGAATCACCGTGGCATAGCCGACACGCTCTTCAAACTGCGTGTGGGGCCAGTCACTGCCCCATACCAACCGCTCTGGACCAAGGCTTTGCTGCAACAGGAGCAGCGCCTCCCTGGCAAAATCGAGGTTTTGCGAGGCCGTTCCGGCCAGTCGATAGATACCCGAGACTTTCATCCACACCTGCCCGCCCTGCCCCAGCTCAAGCATTTGCCTGAAGCCGGGTTGATCAAGCCCCAGCCGCGCATCCGGGCGACCGAAGTGATCGATCACCACGCTGACCCCGAACGGCTTCAGTTGCTGGAGCAACCCCGGAATGTCTGCCACTTGGCGATGAAGCTCAATGTGCCAGCCCAGCGCCGCACTATTGTCCAAAAAGGCTTTCCAGACGGGCTCGCCAAAGTCTGGCAAGGCACAGCCCATCAGATTCAGACGAGCCCCCACCACGCCCTGCCCGGCCAGGTCACGCATGTGCGCAAGATCAGTGGCCGGATCAAGCACCACTACCCCGCGCAGTTGTTGCGGCGCTTGTTTGAGCGCGTCCAGCAGGTAGCGGTTGTCCGTTCCCAGAAAGCTTGGCTGCACCAACACGCCGTGGCTCAAGCCATGGGCCTGCAACTGGCTTTGGTACTGCGCCAGCGTTGCGTCGTAGTTCGGGGTATAGCGCCGCGCGGCCGTCAGGCTCAGTTCGCGACTGAACACGTGTGCATGGCTATCGATGCCGCTAATCGGCGTAGTACGGGTATCAGGCATGGCGTTCATCTATCAAAAAATATGGGCATCAGGCTCGAGCGGTCTCGTTGCCGCCAGCATTGGTCGTGGGCGACTCAATAGGCGCTTCCAGGTTGCGGCCACGGGTTTCCGGCAGGCACAGCGCGGCAATGACTGCCACGCCATAGGCGATCCCGGCGTCGATACCAATGGCCGAGCCCAAGGACATGGACTCACTCATGTGCCCCACCAAAAAGGGGAATACCGCCGACAGCACGCGGCCGAAGTTATAGCAAAAGCCGACCCCTGCACCGCGCACGTCCGCGGGGTACAGCTCGTTGAACAGCGCGCCAAGGCTCGCTGGAATACCCGCCGCAAAAAAGCCCAGCGCAAAGCCCAGGAACAGCATTTGCGTGTTAGTCAGCGGCAGGAATACATAACACTGCACGGTGACCACGCAGCACAGGGCAAACAGGATGATATTTTTGCGACGCCCGATGCGATCGATCAAAAAACCACTGACCACGCACCCGCACCAGAAGGCCACAATAATCACCGCCAGGTAACCGCCCGAGCTCAATATCGACAGGTTGCGCTCGGTTTTGAGAAAGGTCGGCAACCAGGTCATCACTGCGTGATACCCCCCGTGCGCCCCCAGACCCAGCAGCCCGCCTAACAAGGTCACGCGCAACAGTTCAGGGCGGAAGATCCCCGACAGCGACTTGAAGAAGCTTTGCGGGATGACGTTTTCCTTCTGCAGGCGCTGGAAGCTGTCCGGTTCCTCGACATTACGGCGCACCCAGATGATCAGGAACGATGGCAGCAGGCCGACCAGAAACATCACCCGCCAGGCGATGTCCTGCGGCACCAACGTATAGACCAGGGTAAACACCCCGACCGCCAGCCCCCACCCCACAGCCCAGGCGCTTTGCACTGTGCCCATGACCTTGCCGCGATAGTTGGGGTTGATGGTTTCGGCCATCAGAACCGCACCGGCCGCCCATTCGCCACCGATGCCAAAACCTTGCAGTGCCTTGACGATCAGCAACTGGTTGAAGTCGGTGACAAAGGCCGACACAAAGGTGAAGAACGAGAACCACAGAATCATCCATTGCAGCGTGCGCACTCGGCCATAGCGGTCGGACAATGTGCCGCCCAGCCAGCCACCGAGCGCCGACGTTACCAGGGTCACACCGCTGATCAAGCCAGCATCGCCCTTGGTCAATGCGAAGGCGGCAATCAGCGCCGGAATCGCAAGGCCGAACATTTGTACTTCCAGTGCGTCGAGCGACCATCCGCCGAAGCAGGCCCAGAACGTTTTGCGTTCCCGTGAAGTGATCTGACGATACCAACTGAACATGATTTTTATCCTTATAAGTCAAACGCAAGGCGGCCGAATGCGGACCGTGCCGCCGTGAGGCCAGTCAAAAAGCTAAAAACAAAGAACCCCCGGTCAGCAGGCAGCTAGCCGAGGGTTGGGGTCACCGGATATCCACGCTGTAGCGGAAGTGCTCGGCATGCCCGCGTGAGCGACGCCATTCCAGCGGCTTCCCGGCGTAATCACGGGCCAGTCGTTCGATCACCACTACCGGGCTTGCGACCGGCACTTGCAGCAAACGCGCGTACACGTCATTCACCGATTCGGCGGTCAGGGTCTCTTCGGCAGAAGCGACAACCTGGGCACACACCTCTTCGTAGATCGGGTAGAGCAACGGCCCCTGCGCACTCAGGTCGATATGCAGCAATGGTGCAAAAGGTTCGTGGGGCAACCAGATTTCTTCGGCAAGCACCGGCTGCTCATCCAGCAAACGCACACGCATGATACGAATGACCTGCGCGTCAGCAGGCAAGCCCAAAGCCTGTGACACGGCCGAAGGCGCGGTAACCGGCTCTACCGACAAGATGCGGCTTTCTGGTACCTGGCGCTCACCGGCAGCGGTCTGGAAACGGAAGAAACGGAACAGCGACGACTGGAACTGAGGCCGACGGATAAACGTACCGCGACCTTGCTGGCGCTCCAGAATGCCCTCGCTGACCAGCGCATCAATAGCTTTGCGCACGGTGCCAGTGGACAGGTTGTACAGCGTAGACAGCGCGGCCTCGGTAGGGATCGCCTCCCCGGGGCGCCAACGGTTCTTGGCGATTTGTTCTGCTAAATGATCGCGCAAGCGCTGGTACTGCGGCAGGCGAGCATCACTGGATAGAGCATTCATCGACCTTATTCACCTTGTTATCTAGTCATATATATGAATATTGGTGACGAGTATTTCCCTGCACGCGATGGCTGTCAAGCACCGCATAGCGGCGGATGCCTCGCGGCACCCACCGGCATCAGCCAGCGCTTATTTGAACACGGGTCGGAAGAAGCTTCGCTCGTAGCTCAGGATGCAGCGGTTATCTCCGGCCAGCTTGAAAGCGGCGATGCATTCGGCATCGGTTTTGGAGCGTTCACGGTAATCTTCGTAGGCGGCCAGGCTTGGAAAGGTAAACATCGCCAAGGCAATGTTGTTGGCCCCTTCCGAGGGCAGGAAATAGCCGTGATGGGTGCCGCCGAACTTCTCGACCAGCGGGATCCAGACGCGCCCGTAGGCTTCAAACTCCGCCAGTTTGTAAGGGTCGATCACATAGCGCAGATAACACGTAACCATTTCATCGTTCCTTTGAAGGGTAGAGTCTATTCAGCACGCCCATCGTGATAACCACCGCGGGGGTCATCAGCAGCACGGGGTTGAAGGGTATCGGGGTAAACAGCATGAACAGCCATGCGATAAAAAAGCCTGCGGCGACCAGGCCAAAAAGCCAGGTCGGGATCCGCTTTCCAAAGCGTTCACACGCCTGATTGAAACGCTTAAACCATTGCACCTAAACAACATCCTTGTGAATCGGCCCGCAGAATATACCCCCTGTAGGAGCGAGCTTGCCTCGCGATCTCTTGATCTTGAAAGATCGCGAGACAAGCTCGCTCCTACACGTGGAGTGTTTTATTCAGCCAGTACGCGAAGTTCGCTCAACGGGATGACTGCTCATTCCGCCCGAATTTGATTCGTAACTCATGGCCCTGTAGGAGCGAGCTTGTCTCGCGATCTTTTGATCTTGAAAGATCGCAAGACGAGCTCGCCCCTACAGGCATCCGGTTATTTCTTGATCGAGACAATCGTCGCCTTGCTGCCTTCCATACGGAAGCTGAACGCAACCTTGTCACCCACCGACAACCCAGCCATCTGCTGGTCGGTCACGGCAAAGCCCATGGTCATGGAGGGCCATTGCAAAGCCGGGACCGGGCCGTGAGCCAGGGTCACGGTGTGCCTGGCCGAATCAATCGCCTTGATCACGCCTTCGGCACTGGCAACCGGCGCTTGCTGCTGAGCCTGCATGCCGTCCATTGACATGCCCGACATGTCTTCTGCATGGGCCGCAACACTGAACGCGGCAACAAGGCTGGCTACGACTACGAGAGGGAATTTCATTGGGGGTTTCCTTGAGAAGGTTGGTTTTCAACAGGTAAACGACGACGGCGCATCACCCGATACGCAGCCGGGATAACAAACAGGGACAACAATGGTGCGGTGAGCATGCCGCCGACCATGGGGGCTGCAATGCGGCTCATGATTTCACTGCCGGTGCCGCCGCCGAGCAGGATCGGCAACAAGCCGGCAATGATCACCGCTACGGTCATCGCCTTGGGCCGCACACGTTGCACGGCGCCTTCGCGAATGGCCGCCACCAGCCCTTGCTCACTGCCCTCGCCCGCCTGCTGGCGCTCGGCCCAGGCGTTTTTCAGGTACAGCAGCATGATCACGCCAAACTCGGCCGAGACCCCGGCCAAGGCGATAAAACCCACGCCGGTGGCTACGGACAAGTTGAAACCCAAGAGGTACAGGAACCAGACGCCGCCACTCAGGGCAAACGGCAGGGTCGCCATGATCAGCAAGGCCTCATCGAAGCGGCTAAACGTCAAGAACAACAGCACAAAGATGATCAGCAAGGTGGCAGGCACAACCAACTTGAGCCGCGCATTGGCCCGCTCGAGGTATTCAAACTGCCCCGAATAACTCACGCTCATGCCCGGCTGCAAGTGCACCTGCTCGCTGATGGCCTGGCGTAAATCTCTCACCACTGAAGCCAAATCGCGGTCACGCACGTCGATATACACCCAGCCGGACGGCCGCGCGTTTTCACTTTTGAGCATCGGCGGTCCCTCGCTGATGCGCACGGTGGCTACCGTGCCGAGGGTGATCTGACTCCCTTGCGGGGTGTAGATCGGCAACTGTTGCAGGGCACTCAGCGAGTCCCGCCAGGCCCGCGGGTAACGCACATTGATCGGAAAGCGCGCTCGCCCTTCAATGGTTTCACCGACGTTATCACCGCCAATGGCGCCGGCCACAATCGCCTGCACATCGGCAATGTTGAGCCCATAACGGCCCGCTGCCGCGCGGTCGATATCGACGTCGATGTAACGTCCGCCCGTGAGCCGCTCAGCCAGCGCAGAACTGACACCGGGCACGGTCTTGGCCACGCGTTCAATAGCCTGGGCCACGTTGTCGATTGCAGCCAGATCGCCGCCATTGACCTTCACCCCGATCGGGCTCTTGATCCCGGTGGCCAGCATGTCCAGGCGGTTGCGAATCGGCGGCACCCACAGGTTGGTCAGCCCTGGCACCCGCACCACGCGGTCCAGTTCCTCCACCAGCTTTTTCGGAGTCATGCCCGGGCGCCATTGATCGCGAGGCTTGAACTCGATGGTGGTTTCAAACATTTCAAGCGGGGCCGGGTCGGTAGCGCTTTCAGCACGCCCGGCCTTACCCGACACATGGGCAACCTCCGGCACGCTCTTGATCAGGCGGTCGGTGAGTTGCAGCAGTTGCGCGGCCTTTTGCGCCGACAACCCGGGCAATGCCGAAGGCATGTACAGCAAATCCCCTTCATCCAGCGGCGGCAGAAACTCCCCGCCCAACCGTGACATGGGCCACAAGGCACTGACGAAGACCAGCAGGGCCACCGCAAGTGTGGTTTTGGGGCGACGCAACACCGCGTCCAGTGCCGGTTGGTACAGCCTGATCAACCCACGGTTGAGCGGGTTTCGTTTTTCATCGGGGATAGGCCCGCGAATCCAATAACCCATCAACACTGGCACCAGCGTCACCGACAGTCCGGCAGCGGCGGCCATCGACCAGGTTTTGGTAAACGCCAGTGGACCGAACAGGCGCCCTTCTTGGGCTTCCAGGGTGAACACCGGGATAAACGACAAGGTGATGATCAACAGACAAAAGAACAGCGCGGGTCCGACTTCCGTGGCGGCCTGGGTGATCACTTGCCAATGCTGGGCACCCTTGAGCGCTTCACCAGGGTGGGCGTGGTGCCAGGCCTCGATCTTTTTATGGGCGTTTTCAATCATCACCACAGCGGCGTCAACCATGGCACCGATGGCAATCGCAATGCCGCCCAAAGACATGATGTTGGCGTTGATGCCCTGATAGCGCATCACAATAAAGGCCATCAACACCCCCACCGGTAACGAGATGATCGCCACCAGCGATGAGCGCAAATGCCACAGGAAGATCCCGCAGACCAGCGCCACAACGATGAACTCTTCCAACAGTTTATGGCTGAGGTTGTCGACTGCCCGGTCAATCAATTGGCTTCGGTCGTAGGTGGTGACGATTTCGACACCCGCCGGCAGGCTGGCTTTCAACTCATCGAGCTTTTGCTTGACCGCCGCAATGGTCTCGCGGGCGTTCTTGCCGCTGCGCAAAATCACCACGCCGCCCACGGCTTCGCCTTGACCATCAAGCTCGGAAATGCCACGACGCAACTCCGGCCCCAACTGGATGTTCGCCACCTCGCCGAGAGTGACCGGCACCGCCCCGGCAGCTAATTTGAGCGGGATGGCGCGAAAGTCATCCAGCGTCTTCAGGTAGCCCGAGGCTCGCACCATGAACTCGCTCTCGGCCATTTCCAGCACCGCGCCGCCAGTTTCCTGATTGGCCTTGCCAATGGCGTCAGTGACCTGGCTTTGGGTGATGCCCAGTGCGGCCATTTTCACGGGGTCAAGCTGCACCTGGTACTGCTTGACCATCCCGCCGATGGTGGCCACTTCTGCCACGTTGGGCAGGGTTTTGAGCTCAAACTTGAGAAACCAGTCCTGCAGGGCACGCAATTGCGAGAGATCGTGCTTGCCACTGCGGTCCACCAGTGAGTACTGATAAACCCAGCCCACGCCCGTAGCATCCGGCCCCAGCGCCGGTTTGGCGCTGGCCGGCAAGCGACCCTGGATCTGGCTCAGGTACTCCAGCACCCGCGAGCGCGCCCAGTACAGGTCGGTGCCATCTTCAAACAATACATACACATAGCTGTCACCGAAAAACGAGTACCCGCGCACGGCTTTGGCGCCGGGCACTGACAGCATGGTGGTGGTCAATGGGTAGGTGACCTGGTTTTCAACAATCTGCGGGGCCTGCCCTGGGTAAGGCGTGCGGATAATCACCTGCACATCGGACAAATCCGGCAACGCATCAATCGGCGTGCTTTGCACCGACCAGATGCCCCACGCGGTGATAAACAGCGTGGCCAGCAATACCAGAAAACGGTTGCCGACAGACCAGCGAATCAGCGCGGCGATCATGGCTGACTCTCCAGCGGTATGGCGTCCAGACCCTTGAGGCTGGCCTCGGAATCAAGCAGGAACTGGCCTGAACTCACCACCTGCTGGCCCTCTTCCAGCCCTTGCAGGATCGCGGTCTGCCCGTCGTTTTCCGGCCCGGTGCGCACTTCAACGGCTCGATAGTGCCCACCCTCACCCGCCTGCATGACCAAAGCCCGGTGCCCGGTGCGGATCACCGCCTCGCTGGGTACCCACAGCACACTGTGGGGAACACCACGCTCAAGACTGACCTGTGCCGTCAAGCCCGGGCGCAGTCGCGCATCAGGATTGGCCAGCTCGACACGCACCTGCAGGGTGCGGCTGTCCGCGCTGGTTTGCGGCAGAATCGCGCTGACCACGCCCTTGAGCACCTCACCTGGAAACGCTGGCAAACGCGCTTCAACGGTTTGCCCGACCACCACCGCACCGGCTTGCGCCTCGGGCACCGCCACGGCCAGCCACACGCTGTCCAGGCCATTGACCCGCGCCAGGGTTTCACCCAGCGCGAGTGTCATGCCCTGGCGCACGTTCAACTCTTGCAATACCCCACCCACCGGGCTGGTGATGGTCAGCGTGGCCTGCACCTTGCCACTGCGCTCAACTTGTGCGATCAGCGCAGGTGGCATGCCCGTGAGGCGCAAACGCTGACGCGCCGCTGCCAGCAGCCCTGCATCACCAATACGCTTGAGCGCCAGGAATTCCTCCTGAGCCGCCGCCCACTCCGGCACCAGCACATCCGCCACCGCGGCGTTGGCCTTGAGCACATCACCCGGCGCCAGGTCGTAGACACGCTCGACAAAACCCGGGGTTCGCGCCTGAATGACCGCCACATCGCGCTCGTTGAACCCCAGTACCCCGGACGCATCAACGCGGGTCGCCAGCATGCCGCGGCTGACCGTCGCCAGCCGCACACCCAGATTCTGGGTCTGCGCCGGATCAACCTTGATCGCTGCCTCGTCAGCTTGATCCTCGGCGTACTGGGGTACCAATTGCATGTCCATAAAAGGCGACTTGCCCGGCTTATCGAACTTTTGCTGCGGGTACATCGGGTCGTACCAGTACAGCGCCTTCGGCTCGCTTGCCGCCTGGGGCTGCGCCATGCGGCCGTCCGGTGCTTGCCCGGCCCACCAGCCTGCTCCGGCCCCCAAGGCCACAGAAGCTCCCACCAGCACAAACGCTTTCATCAGATTAACGCTCATTTCGCACCCTCCCCGTAGGCGAAATACAGACGCGCATTGACCATTGCGCGCTGTTCTTCAACGTCCACCTGCTTGAGGCGGGCCTGGATCAATTCACGGCGGGCCGTCACCAGCATGTTCAAATCACCTTTGCCGGCGCGGTAGCTGGCCAAGCTCAGATCGACCTTTTGCTGGGCCAAGGGCACCAGAGTCTCCTGGCTACGCTGCACGGCGCGGCTAAGGCGCTGGTAATCAGCCAGGTCATCTTCCAACTGCCGGGTATGCTCGCGGGTCATGTCCTCGCGCTCCGCATCCAGTTGGTCAAGCTCGGCTTGCCGAGCGGCAATCACAGGATTTTGCCGAGTGCCGGGAAATATCGGTAAATCCCATGAGAACTGCACACTGACCATGTCGCCAAATTGCGGGTCACGGTGTTGATAATCGAGCTCCCAACTCCAGTCCGGATGCTTCGCGGCCTGCGCCTCATGCAGCTTGGCCTGGGCCTCGCGAGTCATGGGCACGTACGCCGCCAGTTGTGGATGGTGTTGCACGTTATGGGTGGCCATCGAGCTATCAACGGGCCATTCGGGCATGCGCCCCAAGGGCGTGTCATTGCCTGCCGGGCCAATCCAGCGCTTGAGTGCGGCCCGTGCCTGGGCACGTTGCTGCGTCAACTCATCTTGCTGTTCGGCCAACAACGCGGCTTCCTGCTTGGGGCTGACGGCATCGGCCGGCTGCCCGCGACCGCCTGCAATTGCTGCACGCACGGCCTCTGCAAACAGACGGTTGTCTTTATAGAAGTCCTGAAACAGTGCGTCTTTTTGCTCGACCGAATAACTGCCTATCCACGCCAGCGCGGTGGCCTGACGCACATTCAGAAGCGCTACCCGGCGCTCGGCAATAGCGGTATCCACGGCGGCATCGGCCACTTCGATGCGCGCCTTGCGCTTTTCACTGTTGGGCATTTCCTGGCGGATCCCGACCATTTGCATGGTCATGAAATCGCGGTCAAGGCTGCCGCGATCCGGGCCACCTACCGGGAAGTTCTGCACGCCGAGCAGCAATTTCGGATCGGGTAATTCGCCCGCAGGGACTGCCGCATTGCTGGCCGCCTGCACGCCGGCATTTTGCGCAGCCAACGCAGGCGCGGTGTTTTCGGCCAGGCGCAGCGCTTCGTCGAGGGTCAACCCACCCGCGAAACTCGGCCACGCCAGCACACTTGCAAGCAGGCCGACGCCAACGCGCAGACCTGTGCAAAAGCACATGGGTTTCATGTTTTAAATTCCTTGGAAAATCCCGTGCACGCTGCAAAAAATCAGCGCACAACTCTGCGTCCCGTTAATGCGGAACACGACTCAAAGAGGGACAGGAATCAAACGCGTGGCGGGCGCCAAACCCCGGACGGGGTGGTGGAAGGCACGGCATCGCTGAAAAGCGCTGGCGTTACCGGATTACGCAGGGAAATTGCGGGCTTGATGACCGAGACTTGCAACATCGTTCCGGCCTTGCACTCCTGACCGGGTTTGCACGACTTACCATGTTCAGACGGGGCCTTGCTATCGGCACAACAGTCCATGCCCATCTCTTGCATCACTTTCATGCCCAAGGCTTGCATCGGGCACGGCTCTGCCGGCGCCTGGACACCCGCCATCCCGCTCAAGGGAAGCGCGAGGCTCAGGACAAAAATGAGGCATAGCCGCAGGTAGCGTTTCATGGGGCGCGAGTCTAATCGTTATAAATGACGGTTACAATTGGCCGACCCGTGCTATCAGAGCGTGCTGAAATTAAGCGGAGATTATGACCACGCTGGCCAATCAGCTCTTTTGCAAGTGATCCACGTGGCGTGGTTTTGAACTCACTAATTACGGATAAATATCGATAAACAATATTGGTTTCGCTAAGCTGCGCACAGTCCACATCCACCCTTTACCTTCGGCGGTGAGTGCATGATCGAAGTTACTGAAGTTTCCATTGCCCAACTGCGTGAAGCGCTCGAGTCGGGCCAGACTACGGCGGTTGAGCTGGTCAAGGCGTACCTTGCACGCATCGAGGCCTATGACGGCCCGCAAACCCCGACTGCGCTCAACGCCCTGGTGGTGCGCAACCCTGATGCCCTCAAGGAAGCCGAAGCCTCGGATGCCCGTCGCGCCAAGGGTGAAACCCTCGGGCCGCTGGACGGTATTCCTTACACCGCCAAAGACAGCTACCTGGTCAAGGGCCTCACGGCCGCGTCCGGCAGCCCGGCCTTCAAGGACCTGATCGCTTACCGCGATGCGTTTACGATTGAGCGCCTGCGCGGTGCCGGGGCCATTTGCCTGGGCAAGACCAATATGCCGCCCATGGCCAACGGCGGCATGCAGCGCGGCGTCTATGGCCGCGCCGAAAGCCCGTACAACCCCGACTATCTCACCGCGCCCTTCGCGTCTGGCTCTTCGAACGGTGCGGGTACCGCCACGGCAGCGAGTTTTTCGGCATTTGGCCTGGCGGAAGAAACCTGGTCCAGCGGGCGTGGTCCGGCGTCAAACAACGGCTTGTGTGCCTACACACCGTCACGCGGGGTGATTTCGGTGCGCGGCAACTGGCCGCTGACCCCAACCATGGACGTGGTTGTACCCTACGCCAGAACCATGGCCGACCTGCTGCAAGTGCTTGATGTGGTGGTCGCCGAAGACCCCGATACCCGCGGCGACCTGTGGCGCCTGCAGCCTTGGGTAGCGCTGCCGAGTGTTGAATCCGTGCGCCCGGCGTCCTACCTGGATTTGGCCGCCAGCGCTGAATCCCTGGCTGGCAAGCGCTTTGGCGTGCCGCGCATGTTCATCAACGCCGACCCCGAGGCCGGCACCGCAGAAAAACCGGGTATCGGCGGCCCGACCGGGCAGCGCATCATCACCCGCGCCTCGGTCATCGACCTGTGGCAAGCCGCGCGCCAGGCCCTCGAGGCCAAGGGCGCCGAAGTGATCGAGGTCGACTTCCCGCTGGTGTCCAACTGCGAGGGCGACCGCCCGGGCGCGCCAACCGTGTTTACCCGAGGGCTCGTATCCAAGGAATTCATGCACGACGAACTGTGGGAACTGTCGGGCTGGGCATTTGATGACTTCCTGCGGGCCAACGGCGATCCAAAGCTCAACCGCTTGGCCGACGTTGATGGCCCGCTGATCTTCCCGCACGACCCGGGCACCCTGCCCAACCGCGAAGACGAACTGGCGGCCGGCATGGATGAATATGTGCGCATGGCGCAGCGCGGGATTACCCCGTGGGATCAGATTGCAACCTTGCCGGACGGCTTGCGCGGGCTGGAGGAGACTCGTCGCGTCGACCTTGAGGAGTGGATGGATCGCCTGGGCCTGGATGCCGTGCTGTTCCCGACGGTTGCCGATGTCGGCCCGGCGGATGCCGATGTGAACCCGGTTTCGGCTGATATCGCCTGGAGCAACGGGGTATGGGTGGCCAACGGCAACCTGGCGATACGCCATTTGGGCGTGCCGACCGTCACCGTGCCAATGGGCGTGATGGCAGACATCGGCATGCCGGTGGGGCTGACCTTTGCCGGGCGCGCTTACGACGATTCGGCGTTGCTGAGTTTTGCCTCGGCATTTGAATCGTTGGGCAGCAAACGCCAGATTCCGCCACGGACACCGCCGCTGAATTCTTCCCTGTAGGAGTCAACTGCTCGCGATCTTTTGTGTTGCTAGAACCTTTAGATCGCCGGTTGCGCATCCATTGGATATGTACACCGGGATAACGACTGAATTTTGGGTACATATCCATTCGATGGGTAATGGCCACTTAGGGTTACGCCCTTACGGCGTGCCACTTTGAAAAGCGCAAAGTGGTCAAACGCTTTCGCCCCTACCCCTCGGTGCCTCGCTGTGGCTCGGCATACCCTCGCCACAGGCCTTGCTCCGTGGGCCCGCCGCGATCGGCCATCCATGGCCGTGTCGCGGCTAACCCGGCGTCCTGCCGGGTTACCCACTACGCAAAACCTGCGCTCGGCCAGCAGGGTTTAATGGGGCCTTTAACATCAAAATCACAAGCCAGATCACAAGCCCCACGGCCTGCTGCCAAGCTGCCGTAGGCTGCGATGTGTTGATCTGTTGATCTGTTGATCTGGCTGTTGCTGTTGCTGTTGCTTTGGCTTTTGATCTGTCCGCCCCTTCGGGAGGCCGAGTGGAGGTTCTGCGCAGTGGGTGTCCCGGCATGGATGCCGGGAGAGCCGCGATGGGCCATGGATGGCCCGTGGCGGCGTGCCCACGGAGCGGGGCCGGAGTGAGGGAACCTGAGCGCAGCGAAGGCCGTACGCGTGGGCGAGGCCTTTTTGGGTACTTTTGTGGCTGTTTGACAAAAGTGCCTCGCCGTAAGGGCGAAACCCGTAGATCGGCATAACAGATCAAATGGATATGTACGCCGGCGGCAATGAAAGAATGATTGAGTACATATCCATTCGAGGCGTAACGGCCACTTAGGGTTACGCCCTTACGGCGTGGGCCCGCAGCGATCGGCCATCCCTGGCCGTGTCGCGGCTAACCCGGCGTCCTGCCGGGTTACCCACTACACAAAACCTGCGCTCGGCCAGCAGGGTTTAATGGGGCCTCTAACATCAAGATCACAAACCAGATCAAGAGCCAGATCAAAAGCCACACGGCCTGCTGCCGCAGGCTGCGATCTTTTGATTTGGTTGTTGCTGTTGCTTTGGCTTTTGATCTGTCCGCCCCTTCGGGAGAGCCGCGAAGACCGTGCGCTGTGGGCAGACCCATGGGTACTTTTGTGGCTGTTTGACATAAGTGCCACGCCGTAGGGCGAACCCCGTAGATCGGCGTTGAGCATCTATTGGATTTATACACCGATCCAATAAAAACGCCTCACGCCAGATCACAGTCTTCAGCAGCAACTACAGGTTCTTGGAAAACAAACCACCGATATCCATCACAAAAAAACAGCCCTCCTTGGAGGGCTGTTTATCACCTGAATCACCGCGCAGCTCTCACCAAACCTCTGTAGCAGCGCGTTATTAACTTCACTGGTTATAAGCTCGCTCGTTATGCTCAGCCAGGTCCAGCCCCAGTTCTTCCACGGCTTCATCGGCACGTAAGCCCATCACCCTATCGATGATTTTAAGAATCACCCAACTGACCGCAAAGCAATACACCGTGGTCAGCAGCACGCCCTTAATCTGCGCCAGGACTTGCGGGCCCATGCTCACGTCTTCCACCAGACCGCCCAACGACGGTACACAGAACACTCCGGTCAGTACCGCACCAATCATGCCGCCAATGCCATGCAGGCCGAACACGTCCAGGCTGTCGTCATAGCCGATCCGACGCTTGAGCACGGTGACGCTCAGGTAGCAGAACACGCCACACAACAATCCAATGGCCAACGCACCACCAACGCCAACAAAAGCACACGCCGGGGTGATGCCTACCAGTCCGGCCAACGCGCCACAGGCCAGGCCTTGAGCACTCGGTTTGCCAACCTTCAACCATTCGGTGAACATCCAGCCAAGGATGCCCGCACAGGCGCCCAATTGCGTGTTGAGCATGACCATTCCGGACAAACCGTTGAGTTCGCCGCCCGAGCCGATATTGAAGCCAAACCAGCCAACCCACAGCATCGCCGCGCCAGCCATGGTTAGGCTCAGGTTATGCGCTGGCATCGGGGTGTTCTGGTAGCCCTTGCGCTTGCCCAGAATCAGGCAGGCGGCCAAGGCGGCAACGCCAGCATTGATGTGCACGGCGGTGCCACCAGCAAAGTCCAGCACGCCCCAGTTATGCATCAATGCACCCGGCCCGCCCCAGACCATATGCGCCACCGGGGCATACACTACGGTGAACCACGCGGCCATGAAGACCAATGCCGCCGAGAACTTCATGCGCTCGGCAAAGGCACCGGCGATCAACGCCGGGGTGATGATGGCGAAGGTCATCTGGAAGGTCACGTACACCCCTTCCGGAATGTCGCCAACCAGGCTGTCAGCGTTAATGCCTTTCAAAAAGGCTTGCCCAAGGCCGCCAACAAAACTGTTGAAGGTCACCTGTCCCTCCACCATGCCCGTGGTGTCCACCACCATGCTGTAGCCATAAATCACCCATAGAACGCCCACTACCCCAGCGATCCCGAAACACTGGGTGAACAGTGAAAGCATGTTCTTGGCGCGTACCAGACCGCCGTAAAACAGCGCCAGGCCGGGCAAGCACATGAACAACACCAGAACTGCAGCCGTGACCATCCAGGCGGTGCTGCCGGTATTCAAGACAGGCGCGTCGGCGGCGTGCGCCAGCGGTGCCAACAGCATGCCAGTGCACACCATCAGTAGTGATTTGCCGAGAGGGCGATTGACCATGTTCAAAGCTCCTGCAAAAGAACGTTCGAAATTGTAGGAGCGAGCTTGTCTCGCGATCTTTTAAAAGATCAAAAAAACGCGAGACAAGCTCGCTCCTACGGGTTGGGGTCTATCAGTAGCCGGAGCCCGGTACCCAACTAGTGCCAGCCAGCGGCACGCGGGCCATGGCGGCTGATTCAACGGTCAGGGCGACCAGGTCTTCAGGGTCAAGGTTGTGCAAATGCGATTTGCCGCACGCACGGGCCATGGTCTGCGCCTCCAGCACCATCACCCGCAGGTAGTTGGCCAAGCGACGACCGCCCTCAACCGGGTCCAGACGCTGGGATAACTCTGGGTCCTGGGTGGTGATCCCGGCCGGGTCGCGGCCGTTCTGCCAATCGTCGTAATAACCCGCTGCCGAACCGATTTTTTTCAGTTCTGCGTCCAGCCGCGGATGGTTGTCACCCAGCGCAATCAAGGCGGCCGTGCCGATGGCCACGGCATCTGCACCCAGCGCCATGGCCTTGGCCACGTCGGCGCCGTTACGAATCCCGCCCGAAACAATCAACTGCACTTTGCGGTGCATGCCCATCTCTTGCAGCGCCTGAACGGCTTGCGGGATGGCTGACAAAATCGGGATGCCGACGTGCTCGATAAACACTTCCTGAGTGGCCGCCGTACCGCCTTGCATACCGTCAAGCACGATCACGTCAGCCCCGGCCTTGACCGCCAGTTTGACGTCGTAGTACGGACGGCTCGCACCGATTTTCACGTAGATGGGTTTTTCCCAATCGGTGATTTCCCGCAGTTCGGCAATTTTGATCGCCAGGTCATCCGGGCCCGTCCAGTCCGGGTGACGGCAAGCACTGCGCTGGTCAACGCCAATCGGCAAGGTGCGCATGCCGGCCACCCGCTCGGTCACTTTCATCCCCAGCAGCATGCCGCCACCGCCCGGTTTGGCGCCCTGCCCGAGGACGATTTCAATCGCGTCGGCCTTGCGCAAATCGTCCGGGTTCATGCCGTAGCGTGACGGCAAGTACTGGTACACCAGGTGCTGCGACTGACCGCGCTCTTCGGGCGTCATGCCGCCGTCACCGGTGGTGGTGCTGGTCCCGGCGATGGTCGCGCCACGGCCCAAGGCCTCCTTGGCATTGGCCGACAAGGCACCGAAGCTCATACCGGCGATGGTCACCGGGATTTTCAAGTGAATCGGCTTTTTCGCAAAGCGGTTACCGAGGATCACATCAGTGCCGCACTTCTCGCGGTAGCCTTCAAGCGGGTAGCGCGAGACGCTGGCGCCAAGCAGCAGCAAGTCATCAAAATGCGGCAGTTTGCGCTTGGTGCCACCGCCGCGAATGTCGTAGATACCGGTTTCGGCTGCGCGCTGGATTTCCTGAATTGTCAGGCGGTCGAAGGTGGCCGATTCGCGCAGTACCGGCGTGGTTGGCGTAGGGTTATTGGAATCGCTCATGGGGTTCTCCTCGCGCGGATCAGTACGCCGACGCGTTATCGACTTTGAAGTTGTACAACTGACGGGCCGAGCCATAACGCTTGAACTCAGCGGCGTTGTGCGCAAAACCGGCGAGGTCCAGCAATGTCTGAAGTTCTTGCAGGTGCTCGTCGCGCATTTCCTTTTCAACGCAATCGGAACCGAGCGATTCGACGCTGCCGCGCACATAGATATGGGTTTCGTACAACGAGTCGCCCAGCGCATCACCGGCATCGCCACACACCACCAGACGCCCGGCCTGGCCCATGAAGCAGCTCATGTGGCCAATGCTGCCGCCGACCACAATGTCGATGCCTTTCATGGAGATCCCGCACCGCGCGCCGGCATCGCCTTCAATCACCAGCAGGCCGCCATGGGCAGTGGCTCCGGCCGCCTGCGAGGCGCTGCCTTTGACCCGCACCACGCCCGACATCATGTTTTCGGCGCAGCCCACGCCCACGTTGCCATGCACCGTTATCGTCGCCTGCTGGTTCATGCCCGCGCAGTAGTAACCGGCGTGGCCTTCGATATCGATGGAAACGGGCTGATTCACCCCCACCGCGAGGTTGTGTTTGCCGTTGGAGTGAGTCACTCGCCACTCGGTGTCGCTAGCATTGTGTGCCTGGTCGTGCAGTGCCTGGTTGAGTTCGCGCACGCTGGCGGTAGAAAGATCGATAGTTCTCATGTGTGCGCTCCTTAAGCTGACTCGCGTTCCCAGACGTACAAGGTGGCCGGTGCCGGCTCCCAGATCCGGGCGTTTTCAATGCCCGGCAGGCTCGACAAAGCCTGATATTCGGAAGCCATGGCGACGTAATCTTCGGTTTCGGCCAAAATTGCCGGTTTGCAGGCAATCGGGTCACGGATCACTGCAAAACCGTTACGGGTACCGATGGCGAAGGTGTAGAAACCGTCCAGGTCTTCCAGCGCGTGGTCCAGTGCCTCTTTGAGCGAATCGCCCTGCTGCAGGCGCCAGGTCAGGTAACCGGCCGCGACTTCGGTGTCATTTTCAGTTTCGAAATGAATGCCTTCGCGCTTGAGTTCCTGGCGCAGACGGAAGTGGTTGGACAACGAGCCGTTGTGCACCAGGCACAGGTCGGCGCCGGTGGAAAACGGGTGGCTACCTTCCATGGTCACCGCACTTTCAGTGGCCATGCGCGTGTGGCCGATGATGTGGCTGCCCTGCATGCCAGCCAGGCCGAAGCGCCGTGAAATGTCTTCGGGCAAGCCCATGCCTTTAAGAATTTCGATGCTCTGCCCGGCACTCATGATGCGAACGGTCGGCGCCAGCTCAGCCAGTGCCGCACGTACCGAGGCCTCATCGGCGCTGACCTTAAGCACTGCGGCGCTGGCGTTTTGAAACCAGTTCAACGAGCAACCCAAACGGCCTTCCAGCGCGTTCATCAGGCTGTTCCAGTTAAAACTTTCGGTGGTTGCCTGCAACGTTAATTTGACCCAGCCTGCCGCCACTTCATCGCCATAGATGGCAAAGCCGGCACTGTCCGGGCCGCGATCAGTCATGGCCTGCAACATGGGTTCAAACAGCGTGCCGAGCTGGGCTTCCAACTGCGGTTTTTTTAAATACAGACCTACGATTCCACACATAAGAGCAGTCCTCACTTTGTTCGGGCGCGGCAAGCTTCAAGCTGCAAGCTCAAAGCAGCCGCGTAGATAGGTACACCTTCAAACTGCTCTGACTTGCAGCTTGAAGCTTGCAACGAGCAGCTCAGAAAAATTCTGTGTAGCGCTGGATTTCCCAGTCGGAGACGTGGCGGCTGTACTCAACCCATTCCATGCGCTTGAGCTTGATGAACTCGCCAACGATTTGCGGGCCGAGCACCTCGGCGAACAGCGGGTCGGCTTGCAGTGCGTCACAGGCTTCCTTGAGCGATTGCGGCAAAGTCTTGATGCCCCGCGCGGCTATTTCTTCGAGGCCCAGGTTGTAGAGGTTTTCGTTGCAGACGTAGTCGATTTCCAGTTGGCGGTCGATACCGTCCAACCCGGCGGCGATGATGGCGGCACTCACCAGGTACGGATTGCAGCCGGCATCCGGCAGGCGGAACTCCAGGCGCCCGTACGGCACGCGGACCATGGCCGAACGGTTGTTGGCGCCGAAGGCGATAAAGGCCGGGGCCCAAGTGGCGCCGGACAATGACTGCCCCACCACCAGGCGCTTGTAAGAGTTGACGGTTGGCGCGGCAAAGGCACACAAGGCCGGGCCATGGGCGAGCAAACCGGCAGCAAAGTGATAGGCCATTTTCGACAAGCCCATGCCGCTGGGGTCGCTGGCGTCATGGAACAGGTTTTTATTTTCGGCGCTGCTGATCGACAGGTGAAAGTGCATGCCGTTGCCCGCCCGCTTCGGGTCTGGCTTGGGCATGAATGAGCAGATCATGCCCAGGTCATTGGCGATCTCACCGGCCGCCATGCGGAAAAATGTAAAACGATCTGCCGAGGTCAGCGCATCGCTGTAGGTGTAATTGATCTCGAACTGACCATTGGCGTCTTCGTGGTCGATTTGATAGACCTCGAAGTCCACCGCTTGCAACGCTTCAGTCAGCCGCTCCAGAAACACCCGGGAGCGCGACAGGCCTTTGTAGTCGTAGCACGGCTTGTCGAGGTTATCGCTGGGGTCGACCAGTTGCAGCACACCGTGCTCATCGCGACGCATGAGGTTGAACTCCGGCTCTAGGCCGGTATTGAGGGTCCAACCCTTCTGCGCCAGGCGTTGCACCTGTTGCTGCAACACATAACGGCTGTCGTAAGGGTGCGGCTTGCCGTCAACATGCCCCACGCACACCACTCGCCCGTAACCTGGCTGCCAGGGCACCGGGGTCAGGGTCGACAAATCGCCACGAGCCATAAAATCTGCCCCGTGGGGTTCCATGCCCATGCCGCAAATGGCAAAGCCTGCGAAACCCGCGCCCTCCTCGGCGACGGTCTTGAGGCCACAAATCGGCACCGACTTGGTTTTTGCCGCACCGTGAATATCGACAAACTGCGCAAGCACGTACTTGATCCCGTGCTTATCGATGATGCGCTGGGTTTCTGCTGGCAACATTGCTCGTCACTCCTGGCGAAAGGCAAAACAGTGTGGGTTGGCCTTAACCGTCTTTTTTATTCCTAAAAAGAAAGTAAGTTTCCCAATAGGAATGCAAAGCCCTTGCCAGAGTTGTCAGCACTGCGTCAAAACGCCCGCAACTGCGTTTTTGTGCTGTATATATGGGAAAATTCTTTTCCCAGTGGGAATACGGGCAATGATCCGTTAGCCTGTAGCCCGTCTTTTTGCACTTTCTCAGTGCGAAACTAATATTACTGAACGGAAAGTGTGCAGGATTAAATGACGATGCCAACCGAACCCGCCCCGCGGCTCAAGCTTGAGCAGTACCTGGGCATGCAGATTAAGCGCCAACGTCAGGCTCAGGATTTGAAGTTGTCCGACGTGGCCAAAATTGCCGACATCAGCCAAGGCATGTTGAGCAAAATTGAAAATGCCCAGGTCTCGACCAGCCTCGACACCTTGAGCCGCCTGTGCGACGTGCTCGGTTTGCCGATGTCCAAGCTGTTTAGCGAATACGACCAGCAAGACGGTAGCGCGCTGCTGGTCAAGGCCGACCAGGGCATGGAAGTGGTGCGCCGGGGTACCGAGAAAGGCCACACCTACCACTTGCTCAACCACACCCGCGGCCCCAAAAAGAGTTTTGAGGCATATATGGTGAGCATGGACGACGCCAGCGAAGAGTTCCCGACCTTCGCCCATCCAGGCACCGAGTTTCTGCACTTGCTGGAAGGCGAATTGATTTACCGCCACGGCAACCAGCTGTATCGCATGCAGGCGGGAGACAGCCTCACCTTCGAAGGCGACATCCCCCACGGTCCGGAACAACTGGTGCAAGTCCCGATTCGTTTGCTGTCGATCATGAACTACGGTACGGATAAAGAATAAGCCTGCTTTCGCTCACCCATATCAACGCCTCTCTGGAGGGCTTACGCATCACGTGCAGGAACTGGCGATGCACGAAAGCTGCGAGCTTTTTAGAGATCAAAAGATCGCCGCCTCCGACAGCTCCGACAGCTCCGACAGCTCCGACAGCAGATTGAACGGCTTGTGATCTGGCTTGTGATCTTGATGTTAGAGGCCCCATTAAACCCTGCTGGCCGAGCGCAGGTTTTGCGTAGTGGGTAACCCGGCAGGACGCCGGGTTAGCCGCGACACGGCCAGGGATGGCCGATCGCGGCGGGCCCACGGAGCAAGGCCTGTGGTGAGGGCATGCCGAGCCAAAGCGAGGCACCGAGGGGTTGGGGCAAGGCCTTTTTGGTTCCTTTTGGGGCTGTTTGCCAAAAGGGACTCGCTGTAAAAGCGAAACCATTCGATCAGTTGAACGGTTATGACGGATATGTACTTGGTGTCTCTGTTCACTACAAACCTGTAGCCACTACCGAAGGCTGCGATCTGGTGCAAAGCGCTTTTAGTGGGTCGGTGTACATATCCATTGGATGTATAACGCCGATCTACGGGTTTCGCCCTTACGGCGAGGCACTTTTGTCAAACAGCCACAAAAGTACCCAAAAAGGCCTCGCCCACGCGTACGGCCTTCGCTGCGCTCAGGTTCCCTCGCTCCGGTCCCGCTCCGTGGGCACGCCGCCACGGGCCATCCATGGCCCATCGCGGCTCTCCCGGCATCCATGCCGGGACACCCACTACGCAGAACCTCCACTCGGCCTCCCGAAGGGGCGGATAGATCAAAAGCCAAAGCAACAGCAACAGCAACAGCAACAACGGCAACGACCAAATCAAAAGATCGCAGCCTACGGCAGCTTGGTAGCAGCTCGTGTGGTTTTTGATCTAGCTTGTGATCTTGATGTTAAAGGCCCCGTTAAACCCTGCTGGCCGAGCGCAGGTTTTGCGTAGTGGGTAACCCGGCAGGACGCCGGGTTAGCCGCGACACGGCCATGGATGGCCGATCGCGGCGGGCCCACGGAGCAAGGTCTGTGGCGAGGGCATGCCGAGCCACAGCGAGGCACCGAGGGGTTGGGGCAAGGCCTTTTTGGTTCCTTTTGGGGCTGTTTGCCAAAAGGGACTCGCTGTAAAAGCGAAACCATTCGCTCAGTTGAACGGTTATGACGGATATGTACTTGGTGTCTCTGTTTACTACGAACCTGTAGCCACTACCGAAGGCTGCGATCTGGTGCTAAGCGCTTTTAGTGGGTCGGTGTACATATCCATTGAATGCGCAACGGCGATCTACGGGTTTCGCCCTTACGGCGAGGCACTTTTGTCAAACAGCCACAAAAGTACCCAAAAAGGCCTCGCCCACGCGTACGGCCTTCGCTGCGCTCAGGTTCCCTCGCTCCGGTCCCGCTCCGTGGGCACGCCGCCACGGGCCATCCATGGCCCATCGCGGCTCTCCCGGCATCCATGCCGGGACACCCACTGCGCAGAACCTCCACTCGGCCTCCCGAAGGGGCGTACAGATCAAAAACCAAAGCAACAGCAACAACCAAATCAAAAGATCGCAGCCTGCAGCCAGCTCCTACAGTCCCCTATCCGTCTTCACCAACATTCCTGTCAGTTAAAAAACTTTCTCAAACCTCTGGACGTAGCGCAGGCATTCCCCTATAAAGCCTCCATTCATGAATATTTTATTCCTGAAGAGAAAATACGTTCCAACTCGAGAACGCCTGTACCGATGTCTTTTGTCGCCCTGCGATGAGCTGCCGCAACCTTCCCGAGGATGTGTCATGCAACACGAAAAAAACCACTTCATCATTAAGGTCACGTGTCCGGCGGTGTCTGGCATCGTCGCTGCCGTGACCACTTTTCTGGCGGACAACGGTTGCTACATCGGGGAGATGGCGCAATTCGACGACGAGTTCAGCGGCCGCTTTTTCATGCGCGCCGTGTTTCGTTTTAACGACGATCAGGCCGGCGACATTCAGCACATCAAAGACGGTTTCAGTGACGTCGCCAACGCTTTCGACATGACCTGGGAACTGCACGACACTCGCCAGCCGATGCGTGTGTTGCTGATGGTGAGCAAATATGACCATTGCCTGGCCGACTTGCTGTACCGCCATCACAAGGGCGAGGTCGACATGACCATCACCGCCATTGTGTCCAACCACCTCGACCTGCGCCCCATGGCGGAGCGCGAAGGCATTCGCTTCATCTACCTGCCCGTGAGCAAAGACACCAAGGCGCAGCAAGAAGCCGAGTTGATGAAAATTGTCGACGACACCGGCACCGAACTGGTGGTGTTGGCGCGTTACATGCAGATCCTCTCTGACGATCTATGCACCCAACTGTCCGGTCGGGCGATCAATATCCACCATTCGTTCCTGCCCGGGTTCAAAGGCGCCAAGCCGTACCACCAAGCCTGGCAGCGTGGGGTAAAGCTGATCGGTGCCACTGCGCATTACGTGACCAGCGATCTGGACGAGGGCCCGATCATTGAGCAGGAAGTACAACGCGTCGACCACGCTCACTTGCCCGATGATCTGGTGGCAATTGGGCGCGATACCGAAACCGTGGCCCTGTCCAGGGCGGTCAAGTACCACCTGGAACACCGCGTATTTCTCAATCAGGACAGAACGGTGATTTTCCGGTGAACACGCCCCTTTTGATTGACGGCAAAGCCGCCGCCAGCAGTGTGCTGCAGCAAGTACGTGAAGACGTCACCAGCCTCTACAAGCAGGGCATTCATCCCGCGCTGGCAGTCATTTTGGTGGGCAGTGACCCGGCCAGCCAGGTGTATGTGCGCAACAAGATCCTGCGGGCCGAAGAAGTCGGCATTCGCTCGCTGGAACACCGACTGCCAAGCGACACCGATACCGACCAGTTGCTCCAGTTGATCGCCAGCCTGAATGCCGATGACAGCGTCCATGGCGTGTTGTTGCAACTGCCGCTGCCGGCCCATATCGACGAATTACGCGCCCTGCAAGCCATCAGCCCGGACAAGGATGTCGACGGTTTTCACAGTGAAAACGTCGGTGGCTTGAGCCAGGGCCGTGCGGTACTGGCGCCCTGCACACCCAGCGGCTGCCTGTATTTGCTCAAGCAGGCCTGCGGCGATTTGCGTGGCAAGCACGCGGTGGTCATCGGGCGCTCGAACATCGTCGGCAAACCCATGGCCGCGCTGTTGCTGCAAGCTGATTGCACAGTGACTGTCCTCCATTCGCGTAGCAAGGACCCACAGGCGCTGTGCCGCCAGGCCGATATAGTGATCGCCGCCGTAGGCCGCCCGCGAATGATCGATGCCCGCTGGCTCAAGCCCGGCGCCGTCGTGATTGATGTGGGGATCAACCGCATCGATGACGACGGCCGCAGCCGACTGGTCGGTGATGTTGACTTCGACAGCGCCCTGCCCCACGTCGCCGCCATCACGCCTGTTCCGGGCGGTGTAGGCCCGATGACCATTGCGTTTCTGATGAAAAACACCGTAACCGCCGCCCATAACCAATCTCAGGCGCAACGCAGCCTGTCGGAGGCCGTATGCCCTTCAATCTCTTGAAATACGGGCTGAGTTCGGAGTACCCGGTGGAGGTCGACTTGCCACCGCCCAAGGAACTCAAGCCGCGCTATGACGTAGTGATCATCGGCGGCGGCGGCCACGGTCTGGCAACCGCTTACTACCTGTCCAGGTACCACGGCATCAGCAATATCGCCGTGTTGGAAAAGTCCTATCTGGGGGGCGGCAATACCGCGCGTAACACCGCCGTTATCCGCTCCAATTACCTGACCAGCGAAGGTGTGAAGTTTTACGCCGAGTCGGTGCGGATGTTCCAGTCGCTGTCCAACGAATTCGATTTCAACATCATGTATTCAGAGCGTGGCCAACTGACCCTGGCTCACACTGATGCCACCGTGCGTTCGTTTCGCCAGCGGGCCGAGGTCAACAAGCACTTTGGCGGACGCAGCGAGATGATTGACCGCCAGCAGATCCGCGAACTGGTGCCCACGCTCAACCTGGACCCGGGCCACTTGCCGGTGCTTGCCGGGCTCTGGCACATCGACGGCGCCACTGCCCGGCACGACGCCGTGGCCTGGGGTTATGCCAAGCAGGCGGCCAAGCGCGGGGTGGAGATTCACCAATTGACCGAGGTTCAAGACCTGGTGATTGAGAATGGTGCGATCACCGCCGTCAAAACCAATCGCGGGACGATCCAATGCGGTTGTGCTGTGCAGGCGATTGCCGGGCACAGCTCGCTGCTGATGGCCAAGGCCGGGATTCGCTCGCCGATTCAGACCTTCCCGTTGCAAGCCATGGTCACGCAACCTTTCAAGCCGTTTCTCGATCCGCTGGTGAGTTCGTCTGCACTGCACTGCTACGTGCAGCAAACCAGCCGTGGCGAAGTGGTATTTGGCGGCGGCTCCGACCCCTACCCGCTGTTCAACACCCGTTCGACCCTGGATTTAAAAGAAAGCCTACTGGCCCACGCCATTGAGATGTTTCCGTTTTTGGCCAACGCCAAACTGATGCGCCAATGGGCCGGGAGCACCGACATGACCCCCGATTACAGCCCCATCATGGGCTTGTCGCCGGTGAAAAATTACTACCTCGACGCCGGTTGGGGCACGTGGGGCTTCAAGGCAACGCCGATCTGCGGCAAGACCATGGCCGAACTGGTTGCCAGTGGCGGCAAGGTGCCCGAACTGATCAAGCCGTTCGCCCTAGAGCGTTTTTCGACCTTCCAGCAAGTCAACGAAATGGGCGCCACGGCGGCCAGCCACTGACCCGGAGCACGCAATGAAAATCATGATGTGCCCGCTCAACGGGCCGCGCAATATCAGTGAGTTCACCTACGGCGGCGAGTTCAAAGTCATGCCGGACCCAACTAACTGCAGCGATGCCGAATGGGCCGACTACGTATTCAACAGCGAAAACCTCGCCGGGGTGGTGCGTGAATGGTGGATGCACACGCCGTCCAGCTACTGGTTTATCGCCGAGCGCCACACCGTCAGCGATGAGGTGCTGCGCACCTTCGACCCCAAAGAGCTGTTTACCCGCCGTGTCGAGTTCAGCGCCGCCGCCAAGGAGATTGCAGGATGAGCCGCCTCCCCGCCCCGATGGGCCTGTTGATCGACCGTCACCAGCCACTGGACTTTACGTTCGAGGGCGAGCGTTACCAGGGCCTGCAAGGTGACAGCATTGCCAGTGCGCTGCTGGCCAACGGCCGTTTTCTGCTCTCCCGTTCGTTCAAATACCATCGCCCGCGTGGCCCGCTGACCATGGCCGGGCAAGACGCCAACAGCCTGGTGCAACTGCCTAAAGAGCCTAACGTGCTGGCCGATGCCTACCCGTTGACCTCGGGCTTGCAGGTCAGCGCGCAAAACGTCAACGGCACACTGGACAACGACCGCGATGCTTACTTGGGCAAGTTCTCGAAGTTCATGCCGGTGGGTTTTTATTACCGTTCGTTCTACAAGCCCAAAGGGATGTGGAAAATCTGGGAGCCGCTGATTCGTAAAAAAGCCGGGTTGGGTGTCCTCGACCTGAGCTTCAAACCCGAGTACTACGACAAGGCGTATCTGTTTACCGATGTGGCGGTGATCGGCGCCGGACCAGCGGGTTTGCAAGCGGCACTGACAGCCGCCAATGCCGGGGCCAAGGTGCTGCTGATCGAGCAGCAAGCGGTACTCGGTGGCTCGCTGACCTATGCCCGCTTCGACATCGAGGGCATTCAAGCCAATGCCGTGCGCCATTCGTTACTGGCGCAAGTGGTGCAGCACGCCAATATTAAAGTGCTGACCGAGGCGACCTGCAATGCCTGGTTCACCGACAACTACCTGCCGGTGATTCAGGGCAAGCGCCTGTACAAAGTGCGCGCCAGCCAATGCCTGGTGTGCAGCGGTTCTTTCGATCAGCCGGTGATTTTTCGCAATAACGACCTGCCCGGTGTGATGCTGACCAGCGCCGCGCAGCGCCTGATGAAACTGTATGCGGTCCGGCCCGGTAAACGTGCCGTGGTGCTGACCGGCAATGACGACGGTTATCTGGCCGCACTCGACTTGTATGATCAGGGCGTTGAAGTGGCTGCACTGGTCGATCTACGGTCTGCGCCGGGTGATTTGGCCCTGGGTGAAGCCTTGTCGAAACGCAAGATCCCGTGCCTGAACAACAGCACCGTGTACGAAGCCCTGCACGAAAAAGGCATGCGCCATGTAACCGGAGTCGAGGTGCGCACCATCCTTGCCCAAGGCCGCGTGGCCGACAGCGGCAAACGCCTGGACTGCGATCTGTTGTGCATGTCGGCAGGCTATATGCCGGTCTATCAACTGCTGTGCCAGGCGGGCGGCAAACTGGCCTATGACGACCAGCGCGCCGAGTTCACCCTCAGCGGGCTGCCGCAGAGTCTACTCATTGCGGGTTCGGTGAGCGGCCGGCATCAACTGGACAACGTACTGACTGACGGCGCCAATGCCGGTGCTGCGGCTGCACACGCACTCGGGCTGGTCGCAGACGTTGAACCCAAACCGTTACGCACCGAGAAAACGGTCAACTTCAGCTGGCCGATTTTCCCGCACCCCAAGGGTAAAGACTTCGTCGACTTTGACGAAGACCTGCAAGTGGCCGACATCGTCAACGCCACGCGCATCGGCTACCGCGACGTGCAACTGGTCAAACGCTACTCGACCGTGGGCATGGGCCCGTCCCAAGGCCGCCATTCAGCACTGCCCACCGCACGCCTGGTGGCGTGGGCGACGCAACGCAACATTAGCGAAACCGGGGTCACCACAGCACGCCCACCGTTTGTGGCAGAAAAACTGGCCCATGTGGCCGGTCGCGCCTTCGATCCTTACCGGCAAACACCCATGCACATCCGCCATGTGCAGGCTGGCGCGAAAATGATGCCGGCCGGGGTCTGGCAACGCCCGGCCTACTACGGCGCGGCCAAAGACCGCGAAGCCTGCATGCAGGCCGAAGCCCTACACGTGCGCAATAAGGTCGGAATTATTGATGTGTCGACCCTGGGCGGCCTCGATGTGCGCGGCCCGGATGCGGCAGAGCTTTTGAACCGCCTGTACACCTTTGCCTTCCTCAAGCAGCCCGTGGGCCGTTCGCGCTATGCGTTGATGACCAACGAACACGGGGTGGTGATCGATGATGGCGTGTGCGCGCGCTTTGCCGAGCAGCACTTTTACGTGACCGCCACCACCAGCGGCGTAGACCGCATCTACCAGCAGATGCTGAAGTGGAACGCGCAATGGCGCCTGGACGTCGACATCACCAACGTTACCGCTGCCATTTGCGCGGTCAACGTGGCCGGGCCTGATTCTCGCAAGGTTCTCGAGACAGTGTGTTCAGACCTGGATTTAAGTGCCAGCGCCTTCCCGTATCTGGGCGTGCGCCAGGGTACGGTAGCCGGGATTGCGGCGCGCTTGCTGCGGGTCGGTTTTGTGGGCGAGCTAGGCTATGAAATCCACGTTCCAGCCCGTCACGGGCTGGCGCTCTGGGATGCCTTGATCAGCGCCGGCAAAGCATTCGATATTCGCCCATTTGGTGTCGAAACCCAGCGTTTGCTGCGCCTTGAGAAAGGCCACGTGATCATCAGCCAGGACACCGACGGCATGACCCACCCGGCAGAAATCGACATGGGCTGGGCAGTGAGTCGCAACAAACCCTTCTTCGTGGGGCGGCGCTCCGTAGACATCCTCGAAGCCCAGCCACTGAAACGTAAATTAGTCGGTTTCTGCCTGCCCAAAGGCAGCCTGCAACCCCTTGAAGGGCATCTGGTACTCAACGGCCCGGACATCAGCGGCAGCGTCACCTCATGCGAGTACTCCGCCAGCCTGGGCAAGATTATCGGCCTGGCCTACGCGGGCATCGACCAGAGCACGCCGGGGCAATGCATCCCGATCCGTGTTGAAGATGGCGTGACCGTTCAGGCCGAGGTTGTCGCTCTGCCCTTCTTTGACCCTGAAAACCAGCGCCAGGAGCTTTGACCTATGACCAGCCTGAGACAACAGCCAGCGCCCTCGATTGGCTGTGCCCTGAGCGACTTGACCGACCTGCCCCGGGTCGGCTTTCGTGGTGCCGACAGCGCCGACTACTTGCGCGGGCGCGGCTTCGAACTGCCGGCCAGCCCCAACCGCGCCGTTACCCAGCCTGACGGCAGCCTGGTGGCACGACTGTCACAGACCGAATACCTGCTGATCGCCGGCAACCTTCAAGACGAGCGCATCGCCGACGAGGAAGCGCGCTGGGAGATGGACCATCAAGCCAACTACCTGCTGCCGCGCCAGGACAGCCATGACTGCTTGCAGCTCAGTGGCGAGCACGTGAGTGCGATCATGGCCAAGCTCTGCGGCGTCGACTTCAGCGCCGAGGCCTTCGGCTTCGGTGCTGTGGCGCAAACCTCGGCGGCACGCATCAACGTCATCGTCATAAACTCGGGCAGTGAGCAGCAGCCGGCTTTGCACATCCTGTTTGACCGAGCGTCTAAAGCCTATTTCCACGAAGCGCTGGTGGATGCGATGCAGGAGTTTACTGGGGGGTAAAAGCGTCTGTAGGAGCTGCCAAAGGCTGCGATCTTTTGATCAAGAACGTCAAAAGATCGCGACGCAAGCTCGCTCCAGCGTTGTATGACGCTTTTTCAATGCAGCGACGCCGCTTCCAGAATCAAGTCTGCACCGCGCTCTGCCACGGCCATGACCGCCCCCTGGATGTTGCCGGAGACCATCGACGGAATCACCGAGGCGTCGACCACACGCAAGCCCGTCAAGCCGCGTACCCGCAGTGAGGAGTCAACCACAGCATCGGCGTCTTCGCCCATGCGGCAGGTGGCGATCGGGTGATAGATGGTCTGGCCATTGGTTTGCGCAAACTCAAGCCACTGCTCATCCGTTTGCACGTCGATCCCGGGGCCGGTTTCATGCTCCACATAAGCCTGCATGGCAGGCCGCTGCATGATCCGACGCGCGATTTTCATGCCTTCAATCAGACTGACCCGGTCTTCTTCGACACTTAAAAAGTTGGGCCGAATGGAGGGCATCACGTCGGGGTCCGCTGACTGGATGTGGATGCTGCCTTTGGAGGTCGGTCGCAACTGGCTGACACCGATGGTCATGCCTGGGTGCTTGTCGAGAATCCGTTCGGCCGCATTGGCATAGCTGGCATGCACCACAAAAAACTGCACGTCCGGAGTCGGCAGAGCGTCTCGGGTTTTAACGAAGCCATGCACCAGGCCCGTCCCCAGGGTGAGGATCCCGGTGCGTTGGGTGAAGTATTCAAACACTGACTTGCCCAGGCGCCAGCCACGGGCCAACTGGTTGAGCGTCACGGCGTTTTTGAGCTTCCAGTTCATGCGGGTCGCAAAATGGTCGATGTAGTTTTCACCGACGCCGTCCAGCCGATGCCTGACGGCGATGCCGACCTTTTCCAGCACCTGCGGGCGGCCAATCCCGGATAACTCGAGGATCTGGGGCGACTGGATCGCGCCCGCACACAAGATCACGTCCTGGATCGCATTGACGGTGATTTCCTTGCCGTGCTTGCGGTAGGTAATGCCCGTGCAGCGGTTACCCTTGAGTTCCAGGCGCAAGACCTGCGCATGGGTTTCAATGGTCAGGTTAGGCCGGCGACGGGCGGGGTTCAGGTAACCATCCACCACGCTCCAGCGCCGCCCCTGATGTTGAAAAACCTGGTAGTAGCCAAAACCGGTCTGCGGCTCATCGTTGTTGTAGTCGCTGTTGGACGGCTGCCCGTCCTGCTTGGCCGCGCGCAAGAACACCGTTGAAATGGGATAACGCTCCGACACCTGGTGAAGGTGCATCGGCCCGTCATGTCCGCGACGGTGATCGCCCAACGGATAGTTTTCGATCTTCTTGAAATACGGTTTGAGGGTGTTGAAGTTCCAGCCTTTGGCGCCGCCGGCCTCCCAGGCGTCGTAATCACCGGGCTGACCGCGCACGTAGATCATGCCGTTGATCAGGGTCGAGCCGCCGAGGCCCTTGCCACGCGGCACGGCGATTTCGCGGCCACGGGTGTTGTCTTCGGCCTGGGTCTTGAAACGCCAGTTGTAACGCTTGTTGACCAGCAACTTGCTGAAGCCTGCCGGGATCGGGATCCAGAAGCCCTTGGGTTCGCCCCCCGCTTCCAGCACTAACACCCGGTACTTGCCTGAAGCGGTCAAACGGTTGGCGAGAATGCAACCTGCGGTGCCGCCGCCGACAATAATGTAATCAAACGCGCTCATGACTCGACTCATTTTTATTAGAAGCCATCGCCGCCGCCATCAATTCAATCTGGCTGAGCAGCATGGGCAGTCCTTCGTGGATCCGGCAGCCGACTTTCTGTGCGGCGGCCAATAACGGCGTGATAGCCGGTTGCATGATGATCTCGGCGACCACTTGATCGGCCGACAGGCGCGTGACATCACAGGGCAACGGGTCGCCTTCTCTGAGGCCAAGGGAGGTGCCGTTGACCACCAGGTCGTAGCCCGAAGGGTCAGACGTGCCGATCGACACCTGAAGATCGGGGAACGCCCTGGCGAGCCGTTCAACCAGTGACGTGGCTTTGTCGCGACTGCGGTTGGCGATGGTCAACCAGCCGATTCCGGAGGCCGCCAGGGCAAACGCGATAGCATTGGCCGCGCCACCGGCACCGGCCAGGTACACCGCCCGCCCCTTGAGTTCAATACCCGCGTGGCGCAGCCCGGTGACGAAGCCTTCACCATCCAGAATCTCACCGTGCAACGTACCGTCGCTGGAGCGGGTCACCACATTTACCGCACCGACCAGGCGCGCCGTCTCGGAGATGCTGTCGCACAGTTCTGCAATGGCGGTCTTGTGCGGCACCGTGACGATGAAACCATCCAGGCTCTGAATACCGCGCAAGCCGGTGACTACTCGCTCAAGGTCCGCGGGGGCGACATGAAACGGCACCAGTACCCGGTTCAGCCCTAACGATGAAAACAGACGGTTCATCGCTTGCGGGGTCTGCACATGGTGAATCGGGTCGGCAATGATTGCGTACACCCGTGTCGTGCCGCTGATTTGAGTAATGTCAGTCATAGTTCCAGGCCAAGGTGTCGGCGGTGTCTACGCCGGTAGGTAGGTGCAGGCATCACAGCCCTGCTCTCGCGTCCCGTATGCGCAGCCGCATGCCGTGGCCGTGAAGGATGCATCAGGCTTCAGCGGTTAATCGCGAGGAGAGTCCGGTCAATCGTTGTGTATGAAGGTGATGGCAAAAACATACTCTTATGCCCAGGCACCGTCTATGAATTGGCTGTGACGAGGATTCACACCCGCTGTGCCGTTGCAGCACAGCGAGCGGTAAGCGGGGTGTTAGCCCGGATAACGGGTTTCCATGACGACCGACAACGCATCCGGTCGCCAGAACTCCTGATCGAACTCTACCGGCTGCCCGGCTTCACCAAAATTCAGGCGCTCGAGGTACAAACTGCTGGAGCCCACGGTGAGTTGCAAAAGTTCGGCCTGGTGTTCGTCAACAGTGCCCGTGTGCATGGCCAGTTCGCAACGCGATTGGACCCGGCCAAAACGCTCCTTCAATACGCTGGTCAGTGAGGTGTTCAGATCGACGTCCAGCAGGCCCGGACACCAACTGGCGAGCAGCGCGTTGAACTCCAGCAACACCGGGCGCCGGTCTACCCAGCGTCGGCGCTGCAAGTAAAACACCGGCTCATCCGCCGATGCCAAGCCCATCCGCCGTGCCAGCCAACTGCCCGCCGGACGCAGTTCAGCGTGCAGGCATTCAGTTAATGGCGTACGCCCTTGGGCGGCAACGTATTCCATAAAGCCGGTGATGCGGGTCGGGTCGTAACGGATACGCTGGGGGCTGACGAACCAGCCCCGACGGTTCTCCCGGTACACCACCCCTTCGGCCTCGAGTTGCTGCAGCGCTTGGCGCAACGTCACGCGGGTACAGCCAAAACGCTCGGCCATCTCACGCTCAGATGGAAACTTGTGATCGGCCCGGGGCGTCCCGCTGGCGACGTCAGCGGCAATTTCGTCACGAATGCGCAGGTAATGAGGAGACACGGGATCAAATGGCATTGGCACATCCATGGGTTGCGCTTTGCGCTTCCTGGCTCAGCAGGTCACGCTTCCAGCTACGGTAACCATAGAATGCCAGCAGCACAAACCCGGCGTACAAGGCTGCCGTCAGTTGCAGATCTTTGCTCAGGTACATGCCCACGTAGATGGCATCCAGCGCGATCCACAGCGCCCAACTGGCCACGTATTTGCGCGCGGCCCAGACGCTGGCAACCAGGCTGAACGCAGTCAATGAAGCGTCCAGCCAAGGCACTGCGGCATCGGTGAAGCTGGACATCAGGCCACCCAGCAGCACGGTGCCAATGACACCGGCAACCGCGCCCACTGCGGCATCGCGCAATGGCAGTCGCGCCACGTGCACTTTGCCGTTATCCAACCCGCCCTTGCTCCAGCGCCACCAGCCGTAACCTTGCAAAAAGGCAAAGATGATTTGCAGCAGCGTGTCGGAATAGAGCTTGGCGTCGTAAAAAATCCACGCATACAGCAACACGGCGACGACACTCACCGGCCAGCACCAGCGGATGCGCTGGGTGGTCAGCCAGACCCCGAGGACATTGATCAGCACGGCGACGATTTCCAGATTTGACATTCTTGCGCCCTCAATAAAGTGGTGCAGCACGTTGGGGTGCTGCCCGAATCAGAAGTTCACAGTGGCGGACAATCGCGCGGTTCGGGGCGCGCCCTGGAATACGTAGTCGTCCCCCATGTAGGCGCCAACGTCACGCCAGTAGCGTTTGTCGAACAAGTTGTCGACGGTCAGGCGAAATACCGTGTCGTAGCCTTCGATCGTGGTGCTGTAGCGGCTACCGACATCGAACACCGAGTAACCGGCGGCTTTGACACTGCCCTGCTGATTGGCATATTTGCTGGCGCTGTATTGCCCGCCGCCAAGCAACGCAAGCCCCGGAACCCCTGGAATGCTGTAGTCAGCGTGCAAGCTGGCGCGCAGGTTCGGGACGTTGATGGCTTGATGTCCGTCATAGGCTTGTGTACCGCTGTCAGTGACTCGGGCGCGGATGGCGGCAACGCTGGCTGCGATTTGCAGCTGGGTGTTCACGTGGCCAGTGGCCGATAACTCAATGCCGGTGTTTTTCTGCTTGCCCTGCTGCACGAAGGTGAAAGTGCCGTCACCGTTGGGCTTGTTGTACTGGTAGTCCTGAGTAATCTGGAACAGCGCGGCCGTCAGGCTCAGGTTTTGCCAGTCATGCTTGACCCCCAGTTCGATTTGCCGCGAGGTGGTCGGCGCGAGGATTTCGCTGGCATTGGTACTGAACCATGCCGCCTGGCCGCCCAATGACAAGCCCTTGCTGTAGCTGAGGTACACCGAGGTATCCAGACGTGGCTTGTAGATCAACGCCGCTTGCGGCAAGAACTCAGAACGTTGGGTGTGGCGAGTCGTGTTGCCGTCGCTGTCATAGGTTTTTTCGTCGAGACGGATCTGCCGCCCGCCCAGTACGGTTTGCCACTGCTCGTTGAAGCTGATTCGGTCGGTAGCAAACAGCCCATATTGACGACTGTCGAGGTGACGGTAGCTATGACCTGGCGTGCCGTCATAGGGATCCAGCGGTTGCGGGGTGGTGCCGATGGTGCCGGAACCGATCATTTGGTTGAACTCCGGGCGACTGTCCAACACGCGACGGAATGCGCTGCTGCCAATGGTCAATTCATGCTTGAGCGGGCCGGTGTCAAACAGGCCGTTGAGGGCCATTTGCGCTTCATCATTGCGCCGCGTGTCATCGGGGTTGCGGTAGTCATAAATGTCGTAATTGCCTTCCGGGCTGAAGGTGTTCGGCACGGCGGCCCCGGCGCAACTGGCCGAGCCATAGCAGCCCCAGGCAAAGGTGCTGTAGTCATCAATCACTACCCGGCTGCGCGAGGCGCTGAAACTGGCTTTCCAGTCATCGTTGAAACGGTATTCGTACAGACCGTCCATGTTCAGCGAGTTGATGGTGACCGGTTTCGACCAGCTTTGATAAGCCAGCAAGTCACGCGGGTTCACGTGATGCGGCAGCTCAGTGCCGCCCAGCAACTGGTAGCCCGGCACCGAACGCTGTTGACGGCGCTGGTACTCGGCGTTCAGTTGCAGGGTGCTGTTGGGGTTGATGTTCCAGTCCAGCGCCAGCGAGGCGAAGTCTCGCTTGCCGTCGGCATGATCGACATAGGAATGGATGTCTTCATGGGCAAGGTTGGTGCGGATGCCCACCTGCTGGTCGCTGCCGAACCAGCCACCCAGGTCGGTGGCCAGGTAGTTGCCGCCATTGTCGGTGGTCGAAGCCGTCACCGAGCGCACATTCTCCGGGCGCTTGGTCACGTAGTTGACCAGCCCGCCCGGCTCGGACACACCGCTTTGCAAGCCGGCCAGCCCCTTGAGCACCTCGACCTGCTGTTTGTTTTCCAGGCCGACGTTCTGTTCGCCGGTGATGGTACGGCCGTTGATCTTGTAGCTGCTGGCCGAGTTCAGGGAGAAGCCGCGCACTTCAAAGTTTTCGTAATAACCAATCGGCGCGTAGCTTTCACCCACCGAGGCGTCATTGCGCAGCACTTCACTGAGCAGGCGTGCTTGCTGGTCCTTGATTTGCTGATCGGTGATCACGCTGATTGCCGCCGGCGTGTCGAGCAGTGGGGCCGAGTCAAAGCCACCGACCGAAGCGGAGGTGGCCTGGTAGCCGGTGTCGTGCTCGCCGACCACCGTCACCGCATCCAATTGCACACTACCGGTTGAAGCTGTTGAGGTGTCTGCCCATGCGCCGGCTGGCAGCAAGGTCGAACCCACGCCGCACGCCATCAACATGCCGACTCTCAGCAGATTTGGGGAAAACCGAGGGACGGGCAACTCGGCTGTTCGATACAACATGACCATGAAAGCTCCTTATCGGGCACTACCGCAGCCAACGCTGTTTGCCGGGCACGGGGCCGCAAACACGCCTGGGCTGCAAGCCCCGGTACTACTGGATTGAGTGCCCGAAGGCGTCAGGCCGGAGCTGCTCCGGTGGTCAATGGCAAGCGAGAATCAGCGGCCCATTCCTGAAGGGAGCCATCATAAAGCAAGACGTTGGCGCGACCGACTAATGTAAGCGCCAGCGCCTGGGCGGCGGCAGAAATACCGCCTCCGCAATACACAGCCACAGGCGCGGTGGTTTGCAGCAGCGGTTCCAGTACGGTGCGCAAGGCCTGGGGTTGCAGGTAGCGGCCGTGCTCGTCAAACAGACCGCGGGCCGGGATATTCAAACTACCGGGGATATGCCCGCGGCGCGCATAGCGGGTGACGGCGCTGCCCTCGAACAAACCGGCAGACAAGGCGCAGACCAGGGTCGCGGAGCGCTCCCCGGCGAGGATGGCCTCAACACCTGCACGGTCGATCCAGAATCCCTGTTCATAGGCTGGCTGCCAGTGACTGGCCTGTGGCGCAACGTCACCACCCTGCTGCGGCAAACCTGCGTGCTGCCAGGCCTTGAAACCGCCATCCAGCACTTCGGCCTGCAACCCGACGCTGCGCAGCATCCACCACAGACGCGCGGCCCAGAACCCGTCATTGCGGTCGTAAATCACCACGCGCCGCTGCGGGCTGATGCCCAGTTCAGCGAAACCTCTGGCCAATTGTTCAATACCCGGCAAGGCAAAACTGAACGACGCCTGCTGATCGGCCAGGGCGCCATACAAGTCGGCATGCACCGCGCCGGGTATGTGCGCTTGCAGCCAGCCATCGCGGCCGCTACGCACCTGATAATCCCCGTCAAATCGTGGCGCGGGCAGCTCAACGGTGGCATCGATAATCAACAGGTTCAGATCGCTCAACACCGCGTACAAGGCCTGCGGGCTGATCAATGGGCTGCTCGTGGTATCGCTCATGGCTGCTTACCCTCTTCGACGCGAACGGCCAAATCGTGCAGATGAGCCAACAGGCGTTGACCTTCTACGCCGTTAAACCAGCGCGTATGGCCGATCAGGTACGCCTCGTAAGCCACCGTTGCATTAGCCTCGGAACCGACGATGCCCTGGTAATAGGCGACTTCTGACAACGCAAAATCGGTGTGCACTAGCGGCAGCAAGGCGGCCAGGGTCAACAGGTCCTGTGCCGATAGCGGTCGCACGCTGTGGTAGCCCTGGATAATGGCGTCCACCGATTCAAGCGAGGCGGCAGCACTGCCGCCGATGTCCAGTTCGAGCCAGGGAATGCTGTTGCGCTCCACGGCGGTCGCTAGATCAAAGAGCGCAAAGGTCTGATCGGCCAGACCGAAGTCCAGCACGCTGCTGACCTGACTGTCGGACTGAGCGGTGTTCCAGAGCAAATTGGACGCATGCCAGTCGTTGTGGGTCCACAACGGCTGTTGCGCCGCGAGCAGCGGATACAACTGCCGGTGATAAGGCAGATGCAGGGTTTGCAGATCGTGACGCCAATCGCGCTGGCTCAGGTAAGCCGCCAGCGCCGGATCGCTCGCGCAGGCTGCTTCAATGGCGGCAATGGGATCAGCCTGGCTGAACAGGCGAATGTTGGCCAACAGCACCGGCGCTTGACGTGGCGGCGCGGTAAAACCGCTGGCCGCATTGTGCAAGCGAGCCAGGCTCTGCCCCGCGGCCCAGGCATGTTGATACGCCTGAAACGGCGTCCACGACAGCGCTTCACGGTAGAGGTCTTGCCCGGCAGCGATCTGATGCACCTCATAGGTCCACTCACCGAGGGCAATCGCCGTGTCGCCCTCGATGCTGGTCAGCACCTCGGCCACCGGCGCGCCGTTGCCACGCAAGTGCGCCATAAAGCGGTGTTCTTCACGCAGCCACTCAGGCTCGCGCACCGAGCGGTGATGACGTTTGACGAACAGCGGCTGCTGGCTGGTGGTGATCAGGCAGGCCGCAGAGAAAGGACGCGGGCTGTGCCAGTTGACTTCACGCAAGCTGCCAACGTCGCCGTAATGACTGAGCAATTGCTCAATCGCCGCGTCGGAAATCGCTGGCCAGTCGGCTTGTACCGGCTCCAGTCCCAGACCATGAGCACTGCTGCGCGCTTCTGCCATCAGACCGACTCCGGCAAGTACGCATTGGTGGTCGCGCCACGCCAGGCATCCGCGTCGTTCAGCACCTGATGCTCATGCAGCCACTGGGCATAGGGTTGCAGCAGGCTTTCACGCTGCTCGCCCCAACGGCCTTGGTGCAGCCAGGTCGGTGCGATCTGCTGCAAGGACTGCGCGAGCAACTCACTTGGAAAGTACGGCGTTGCGTGCTCATACGCCTGCAAGGCGCTTAGCGGATCGTGTGCGGCGGCCAAGTAACCGCGTGCGGTGACGGCCAGGAAGGTGCGGACCCGTTCCGGGTCAGCCGCCAGCGTGTCTTCGTGGGCACCCAACAGGTAGCTGTGGTAGGCCGGGGCACCGATGTCATCCACCGGCCAAACCACGCGACGCTCGTCGGCGATGGGACTGGCTATCAACGCTTCCCAGGCCCAGTAGCCACCAAAGCTGGCATCGGCGGCACCGGCTGCCAATTCCTCAGGGCGCAGTTCGCGTACACCGCTGTCGACAATGATGAGCGCATCCGGATCGCCGCCATCGGCTGCCACCAGGTGCCGGACCATGGCCAGCCCACGCGGTGTCGGGTTCATCGCCAGACGACGCCCGGCCAGATCGCGGGGCCGGGTAATACCGGAGTCGGTAAGGGTTTGAATTGATTCAAGGCCGCAATGGTTGATCGCCGCAATACCACGCAATGGCTGGCCCAGGGCGCGACGTACCAACAAGCGGTTGCTGGGGAACAGACCAAACTGCACGGCTTTACCGAGCAAATGATCAAGCGTGTCGCCCCGCCAGGGATCGTGCACCACCAACTCGACATCCAGACCGGCGTCGCTGTACCAGCCTCGTTCACGGGCCAGATAAAGCCCTGCCGAATTCGGCCAGGGGTGGAAATATTCGAGCATTACTCGTACGCCAATCATTACCGCGCTCCTGCCCTGCCACCATCACTGTGGAGGGCGCTGTTTTTTGAGTAGGCGATTTATAAAGGCGAAATCTGGTATATACCAATACCGTTTATTGCTATGGATATAGCTGTTTTGGGTGTTGAGCCTCAATGGATGAGCGCGGGATCGAGATCAAAAGATCGCGAGGCAAGCTCGCTCCTACGGGGGTGTGAGGCGCGCCTGGTACTCATATGGGCTCTCGACCCGGCAGCGGCGACTCCCGGAGCAGGTCTATAACGATGCGCACTCGGGCGGTCATCGCCGGGGATGCGGGCCACACGGCATGGATCTGCAGACTCGGGGCCCGCCAGGCTTGCAACACTGGCACCAACGCGCCCTGCTGGATCTGTTGCGCAACCAGCCAACCAGGTAATTGCGCCAGCCCATGCCCGTTGAGCGCCGCTGCGGCGACCGCTTCCATGTCGCCCAGTCGCAAGCGCGCCTCAACGTCCATCATCGTCGCCTTGCCCGGCAAACCGGAAAAATGCCAACCCTCAACCCGACCGTTGCGCAGCGTGCCAATGCACGCATGATTGACCAGATCCGCGGGCTCCTGCGGTTTACCGTGTAGATGCAGATAGCTCGGTGACGCGCACACCACCAGACTCTGGCTACCAATGTTTCTCGCGGCCAGGGTGGTGCTGTCTTCCAGGGTGCCGACGCGCACCGCCAGGTCGTAGCCCTCTTCGGCGAAGTCCACGGCGCGGCTTGAAAAAACCATTTCCAGCTCAAGCGCCGGATACTCGGCGGCCAGCTGCAGCAGTAACGGCGCAATCCAGTGCCGCCCCAGCAGAACAGGCACCGCCACCCGCAACCGCCCCGAAGGCACCCTGCGGCGCTCGCTCAGGGAGGATTGCGCGCGCTGCAACTCTTCCAGCGCCAGCACGCAACTTTCATAGAACCCCAGCCCTTCATCGGTCAACGACAAGCTGCGGGTGGTGCGATACAGCAGCCGCGCGTCCAGCCGTTGCTCAAGTCGCGAAACGGCTTTGCCAATACCGGAGGGCGTTTGCCCCAACTGTCGGGCAGCGCCACTGAAGCTGCCGGTTTGCACCGCCGCCACGAACGCCTGGATTCCGGTCAATCCTTCTACTGAAACCATTAGTCGACCTTTTCTATTTAAGACTTTCAGTCATTGGACTTGCGTATTTATAGCTGAACTGAGGAATAAATATCACAAGTAAACTGCCCCCTCCTCTCTCCTTCATGAGCGTTGTCTGTCATGCCTTCTGCTATTCCAACGCACAGCCGCTGGCTGGCCCTGGGCGGTATTGCCATTGCCAGTTTTCTGGGTTGTATCGACTTCACCATCGTCAACACCGCCATACCGGCGATTCAATCCGAGTTGCACGCGAGCATCGAGCAAACCCAATGGGTGGTGACGATGTTTGTCATGGCGCTCTGTTCATTCATGGTAGCCGCCGGGCGACTGGCGGACCTGTATGGCCGTCGTGGCGCGCTGTATGCAGGGATGCTGGTGTTTGCCCTCGCATCACTGGGGGCCGGGTTTTCGACCTCGATCGGCGCGCTGATTGCCTGGCGTTTTGTGCAGGGGCTGGCGTGCGCTGTGCTCTACACCACGTCGGCCAATCTGGTGGCCGATGCCTTTCCGCCGGAGCAACGCGGCATGGCTCTGGGGCTGCTGTTCGCAGCCAACGGTCTAGGCCTGGCCGCCGGTCCGGTGGCCGGTGGGTTACTGGTGGCGACACTGGGTTGGCGCTCAGTGTTCTTGCTCAATGTGCCATTGATTGTGCTCGCTTTTGCGCTGTGCCTGGGGCAACTGCGACCTTCACGCAGCACGCTTGCGATGCAAAAACTGGACGTCCCGGGGCTGCTGTTGCTCATGCTGAGCATTCCAGGCCTGTTGCTGGTGATCAGCCAGGGGGGCGAATGGGGCTGGGCGTCTGCTCAAACCTTGCTGCTGGCCTTGGTGACCGCGCTACTGTTGGCCCTGTTTGTGCGTGTTGAACGCCGGGCCGAAGCACCGCTGTTGCACCTTGGGATCTTCAGCAACCCGCGCTTTATGGCGGCCAGTGTGGCGACGTTTTGCCTGGCGTTCTTTTACTGCGCGGCGTTTTTCCTGATGCCGTTGTACTTAGGCTTTGTACGCGGCCAAGACAGCGCGGGCATTGGCTGGATGCTGCTGCCGACCACCCTGGTGATGTCGGTCGTATCGCCGCTCGCCGGGCGGCTGGTGGATCGCCACGGCACCACACCGGTGTTGATTGCGGGCCTGGGATTCCTGGCGCTGTCGGCACTGATTCAATCCACATTTAGCCTGAACAGTGGCCTGGCGGGTGTGGTGCTGGCGTTTGCCTGCATGGGCATCGGCTGGGGGTGCATGTTGGGCCCTTCCACCATGGCTGCGCTGTCTTCGGTGTCGGAGCCACTGGGCGGCGTGGCGATGGGCACGTCATGGACGTTGCACAACCTGGGCGGCGCGCTGGGCTTGACGATTGCCACGGCCCTTTATAGCTCGGTGACTTTGTCAACGGGTGCCTTGACGCAGACGGTATTTCTATCGGGTTACCGGGCGTCGATGCTGTTATTGGTGGGGGTTTCGCTGCTGGGCGCGATTGCGGTCATGGTGTTGAGCCGTCAACCCGTAATGTCTGCGGCAGAGCAGTCCGTCGATTGATCGACAGGTACGGGTATATCGTTAGCGTGCGATGTTCTTGGTCGGCACCGGGGATCTCTGGGTAGAGTGCTTTCTTCTCTGTTCAAGGAATACCGGTATGTCGAGTTCTGCAGCAGTTGCCTGGATCACTGGCGTGGGCGCCGTACAGGGCCTGGGAGCGGCGCTGGCACGGCGTTTTGCGCAGGGCGGGTTTAGGGTCGCGGTGAGTGGTCGCAGTCAAGACAAGCTCGACGCAGTGGTCGAGGATATTCATGCCTCGGGCGGTCAGGCTGTGGCGGTTGTGCTGGATACCGGCAACGAAAAGAACCTGCTCGACGCGGTGCAGCAAGTCAAGGCCCTGGGGCCGCTGCGCGTTGCCATTTTCAATGTTGGCAATTCGGTTGCCGCCCCCAGCCTGGAGCTGAGTGCCGAATTGTTTGAAACCACTTGGCGATCCTCGACACTGGGCGGCTTTTTGTTCGCCCGGGAATCGACCCGCCTGCTGCTGGACAACGGCGGCGGAACCCTGCTGTTCACCGGCGCTACCGCGTCGTTGCGCGGCAAACCACCCTACGCAGCTTTCGCAGCAGCCAAGGCCGGGCTGCGCTCATTGAGCCAGACCTTCGCCCGGGAGTTCGGCCCACAAAACGTGCATGTCGCTCACGTGATCATTGATGGCGGGATCGACGGTGACCGTTTGCGCGGGCATGCACCGCAGTATTTTCAACAGTTGGGCGAAGAAGGCACGTTGCAACTCGACGACATCGCCGAAGCCTACTGGTACCTGCATTCACAACCTCGGAGCGCCTGGACCCAAGAGCTGGACTTGCGCCCTTTCAAGGAACCTTTCTAACCCACAACGCGAGGATGTCGTCATGGGCAGTCTGCAATCGAATATCAGCCTCGAGGCCGTCACCGGCGAACTGAATTACCTGCTGGACAACGGTATCCGGCCAATCAATTACACCTATGCACAACCCGACGGCCAGCCACAGCGCACCGGCATTTTGCAGCCCACTCGCGTGCGCATCGAGAACGCCCGTCAACTGCCCGTAGCCGCGAAGCTGGATGTGCAAGGTTTTGAACGCATCGCCCATGCCAGCCAAGTGCCGGATCTGGAAAATGAAGAACTGGTTCGCCAATGGTACTACCCAGAAACGGATGCACTGATCCGTGCACACACGGGGGCGGTGAAGACGGTGATTTTCGATCACACCATTCGCATCGATCAGCCTGGCCGTGAGGCCGTAGGGCTGCGCGAGCCGGTCCGTTATGTGCACAACGATCAGACAGAACGCTCCGCAATACGCCGGGTGCGCGACCATTTGCCCGCCGAGGAAGCCGAGCAGCGATTGCTCAAGCGTTTTGCAATCATCAATGTGTGGCGGCCCATCGGCGGCCCGGTGTATTCCACTCCGCTGGCGCTGTGCGACGCCACCACAATTGACCCGGCCGACTTCCTGCCCAGCGATCTGGTGTACCGCGACAAGGTGGGCGAAACCTTCTCGGTGCGCGCCAATCCGGAACATCGCTGGTACTACTACCCGCAACTGCAACCCGATGAGGCGCTGCTGCTGAAGATCTACGACTCGCGCACCAACGGAGTGGCGCGTGCCGGGGCGCACACCGCGTTTGATGATCCAAACACCTCACCTGACGCACCGCCACGGCGCAGCATCGAACTGCGGGCGCTGGTGTTTTTTGACGATTAGGACTGGCTGCACAGGTTTCGATTGGGCTTAGATTGACAACGTCTCGACCTTGCCTGGCATCTCGGCCACCAATGCATCGATTGCCGCCCGAGTCTTGCTTGGAAGCAAGTGCGTTTGCGGCCAGACAGCCAGTCATCGACCGCGTCTTCCCTTTCAAGCAGGCTGCCCAAGCCTATGCGTATCTCAAGAGCGGCAGCCACTTTGGCAAGGTGGTGATCGAAGTGCAGTAATCTCAGCCGGGCCCTTCATTCCAACTGCAATCGGATCGCCTGCAAGACGATACGCGACAAGCGCTCGATGGCCGCTGATCTCTCCGCCTGCTGATAGCGCAAGGTCAACGCGATGCAAGGCAGCTCCGGCAACCCGTGCTGCTGCTCGTCAAGTACACAGGTCCCCGTTTGCAAGCCCAAGCGGGTTCTGATGCTGTAGCCCAGCCCCGCCTGAGTAGCCGCCACCAACCCGGGCAGGCTGGAGCTGGTAAAAGCGACACGCCAATCCAGGCCTTCACGGTTCAACGCCTCGGTGCCTGCGTTATGAAACGGGCAAGGTGTGTCAAAGATGATCAACGGCAAGGGTTCTGCGGCGTTGGCTCGCCAGGCCAACGGCTGTTGCTGGGAACCGATCCAGCGCATCGGCAAACGGGCGATCACTTCACTGCGCCGACCGCCCTCGCCCCACACCACGGCCATGTCCAGCGCGCCGGACTCCAGCCGGCTGAGCAACTCGGCATTGCGGGCGATCTGCGCTTCTACGTTGACCTGCGGATGAGCACGGCTGAACTGGCCCAACACCGAAGGTAAAAATCCGCTCAAGTCTTCTTGCAGCCCGAATCGTACCCAACCTTGCAGAGACGCCTCAGAGACGGCGAGCAGCGCCTCATCATTGAGGCTCAGCAAGCGCCGCGCATAGTCATGCAGTTGCTCGCCTGCATGGGTCAGCTCCAGCCCTCGACCTGCCTTGCGCAGCAAAGGCACGCCGACCTGCGCCTCAAGCTTTTTCATCTGCGCGCTGATGGCCGACGTCGAACGCGCAAGCTTGTCTGCCGCCGCGGCAAAGCTGCCTGACTCGACCCCACAGACGAAGCTGCGCAGCACATCAATATCGAAACTGACCGGACGCATAACCATCCTGTTTTTTGGGATTATTTTAAAAATTAATTGATTTTCCGCACGATCATGGCATGGGACGCTGAGCCCTCACAAGCCATACATCGGGAGAGAATCGATGCCGTTCAATCAACAACATCGCTGGAAGGTCCTGGCCGCAGGCGTAGCCGCCAATGTCAGCTTTTCTAGTGTGGTGGGTGGGGTGCCGGCCACGGCGGTGTATCTGCGCAGCAGTTATCACTTGTCGAACAGTGAGCTGGGGCTGGCGCTGGGAATTCTCGGGCTGGGCATTGCCGTGAGTGAAATCCCCTGGGGGTTGCTGACAGATCGCTGGGGTGACCGCCCTGTGCTGCTGACCGGTCTATTAAGCGCAGCGCTCGCCTTGCTCTTGCTGGCAGGATTGTCTGGCGATGCCCCGACCGCGCTCGGACTGTGCCTGGGACTGTTCGCTACCGGTTTTCTGGGCAGCAGCGTGAACGGAGCCAGCGGCAGAGCCATCATGCTTTGGTTTGAGGCGCATGAACGCGGGCTTGCCATGAGCATCCGTCAAACCGCCGTGCCAACGGGTTATGCATTGGGCGCCGTGTTATTGCCCTGGCTCGCACAGCATTTCGGTTTCAGGGTTGTTTTTACCAGCGCTGCCGCGTTGTGCCTGTTGTGCAGCGGTCTGGTGTGGCGCTGGATTCATGAGCCAGCTAACACCGCCATGAAGCCTGCGCAACAACGTGAAAGCCCGTTGCGGGACCTCAACGTCTGGCGCACGGCACTGGCCATCAGCCTGCTGTGCGCACCGCAATTTACCCTGCTGACCTATGCAACGGTGTTCTTCCACGATGGCGTCGGTCTTAGCGTGACCACGGCTTCGCTGATTCTGGCGCTGATTCAGGCGGGAGCCATTGTCGGCCGTTTGTGGAGCGGCCACTGGACCGACCGGCGCAATAATCGACGCGCTTACCTCAAAGGCTGCGCCGTGTTCAGCGCCGCCGCGTTTGGGGCGCTGTGTATCGCTACCTGCGTGCTGCCAATCCCTTCCACAGTGGCAAGCGTTGCACTGACGTTTGCGCTGATACTGGCAGGTACGCTGGTCTCGATCTGGCACGGCGTGGCATACGCCGAACTGGGCACCCTCGCAGGTGCCCGGCGCTCAGGCACCGCCATTGCCATGGGTAACTGCGGAGCCTTTCTCGGGCTGTTTCTCACACCTATTGCGGCTTCAACGATCGTGAGCCATTGGGGCTGGGGGGCACTTTGGGTGGTATGTGCCGTGTGCGCGATGGCGGCCGCGGCGCTGTTTACCCCCGACGTTCAGCCTTCAACACAGGCAGCAACACCGTGACTTCCAGCCCGCCCCCTTTGCGATTCTCGAGGGTCAGCGTTCCGCCCTGCTCCAGCACGATCGCTCGGGCGGCCGACAGGCCCAAGCCTACGCCGCCAGTGTTTTTATTGCGCGATCCCTCCAGCCGATGGAAAGGCAAAAAAACCTGTTCCTGGCTTTCAGGCGCGATACCCGGGCCTCGATCCAGAACCCGGACAATAACCTGCCGATCATCGTTGCTCAGTTCGATGGCCGGCTCACTGGCGTAGCGGATTGCATTTTCCAACAGGTTGCTGATGACGCGCTTGAGCCCCATCGGGCGGCCGACATACACCAGATGCGGCGGGCCGCTATAGGCAATTTCGATGGATTGATCGCGGTAATCGTCGATCAGTGTCTGCAGCAACTCGGCGAGGTTAAAGGGTGTGGCCTCTTCGAGTCGGGCATCGTCGCGAAAGAACTCCAGGCTGGAATTGATCATGGCCTGCATCTCATCGACATCCCGAAACAACCGTTGTTGTTGCTCCGGGTCTTCAATGAACTCACCGCGCAGGCGCATGCGCGTCAAGGGCGTGCGCAGGTCATGGGAGATGGCCGCGAGCATCTGCGTGCGGTCCTTGATGAAATGCTGCAACTGCGCCTGCATGGCATTGAAGGCAAGGATGGCCTGACGGATTTCCCTGGGGCCCAGCGGTTCAATGGGTGGCGCCCGGAAGTCGACCCCAAAGCGCCTTGCTCCCTCGGCAAATCGATGCAACGGTCTGGCCAGGTGGCGGGTGGCAATCAGCGCCACCAGCACCGTGGACAGCAGCACCATCCCGATCAGGATCAGCGTGCGTTGCCATTCCCCCAGGCCCCAACTGCGCGACACCACGCTGAACATCAACCAGGAGTCGTCGTTCAAGTGAACCACAAGGGCGTAATGGCCGTTCTTTTGCGGCCAGTCGCCGGGCTCGTAGAGCTCCAGTCGGTCCAGCGGCTTGTTTAACAAGTGTTGCGTCTGCGGCGTGACCATCCGACGGGTGTCTTCATGGATCGCCGGCAAATTCATTTCCTGATGGGTGGCATGCCAACTGATCTTCGAGTTACTGGTGCTGGCCGCCGTCGCCAGACGTTCGCGCAGCTCCCGGGGAGATGTCTCGATCATCCTGGTGACCAGCGCAGTACGGTCCAGCAAGCCTATTTCGGTGATGGACGGATAGGCCCAGACGCCCGCCAACCGGGTAAACAGAGCGTTGAAGCCCAGCGCCGTGAGCATGGCCGCCAGCGTCGTCAGGGCAATCCAGCGGGTGATGGTATTGCGCGAGTGCTGGCGCCAGCGTGCAACCCAGCCCTTCACTTGCGGACCACGTCTAACGTGAACAGGTAGCCGACGTTGCGTACTGTGCGAATCATCTCCACCCCGTTACTGTCGAACTCCAACTTGCGGCGCAGACGACTGACCTGCACATCAATGCTGCGATCGTACGCTTCATGGGTCGGGCCGCGCGCCAGATCCAGCAACACCTCCCGGGTCAGAATGCGCTGGGGGTGCTCAAGGAAAACCAGCAACAGATCGAACTCCCCAGCCGACAGCGGGATCATCACTTGGTCCGGCGAACGCAACTCGCGACGCGTCAGGTCCAGTTGCCAATTGGCAAACATCAAGATTGGCCGTGCCGTCTCCCCGCTCGAGGGCGAGCTTTGCACCGCACGACGCAGCACTGAGCGCACCCGGGCCAGCAGCTCTCGGGCGTCGAACGGCTTGCTCAGGTAATCGTCGGCGCCCATTTCCAGGCCGACGACCCGATCACTCAATTCGCCCATGGCGGTCAGCATGATGACGGGCGTTGAATGCTGCTGACGCAAGCGTTGACACAGCGCCAGGCCGTTTTCGCCAGGTAGCATCAGGTCAAGAATGATCAGGTCCGGCGACTGGATCGCCAACGCCGCCCACAGCGCTGCGCCATCGGTTGCCACCTGCACCGAATAGCCGTGCTGCTCAAAAAATTTCTTCAGTAGCGCAAGGACCTCAAGGTCGTCGTCTACGATCAACAGACTGCTCACCGGCACTTCACTTAAGTTCTGTAAGAATTCATATCTAAAACTATTCGGCGCGCCCCGTCATATATTTCAACGTGGCAACAAAGCAGACACACACGGGCAAAACAGCCATGCGAGCATCAGCTTCCCGCGATCGAGAATGTGTGCCATGCCTGCTGAAAATACCCCCATACTTTTGGAGCAACGCCTGGTAAAAACTGACGCCGCTACCCTGCAGTGCAGCGAAACCAGCCTGTGCTTGTCCGATGATCGAGATGAAATCGTGCTCAGCCGCTACATCGAGCAATACAGCCTCGAAGGCGTGCAATGGGTTGAAAGCACGCATCGAGTGCCGGTGAGCGCGCTGCTGCAATGGATGCTTGCCCAGGGAGAAGCGCAGACACTCAAGCACGGGCACGATGGGTGAGGCTAAGACCGTTCGTCACTTTGACAACACCGTCATGCCCCTGCTTTGCATGACCCGCTAAATGGGCTTTACGCCCTGGTCGCCAAGCGCGTGTAGTGTCTTGATGCGGGCCGCATGCTAGAGCATCCGCCCCTGTTAAACCCCTAGCTTTTGCACGTCAGGCGTTAGATCGCACTTAGCCCTTCGGCGGGCCGTGCGAACCTTGCTCATTTGAGCGAATACACTATTTCGATCCGAAGCACCACTCACTCTTCGATTGTGGTGTCATCCATACCCTACTACTATTGGTAATAATTCCTATTCGTAAGACATTTCGATGCCTCATTTCCCCGAGTCCTCTGCCCCTTCGTATAGCGTTGGCAGCTTATATGTCGCCCATCACGGCTGGATACAGCGCTATCTGGCGAGAAAACTCGGCAATGTCAGTGATGCCGCCGAACTCGCCCACGACGTGTTTGTGCGTCTGTTAGGCCACCCGCGTAAGTTCGACAACGAAGTGCATGCCCGCGCCTATCTAAGCAGGCTCTCGCACAACGTGTGTGTGGATTTCTTTCGGCGCAAGCACGTGGAACGAGCTTGGCTGGAGGTATTGGCGAGTCGGCCTGAAGACTGCGCGCCGTCAGAAGAACACCGCGCCTTAGTGCTAGAAGCTCTGGTGCATTTGCAGGCAATGCTCGATCGCCTGCCGGCCAAGGTGTCAGAGGCGTTTTGCCTGGCCCAGATCGAGGGTTTGAGCTATCGCCAGATTGCGCTGCGCATTGGCGTGAGCGAGCGCACCGTCACCAAATACATCGGACAGGCCATGTTCCAATGCATGGTCCTGGAAGCCGAACTGGACGGAGCGCTGTTATGACCACCACCCCTGGTGGGCTTGACCATGCCACCTTGCAACAAGCCGCCGACTGGTATTCCCGCCTGAGCGCTGAACCCGATGCTTTGCCGTTGCATGAGGCCTGGCGCCAATGGCATGCCCATAGTGAACTCAACCGCCTGGCCTGGAGCTATGTCGCACGCGTTGCGCAACGTTTTGCACCGCTGCAGGAGGATATCGCGGGGGCCAACCAGACACTGGAAACCTTGCGCCATTCCCGGCGCTCACGCCGCCAGGTATTGCGCGGCTTGTCGCTTCTGGTGGGCGGCGCAGCACTGGGCTGGGGAAGTTGGAAGCAGCGTTGGCTACCAGGCAACTGGACCACCGATTTTTACACCACTACCACCCCACTGGGCGTGCAGCAATTGACCGATGGCACACGCCTTTGGCTTAACAGCGGTACGGCACTGGATGTGAATTTCAGCGCCGATCAGCGTGAGTTAAAACTTTATAGCGGTGAAATCCTGATCAATACAGGCAACGACCCACGGCCGTTCGTGGTGGACACACCGCAGGGTCGTCTACGCCCAATCGGCACGCGTTTTAGCGTGCGAGAACATGATGGCCGCACGTTACTCAACGTGTACGAAGGCAGCGTGCAAGCCAGCTGTGGCGATACCCATCAAACTCTCATCGTGCCAGCAGGTCAGGGCGTTAACTTCGACCGCCAAAGCCTGTCCGCGATGCAACGTGCCCAGCCCGGGCGCGAAGCGTGGATTAAAGGCGTGTTGATGGCTAACGATATGCGCCTGGGAGATTTTATCGATGAATTGGCCAGCTATCGCCATGGACATCTGGGGATAGACCCGCAAGTTGCCAACTTACGGGTGATGGGTACCTTCCCGCTGGAGGACACCGATCAGGTACTGGCCACGCTCGAGCAGGTGCTGCCCATACGCATCGAGCGACGATTTGATTGGTGGGTTACGGTGCTTGCGCGCTGATATTTTTTGCGCCCGTGCTTCCGGTTTTGAATTTTCATTCGAATTAGAGAAGGCAACGGCTTAATGCCTCCTTTGACCGGAACTATTTATGCCCTCATTCCTGCGTAACTCACCACCATCCTTGGCGCTGACCGCCAGCCTGGCCTTGGCTATAGCAGCCAGTCTGAGCGTAGCATCACTTGCGACAGCCTCTGAACAGACAAGCGTACAGCGTTTCGATCTGCCCGCCGGCCCCCTTGTCGACCAACTCAACCAGCTTGCCGCCCAATCCGGAATCTACCTGGCGGGCAATGCCGCGCTGACCGCCGGCAAGACAGGCCCTGCGCTGCACGGCAGCTACAGTGTGGAACAGGCACTGCGCACCTTGCTGGCAGGCAGTGAGGTGACGGTGGTGCAGACCGGTGAGCGACGCTATCAGTTGCAGCCAGGCACTGGCGGAGCGCTTGAGCTGGGCGCACTATCGATTTCCGGCAAGGCGCCTGGCTCAACGACCGAAGGCACGGGCTCTTACACCACTGATTCCTCCAGCAGTTCCACCCGGCTGAATATTCCTCTCAAGGAAACGCCACAATCGATCACAGTGATCACCCAACAACGTATACAAGACCAACACCTGACAAACCTGACTGATACCTTGGAAGCCGTTTCCGGCATCACCGTAGTACGTGAAGGCCTGGGCGCAGACACCGACAGCTATTACTCACGCGGGTTCGCCATCAATAACTATGAAATCGATGGTGTGCCCACCTCCTCGCGCCTGGACAACTACACCCAGAACACTGCCATGTATGACCGCATCGAAGTGGTCCGTGGATCAACCGGTATTATTAGCGGCATGGGCGATCCGTCGGCCACTATCAACATGATCCGCAAGCGCCCCACTGACTCGGCCCAAATGAGCATTGGCGCTGAGGCCGGGAGCTGGGATCGTTATGGCGCTAGCGTCGACGTGTCCGGCCCGTTGACTGAGACTGGCAATATCCGCGGCCGGCTGGTCGTGGACTACAAGAACCAGGGCGCCTGGATCGACCGTTATAAACAGGACAACAATCTGATCTACGGCATCACTGAGTTCGACCTGTCGGACACTCTGCTGCTGACCGTCGGTTTCAGCTACCAGACCCAGCACACCAACCAGCCACCGCGCAGTGGCTTCCCGCTCAAATACAGCGATGGCAGCCTCACCGACTTCAAGCGTTCGTTCAACACCAGTGCTGACTGGAATTATTACGACCACGAGCAGAGCACCTTTTTCACATCCCTCGAAAACCAGTTCGACAATGGCTGGAGTGGAAAAGTCGAATACAGCCGCAACGAAAACAAGTACGACTCAGAAATCGTCTATCTGGCGGGAGATATAGATAAAACCACCGGTCAGGGCGCCTACGTCATGCCCAACAAGTTCAAGGGCAATCCGATACAGAACGCGGTAGATGCTTACCTGACCGGCCCGTTCCAGCTATTTGGCCGTGAACACGAATTGATCACTGGCGTGACCCTGTCGCAGATCCGTAACGAAAATGCACCGGATTACGGCGGCTGGGTTCGCCCCGGCGGTGACTATGACGGCAACATTGGCGCAATCGGTGACTGGAACGGCAGTGTCGACAAGCCAGACTTCGTCAATACCGGCCGCCAGGACTTTAAGGAGAACCAGTACGCTGCCTACCTGACCACGCGCTTGCACCTCAACGATGACACTACGCTGATGCTGGGCGGTCGCGTGATCGATTGGAAACAGGATGACGAGACGCGCTATTTCTCAGGCGACGTAACGAAATCCAATCGTAGGGAAACTGGGGTCACCATCCCTTATGTCGGCCTTGTCTACGATTTGAGTGAGATATGGTCCGTGTACGCCAGCTACACCAAGATTTTCAATCCTCAATCGCTGCAGACCACCACCGATTCCTATCTGGACCCACTGGAAGGCACTGGCTACGAAGCCGGCGTCAAAGCGGCGTTTAACGAAGGTCGATTTAACACCAGCTTGGCCTTGTTCAAGGTCGAACAGGACAACTTGGGCATTCCCGATGGCGATAACCGCACCCAGTCCGGCTGGCAAGCCTACAAAGCCAGCAAGGGCACCACGACCCAAGGCGTGGAATGGGAATTCAACGGCGAACTGGGCGAAGGCTGGCAAGCAGCGGGCGGTTACACCTACAGCGTCTCCACCGATCAGGATGACAATCGCATCGCTACCCAGATCCCGCGCCACAGCTTCAAGACCTTCACCACTTACCGACTAACCGGTCCGCTGGACAAACTGACCGTCGGCGCTGGCATCAACTGGCAGAGCAAAACCGGCGTTGACCTCAGCTACTACGAGCAGAAAAGCTATGCCGTCACCAATCTGATGGCGCGTTACGACATCACCAACAACTTGTCAGCGTGGGTCAACCTGAACAACGTGTTCGACAAGGAGTACTACTCCACAACCAGCGCAGGGGTTTACGGCGCTCCGCGAAACCTCATGACGTCGCTCAAGTACAACTTCTGATTCCCATCGAAAGAAACGACGTCATACATAAAGCGCACCTGCATCAGGTGCGCTTTTTTCTTGGAAGATAAAGGGGCAACGTCGATACCGAGCAATTGCATCGGCTGTACGGCATCACTTCGGTACCCGCCGAAAAGCCAAAACGAAAAAACCCGCCATAAGGCGGGTTTTTCGAGCGATTCAGAAGCGCTTGAGCTGCCTCTGAATCTTTATCTGGCTCCACGACCTGGACTCGAACCAGGGACCCAATGATTAACAGTCATTTGCTCTACCAACTGAGCTATCGCGGAATGAGGGCTATCTTACTGATATATAAAAAGAAGTCAACACATGCGCTGACTTCTTTTCAAAAAAAATCAGATGACCTTCACAATGGCGTCTGTGACCGCTTCAATGTTGCGCTGGTTCAGGGTCGCCACACAGATACGGCCAGTGTCCAAGGCGTAGATGCCAAACTCGGAGCGCAGGCGCCCTACTTGCTCAGCAGTCAGGCCGGAGTACGAGAACATGCCGCGCTGGCGCGCTACAAAGCTGAAGTCGTGACCCGGTGCCTTTTTCGACAGCAGTTCAACCATTTGCAGACGCATGCCGCGGATACGCTGACGCATTTCAGCCAGCTCGGCTTCCCACTTGGCGCGCAGGTCCGGGCTGTTGAGGACGGCCGCGACAATGCTTGCACCGTGCGTCGGCGGGTTGGAGTAGTTGGTGCGAATCACACGCTTGACCTGGGACAGAACGCGGGCGCTCTCGTCTTTGGACTGGGTGATGATCGACAGGGCACCTACACGCTCGCCATAAATCGAGAACGATTTGGAGAACGAACTGGAAACGAAGAAGCTCAGGCCCGAGTCAGCAAACAGACGCACGGCAGCGGCGTCTTCAGCGATACCGTCGCCAAAGCCCTGGTAAGCCATGTCCAGGAATGGAATCAGGCCTTTGGCCTTAACCACGTCCAGCACGTTCTGCCAGTCTGCCGGGGTCAGGTCGACGCCGGTCGGGTTGTGGCAGCATGCGTGCAGCACAACGATCGAGCCGGTAGGCAAGGCGTTGAGGTCCTCGAGCATGCCAGCGCGGTTTACGTCATGGCTGGCAGCGTCGTAGTAGCGGTAGTTCTGCACCGGAAAACCGGCAGCTTCAAACAGTGCGCGGTGGTTTTCCCAGCTTGGATCGCTGATCGCGACCACAGCGTCTGGCTGCAGTTGCTTGAGGAAGTCAGCACCAATTTTCAGCGCGCCTGTACCGCCTACCGATTGGGTGGTGATCACACGGCCAGCCGCCAGCAGTGGCGAATCCGCACCGAACAGCAGTTTCTGTACTGCCTGGTCATAGGCTTGAATGCCATCAATCGGCAAGTAGCCGCGCGAAGCGTGCTCGGCTGCCCGGATGGTTTCGGCTTCGATAACGGCACGCAAGAGTGGAATTCGTCCCTCTTCGTTGCAGTAAACACCGACCCCCAGATTCACTTTGGTGGTACGAGTATCGGCGTTGAATGCTTCGTTGAGGCCCAGGATAGGATCGCGTGGTGCCATTTCGACAGCGGAGAACAGGCTCATTATTACGGCGGCTCTGAATGGATGATGGAGGGGGTAACAACGCTCCAGCCGATTGCACTAGAGCGGTGCACAAACGGGGAGCAAGTATAAAGCTGATCACGTTTGGGGCAACAGGCGAAACCCGGTTTTGCGCAAGTATTTGGGTTTATTTTCTGCCCACTGGTCTAATTGCAATATTCGCCTGAACAGCCCTGCCGTGATCGCACCTTGAAACAGTCGGTCACGATCTCCATATTTAGACGTATCCTGCTTACTCGGCGGCATGCGTCGCACGCAGTCTTTCACGCTTTGGCGGGGTCCATTCCTGCATAAGGAAGCGCATCCAGAGGTCCGTTATGTCCGATTTCCAGCTTGTTACCCGCTTTCAGCCCGCAGGCGATCAGCCCGTGGCCATTGCCCAGATGATCGAAGGCATCGAGGCCGGTCTGTCGCACCAGACCTTGCTCGGGGTAACCGGTTCGGGCAAAACGTTCAGCATTGCCAACGTGATCGCCCATGTGAACCGACCAACGTTGGTACTGGCGCCCAACAAAACCCTGGCCGCGCAGTTGTATGGCGAGTTCAAAACGTTCTTCCCCAACAACGCAGTGGAATATTTTGTCTCGTACTACGACTACTACCAGCCCGAAGCTTACGTGCCCTCCTCCGATACCTTTATCGAGAAGGACGCCTCGATCAACGACCACATCGAACAGATGAGGCTGTCGGCCACCAAAGCGCTGCTGGAGCGCAAAGACGCCATCATTGTGACCACGGTGTCGTGCATTTATGGCTTGGGCAGCCCGGAAACCTATTTGAAGATGGTGCTGCACGTCGACCGCGGAGACAAACTCGACCAGCGCGAACTGTTGCGCCGCCTGGCAGACCTGCAATACACCCGCAATGACATCGACTTTGCCCGCGCAAGCTTTCGGGTGCGCGGCGATGTGATTGATATCTACCCGGCCGAATCTGACCTTGAAGCGATCCGCATCGAACTGTTCGATGACGAAGTCGAGAGCATCAGCGCCTTTGACCCGCTGACCGGTGAAGTCATCCGGAAAATGCCGCGCTTCACGTTCTACCCAAAAAGCCACTACGTGACCCCGCGCGAAACCCTTCTTGAAGCGGTGGACGGGATCAAGGAAGAGCTCAAGGAACGCCTTGAATACCTGCGTACCCACGACAAACTGGTCGAGGCGCAGCGCCTTGAACAGCGTACCCGCTTCGATCTGGAAATGATCATGGAGCTGGGCTACTGCAACGGCATCGAAAACTACTCGCGCTACCTCTCGGGGCGTGAATCGGGTGCCCCGCCACCGACGCTGTTTGACTACCTGCCCGCCGATGCACTGCTGGTGATCGACGAGTCCCACGTCAGCGTGCCCCAAGTCGGGGCTATGTATAAAGGCGACCGCTCGCGTAAAGAGACTTTGGTGGAATACGGTTTCCGCTTGCCCTCGGCGCTGGACAACCGGCCCATGCGCTTTGACGAGTGGGAACGCATCAGCCCGCAGACGATTTTCGTCTCGGCGACCCCGGGCAACTACGAAGCCGAACACGCGGGCCGAGTGATCGAGCAAGTGGTACGGCCGACTGGCCTGGTCGATCCGCAAATCGAAATTCGCCCGGCGCTGACTCAGGTCGACGACCTGCTCTCTGAAATTACCAAGCGCGTGGCCAAGCAAGAGCGGGTTCTGGTGACCACACTGACCAAGCGCATGTCCGAAGACTTGACCGACTACCTGGCCGATCACGGGGTGCGCGTGCGCTACCTGCACTCGGACATCGATACCGTGGAGCGGGTCGAGATTATCCGCGATCTGCGTCTCGGGGTATTTGATGTGCTGGTAGGCATCAACTTGCTGCGTGAGGGCCTGGACATGCCCGAAGTATCGCTGGTGGCCATTCTCGATGCGGACAAAGAAGGCTTCCTGCGCTCCGAACGCTCCTTGATCCAGACCATTGGCCGGGCAGCTCGGAACCTGAACGGGCAGGCGATTTTGTACGCCGACCGCATCACCGGGTCGATGGAACGGGCAATTGGCGAGACCGAACGTCGTCGCGAAAAACAGATCGCGTTCAACGAAGCCAACGGTATCACTCCAAAAGGCGTGTTCAAGGACGTTGCCGACATCATGGAAGGCGCCGTGGTACCGGGCTCGCGCAGCAAGAAGCGCAAAGGCATGGCCAAGGCAGCCGAAGAAAACGCCAAATACGAAAACGAACTGCGTTCACCGAGCGAGATCAGCAAGCGTATTCGTCAACTGGAAGAAAAGATGTACGCCCTGGCCCGCGATCTGGAGTTCGAAGCCGCAGCACAAATGCGCGACGAAATCGGCAAACTCCGAGAGCGTTTGTTGCAGGTTTAATTAACTAATTCACACTGTAGGAGCGAGCTTGCCT
>NZ_JANLNV010000009.1 GCF_025465935.1 Pseudomonas sp. 7P_10.2_Bac1 | reverse complement strand
AAATTCCGAAATCCCTATCTGCTAACGCAGATAGGGATTTTGTTTTTGTGCTCGAAAAACCCCCCCAAGCGCTGGACAACCCTTTCCACCGCCCCCAGGCTCTTGCAGCTTGCAGCTTGCAGCTTGCAGCTTGCAGCTTGCAGCTTGCAGCTTGCAGCTTGCAGCTTGCAGCTTGCAGCTTGCAGCTTGCAGCTCAATTTCTGAATATAAAAAAACCACCGTAAGGTGGTTTTTTTATGCTTAGGTCTTTAATCGCCGTAATAAATACAGCCGCTGGTGCATGTTTCATGAATTCGAATGGCAGACAGTTCTGGAAGCAGGGGCTTGAGCTGTTGCCAAATCCACTTCGCCAATACTTCGCTGGTTGGATTTTCCAGGCCTGGAATGTCGTTCAGGTAGTTATGGTCAAGCCGCTCATATAGCGGTTTGAAAATCGCTTTGATTTCCGAGAAATCACGTATCCAGCCGGTTGCAGGATCAATGTCGCCACTCAAATGGATCGCAACCTTAAATGAATGTCCATGCAGACGACCGCATTTATGGCCTTCCGGGACGTAAGGCAAGCGATGCGCTGATTCGAAGGTAAACTCTTTAAAAATTTCCACAGTGTTTATTGCTCTGAAGAGGTGGCTATCGCTTTGGCGATGAATGCAGGCCGGCAGTTTAGCAGTTAACGCCGTGCGAACAAAAACTGTGGTCCATGTCAGCGACAGTAGACCTTCGGATTCAGTTTCGATTAAGCCAACAACGCTATAGTTCGGTTTTAAACGTGGGAGGTCAGTGGTCTCAGTGAATCAGTACGTACGCTGCTGTGTTGCGCTCCTGCTCTGCACGTTTTCCTGCTTGGCCATCTCGCGAGACCTAGGCCAGGATGAAGCGCTGCGTTTACGAGAAAAAGGGGCCATCTTGCCCTTGGAGCAATTGCTTCAAAAGGCATTCCAGCATCATCCGGGGGCCAAGCTGCTTGAGATAGAGCTTGAAGAGGATGACGACATTTACGTGTACGAGGTTGAGCTGCTGACTCAGGGCGGTGTTGTCCGTGAGCTCAAGTTGAATGCCGCTGACGGCCGATTGCTCAAAGATGAGGTTGATGATTAATGCGGTTGTTGCTGGTAGAAGACCACGTCGCTTTGGCTGACGAACTGATAGGCGGGTTAACGCGCCAAGGATATGCCGTGGACTGGCTGGCCGATGGCCGTGATGCCCTGTATCAGGGACAAAGTGAGCCGTATGATCTGATCATTCTGGATCTTGGGTTGCCCGGTGTTCCCGGTATCGATGTCCTCAGGCAATGGCGTGCACAGGGGCTTGCTACGCCAGTACTGATTCTGACCGCCCGCAGCTCATGGTCTGAACGAATTGAAGGGCTCAAGGCCGGTGCCGATGATTACGTGACCAAACCCTTCCACCCCGAAGAATTGCAACTGCGAGTACAGGCGCTGCTGCGCCGTTCCCATGGTCAGTCGAACCAGCCGCTACTGAAGTCCGCAGGGTTGCACTTGGATGAGTCACGCCAAACTGTCGTCAGTGGCGAGAGTGAAGTACAACTGACCGCTGCCGAATTTCGCCTGCTGCGTTACTTCATGCTTCATCCACAGCAAATTCTGTCCAAAAGCCATCTGGCCGAGCATCTGTACAACGGCGAGACCGAGCGTGACTCCAATGTACTTGAGGTTCATGTTAACCACATACGGCGCAAGCTCGGACGCTCTGTTATTGAAACCCGCCGCGGCCAGGGCTACATCTTCGGGGCAGCCGAGCAGTGAAGTCCATTCAACGGCGCTTGAGCATCGGCCTGATCAGTGTCCTCTTGATATCGGGCCTGGTGGTCAGCCAGATCAGCCTCTGGTTATTTGAAAATGGCCTTCAGCGTTATTTAGAGTCTGACCTGCAAATTGACAGTGAAAATCTACTGATCGCACTGAATCGCGGTCCTCAAGGCTTGCAATTGGACGAGCGACGACTTTCGCCCGCTTACCATCGACCTTTTTCGGGGCATTACTTCAGCATCGAATTTGGCGACACTCAATGGCGTTCGCGTTCTTTGTGGGACGCGCAATTACCCAGACCTCAACGACCCGGCCTGGCGAGCACACTTCAACCTGGGCCAGAAGGGCAGATGTTGTTGCTTATGCGCACTGATTACCAGCGTTTTGGTCAGCCTGTTTCTATCACGGTGGCTCAGGACTACACGCCTATTCGTGAAAGCTTCAAGCAAGTGCAGAGAATTGGTCTAAGCATTGGCCTCTTGACCCTCATGATCATCCTGCTCATGCAGCGCCTGACAGTCCGCCGGGCACTTCGGCCACTGGAAACGGCACGTAAACAAATTGTGCAGTTGCAATCAGGTCTGCGCTCACAGTTGGATACTCAGGTTCCTATAGAACTTGAGCCTCTGGTTACACAAATAAATGACCTGCTGACCTACACCGAAGACACGTTGAAACGTTCGAGAAATGCATTGGGTAACCTAGGGCACGCCTTGAAAACGCCTCTGGCCGTTTTATACAGCGTGATCAATGACCCGCAACTGGAACGCTGTCCTGACCTGCAAAAAAGTCTGCGCGAGCAGATTGAGCACATACAGCAGCGCATGGAGCGTGAACTCAATCGCGCTCGTTTGGCCGGTGATGCCTTGCCAGGGGCACAATTTGACGGGGATGTCGAACTGCCTGCACTGCTGTCGACTCTCAGCATGATTCATGGCGACCACTTGCAACTTGTGTTGAATGCAGAACCCGGCCTGCATATGCCCTGGAACCGTGAAGATATGCTCGAGTTACTCGGCAACCTATTGGACAACGCCTGTAAATGGGCCGATTCTCGGGTTGAACTGAGTGTTAGCCAGAGCTGCGATGGTTTTGTCATCTCGGTACAAGACGATGGTCCTGGCATTCCTGAGGCTGAGCGTGGTCAGGTATTGAGTCGAGGGGCTCGTCTGGACGAGCAGGTCAGCGGGCATGGTCTTGGGCTAGGCATCGTGCGCGATATTGTGCAGGCCCTGGGGGGGCAGATGCAGCTAGAAACCAGTACGCTGGGCGGACTGTCAGTAAACATAGAGCTGCACAGGCGTAAACGGTAAAAAGCGACGGCTGAGCACTTCAGCCGTCGCTTTTCTGTTACCGCACCAGCCTTCAAAAAATCAGACGCGGAACTGATCCATCAAGTTCTGTTGCTGGTTTGCCAGCGAGTTCAACGACTGACTCACCCGCGCCGACTCATTGGCTTGTCCGGACAACGACTCGGTGACGTCGCGAATCGTAGCCACGTTATGGTTGATCTCTTCGGCCACCGCACTTTGCTCTTCGGCAGCACTGGCGATCTGCAAGTTCATGTCCGTAATCACCGTGACCGCTTCGCCGATTTGCTGCAAAGCGGTGACTGCTTGCCCTACTTGCTCGACACTGCCTTGAGCCTGGCGATGACTGTTGCCCATGGATGTCACAACTTCTTGAGTGCCAACTTGCAGTTGCTCGATCACTTGGCGGGTTTCTTCGACTGACTCCTGCGTGCGTCGCGCCAGGTTGCGCACTTCGTCAGCCACAACCGCAAATCCACGCCCAGCTTCACCGGCACGTGCGGCTTCAATTGCCGCATTCAGGGCGAGCAGGTTGGTCTGTTCGGCAATCGCGCGGATGACCTCCAGAACCGAACCAATTTTCTCGCTGTTGGCCGCCAGGCCTTCCACCTGGATCATGGCCTCGCTCATATCGGCAGCCAGGTGATCGATGCTGTTGGTAGTGCGATCAATAATGGTCAGACCCTGGCGCGTTGCCTGGTCGGCATCGCGGGCGGCTTGTGCGGCCTGTGCAGCGCTACGTGCGACGTCCTGGGCCGTTGCGCTCATCTCATGAGACGCTGTGGCCACCTGGTCAACCTGGCGGTACTGCTGCTCCATGCCCGCACTGGTCTGGGTTGCAATCGCCGCCGACTGATCCGCCGTGCTGCGTGCGTCCTGAACCGAGCGTTTGACCTCGGCAATGATTGGTTGAAGTTTATCGAGGAAGCGATTGAACCAGCCCGCCAGTTGGCCTAGCTCATCTTTCTTGTCGTAGACCAGACGACGTGTGAGGTCGCCTTCACCACTGGCAATGTCCTCAAGCATGCGTGCAACGCCGAGTATCGGGCGGGTAACGCTGCGGGCCATCAACCACACCAGCAACAAACCGATGATCGCAGCCAGTGAGCCAAGCCCCAACTCGATCAGGGTTCCTGTGTTATTACGTTTTTCCAGATCAGCTTGTAGTGCCTGGGCTGGGCCTACCAGGACCTTTTCAGGCACATCGAGTAAGACCCCCCAGGGTTTGCTGCCAGGAATAGGTAGGAAAGGGGTCAGGACTTTCAAGCGTTGATGGCTGCGGATGCTGTCCGTCTCATTTGCCGAGGTCATCAACTCAATCAGCTTGGCGCCATCATCCGGATCCACCTGGTTCAGGCGCAGGCTAAGTTTACTGGCATCGGCACTGAAGCCGGAGAGCAAGCCTGCCGAGGTGATGATGCCGACATGGGTTTGCCCGTTGTAGAGCTTTTTGCTGGCTTGCAGGCTCATCTCTTGCAAGCTGTTGAGGTTGATATCCACCGAGAGCGAAGCAATGACCTTGCCATCGACCATCAGCGGGAAGACGATGCTGGTCATCAGCACGCGCTGCCCGTCAATGTCATAAAAGTAGGGTTCGATAATGCACGGTTTCAGCGTCGTGCGTGGGCAGGTAAACCATGAGTTATTAGCCTGTCCGCTCGGTCCGATGCTGGTGTCGGTCATATCGGTTTCAGGCAATGCCATTGAGGTCAGCTTGCCGGGTGTCGGTTGCGACCAGTAAAGCGCAAAGCGGCCTTTGTCATTGCTCCCCAGTGCCTGTTGGTGGTCAAACAGCTTGTCTTTGCCATCCAGTGCATTGGCTTCAAACACCAGCGACAAACCCAGCAAGTCCGGGTTGGCCTGTAGCGCCGCCTTGACTTGGCGAGTCAGGTCCTCACGCAGATCGAAGGCATCCAGAAAGCGCTTTTCGGATTGCTCACGCAAAAACAGAACCTGGCGGGCAAACCCGTTTCCGTACTGGTAGGCGTCCATGAACTGACGGCTGATGGCCTGAGCCTGTGCTTCACCTTGAGCTTCAATGCGGGCCTGGGCTGACTCATTGAGCATCTGTGAGCTTGAGGCTTCAACCAGATTGGAGGTGTACTCCATGCGGTAGATAGAAAGCCCTACCAACAGGGCAACAACACCCACAAGGCAAAGTCCGGCGAGAAGAGTGATTTTCCACTGTATGGAAAGCTGTCTGAGCGACATGGAGACATCCTAGAAAGAGGCTTTTACCCTTAGCGGCCATTTGACATATTTCTTTACGATAAAAATGAAATTTCATCTTAAAAAAGCAACGCTAAAGCCCTGTAAACATTAGGGATAAGCCTGTTTTCGGGTGTTTGTTGATCGTCCTGGGCCCGTTTTTTGACAAGGCGGCGATGCTGCTGCAAAGTGTGCGCCCTCAAATATGTCCTCCCTTCCTGATCCGGCGACTGGAACCGCAGTCGATTGTCCGGAATTTTCCGCTTTACGGTGTTTTTATCGTGGTGCGCACTATGAGGTTGTAATGATGAATGCAGTAATTGCCGCGGTCGGCATCATGTTGGTGCTCAGTCTGTCCCGCGTGCATGTCGTAATCGCTCTGATTGTGGGGGCCGTTGTCGGCGGTCTGGTCGGGGGGTTGAGCATCGAGGCAACACTCGAGGCGTTCAACAGCGGTTTGGGCGGTGGTGCCACCGTTGCGTTGTCTTACGCACTGTTGGGCGCTTTTGCGGTGGCGATTGCCAAGTCCGGGCTGGCTCATGCCCTGGCTGACAGGGCGCTGGCGATGGTCAACAAGCAACAGGCCGTCGGCGGCAATCGCGTCAAATGGCTATTGGTCAGTCTGCTGCTGGTGGTCGCGATCTGTTCGCAGAACATTCTGCCGATTCATATCGCCTTTATCCCGCTGCTGGTTCCGCCTTTGCTGTATGTGCTGACCAAGCTCAAGATTGACCGCCGTCTGGTGGCCTGTGTCATGACGTTTGGCTTGATTACGCCATACATGTTCCTGCCGGTCGGCTTCGGCAATATCTTCCTTAATCAGATTCTGCTCGCCAACGTCAGCAAAAGTGGCGTGGATATCAGCCAGGTCAATGTTACCCATGCGATGGCCATCCCGGCGCTGGGTATGCTGGTGGGGCTGTTGGTGGCGGTGTTCATCAGCTACCGCAAAAAACGCGAGTATGACTTGGCCAAGATCGAGCAGGTTGAACAGACCGCAATCAGTTATAACCCCCTGACACTGCTGGTGGCCGGGGTTGCGATTGCGGCTGCGTTCATTATCCAGCTCTGGCTGGGCTCCATGATCATCGGTGCCCTGGTTGGCTTCCTGATCTTTTCTGTGTCCGGCATTGTTCGTTGGCGCGAGACCGACGACCTGTTCACAGAAGGCATGAAAATGATGGCCATGATTGGTTTCATCATGATCGCCGCCTCAGGCTTTGCAGAGGTCATGAAAGCCACCGGTGAAGTGAAATCCCTGGTCGAAGCGTCTGCAGGATTGATCAATCACAGCCAGGGCGTCGGTGCCTTGCTGATGCTGCTGGTCGGCCTACTGGTGACGATGGGGATCGGTTCATCTTTTTCGACAGTGCCAATTCTGGCTGCGATCTTCGTACCGCTGTGTGTGCAGTTGGGGTTCAGCCCGATGGCGATTGTCTGCATCGTCGGCACTGCGGGCGCCCTGGGTGATGCAGGCTCACCAGCCTCGGACTCCACGCTAGGCCCAACCTCTGGTTTGAATATTGACGGTCAGCACCACCACATATGGGACACCGTGGTGCCCACTTTTGTGCATTACAACCTGCCACTGCTGGCCTTTGGCTGGGTGGCGGCAATGATCTTGTAAGGCCGGGCCTTCAGGGTAATTCGATCCGGCCGTTCTCTCCGGGGACGGTCGGCCAGTCGCCCGTGGCCCAGCGGCTTCTTGCCCGCTCAATCAAGGCCCGATCACTGGCCACGAAATTCCAGTTCATGCGCCGTGGTCCATCAAGCGGTGCTCCACCGATCAGAACCGCGTGGCAATCGCTGCCTGCACTCAGTGTCAGCGCTTCTCCTGCCGGCAACAGCACCAGGCTCTGAGTTTCTAGTGTTTGGCCTTCCAGCTGTAAATCGCCTTGCAACACATACAGTGCCCGTTCCTGATGCTCATCAGGGATCAACAGGGTAGTGGCTGTTTGCATGTGTATTTCGGCATACAGCGTAGGGGAGAGCACGGGCACCGGTGACTCCAGGCAAAAGCCTGTCCCAGCAATCAATCGGATTCTGACGCCCAGGCTGTCGCTCATGGGCAGGCTGTCCGCGGTGTGATGGCTGTAAAAGCCTTCGCCTTGCTCGTGCTCTTTGGGTGACGCCAGCCACACTTGCAGGCCGTGCAAGGTCGAGCCTTGAGCACGTAACGCAGAGGGGGTGCGCTCGATATGAGCAATTGCTGCGCCTGCGGTCATCCAGCTGACTTCACCGGGGCCCACCTGCTGGTCAGAACCCAGGCTGTCTTTGTGCTGTAACTGGCCTTCGAACAAGTACGTCAGGGTTGATAGGCCGATGTGTGGGTGTTGCAGGATATTCATCCCATCGCCTGGCGGGTAATGCTTCAAGAGCATGTGATCGAAAAATACAAATGGCCCGACACTGCGACATTTGGCTGACGGCAGCGGGCGCAAGATAGGCTGGCCCTCTATCTCTTCGGCGCGCGGTTGAATCACGGTGAATGGTGGCATGTGGCTGTCCACGCTAAAAGAGAGGGCGTTGAGCATAACCCAACGCCTGTGAGGCTGGCATTACTGGCTGAATGCACCTTCTGACAAGTGAGTTTCGATGGTGACCTCAGCGGTGGTCATCAGCTTATGCACTGGGCACTTGTCGGCGATTTTATGCAGCTCATCGCGTTGTGCATCAGTTAACACGCCCTTGAGGGTCAGTTTGACGTGCAGCGCATACTTGCCTTGTTGCTCTTGGCTGGCATCGTGCTTGACCTCAACGGTGACTCCGGTGAGGGGGATGTTTTTCTTTTGTGCATAAAGCTTAAGCGTCAACGCCTTGCACGCGCCCAGTGCCGCATCGAAATAATCGTGGGGAGACGGCGCAGAACCGTCGCCACCAATGGATGTAGGAACATCAGTAAACACTTCGTAATCGTCGATTTTAATGCTGTGGCGAAAACTTTCGTGAGACACGGTATTCACGGTAACAGTCATGGCAAACCTCAGAGGGCAGTGATAAAGGTCCTGATCTTTATAGAGCACTCTGCGAATTGTACGTTCCATGGGCAAAAAAAATGCCCCGACCAGGTCGGGGCATTTTCAGTGAGCGGGGGAGGGCTTACTTGCCTTCCCAGCGCTTCAGGACCAGCGTGGCGTTAGTGCCACCAAAGCCGAAGCTGTTGCTCATCACGGTGTTGATGGTGGCATCTTCACGCGTTTTGGTCAGCACTGGCATGTCTGCAACCGCTGGGTCCAGCTCATCAATGTTGGCGGAGCCAGCAATGAAGTTACCTTCCATCATCAACATGCAGTAGATCGCTTCGTGAACGCCCGCGGCGCCCAAGGAGTGACCCGACAGGCTCTTGGTCGAGCTGATAGGCGGTGCCTTGTCAGCGAAGACTTCACGAATACCTTTCATCTCAGCCACGTCGCCAACCGGAGTCGAGGTGCCGTGGGTGTTGATGTAGTCGATCGGTGCATCAACAGTCGACATTGCCATCTGCATGCAGCGGATAGCGCCTTCGCCGCTCGGAGCAACCATGTCGTAGCCGTCGGACGTTGCGCCGTAGCCAACGATTTCGGCGTAGATCTTGGCGCCACGTGCCAGAGCGTGTTCCAGCTCTTCGACCACCACCATGCCGCCGCCACCGGCGATGACGAAACCGTCACGGTCGGCGTCGTAGGCGCGGGAGGCTTCTTCCGGGGTGTCATTACGCTTGCTGGACAGAGCGCCCATGGCGTCGAACAGGAACGATTGGCTCCAGTGCTCTTCTTCACCACCGCCAGCAAATACGATGTCTTGCTTGCCCATCTGGATCTGTTCCATGGCGTGACCGATGCAGTGAGCACTGGTGGCGCAGGCAGAAGCGATGGAGTAGTTCAGGCCCTTGATCTTGAATGGGGTCGCCAGGCAAGCCGAAACGGTGCTGCTCATGGTCCGAGTTACACGGTATGGACCGACACGCTTGACGCCTTTCTCGCGCAGGATGTCCAACGCTTCCATCTGGTTCAGGGTCGACGCACCACCGGAACCGGCGATCAGGCCAGTGCGCGGGTTGGAGACTTGCTCTTCGGTCAGGCCCGAGTCAGTGATGGCGTCTTTCATGGCCAGGTAGGCGTAAGCCGCTGCGTGGCCGACAAAGCGGTAGATCTTGCGATCGATCAGTTCTTCAAGGTTCAGGTCAATGGAGCCGGAAACCTGGCTACGCAGACCCATTTCAGCGTATTCCGGGTTGAAGCGGATGCCAGGGCGACTAGCACGCAGGTTAGCGGAGACGGTCTCTTTGTCATTGCCCAGGCACGAAACAATGCCCAGACCAGTGATAACGACGCGGCGCATGCGGATAACCCTTAAAAGTTGTCAGTTGAAGTGAACACGCCGACCCGAAGGCCTTCAGCGGTATAAATCTCGCGACCGTCGACAGTCACCGAACCATCGGCAATGGCCAGGTTCAGCTTGCCCTTGAGGACGCGTTTGATCTGAATGTTGTAGGTGACTTTCTTGGCGCTCGGCAGAACCTGGCCAAAGAACTTCACTTCGCCCGAACCCAAGGCGCGACCGCGGCCTGGCAAGCCTTGCCAGCCCAGGTAAAAGCCTACCAACTGCCACATGGCGTCGAGGCCCAGGCAGCCCGGCATTACCGGATCGCCTTCAAAGTGGCAGGCAAAGAACCACAGGTCTGGAGTGATATCCAGCTCGGCGACCAATTCACCTTTGCCGTACTTGCCGCCTTCTTCACTGATATGGGTAATGCGATCCACCATCAGCATGTTAGGGGCGGGCAGTTGCGCGTTACCTGGGCCGAACAGTTCGCCGCGGCTACAGCGCAGCAGATCTTCCCGAGTAAAGGCGTTTTGTTTGGTCATGCGAGCTCCTCAATAATCCCATGCGGCAGGGTGGGGCAAATCTTCCCGACCAACTGAAACATGGTGTCTCAGTTCGCCAGCCTACACATAGACTATTGCGTTGTAGTGAAAGTCACAGCGCAAAGGACAGGAATGTACACTTGTGCACTGAAAATTTAAATCGGGCCGGTTCAGGGGCCCATTCGGGTGCCTAAGACTGCCGCACTTTTGCATTTTACGCCAGTCGCAGGTGCCTCTTTAGCCACAAGTTACTGGACCCAGCACTGGAGAATTTGTTCCAGATCAGCTCGTTTGAACGGCTTTGCCAGGTAATCATTCATACCGGCTTGCAGGCAGGCTTCCCTGTCTCCCTGTAAGGCATTGGCCGTCAGAGCAATAATCGGCACCGTCTTGCAACTCGCCAATTGGCGAATCTGCCGGGTGGCCTCATAACCATCGATAACAGGCAGGCGGCAGTCCATCAGAATCGCCGCGTAGTCTTCGGTATTGGCCTGGTGGATGGCTTGCGCACCATCGCTGACTACACACACTTCATAGCCCAGACTGCGGAGCGTGGCCTCGATTACCGCTTGGTTGACCGGGTTATCCTCCACCAACAGCACTTTGTATCCGTGCGCTATCGGCGGTTGCGAAGCCGCAGTTGGCCCATAGCTAGCGGCTACGGGCTGGTGCAGTTCCAACGGGATTTCCAGGGTGAACACTGAGCCTTGGCCCTCCGCACTCTTTGCACGCAGTGTGCCGCCCATTCGCTCGGCCAGCGTGCGGGCGATGGGCAGGCCCAGGCCGGTGCCGCCATAACGACGCGATATTGAGCTGTCGGCCTGTTGGAAGGCATTGAACATGGACTCAAGCTTCTCGTTGCAGATCCCGATACCACTGTCGCGCACCGTGCAGGTGAACCAGATCAGTTGGTGATCAAGTGGCTGCCATTTCGCTTCAATGCTGACGCTGCCGCGCTCGGTGAATTTCAGCGCGTTTCCAATCAGATTGACCAAAATCTGTCGTATCCGGGTCGGGTCGCCGAGTACATGCAACACTGACAAGCCTTCGGGGAGGGCCAGTTGCAACTGCAAGCCGCGTTGACTCGCGCTGAACTGGAAGGTTTGCGCGCAGTTGTCGATAAGATCCAGCAAGTTGAAGGCAATGTGTTCAAGTTCCAGCGTTGAGCGTTCGATCCGCGAGAAATCAAGAATGTCGTTGATCACTTTCAGCAAATGCTCGGTGGACTGCGAAGCGATGTCTGCATATTCCTTTTGCTCCTCGGTCATCTGCGTCGTTTCGAGCAGTTGCAGCATCCCCAGCACGCCATTCATGGGCGTGCGCAACTCGTGGCTCATCATCGCCAGAAAGTCGGTTTTGGCGCGGTTAGCGCGCTCGGCCTCTTCGCGAGCCTGAATCAGTTGTGAAATGGCAGTCTGTTGCTCGCGGCTGGCCTGCTCCAGACCTGCGGCCAGATTATTGATGTGCTGGGCCAGACTGCCCAGCTCGCCGTCGTCGACCACCGGTAATGGTGCCTGGTAATCGCCGTGCTGGATGGCCTTGACGGCCTTGCTCATGTCGCTGATTGGCTTGGACAGGTTTGCAGCCAGGCGTCGGGCCAGCAAAAAGGTAAAGCCCAGGGCGAACAGAGCAAGAATGACAGCCTTAAGCAGGATTTCCTGCTGGCGCTTGTTGAAGGCGTCATTAGACATGCCCACCAGCACTTGGCCCAGATAATCCTCTTCCGGCGCCGTAGCAGGCAGGTTGTTCAGTAAAAAAACATCGCTTGAATGGCTTTTCTGCCAGCGCACCGGTGCCTGGAAAATTTCAAACTGCGCCCCTTCATCCCGTGAAAACGCTGCTCTTTCAGCATGAGCCAGTATGTTGCCTGCGCGGTCCTGTACCTGAATGAATTCAACGTGCGGGGTGTTGAGTGCGGCAGTAATCAGGCTTTTCAGGATCAATGCATTGCCTGAAATCACGCCGTATTCACTGGCCGGGGCCAATTGGTTGGCAATCAATTGGCCGGTGTAATTCAGTTCCTGGCGCAAGTCCTGAATCCGGACGCAGGTAAAAAAACTGATTAACAGCAAGGTGATCAATAAAGCTGGGCCCAGGCTCATCATCTGAGTACGGGTGTGAATATCCCAGCGACTACGTGTCGTCATGAATGAGGAATCCCTTCAGTTGTGCGCATGACAGCAGAAATGTCACTCATAGATGCTGTCATCCTAGACTCGAGATTGGTCATTCGCGTGGGCAGCGGTGGCTGCTTTCGGAGCGGCATGGTAACTGAGCTGTCATGGTTTGACAGTCAACCCCGAGCTTTTTCTTGGGTTATAAACGCTCAAACCGCGCAAAAAAGCCATCATCTGCCGTGAGTGGGCCAATGCCCTGGCTGAGCTTCGTTGTTCGCTGGCAAGGCCGCGACCCTCTTGTGTAGACACCTTGCACTATGGGGCTGGTCGCCGGGCATGCGCCCCGTATAATGCCGCGATTGCCACTGCTAGATGGATGACGGGATTGCATATGACTGAACAGCACGCTATTGCGGTCTTGGGAGGCGGTAGTTTTGGCACCGCCGTGGCCAACTTGCTGGCAGAAAACGGTCATCGCGTGCATCAGTGGATGCGCGACCCCGAGCAAGCCGAGGCCATGCGCCTTAATCGAGAAAATCCGCGTTACCTCAAAGGCATCAAGCTTCATCCGAGCGTCGAGCCGGTCACCGACCTGCAAGCCACTCTGGATAGCTGCGAATTGTGTTTTGTGGCATTGCCTTCCAGCGCCCTGCGTCAGGTGCTGGCTGCTCATGCCGAGCGTTTGCGGGCCAAGATGCTGGTCAGCCTGACCAAGGGCATCGAAGCTCACAGTTTTAAACTGATGAGTGAAATCCTCGAAGAAATCGCGCCTCAAGCCAGAATCGGGGTGCTGTCCGGCCCGAACCTGGCCCGGGAAGTGGCCGAGCATGCATTAACGGCCACCGTGGTTGCCAGCGCGGACGAGGCGCTCTGCACACGGGTTCAAGAGGCCTTGCATGGTCGTACGTTCCGGGTCTATGCCAGTGCTGATCGATTCGGCGTGGAGCTGGGTGGTGCGTTGAAGAATGTGTACGCAATTATCGCCGGCATGGCCGTTGCGCTGGGCATGGGCGAAAACACCAAAAGCATGTTGATAACTCGCGCGTTAGCAGAAATGACTCGTTTTGCTGTCAGTCAAGGCGCTAACCCGATGACATTTCTCGGCTTGGCGGGCGTAGGCGATTTGATCGTGACCTGTTCGTCGCCCAAAAGCCGCAACTATCAAGTTGGCTATGCCCTGGGCGAGGGCCTGAGCCTGGAAGACGCAGTTGCGCGCCTGGGTGAAGTGGCTGAGGGGGTGAATACCCTCAAGGTCCTAAAGGCCAAGGCGCAGGAACTGAACGTATACATGCCCTTGGTTGCAGGCCTGCATGCCATTCTGTTTGAGGGGCGCACGCTCAACCAGGTGATCGAATTGCTGATGCGCGCAGAACCCAAGACGGATGTCGACTTTATCTCCACCAGTGGTTTTAACTGAGTAGGACAGGAGCAGCACATGAGTGACAGCAATAAAGCCCCCAAGTACGAATCCATCGTGATCCGCGTGCTGTGGATGCTGGTTTTTCTAGTGGTATGGCAAGTCGCCCAATTGGTGCTCGGCGGGCTGGTGCTGGTGCAACTGATTTATCGTCTGCTGTACGGCGCCCCCAATGGTGGCCTGATGAACTTCGGTGACAGCCTGAGCCTCTACTTCGCTCAAATCGGACGTTTTGGCAGCTTTCACACTGAGCAAAAGCCATGGCCCTTTGCCGATTGGCCAGCGCCGCGTGCCCCAGAAGGGGAGGCGCCCTATGTTTCGCCGTCGAACGGCACCGAGACCAAGCCATGAAGCTCTGGATCTTGCGCCATGGTGAAGCCCAGCCTCACGCTCCCCGTGATGCCGAGCGCGAACTCACCCACCACGGTCGTGATCAAGTCCTGCACACGGCGGCGCAGTTGATCGGCCAGCCGCTGGATCGCATATTGGTCAGTCCATATGTACGCGCTCAGCAGACGGCTGCACTGGTGCGCGCAGCCCTGGGTTTTACTCCTGAACTCATCACCGTGCCGTGGCTGACCCCCGAAAGCGATCCCAGGTTCGCGGTGAGCCAGTTGCCAGACAGCGGCCACGTATTGCTGGTAAGCCATCAGCCTTTCGTGGGCGAACTGATCAGCCTGCTGCAATACGGTAACGTGCGCAGGCCACAGCCGATGCACACGGCTAGCCTGGCCGAGCTGGAAGGGGAGTGGCCGCTGGCGGGCAGCATGACATTGCTTGGGGTATATAACCCCGGTGTTTGAAACCGTCGCCGTCGCTTGCGAGTTGAGCAACAGTTGCAGAATCAGGTCGGTGTGAAAGATAGTTGGGTCCAGGCTGTCGAAAAATCCTACGACAAAATGACAGCCATCACTCACAGAGCAAGGAATGACCCATGAGTTTGTGGACGACCCAGCCGGACCTCGCGTACCTCAACGAGATGCGTAAAAACACCATCTGCGACGTGCTCGACATTACCTTTGATGCCTACGATGACCAGTCGATCACTGCGAGCATGGTGGTCGATCATCGCACTCATCAACCGTTCGGTTTGTTGCATGGCGGGGCCTCGGTGGTGCTGGCCGAAACCCTTGGTTCGATGGCCAGCTACCTATGCATAGACACTAAAAAATTCTATTGCGTGGGCCTTGAAGTCAACGCCAACCACCTGCGCGGCGTGCGTAGCGGGCGGGTGAGTGCGGTGGCAAAGCCGGTTCACATCGGGCGCACCACCCATGTCTGGGACATTCGCCTGACCGACGACAACGGCAAACTCAACTGCATTTCGCGACTGACCATCGCCGTCGTCCCGCTGGGCGAAACGCCCCCAGCGCGCTGATTCGGCACGGTAATGGCCGTTGTGTCGCCTTTCATGGCGCATACGGTCGTTGTTGCAAGGGTTTTTCATACAGACAATAAGGCGTACTTCATATGTGTGGACGCCTTGTATGTCTCGGCAGATTTTCTTCGCCCATGCCAATGGATTCCCGTCAGGCACCTACGGCAAATTGTTTGACGCCCTGGCGCCAGACTTCAGCGTTGCCCGGTTACCGCAGCACGGGCATGATCCACGGTTTCCGGTGGACAACAATTGGCGCAACCTGGTCGATGAGCTGATTTACCACCTGCAACAGCAAGCCGAACCTGTGCTCGGTGTCGGTCATTCACTGGGCGGCATGTTGCACCTGCACGCCGCGTTACGGTGCCCGCACTTGTACAAAGGCGTGGTGATGCTGGATTCGCCGGTGCTGACCGTGGCCGATCAATGGATGATTCGTGCCGCCAAGCGTTTTGGTTTTATCGACCGCCTCACTCCGGCAGGCCGCACGTTGGGGCGCCGTGCAGAATTTGCAGATCGCGCGGCTGCACGGGAATACTTCGCGGGCAAGGCGTTGTTTCGCAGCTTCGACCCCGATTGTTTTGACGCGTACCTTGAGCATGGCCTGCAAACCGTCGATGATCGGTTACGCCTGAGTTTTGATCCGGCCACGGAGATCAACATCTATCGCGGTGTGCCCCACATCAGTCCGGGGCGTATTTTCCAATTGCAGGTGCCATTAACCGTGGTGCGTGGGCGAGACAGTCGCGTCGTCATGCGCCATCATGCCCGGGCCGTGGCGCGCCTGCCTCGCGGAGAGTCGCTGAGCGTACCTGGCGGTCACATGTTCCCCCTGGAGCAGCCGCAAGAAACCGCCAGCCTGCTGAAACAAATTTTTGCCCGCTGGGAACTGCCTCAACCCGGCCTCTGAAGAGCATCCGCATGAGTCCTGTGGTTGAAGAAATCCGTCTGAGTCTGCCGCATATCGAATTGGCGGCGCATATCTTTGGCCCGGAAGACGGCCTGCCAGTCATTGCCCTGCATGGCTGGCTGGACAACGCCAACAGCTTTGCCCGACTGGCGCCCAAACTGCACGGCTTGCGCATTGTGGCACTGGATTTTGCTGGTCATGGTCATTCTGACCACCGCCCGCGGGGGGCCGGCTATACGCTGGCCGATTATGCCTTTGATGTGCTGTGTGTCGCCGAGCAGTTGGGCTGGGAGCGCTTTGCCCTGCTGGGGCATTCACTGGGGGCGATTGTTTCGGTGATTATTGCCGGCTCGTTTCCAGAGCATGTCAGCCGATTGGCATTGATCGACGGCGTCATACCGCATAGCGGCCTCGCAAGTGACGCGGCCGAGAACATGGGCAAGGCCCTGCAGGCGCAGCTGGCGCATGCGCATAAGCGCAAATCGGTGCACCCCACCCTCGATCGGGCCATTGAAGCCCGCATGAAGGGCATGGTTGCCGTCAGTCGCGAAGCGGCCGAACTGCTCGCCCAGCGCGGCTTGATGCCTATCCCCGGCGGCTATAGCTGGCGCAGTGACAGCCGGTTGACGTTACCGTCGCCGCTGCGTTTGAGCGATGAGCAAGCCATGTCTTTTGTACACAGGGTCAGTTGCCCGACAACCTTGATAGTGGCCGAGGAGGGTATGCTGGCCAGTCATATGCAATTGCTGGATCGTCTACCCTTTACAGTGGAACCCTTAGCAGGCGGCCATCATTTGCACCTGAATGACGAGGCCGGGGCAATCCTTGTTGCAGACTGTTTCAATCGGTTCTTCGCCACTCCTTGACTTGCGCCGGCCAACTGTCGAGGCTTGGCGGCTTGAAAGGGGAGACATCATCATGGATTACTACACCGCTGCGCCCTCCACAGGCCATTCGGTCTCAAGTGTGAGACGCCGATGAACAGACCCAATCGTTTCATCTGGGCACTGGGCCTGAGTTGCATCAGCACAATGGCATGGGCTGCGGATGTGCCCGGTAGCCAAGACCTGCAAGGTCTGCCACGGCTGGCCGACGCGCAAATTGTCGACTACAGCGTCAAGCCCGACATTGAACGCATTTACCCCATGGGGTCGATCCGCAAGATCAGCGGGCGCCTGCGCCTGGAAGGCCAGGTCAATACTCGCGGCCAAACCACCGCGGTTACCTACGAACTGCCTGCCGAACACTCCGGCTCTGAAGCGTTTACGGCTGCACGGGAGGCTTTGCAGAAACAAGGCGCCGAGCTGCTGTTCTGGTGTCAGGGCAGGGACTGCGGCGAAAGCAGCTTGTGGGCCAATGAGGTATTTGGTAACGCCAAGCTGGTGGGCGCCGACGAGCAACAATCCTACCTGTTGCTGCGCCGGGCAGCGCCCGATCAAAATCAGCTGATTGCGTTGTACGGCATCAATCGGGGCGGGCGCAAAGCCTACCTGCACGTCGAGCAACTTCAAGCGAGCACCGATCTTGGTCAACTACTGCCGACCTCAGCGACCTTGCAGCGTCAGTTGCGAAGCACGGGCGTGCTGGATTTCCCCAAGCTTGTCGGAGAACCGGACTCACAGTGGGTCACCTTGATCGCCCGCGCGTTGAGCCTTGATGTGACTTCACGGGTCAGCCTGACCGGCGAAAATGCGTCGGCCTGGCGCGATGCTCTGATCCAGCACGGGGTTCGAGCGGCCCGCATGGACCTCGGCACAAAACCGGCCAAAGGCCTGAATCTCGAGTTATTGCGCTAAATCCTTGCAAGCGACGGCTACACTTCTGGTAGTCGTCGTGCCTTTCGATCCCTTACCTTTTCTGCGGAACCTACATGCTCAATAACGATCGCCTCTTGGTGCAGATCCTGCTCGTGGTGCTGTTCGGCGCGAGCCTGTGGGTGATGGCGCCGTTTTGGTCGGCATTATTCTGGGGAGCGGTGCTGGCGTTTGCCAGTTGGCCTCTGATGCGATTGCTCACGCGCTGGCTCAACGGCCGCGAGTCGTTGGCCGCGAGCATCCTGACGCTCGGCTGGATGTTACTGGTGGCCGGGCCGATGGTGTGGCTGGGGTTCAACCTGGCCGACCATGTGCGTGACGCCACTACATTTGTCAAAGATGTGCAGCTCGAAGGCTTGCCTGAAGCACCAAGCTGGCTGGCAGGCATTCCGCTGGTCGGCGAGCGACTGGTCGGCATGTGGAACACCCTCGATCAACAGGGTGCGGCCATGATTGTGGCGGTCAAGCCGTATCTGGGGCAGGTGGGCAACTGGCTGCTGGCCCGCAGTGCGCAGATCGGAGGCGGGATTCTGGAGCTGTCCCTGAGCATTGTCTTCGTGTTCTTTTTCTATCGCGATGGCCCGCGTTTAGCGACCTTTGTGCACAGCCTGCTGGTGCGGCTGATCGGGGAACGTGCCGATTACTATCAGGAATTGGTGGCAGGCACTGTGCAGCGGGTGGTCAACGGCGTGATTGGCACGGCCGCCGCCCAGGCCTTGCTGGCGCTGATCGGCTTTCTGATCGCCGGTGTGCCGGGGGCGCTGGTGCTGGGGTTGGCCACTTTCCTGCTCAGCCTGATCCCCATGGGTCCACCTCTGATCTGGATCCCCGCCACCGCCTGGCTGGCCTGGAAGGGCGAGTACGGGATGGCGATTTTCCTGGGTATCTGGGGCACGCTGATCATCAGCGGTGTCGATAACGTGCTCAAGCCGTACCTGATCAGTCGGGGCGGCAATTTACCGTTGGTGATCGTATTGCTGGGGGTGTTTGGCGGGCTGATCGCCTTCGGCTTTATCGGTCTGTTTATCGGGCCGACCTTGCTGGCGATTGCCTACAGCTTGCTGGTCGATTGGAGCACCGGCCAGCAATATGGGAAAAAACCCTAGCCAAACTTAGGGCCGGAACGTGTGTTCTTGCCCTTGGCCAGGCGGTCGTACAGCACCACATTGACCGTGGCGGCCAGGTTCATGCAGCCATTGGTCGGGATGTAGATCACATCCTCACACCAGTCGAGCACCTCTTTATCCAGTGAGCCGTCTTCGGGGCCAAAGATATAAATTGCCCGGTCCGGGTGCGTGTATTCCGGTAAGGAACGCGCACCTTCAACCAACTCCACGGCGACTGGAATGCAGCCCAACGGGATGATCTTTTTAAGGTCGTCGATGCCAATCAGCGGAATGTCCTGATGGATCTTCTTGGTATCAGTAATGAAGTCGCGGGCGCGTTCATAGCGTTTGCCGGTGTAAAACACCGAGGCCACGTTATAGCAACCAGCCGCACGCATCACCGAGCCGACGTTTTCCGGTGATTTAGGGTTATACAAACCAATGCAGCTGTACCGTTTGTCTGCCACGTGTCGGTGCCTTTCAGAAAAAAAGACGCGAGTATACACCCCCGCAGGCGCGAACCAGCCTTGCGATAAGGGCCTTTTGCTCCCGTCGCCATGCAGGTCCGCCCCGTGAGGCACTGGGTGTTTAGTCGTCTTTTTTCATCAATCCAGCCAGAGCGGCGAACGGGTTATGGGTTGCCTTGGCGGCTTTCGGGCTGCTGATCGAGCTGTCCGAAAAGTACTGCTGGTCGGTGTAGCGCGAGTGTTCGTTGTCGTGGCAGTACAGGCACAGTAACTCCCAGTTGGAGCCGTCCTGCGGGTTGTTGTCATGGTTGTGATCGCGATGATGCACCGTCAGTTCGCTCAGGCGCTTGCCGGAGAACTCACGGGCGCAGCGGCCGCACACATGGGGGTACATTTTCAGGGCTTTGTCGCGATAGCCCATTTCACGGTCACGCTGGGCATCGGCCAGGATGCGGTCCAGCTTGGCGGTGTGGGAGGGTGGGTTCGCTGAACTCATGGGGTGCACCTTAAAGACGAATGACGGTTATGTCGTGAAGTTTAGCTGTTGCTCAGCTTTAGCGGTTTTAGTCATCCAGAGCGTCTGCCCTGTGCCTTTGTTGCAGCAGGCGAATGTTGCATGAACGCTTATAAAAGGGGACAAAAACAGCTGGTTGCGAGTAGCCTGACGCCTGACAAGCCGGTCTGGCAACGGAGTAATCAATGAAACGCACTATTCTAACGGCCATTGTGTGGGGCGCGCTCTCGATAAGTGCGGTTCAGGCTGCTGAATTAACCACCATTCCCAGTGTTCCCGTGACCCCTGCACCGGGGTCTCCGGGCACGCCAACACCCACCCCATATCCACAGGTCACTCCACGGGCTGCGCCCAAACCGGCTCCCGGCAGCAGCTTGGTGCCGCTGCCGCCGATCGAACTGCCGCAACCGCCGCCCAAGGACCAACCAGTGCCGGGGCTAGAGGTTAAGGATCAGAAAACCAAGCCTGCGGCCGAATGACCGCAGAGCGTCTTAACCCGGCAGTCGCTACCGCACAGGGCTAATGCTTGCTTGGTAACCATGACCTCGATGTTCCAAGGCCTTTTACTGCCCCGGGCAGCGACTACGAAGCAAGCACCTTGAACACAAACGCATACTCCAGCGCTACGTCACGCAGGCCCTGATAGCGCCCGCTCATGCCACCATGGCCGGCGTCCAGTTCGGTCTTGAGCAACAACAGATGGTCGTCGGTCTTGGTGGCACGCAGCTTGGCCACCCATTTGGCGGCTTCCCAATATTGCACGCGGCTGTCGTTATAGCCGGCGATCACCAGCATTGCCGGATACGCTTGTGGCACCACATTTTCATATGGCGCGTATGCCTTGATGCGTTCGTAGACCTCAGGCTCTTGCGGGTTGCCCCACTCGTCGTATTCGGTCACGGTCAGCGGCAAGTCAGGGTCGAGCATGGTGTTGAGCACATCGACAAACGGCACCTCGGCAATTGCCGCCTTGAACAGTTCCGGACGCTGATTGAGCACGGCGCCGATCAACAGGCCTCCCGCACTGCCACCACTGATCACCAGTTGCTCGCTACGGGTGAGACCCTGGGCGATCAAATGCTCGGCACAGGCTATGAAATCGTTGAACGTGTTCTGCTTGTGCTCCTGCTTGCCCGCACGATACCAGGCCTCGCCCAACTCACCGCCGCCGCGCACATGGGCAATCGCAAACGCCACGCCGCGCTCAAGCAAACTCAGCCGTGCATGGGAAAACCACGGGTCAAGGCTTTCGCCATACGCGCCGTAACCATACAGGTACAGCGGAGTCGGTTTGCCCAGGGCTTCGCGCTTGATCACCAGGCTGATCGGCACTTGCGTGCCATCCGGCGCGGTCGCCCATAGACGTTGGCTGACATAGTCATCGGCATCAAACGGTCCGAGTACCGGGGTTTCCTTGAGCACCGTTTGCTCGCCAGTGGTGAGCGTCAGTTGGCGCACTTGCGCCGGTCGATTCAGTGATTCGTAACGCAGACGGATGTGTGTGCTGCGAAACTCAAGGCTGTCCTGGATATAAAGGGTGTAGGCTGCGTCCGGGAGTTGCACACGGTAAGGCGGCAAACCCTGCGGGCGGATCTCGATTATCGGCAGGCCGCCTTCACGCAGGCTCAGGCACAACGCATTTGCTTTGAGTGTCAGGCCTTCGAGCATTACCTGGTCGTCATGGGCGATCAGACGCTGCCATTGATCACGTTGCGGAGCATCACCCAGTGCGTAATACAGCGCGAAGTTGATACCGTCCTGATTGGTGCGGATAAACCACGCCCATTGGTCCTCGTACAAACCGTGATCGACACTGTAGTCGTGGCCTTCGACCCGTGGCGCCAGGCAGCGAAACGCTTGCTTCGGCTGATCGGCGTCCAGCACCCAGGTTTCACTGGTGGTTTTGCAGTTGAGCAACAGGATCAACTGGCGCTCAGAGCTTGAGCGATAGCAATGCAGGAAGAATCGACCGTCGGCCTCATGAAACACTTCATGCGCTGCGTCTTCACCCAGGGTATGACGCAGCAATTTGTGCGGACGATGGGTCTCATCCAACTCAGCGAAAAACAGCGTCTGGCTGTCATTGGCCCACGTCATGCTGCCATCGCAGTCTGCAAAGGGCAGTTCCGTCACGGCGCCAGTCACCAGCTCTTTGACGTACAGGCGATACACTTCCTCGCCGCTGGTGTCCAGGCTGTAAGCCAGGCGCTGGTTGTCCGGGCTGACACAGAGCGCGCCCACAGAAATGAAACCGCCATTGGCCAGGGCGTTCGGGTCCAGCAGCAATTGTTCTGCACTGTCGTCGATCAGCTGGCTGTCATCAGCCGGACGCGGGCAGCGGTAGTGACGCGCGTATTCATCACCGGCCTGGGTGCGCGTGTAGTACAAGAATGGCCCCCAAGGGGAGGGCAGCGATAAATCTGTCTCGCGAATACGCCCCTTGATCTCTTGAAACAGGGTTTCACGCAATTCGGCCTGATCGGCCAACTGCGCTTCCTGGTACTTGTTTTCCGCTATCAGGTAGTCCAAAACCTCTTTGCTATCGCGATTTTGTAACCATGCGTAGGGGTCAGAACCCTCGACCTTGTGTGCGATTGGTGCGCTATTTGTGTAGGCTGATTCGGTCATTGAGCGTTCTCTGAAATCTGAATGAATAGAAGTGACGCTGACGGCGGTGCAGCCGCACTCTCGAAAAGCCGTTATCATAGCGCTTCATTGCCTGCCGACCACGGATACCATGACCGAGAACGACTATCTGATCGCCTGGGGCTTATATGCCATCGCTGCTTTGGGCTGCCTGCTCGTATGGTGCCGCCTGACCCGTTTTATGTGGCGCTGGTTGCGTGAGCCGTTGCGCGTGCTAATGGCGGTGCTGCTGTTCAGCCCGACCATTATTGACCCCGTCAAAGATCAATTTGCTCCTGCAGTGGCCATCACGGCCTTGGACCTCGCGTTCAAGGTGGGTGACAACGTGTGGCGTGCAGCGTCCGACTTGCTGATGTACACCCTTTTCGCGTTTTGCCTGTACGCGGTGTTTGTGTTGATCCGTTGGCCGATTGAGCGTGCCCGCAAGGCACGTGCCGCGCAAAACGCAGACTTTGAACAAAACCGCAGCATTGACCCTGAAGACGATCAACCATTCGGCTCGGCCGGTGACGATCGCTACGGCCGTCAGCCAGCGCCGCGTCCTGCAGGCACGACGCGGGTTGAGCCGCGGGTCTGATTCTTTTTCGTTGAGTTTGAATGCGAGTGTGCAAGCGTGTGTGAATTATTGGGCATGAGCGCAAATGTCCCGACCGACATTGTGTTCAGTTTTACCGGCCTGATGCAGCGGGGCGGGCGTACCGGCCCGCATCGTGATGGCTGGGGTATCGCCTTTTATGAAGGCCGTGGCCTGCGTCTGTTCCAAGACCCAGCCGCCAGTTGCGAGTCGCAAGTTGCATTGCTGGTGCAGCGTTATCCGATAAAAAGTGAAGTCGTTATAGGCCATATTCGCCAGGCCAACGTTGGCAAAGTCTGCTTGTCCAACACCCATCCCTTTGTCCGGGAGTTGTGGGGGCGTAACTGGTGCTTCGCGCACAACGGCCAACTGGCGGACTTTTCCCCGAGCGCCAGTTTTTACCGTCCGGTGGGCGATACCGACAGCGAGGCAGCTTTCTGTGATGTGCTCAACCGCGTGCGTGAAGCGTTTCCGGAGCCGGTTGAGGTCGAAGAACTGATTCCGGTTTTGACCCAGGCGTGCGCCGAATTTCGCAGCAAGGGCGTCTTCAACTGCATGCTCAGTGACGGCGACTGGCTGTTTTGTTATTGCTCGACCAAACTGGTGCACATCACCCGACGCGCGCCATTCGGTCCTGCACGGTTGAAAGATGTCGACGTTATCGTCGATTTTCAGTCAGAAACCACTCCTAACGACGTCGTGACCGTGATTGCCACCGAGCCGCTGACGGAAAACGAAATCTGGACTCGTTATGAGCCGGGCCACTGGAGCCTGTGGCGACGCGGCGAATGCGTCAGCCAAGGTAAAACCGATTAAGAGTAAGCGTCTATGTGGCTGAGTTACCTGCGGTTGGTGCTGTTTACGCTGGGTCTGTTGATTGGCGTGCAAGTGCCGGGTTTTATCAACGACTACGCCAACCGCGTGGAAGCTCACCTGATCGAAGCCCAGACCGGGCTGGCCGGTTTCCAGAACACCGCCAACCAGTTTTTCAACGGTGATCTGCACGCACTGGTGGCGCATTACCAGGCCAGTGATGACCCGGTGTTTCGTAGCGACGCCGCTAGCCTGAGCACCATGCTCAAGCGTCAGCGCCTGCTCGACGAGCAATTCCAGGCCATGCAAGGCCCGTGGTACATCCGCGCCCTGCAAGTGGCTTACGCTGCCGACCCGGATATCCGTCAGGAAACCCTCAACACATACTCCTACCAAGTGCTGCTGTCGCCGACTGCCATTGGCTGGGCCATGGCGGGCGCACTGTTGTTTTCCTTCATCATCGAAGGCTTTTTCCGGCTGGTGGACTGGGTGGTGCTGGGCGGTAAACGCCAGCGTGAACGCATCGCCCGACGCGAACGCAATAGCTGACTCACTGCATCCCCTGCAGGCGCGAGCAAGCTTGCTCCTGCAGGTTGCGTCAAGTCGTGCTTCAAGCCATCAACTTTTCTTATCCCCATACCCAGCTTTTATTAGTTGGACGCGCGGTGTAGTGCTGTCGAAAAATGCCCGCACAACTCTTTGAAAGACTTCAGGAGCATCATCGTGAGCCGCCTGTTATTGAACTGCGACATTGGCGAAAGCTTTGGCAACTGGACCATGGGCCTGGATGCCGAGGTGATGCCCTTTATTGATTGCGCCAACATTGCGTGCGGCTTTCACGCCGGAGACCCGGGCATCATGCGCAAGACCGTGGCGCTGGCGCTGGCGAATAATGTCAAGATCGGTGCCCACCCGGCGTATCAAGACCTGGCGGGTTTTGGACGACGCTCCATGGCCTACACGGCGCAAGAGCTGCAAGACTTGCTGCATTACCAGATCGGCGCTCTGGACGGGATATGCCGCGCCCAAGGTACTCGGGTCAGCTACATCAAACCCCACGGCGCGATGTACAACGACATGATGGCCAACCCCGCGCAACTGCGCGCCGTGGTTCAGGCGCTCGCGGCCTATGATGCCAGCCTGCCGTTGATGCTTCTGGCCACTCGAGACAACAGCGCCGCCCAGGCGATTGGCGATGAATTTGGCGTGACGCTGTGGTTCGAAGCTTTTGCCGATCGCGCCTACGACAACGCCGGGCGGTTGGTTTCGCGTCAGTTGCCCGGTGCCGTGCACCACGAAGCAGAGGTTATCGTCCAGCAAGCGCTGACGATTGCCGCCGGGCAACCCCTTACCGCCAGTGATGGCAGCGCCTTGCACCTGCACGCCAACACCTTGTGTGTCCATGGCGACAACGCCAGTTCAGTCGCCGCCGTGCAGCGTATCCGCGAAGCCTTGAACCAGCAGGCGCAGTTATGAAGCCGCGCATCGAAATCGTAGCCATCGACTGCCTGATGCTGCGGTTATTCGATGACATTGCCGAAAGCAATATGCCGTGGATGTTGGCGGCCAGCGAACGATTGCGCGCGGTGTTTGCCGAAGACTTGATTGATCTGGTGCCGTCCTACACCACCCTGATGGTCCACTACAACGGGCTGGCGTTGACCTCGGCCCAAGCGCGGGATTTGATTAACCAGGCCATTACCGATCTGCGTCCAGAGACCCGAGCCCTTGGCCAGCATCATGTGCTGGCGGTGTGGTATGACCTCAGTGTCGGACCTGAGCTGGCGTTACTGGCCACGCGCATAGGCGGCTCTGTCAGTGAAGTTATTCGCCGACACACCGAGCGTGAATATCAAGTGTTCGCCCTCGGCTTCGCACCAGGGTTTGCCTTTATGGGGCTGGTCGAAGACGCCTTGGCCGCGCCGCGTCTCAATACCCCGCGCAAGCGGGTGGCAGCGGGCAGTGTCGGGATCGCCGAGCGCCAGACGGCGGCCTACCCGGCGCAATCACCGGGAGGCTGGAACCTGATCGGGCGCACGCCGAGCGCGCTGTTTGACCGTAATCGCGAGGGCTACAGCCTGATGCAACCAGGTGACACGGTCCAATTTGAAGCGATTTCCCACGCAGAATTCATCCGTCTAGGCGGAGATGACACGCCTCAGGAGGCTTTGGCATGAGCCGTTTACTGATAAAGGCCAGCAACCCGATGTGCCAGTTGCAAGATGCCGGGCGTTTTGGCGTAAGGCATTTGGGCGTGACTCAGGGCGGGCCAGCGGACTGGCTGTCGATGACGTGGGCCAACTGGTTATTGGGCAATCCGTTGGGCGCTGCCACACTCGAGATCACCTTGGGCGGCCTGACCCTGATTGCCCTGGACGATTGCACGCTGGCACTGGCGGGCGCTGATTTGGCTGCCACTGTAGACGGGCAGGCGTTGAAGCCTTGGCGGCATCTGGAGCTGAAAAAAGGCCAGACTCTGAGCCTTACCCAGCCGCTGCTGGGCGCCCGTGCCTACCTCGCAGCCCCAGGCGGCTTTGTGGCGCCCCACGTGCTGGGTAGCAGCGCCACGGTTGTGCGTGAGCAACTGGGTGGCCCCGATGGCTTTGGCCGCGCAGTGGCGGTGGGTGATGAACTGACTTGCGCGGCTGATGCGCCAGCGTTGCGCGAAATCCCGTTGGCGCAACAGCCTGCATTCAAGCCCAAGCCTTTGCTGGACGTCGTGTTGGGCGCGCAGATCGGCGCGTTCAGCGGGCAAAGCACCTTCGATGCTTTCAATCATCCATGGACGCTCGACAGCCGCGCCGACCGCATGGGCATTCGTCTGCAAGGGCCGGTGTTGGAATATCAAGGCGCGCCGATGATCTCCGAAGGGATACCGTTGGGAGCCATCCAAGTACCTCCCGATGGCCAGCCCATTGTGTTGCTCAATGATCGCCAGACCATTGGCGGTTACCCGCGGCTGGGTGCGCTGAGCCCGCTGGCCCAGGCGCGCCTGGCGCAATGTCTGCCCGCAGAAACGGTGTACTTGCGGCCCATCACCCAAGAGGCAGCGCAGCGTCAGCAGCGAGACTTCATGCTCCGCTTTGGTTGAACACTGCGCCTCTTTATGCGGGTTCTGCGGGCAGTATTTGCCTGCCTGGAGATAATCAGCAGCACTGCTTGCTGTTTAGGGTGCCGGATTGCCTGGGATCAATCCGGTTGAGCCATCAGGTTGTTACTGACACCACGCCCCAGGACTGCGACAGTCAGAATTCCGATTACGACCAGCGCCGTGGCCAGGCTAAACAACACAGAGCTGCCCATTTGGTCGACGATCTGACCGCCAAAGAACGAACCGAAGGCAATAATGACCTGAAACATGGCAATGAACAGCGGCATGCCGCGTTCGACGTCTTCAGGGGCCACGACAAACATCCAGATGCTGGCGCAGGCCGGGAATGCACCAAAGGCGAAGCCCCAAAGTGCAATTAGCATGACTGCGCCGGTCATGTGAGTAGCAAAGAGGGGGAACAGGGTAGTGCTGATACCGATCATCAGCGCAACCAGAAGCAGCGTGTAACGCACGCTGCGGTTCGCCGCGAAGCCGGCAAAAATGTTACCGAATACGCCTGCAATGCCGTAGAGCAGCAGCAATGAGCCGATAGTCTGGCCGTCGAAGCCCGAGCTGTTTTTGAAAAATGGTGCCACATAAGTGTAGGCAGCAAAGTGGGCCAGGCCGATGAGCAAGACGGCAATCATTCCGACCCGGGAGAGCGGGTTGATCAACAAGGCGGGCAGATCTTTGATGAGAATCGCCTTTTCCGGGGTCAGGCGCGGTAGGAATAAGAGTTGTGCCAGTAGTACCGGAATCCCCAGCAGGCCAGTGATCAGAAATGTCATGCGCCAGCCCGTCAAGCCACTGAGCCAGGTCCCTACAGGGACACCGAGGACGGTGGCCAGGGTCACGCCGAACATGATGATTGAAGTCGCCTGAGCGACCCCCACACCTTTAGGCGCCAGTCGACTGCTGAGGCCTATGGCTGTAGCCCAGAAGCCGCCGATGCTGATACCCAGAAATACTCGACCCAATAGCAGCAGATTGAAGTCGTTGGCAAAGGCCACGAGCAAGTTGGCGATGATCATGATCAGCGTGAGGCCGATGAGCAGATAGCGGCGGTCCAGAGCGCCAATACCGATAGAGAGTATAGGGGCTGCCAGAGCGGCCATTATGCCGGGCAAGGTCACCATCAGGCCGGCATGGCCAGCGCTGATGCCCAGATCAGTGGCGACGTCGTTAAGTACGCCAACCGGAAGAAACTCGCTGGTCACCAGGGCAAAAGCGCCCACAGCGACCGAGAGAATCGCCAGCCACTGCTGTTTGACACTCTGTTGATTATGTTCGGGTAGGCCGTTGGAGGCCTGGCTGGGGCTTGGCATGATGTGGGAATTCCGGGATGGGTGTCACCTGAAGCCAGGCGAGCGGGGAAAAAGTTAACGCGATTATATGAAGCTGCCCGGAGGATCAGGCAGGCGGTCGTTTCGATAGTTATCATCACTGCAATTAATGTAGTGATTTTGAGGTGTGGCAGGAGCCGCTACTGCAGCAATGCAAATGCGCAGCCTGTACCCGCGGGATGTTTTTACGACTGCCGCCAGTCGAGAGCAACCTTTGTGCCTCGATAGCGGCCACAGCACTTCATTACTTCGCCAAAAAACGCATGCCTTCTTCCAGTCCGTCCAGGGTCAGCGGGTACATGCGGTCTTCAACCAACTCGCGCACGATTCCGGTGGACGCCGTGTACTTCCAGGTGTCTTTGGGGTAGGGGTTAATCCAGATCAGCTTTTTGTACTTCTCCATGAACCGCTGCATCCATTTGTAACCCGGCTCTTCGTTCCAGTGCTCGACACTGCCGCCCGCGTGGGTGATCTCATACGGCCCCATCGCGGCGTCGCCGATGAAAATCACTTTGTAATCGGCGCCGTAAGTGTTCAGCACATCCTGTGTGGCGATGCGCTCGACATGGCGGCGCTGGTTGTTCTTCCAAATCGACTCGTAAATAAAGTTATGGAAGTAGTAGTACTCAAGGTGCTTGAACTCAGTCTTGCAGGCCGAGAACAGCTCCTCGCAGATTTTTACGTGGGCATCCATCGAGCCGCCAATATCAAACAGCAACAGCAGCTTGATGTTGTTGCGTCGCTCGGGCCGCATCTGGATATTCAACAGCCCCGCATCGCGGGCGGTATGGTCGATGGTGCCATCAATGTCCAGCTCATCTGCCGCGCCCTGGCGGGCAAACTTGCGCAGACGGCGTAGTGCCACCTTGATGTTGCGCGTCCCCAGTTCGACCTGATCGTCGAGGTTCTTGTATTCGCGCTGCTCCCAGACTTTTGCCGCCTTACCCTGGCGTGCCCCGGCATCGCCCACCCGAATGCCTTCCGGATGATAACCACCTGAGCCAAACGGGCTGGTGCCGCCAGTGCCGATCCATTTGTTACCCCCGGCATGGCGCTCCTTCTGCTCCTCAAGACGTTGTTTAAACGCCTCGATCAGCTTGTCCAGGCCGCCCAGCGACTGCAATTGGGCGCGGTCTTCGTCACTCAACGAACGCTCAAACTCCTTGCGCAACCAGTCTTCGGGGATCAGCGCCTCAAGGTGTTCATTGAGGTTTTGCAAGCCATTGAAGTAGGCCCCGAACGCGCGGTCGAACTTGTCGAAATGGCGTTCGTCTTTCACCAGGATCGTACGCGCCAGGTAGTAAAATTCGTCCATGTCGGCGAATGTCACCCGGTTTTTCAGCGCGTTGATCAGATCCAGCAGCTCGCGCACCGACACCGGCACCTTGGCTGCACGCATTTCATTGAACAGATTAAGGAGCATGCTTATCGCCTTCTTGAAAAATCAGCGATTACCGCGACGGCTCATAAAGGCCAGACGCTCCAGCAGTTGTACGTCTTGCTCGTTTTTAACCAGTGCGCCGGCCAGTGGCGGGATCGCCTTGGTTGGATCGCGCTCGCGCAACACCGTCTCGCCAATGTTGTCGGCCATCAGCAGCTTGAGCCAGTCCACCAGTTCAGAGGTCGACGGCTTTTTCTTCAGGCCAGGCACTTTGCGTATGTCGAAAAACACGTCCAGCGCTTCGCTCACCAGCTCTTTCTTGATATTGGGGAAGTGCACGTCGACGATCTTTTGCAGCGTCGCGCGATCCGGGAAATTGATGTAATGGAAGAAGCAGCGGCGCAGGAACGCATCCGGCAGTTCTTTTTCGTTGTTGGAGGTAATGATGATGATCGGGCGGACCTTGGCCTTGATGGTTTCATCGGTCTCGTAAACGTAGAACTCCATCTTGTCGAGTTCTTGCAGCAGGTCGTTGGGGAATTCGATGTCAGCCTTGTCGATTTCATCGATCAGCAGAATCACCCGCTCTTCGGCCTCAAAGGCTTCCCACAATTTGCCTTTTTTAAGGTAGTTGCGCACATCGTGCACCTTGTCCACGCCCAGTTGTGAGTCACGCAGACGGCTTACGGCGTCGTACTCGTACAAGCCTTGATGAGCCTTGGTGGTGGACTTGATGTGCCAGGTAATCAGCTTGCAGCCAAAGGAGGCGGCCAGTTGCTCGGCCAGCATGGTTTTACCGGTGCCGGGTTCGCCCTTGACCAGCAACGGGCGCTCCAGGGTGATCGCTGCGTTGACCGCCAGTTTCAGGTCATCAGTGGCCACATAGGCGCGGGTGCCTTCAAACTTCATCTGCAATTCCTCAAACCATGATCCAGGCCTGCAAGGGCAGGGCGGGGGATAAAAAAGTATGTCCGACTATAACGCGGCGACCGCTTCAGGTGAACGTAGACGCGGTATTCAGTCTCTGAATGAGGCGTCACGCCATGACTGGACGCCTTGAATCGTGAAGCCTACCCTTGGGTCCTTCCCAAAAGGTGCATAAGGACCTCGCCATGAGCCGCATTTTTGCAGATAACGCACAATCGATCGGTAACACGCCGCTTATCCAGATCAACAGCATTGCGCCGCGTGGCGTGACGATTTTGGCCAAGATTGAAGGGCGTAACCCGGGTTATTCGGTGAAATGCCGGATTGGCGCCAACATGATCTGGGACGCTGAAAGCCGTGGCGTGCTCAAGCCAGGCATGACCATCATCGAGCCGACTTCCGGCAACACGGGGATTGGCCTGGCCTTCGTTGCTGCCGCGCGTGGTTACAAATTGATGCTGACCATGCCGTCTTCGATGAGCCTCGAGCGACGCAAAGTGCTTAAGGCGCTGGGGGCCGAGTTGGTGCTCACAGAGCCGGCCAAGGGGATGAAGGGGGCTATCGATAAAGCGGCTGAAATTCAGGCCAGCAACCCTGAGCAATACTTTATGCCGCAACAGTTTGAAAACCCGGCCAACCCGGCGATCCACGAAAAAACCACCGGTCCGGAAATCTGGAATGACACCGATGGCGCCGTCGATGTGCTGGTCGCGGGCGTAGGCACTGGCGGCACCATCACTGGAGTGTCGCGTTATATCAAAAAGACCCAGGGCAAGCCGATCTTGTCGGTTGCGGTAGAGCCCATCACTTCGCCGGTCATTACTCAGGCGTTGGCGGGTCAAGAAATCAAGCCTTCGCCGCACAAGATTCAGGGCATTGGTGCCGGTTTTGTGCCGAAAAACCTCGACCTGTCGATTCTCGACAAAGTGGAGCTGGTCAGCGACGAAGAGTCCAAGGCCATGGCTCTGCGTCTGATGCAAGAGGAGGGCATTCTGAGCGGAATCTCGTGCGGCGCGGCCATGGCGGTGGCGGCACGTTTGGCCGAGACCCCGGAAATGCAAGGCAAGACCATTGTTGTGATCCTGCCGGACTCCGGTGAGCGTTACCTGTCGAGCTTCCTGTTCAGCGATCTGTTCAGCGATCAGGAATTGCACCAGTAACGCCCAGGGTCCTGTGGGAGCGGGCTTGCTCGCGACAGCTTGAATCGCGAGCAAGGCCGCTCCCACCCGTTACTGATGACTCAAATCAAACGACTTTAAAGCCTGCTTATGCATAATTACGCCTTTAATACGTAGTGCTTAAGGCTGAATGTTGGAGCGCGCGGGTTTTGTCCCGCGTCGCGAGTGTTTATCATGGCGGGCTGCCACGGCGGGCTTTGGGTGCCGCACGGTATATTCGAGGAGTTGTTGCATGACCTTATCCTTTGCCATCAAGGCAGGGCTCATACTGCTGTTTGTCGGCAGCATCCTGTACGTGCATCTGCGCGGCAAGGCGCGTTTGCCGGTGCTGCGCCAGTTCGTCAACCACTCCGCATTCTTTGCGCCCTACAACGCCCTGATGTATCTGTTCTCGGGCGTGCCGTCCAAGCCGTACCTGGACCGCAGCAAATTCCCGGAACTGGATGTCCTCAAAGACAACTGGCAAGCCATTCGCGAAGAGGCCATGCACTTGTTCGACGAGGGGTACATTCGTGCTGCCGAGAAGAACAACGATGCCGGTTTTGGTTCGTTCTTCAAAAAGGGCTGGAAGCGCTTTTACCTCAAGTGGTACGACAAACCGCTGCCGTCAGCTGAATTGCTGTGCCCAAAAACCGTTGAGCTGGTCAACAGCATCCCCAACGTCAAGGGCGCGATGTTTGCCCTGTTGCCGGGTGGCAGCCACCTCAACCCGCACCGCGACCCGTTTGCCGGTTCCTTGCGCTACCACCTGGGCCTGTCGACGCCGAACTCCGACGCCTGCCGCATCTTTGTCGATGGCGTGGAATACGCATGGCGTGACGGCGAAGACGTCATGTTCGACGAAACCTACGTGCACTGGGTCAAGAACGAAACCGACATGACCCGCGTGATTCTGTTCTGCGACGTCGAGCGTCCGCTTACCAGCCGCCTTATGACCCGCATCAATCGCTGGGTCAGCGCCCAACTGGGCAAGGCCACTGCGCCGCAAAACCTTGATGACGAGCGCGTCGGCGGGATCAACAAGGCCTACGCCTGGAGCAAAAGTTTCAGTGACCGCTTCAGTGGGGTGGTCAAGCAATGGAAACGCCGCAATCCCAAGCTCTATCGCATCGCGCGCCCGGTGCTGGCCGTTATCGTGCTGGTGCTGCTGTGGCGTTGGTTGTTCGGATAAGTCATTGCAATTCATGTCGAGCGCTGGTTATAGTCAGCGCTCGTTGAGCAGATAGCTCATACCACTCTCTTCTAAAAGATCAGTACATGCCGCTTTCCCTTACTCACAGCGTTGTCGAACCAGCAGTTTTTGCTGGCGTGGCGCCGTGCGGGGGCAAACAGCCTGTGCAGATCAGTCACTATCCTCCTCCTGTCAGCCGCACCGTGGTGAGCGTCGTTGTCTCGCCACCGGGTGTTGGTATTGCGGGCTGAGCCGATCCTCGGCTGCCCGTACCCGTCTAAAAAACCATTGAATTTCAGTTTCGGCTGAGTTGGCTTTTTATGTCTGATGACAGGTGTTACCCATGTTTTCGATGTCTAAAGAATCCGCACTGGCGGCGGCGTCCACAAGCCTGTTTGTCCTGCTGTGGAGCAGCGGCGCAATTTTCTCCAAATGGGGCCTGGCCCACGCTTCGCCCTTTGCCTTTCTGTTGATCCGTTTTGCCATCGCCCTGGTAGCGCTGGTGCTGTTGATCCCGTCCATGAAGATGCAGATGCCACGCGGCGCCAAGGCCATCGGTTATGCACTGGCCACCGGCACCGTGCTGTTAGGCGCGTATCAGATTTTCTATCTGCTGGCGCTGGACCTGAAGGTCACGCCGGGGGTGATGGCCACCGTCATGGGCGTGCAGCCGATATTGACCGCGGTGATCCTGGAGCGTCGTCACTCCTTCAGCCGGTCGTTGGGGTTGATGCTGGGGCTCACTGGATTGATTCTGGTGGTGTACCAGAATATTGGTCTGGCGGGGTTGTCATGGGGCGGCATGCTCTGTGCGCTGTTGGCGCTGGGGAGTATGACTGTCGGCACCCTGATGCAAAAACGCATTACCCAGAACCCGCTGGGCACGTTGCCGTTGCAGTACTTCGCCGGGTTGCTGTTGTGCGCGGTGTTTGTGCCGTTTCAGTCGTTCCACTTCGAGCACGGTGCAGGCTTTGTGGTGCCGGTGTTGTGGATGGGCTTGGTGGTGTCGGTGCTGGCCACCGTATTGCTGTACCGGATGATCGCCCGAGGCAACCTGGTCAATGTCACCAGCCTTTTTTACCTGGTGCCTGCAGTGACTGCGGTCATGGATTACTTGATCTTCGGCAACAAACTGGCCTTGCTGAGCATACTCGGGATGGCCTTGATCATCATTGGCCTGGTCTTCGTGTTCCGTAAGACTACATAAACGAAACATCACTGTTGCCGCTGCCGCAGGCTGCGATAAGGACTGCGGCAGCGACTACAGTTTCAGGGCTTGGCGGGCTTGAGCACCAGCCACAATGACACGGCGATCAGTAACCCGCCGTACAGATGTGCGATTGACAGCGGCTCACCCAGAAACAGCGCGCCCCACAAAATCCCGAATGGCGGGGTCATAAAGGTCACGGTCATGGATTTGACCGGGCCAATGTTGGTGAGCAAACGGAAGAACAGGATGTAGGCAAACGCTGTACACACCAATCCCAGCCCCAATAATGACAGCCACACGCGTGCCCCGCCCCAATCAACGGGAGGCTGATTGAGCAGGCTCAAGCCAAACAGCGGCAGCAAAAACAGGGTCGCTCCCAGCATGCTGCCCATGGCCGAAAGACGCGGATCAAGCCCGCCTTGCTGGTCCAGCCAACGACGTGCCAGAAAGCCCGCAAAGCCATAGCAGATCGTCGCCAACAGGCAGGCGAGTGCGCCCATCAGCAAGTTCAGGTCAAAGGCCACCGGCCCGGCTCCAGTCAGTACACCGACGCCGAATAATCCGAGAAAGACCCCAACCAACTTGGTGAAGGTGAGTTGTTCACTGAAAAACAGCCCACCAATCAAGACACCCATCAGTGGCGTGGTCGCATTGAAAATCGCCGAATACCCCGCAGGCAGTACTTGAGCCGCGACCGAATACAGCGTCGCCGGCAGCCCTGAGTTGATCACCCCCAGTATCAACACCACCTTGAGCTTGCCGCCGAAATTCCAGTTGACTCGCATCAGCGCCAGTATCACCAGCAAGCCGGTGGCGGCAATCGACACCCGGAAAAACGCGGTAGGAATTGAGCCGAGTACTGGCGCGATAATTCGCATGAACAGAAAACTGGCGCCCCAAATCCCGGCCAGCGACAGCATGCGTACAAAGTCTGCGAATCTCACGGCGGTTCTCTTACAAGGAATAAGCCGCGCAGTGTAGGGGATGCAGCCTGCAAGGCAATGGCTAGGCGCAATTCCTACAGATTCGTGCATAACCGCTTAAATCTGCGACAATCGCCGCCTGCATTTACGAAGACTTATGCGCACCTGATGACTGACGAATCGCCTGCTATCGACCAACTGCTGAAAAACCTCGATCAAGCCATGATTGCCGACCGCCACAAGTTGCGTCGGCAGTTGCATGAACTGCGCAAAAAACCTGATGACGCCAAGCTGGCGGCCTGGGCCGAGCGTGTGCAGGCGTCGTGCGCGCAGGTGACTGCGCGGGCGGCCAGTGTGCCGTTGATTCGTTATGACGAAAATCTGCCGATTGCCGCCAAGCGTGATGAGATCAAGGCGGCGTTGCTCAAGCATCAGGTGCTGATCCTGGCCGGTGAAACCGGCTCGGGCAAAACCACCCAGTTACCAAAAATCTGTCTCGAAATTGGCCGCGGTCAGCACGGTCTGATCGGTCACACCCAGCCGCGCCGGATCGCGGCGCGCAGTGTGGCCAGCCGGGTTGCCGAGGAGCTGGGTACGCCATTGGGAGCGCTGGTCGGGTATCAGGTGCGGTTTGAGGACCAAAGTGACGCCAACACCCTGATCAAGCTGATGACCGACGGGATTCTGCTGGCCGAAACCCAGCACGACCGTTTCCTTGAGCGCTATGACACGATCATCGTCGACGAAGCCCATGAGCGCAGCCTGAACATCGACTTCTTGCTCGGTTATCTGAAGCTGTTGCTGCCCCGGCGCCCGGACCTGAAAGTCATCATCACTTCGGCCACCATCGACCTGGAGCGGTTCTCCAAACACTTCAACGATGCGCCCATCGTCGAAGTCTCGGGTCGCACCTTCCCGGTGGAGACCTGGTACCGCCCCTTGACCTCCGAGCAGGACGAAGAGGGCAACAGTGTCGAAGAGGATTTAAGTGTCGACCAGGCGATCATCGCCACCCTGGATGAAATTGCCGCCCATGAGCGTAGCGAACGCAAAAGCCCGGGTGATGTGCTGGTGTTCTTGCCCGGCGAGCGCGAGATCCGCGATGCCGCCGAGATGCTGCGCAAGGCGCAACTCAAGCACACCGAAATCCTGCCTTTGTATGCGCGTCTGTCGCCGGCTGAACAGCAGCGGATTTTCCAATCGCACCCAGGGCGTCGCGTGGTCCTGGCGACCAACGTCGCGGAAACTTCCCTGACGGTGCCGGGCATTCGCTACGTGATCGACAGCGGCACCGCGCGTATCAGTCGTTACAGCTACCGGGCCAAGGTCCAGCGCCTGCCGATCGAAGCGATTTCCCAGGCCAGCGCCAATCAGCGAAAAGGCCGTTGCGGTCGGGTAGAACCGGGGATTTGCGTGCGCTTGTACGCCGAGGAAGACTTCAACGCGCGCCCGGAATTCACCGATCCAGAGATTCTGCGCACCAACCTTGCGGCCGTTATCCTGCAGATGCTGCACCTGCGTCTGGGGGAAATTACCGCGTTTCCATTTATCGAGCCGCCTGATGGCAAGGCGATTACCGACGGTTTCAACCTGCTGCAGGAGCTCTCGGCGGTTAACCGCGAGAACCAACTGACGCCGCTGGGCCGTCAATTGGCGCGCTTGCCGGTGGACCCGCGCATGGGCCGCATGCTGCTGGAAGCGGCCAAGCTGGGCAGCTTGCAGGAAGTGTTGATTGTTGCCAGTGCGATGTCGGTGCAAGACCCGCGTGAACGCCCGCCTGAGCGTCAACAAGCCGCGGACCAGGCCCACGCGCAATGGAAAGACCCCGACTCGGATTTTGCCGCGCTGATCAATGTGTGGCGCGGCTTTGAAGAGCAGCGCCAGGCCCTGACCGCGAGCCCGCTGCGCAATTGGTGCCGCAAGAATTTCCTGAATTACTTGCGGCTGCGCGAGTGGCGTGATTCACATCGCCAGTTGAGCCTGATCTGCCGAGACATGCAGCTCAGCGTCAATAAAGAGCCGGCGGATTATCCAAAATTGCACAAAGCAGTGTTGTCCGGCTTGCTCAGTCAAATCGGGCAAAAGACCGAAGACGGCGATTACCTGGGCGCACGTCAGCGCCGGTTCTGGATTCACCCGGCGTCGGGCCTGGGCAAAAAGCGCCCGCAATGGTTGATGACTGCCGAGTTGGTCGAGACCACCAAGCTGTATGCGCGGATGGTGGCCAAGATTGAATCAGACTGGATCGAGCCGCTGGCCGGGCACTTGGTCAAAAAGAACTACTTTGAGCCGCACTGGGAGAAGAAGCGCGGGCAAGTGGTGGCCTATGAGCAGATCACTTTATACGGGTTGATCGTGGTGGGACGTCGCGCCGTGCATTACGGCCCGATTGATCCGGTGCTGTCACGCGAATTGTTTATCCGTGAAGGGCTGGTGCGCGGTGAGATTCAGTCGCGGGCCAAGTGCCTGGCCGCTAATGCCAAGCTCCTTGAACAGCTCGATGAGCTGGAAGCCAAGGCGCGGCGGCGTGACATTTTGGCCGATGAAGAAACCCTGTATGCGTTTTATGACGCGCGTTTGCCAGCCGAGATCCACCAGACCGCGACGTTTGACAGCTGGTACCGGGTCAATAGCCAAAAAGATCCACAGTTGCTGATCATGCGCGAAGAGGACGTGCTCGCCCGTGAAGCCACCGAGATCACTGCCAAACACTACCCGAACACCCTGCACCTGGGGGATTTGACCCTCGAATTGAGCTACCACTTTGAGCCCAATCACCCACGTGACGGGGTGACGGTTAAGGTGCCCGCGCCGTTATTGCCGGTGCTGTCTCCTGAGCGCCTGGAATGGCTGGTGCCGGGCATGATAGAAGCCAAGTGCATTGCGCTGGTACGCAGTTTGCCCAAGGCGTTGCGCAAAAATTTTGTACCCGTGCCGGACTTCGTCAAGGCCGCCCTGCAACGCATGACGTTTGGCGAAGGCTCGTTGCCGCAGGCCTTGGGCCGCGAGTTATTGCGCATGACCGGTGCACGGGTGTCTGACGAGGCGTGGGCCGAAGCCGCACAGCAGGTTGAGAGTCATCTTAAGATGAACCTCGAAATTGTTGACGGCGAGGGGAAGTTCCTCGGCGAGGGTCGTGATCTGGCAGAGTTGACCGCGCGCTTTGCCCAAGCCAGCCAGGCTGCGCTGGCGGTGCCGCACACAGCGAAAGGCCAACAGCCTGTCGAGGCAAAAGTGTTTGCGCCTGTGGCCGAAAAGGCCCAGCAAAAGATTGCCGGATTATCGATGACGGTCTATCCGGCACTGGTGGAAGAGGGCAATACGGTCAAAGAAGGACGCTTCTCGACGCCCGCAGAGGCGGAGTATCAGCATCGGCGTGCCTTGCAGCGTTTGCTGATGCAGCAGTTGGCTGAACCAACCAAGTTCTTGCGCAGCAAATTGCCGGGTCAGACCGAGCTGGGTTTGATGTACCGCGAACTGGGCCGGGTCGAGAGCCTGGTCGAAGACATTCTGCTGGCCAGCCTGGACAGTTGCATCCTTGAAGGCGAGGCGACACTGCCGCGTGACGGTGCCGGTCTGGCTTCGTTGGCCGAGCGCAAGCGCGGCGCCTTGACCGAGCACGCAGAAAAGCTGGCCAAACTGACGCTGGAAATCCTCAAGCTTTGGCACGGCCTGCAAAAACGTTTCAAGGGCAAGATTGATCTGGCCCAGGCTGTGGCCTTGAATGACATCAAGCAGCAACTGAGCCATTTGGTGTATCCGGGCTTTGTGCGTGAAACGCCTGCGCTGTGGCTCAAAGAGCTGCCGCGCTATTTGAAGGCCATTGAAATGCGTCTGGAAAAACTGCCGGCCCAGGTGCAGAAAGACCGGGTCTGGAGTGCAGAGTTGAGCGGCTTGTGGGCCCAGTACCAGGCACGGGCCACCAAGCATGCCCAGGAAGGCAAGCGAGACCCGCAACTGGAGATCTATCGCTGGTGGCTGGAGGAGTATCGTGTGTCGCTGTTTGGCCAGCAGTTGGGCACTAAAGTGCCCATTTCGGACAAGCGGTTGAGTAAGCAATGGAGTCTCGTAGACGCTTAAGCTTGCGGTAGGAGCTAGCCAGTCTCGCGATCTTTTAAAAGGTCAAAAGATCGCGAGGCAAGCCCGCTCCTGGCGGAGGACGTGTTTTCTTGATTCGGCAAATCAGGCCAAATGTTGCCATTTATGGCAAACTTCGCGGCTATAAATACCTGACACGTTTATTTTCTGCTTGAACAGAATAAGAGGAACGACCGTGTATAACGTCGTCATCAGTGGCACCGGCCTGTTCACCCCGGCCAACAGCATTTCCAACGAAGAGTTGGTGCAGTCTTTCAACGCTTATGTGCAGCAGTTCAACGCGGATAACGCTGACGCTATCGAGGCCGGAGAGGTTGAGCCTCTGGCTGAGTCCAGCGCTGCCTTTATCGAAAAGGCGTCAGGTATCAAAAGCCGTTTTGTGATGGACAAGGACGGCATCCTTGACCCGCAACGCATGCGCCCGCGGTTACCGCAGCGCTCCAATGACGAAATGTCGGTGCTTTGCGAAATGGCCGTAGGTGCCGCCAAGCAAGCGCTGGAGCGCGCCGGCAAGACGGCCGCCGACATTGATGGCGTGATCGTGGCCTGCTCGAACCTGCAGCGGCCGTACCCGGCCATCGCCATTGAAGTGCAGCAGGCGCTGGGTATTCAGGGCTTCGGTTTTGACATGAACGTAGCGTGTTCGTCGGCGACCTTCGGTCTGCAGACCGCCAGCAACAGCGTGCAATTGGGGCAGGCGCGTGCCGTTCTGCTGGTCAGCCCTGAAGTGTGCACTGGCCACTTGAATTTCCGTGACCGCGACAGCCACTTCATTTTTGGCGATGCGGCCACTGCGATTGTGGTTGAGCGCGCTGATCTGGCGACGTCCGAGCACCAATTCGACATCGTCAGCACCAAACTGCTGACTACGTTCTCGAACAATATCCGCAACAACTTTGGTTTCTTGAACCGTGCATCGGACGAAAACCCTGACAGCCCGGACAAGTTGTTCGTACAGGAAGGTCGCAAGGTCTTCCGCGACGTCTGCCCGATGGTGGCCGAGCTGATCGCTCAGCACCTGGAAGAAAACAAAGTCGACGTGGCCGACGTAAAACGCTTCTGGCTGCACCAGGCCAACCTGAGCATGAACCACCTGATCGTCAAGCGCCTGCTGGGCCGTGAAGCGTCGGTTGAAGAAGCGCCGGTGATTCTCGATACCTACGCCAACACCAGTTCGGCGGGTTCGGTCATTGCCTTCCATAAGTACCAGGATGATCTGGCCACAGGCTCGCTGGCCGTGCTCAGCTCGTTCGGTGCCGGCTACTCGATTGGTAGCGTGATCCTGCGTAAACGATAAGCAAGGACAATACATTCCTTGTAGGAGCGAGCTTTTTAAACGGTCTAAAGATCGCGAGGCAAGCTCGCTCCAGTCTGGTTGTACCTAATCAGGAGAGCGTGAATGGCAGCCACTGACGACTCGCACTGGCTCCAGCGCCTGCTCGCCGGCGAGCAACAGGCTTTTCGGCAGTTGGTGAGTACCTATCAAGGGGCCATGCTCGCTGTGGCCTATGCCATTGTCGGCAGTCGCCATGCCGATGAAGTGGTTCAGGACGCCTGGCTCTCAGTGGTGCGCAACCTGTCCGGGTTTGAAGGCCGCTCAAGCCTCAAGACCTGGCTGCTGACCATCACCGCCAACGCCGCTAAAACCCGCCTTAAACACAACCGCCGTGAAGTCTTGCTTGACGATCTGCCGTCGCCCCACGGGACGGTGGATGATGAGCGCTTTGCGGCTGATGGCCATTGGTTGATGGCCCCTTATGCCTGGCACCATGACACCCCTGAAGCGCTGCTCACCGAAGAGGAATTGCGCGATTGCCTAGAGCACACGCTGCTCAGCTTGCCGCAATTGCAACGCTCGGTGCTGATACTGCGTGAACGCCAGGGGCTGGAGTTGGAGCAGATTTGTAATCTTCTCGACATCTCGCTCTCTAATGCCCGAGTGCTGGTGCATCGTGCCCGGCTTAAAGTCTTTGCGACCGTGGAGCATTTCGAGGAGACCGGTGAATGTTGAGCTGCAAGCAATTCGTCGCGCGATCAAGTGATCATATGGACCGGCAGTTGAGCGTTCGTGAGCGTTTTCTGGTCCAGCATCACTTGCTGTTTTGTCCGAACTGTCGGCGCTTTATCAGGCAAATGCGTTTGATGAGGGCAACGATGCAGACGCTGCCCGAGTCGTTACCCAGTGATCTGGAGGCGACGGTTCAGCGAATGTTGAGTGAACACTCGCGGCACAAATAGAACAGAAGCCTTATGGGCTCTCAAATAGGGTGTTTACGTGGGGTTGTAAGTGCTCGCTCATAACTCCGGCTTCAAGGAAGCGGCGCAATCATCGCCATTGGATATGACTAAAAGGCGGCTTAGTGACATCAGCTCTGTGACAGCTCCGTGAGAGGTTGAAACGGGTCATCTGCGCGCGTTCGTCATTACCCGAGTACGTTGTGGGCCTATTAACGCAATGAACGCGCTGTCACATGTCAGGTGTTAAGATCGCGCTTCTACGCAACAGGTCAGGGGCTTTGCATGCCGTTACAACGTTTGGACAGCCTGTCGTCCATCTCGGCCCAGCAATGGGATTCACTGGTGCCTGCGGCGCAGCCGTTCCTTCGCCATGCGTTCCTCAGTGCTCTGGAAGACAGCGGCAGCCTGGGCCCGCAATCCGGTTGGCAGCCTGAACACCTGTTGCACATCGAGAATGGCCGGGTGCTGGCGGCTTTGCCCAGTTACCGCAAGTGGCATTCATACGGCGAATACGTGTTTGATCACGAGTGGGCCAACGCCTGCGAACGGGCCGGGATCGAGTACTACCCCAAGTTGTTGACGGCGGTGCCTTTCAGCCCGGTAGGCGGCCCGCGACTGCTGGCCGCGCGCGCTGAAGACGGTCTTGAGTTACTGGGTGCAGTGCCCGGTTATCTGGAGATCGAAGGGCTGTCCAGTGCGCACATCAACTTCACCGATGAACTGGCTGATGCCGCACTCGCACAGCAACCTGGCTGGTTGCAGCGGTTGGGTTGCCAGTTTCATTGGCAAAACCGCGAGTACCGCGATTTTCAGGACTTTCTCGATGCGCTGAGTTCGCGCAAGCGCAAGCAAATGCGCAAGGAGCGCGAGCAAGTAGCGGGGCAGGGGTTTGAGTTTGAATGGCTGCAAGGTCAGCAGGTGACCGAAGCGCAGTGGGATTTTGTCTACGCCTGCTACGCCAACACCTATGCCGTGCGACGCCAAACGCCTTACCTGAGCCGTGCTTTTTTCAGCCTGTTGGCCGAGCGCATGCCCGAGTCAATACGCGTGGTATTGGCAAAGCAGGGCTCAACCCCGGTGGCCATGGCGTTCAGCTTGATCGGCGGCGGTAGTCTCTACGGCCGTTATTGGGGCTGTCTGGCCGAGTTCGACCGTTTGCATTTCGAAACCTGTTTTTATCAGGGCATGGATTATGCGATTGCCCAGGGCATCCAGCGTTTTGATGCGGGTGCTCAGGGGGAGCACAAGCTGATACGCGGGTTTGAGCCGGTCATCACCCATTCCTGGCATTACCTGCGCCATCAGGGCCTCAAAGCCGCCGTCAGTGATTTTCTGGTGCGCGAGCGGGTCGGTGTGCTGGCTTATGCCGACGAAGCCCGTACCGCGCTGCCTTATCGCCAGGCTTGACGCGCCCTGCTGCAAAGCGCTCAAAAAAAAGCCAGGGCTCGCTGATGACGAGCCCTGGCGATGTGTTGTGCGGGAAAGCGGTCGCTGAGTTGCCGGATCAGTCGATGCCCACAAACCCTCCCGTCTGGTGTTGCCACAGACGCGCATACAACCCGCCGTGAGCAAGCAACTCGCTATGGGTTCCAGACTCGGCAATACGGCCCTTTTCGAGCACCACCAGACGGTCCATTTTGGCAATGGTGGAAAGTCGGTGGGCGATGGCGATCACGGTTTTGCCTTGCATCAAGGTTTCGAGGCTTTCCTGGATGGCAGCTTCGACTTCGGAGTCGAGCGCCGAAGTCGCTTCATCCATGATCAGGATCGGCGCATTCTTGAGCAGCACCCGCGCGATGGCGATGCGCTGGCGCTGGCCACCCGACAGCTTGACCCCACGCTCACCCACATGTGCGTCAAAACCAGTACGGCCCTGAGCGTCTGAAAGGGCAGGGATGAACTCATCCGCACGGGCTTTGTGCACGGCGGCCCAGAGCTCTTCGTCCGTGGCGTCCGGCTTGCCATACAGCAAGTTGTCGCGGATCGAGCGGTGCAGCAAGGACGTGTCCTGGGTAATCATGCCGATCTGTTCGCGCAGGCTTTCTTGCGTTACCTCGGCGATATTCTGACCGTCTATCAAGATCCTTCCGCCTTGCAGGTCATACAGGCGCAGAAGCAGGTTAACCAGCGTCGATTTACCTGCTCCCGATGGGCCGATCAAGCCGATCTTTTCACCGGGTTTGATCAGCAGATTCAGGTCGCTGATGATCCCGCTGTGCTTGCCGTAGTGAAAGTCCACGTGTTCAAAGCGTACTTCGCCGTGATCGACTTTCAAGCGCGGCGCGTTGTCCCGGTCCTTGACCACAATGGGTTGTGCGATGGTCTGCAAACCGTCCTGTACCATGCCGATATTTTCGAAAATACCGTTGACCACCCACATGATCCAGCCGGACATGTTAACGATGCGGATCACCAGGCCGGTGGCCAGGGCAATGGCGCCGACGCTGATCAGTGATTGACTCCACAGCCACAGCGCGAGGCCGCTGGTGCTGACAATCAACAGCCCGTTCAGGGTAGTGATGCTGACGTCCATGCTGGTGATGATGCGGCTGGCCTGCTGGGTCTTTTCGGTCTGTTCGACGATGGCTTCACGGGCGTACTGCTGCTCGTAATTGGTATGGGCAAACAGCTTGAGCGTCGTGATGTTGGTGTAGCCGTCGACGATGCGGCCCATCAACTTCGAGCGTGCATCCGAGGACACCACCGAGCGTTCCTTGACCCGGGGCACGAAGTAGTACAACGCGCCGATGTAGCACGCGATCCAGGTCAGCAGCGGGATCATCAGTCGCCAGTCTGCTTCGGCAAACAGCACCAGCGAGCTGATGGCGTAGATCAGCACGTGCCACAAGGCATCGACCGCCTGCACCGCGGAGTCGCGCAGCGAGTTACCGGTTTGCATGATGCGCTGGGCAATCCGCCCGGCGAAATCGTTCTGGAAAAAGTTCAGGCTCTGTTTCAGCACATAGCTGTGGTTTTGCCAGCGAATCAGGCTGGTCATGCTCGGGCTCAGGGTCTGGTGCACGAGCAGATCATGCAGGCCAAAGAACACCGGGCGAATGATCAGCGCAACCACTGCCATCCAGATCAGTTCGCCGCTGTGAGCGTGGAAAAAGTCGGTATTGGGCGTACCTTGTGCCAGGTCAATCAGGGTGCTCAGGTAACTGAACAGCGAGACCTCGATCAGGGCGGCGACCAACCCTACGACCAGCAGGGCAGCAAAAATCGGCCAGACCTGGCGCAGGTAGTAAACGTAAAACGCCCAAACGGTGTTAGGCGGTGCGGCGCTGGGAGCTTCGCGAAATATATCGATCAGTTGTTCAAAACGACGATAAAGCATGGTCACTGACGCCCGCAGAGCGGACTCTCCTTATGTGGTATGACCGGCCAGGGCCGGTCAGGCTCCGCGCAGCATTCGAAGCACTTAGTCGATGCGTTTGGCAGACTTGATGTAGATAGGGTCAATTGGCACATCACGCATGCCGGACTTGGTCGTGGTCTGGGTATTGACGATGTTGTCGACTACATCCATGCCTTTTACGACTTTGGCAAACACGGCATAACCTTCATCACGGCCCGGGTCCAGGATCGGGTTATCGACCACATTGATAAAAAATTGACTGGTTGCTGAGTTCGGATTGGAGGTGCGCGCCATCGACAGGGTGCCGCGCACGTTATGCAGGCCATTGCTGGCTTCGTTCTTGATAGGGTCGCGGGTGGTCTTTTGCACCATTTGCCCGGTAAAGCCGCCGCCTTGGGCCATAAAGCCCGGAATCACACGGTGGAAAATCGTGTTGTTGTAAAAGCCACTGTCGACATAGTCCAAAAAGTTCTTGGAGCTGATGGGGGCATGAACCGGGTCCAGTTCGACTTCGATAGGGCCAAAGCTGGTGTCCAGTAGAACGTGCGGGGCTTTTTGCGCGGCAGGCGCGTTTGCCGCTTTGTTTGGCGCAGGTGTTGCGGCCATCAGGTTGGCAGCAAAGAGCAGGGCACTGGCAGCGAAGGCGATTTTTTTCAACATAAGGCAAAAGTCCTGAAAGGTGGCAACCACGGCGTCAGTAAACGCGCTGTGTGTTGGATGGAAGGTGATGAGGTAGGCAATGATAGATGGCCAGCCGCGAAGCTTGGACAGGATATGCGTGATCGATGTTCCTGCCCACCGCCGTCATGGCTGCAATCTGCTGTTTATGCCTGCTCAGGTGCGGCAAATGCCGCGTCCAGTGGTGCGGTGTCGAAGATGCGCAACAACTCGACCAGAATTTGCGTGGCCGGGCCCAATGGCTTGTCTTTATTGGCGTACAGGTAGAACACCGGGTGACGGTCACCGCCCTGATCCAGTGGCAACGGCTTGAGTACGCCTTCTTTGAGTTCGCGCTCGATCATGTGTCGTGGCAGCCACGCAAAGCCCAGGCCGCTGGCCACAAACGCTGCCGCCGTGGCCAGGCTGCCCACCGTCCAGCGTTGTTCGGAGCCCAGCCAGCCTACGTCACGAGGCTGTTGGCGGCCGGAGTCGCGAATAACCACTTGCAACTGGCTTTCAAGGTCCTGGAAATGCAACACCCGTTGCATGCGATGCAAGGCGTGCTCGGGATGTGCCACGGCAATGAATTCGACCGTGCTCAGCTCTGTTCCCAGGTAGCCGGGAATGTTGAAACTGCTGATGGCCAAGTCGGCCACGCCTTCGAGTAACACCTCTTCGACACCGGACAGCACCTCTTCGCGCAACCTCACACGGCAGCCACGGCTTTGCGGCATAAAGGCTGTCAGGGCACGCACCAGTCGCGCGTTCGGGTAGGCGGCATCAACCACCAGCCGCACCTCGGCTTCCCAGCCTTGCTCCATATGATGAGCGAGGTCTTCCAACTGGCTGGCCTGTTTGACCAGTTGGCGAGAGCGGCGTAGCAAAACACCGCCGGCTTCGGTAAGCACGGCTTTACGCCCGTCGATACGCAACAGTGGCACGCCGAGTTGATCCTGCATGCGAGCGACGGTGTAACTGACAGACGACTGTGAGCGGTGCAGCACCTCGGCAGCTTGCGCAAAACCGCCGTGGTCGACCACCGCTTGCAGAGTACGCCATTGATCCAGGGTCACGCGGGGCGCTTTCACGTTGTATTCCTTTGGGTTCGAGACAGTGTGTGGCTGGCGCAGCCGTTACAGGGTACTCATTAATAAACAAATTTATAGATAGGTTGTAGCAGATATTTATGCTTTTTCATCAATGAAATGACCTCTAGGATTTAGTCCATCGCCTTACAGCCCCTACAGATGGAGCCTATCTCTCATGTCTAATGTTTTGATCGTTGAAAGCAGTGCTCGCTTACAGGATTCGTTTTCCCGCGAACTGACTCAGCAGTTCATCAGCCATTGGAAGACTCTCCATCCGGCTGACCAACTGACTGTTCGCGATCTGGCAGCTAATCCGGTGCCACACCTGGACGCTGATTTGCTCGGCGGCTGGATGAAGCCCGAAGCGCAGCGTAGTGCAGCCGAGCAGCAATCGTTGCAGCGCTCCAACCGGCTGACCGACGAACTGCTGGCAGCAGATGTCGTGGTCCTGGCGGCTCCGATGTACAACTTTGCAATTCCCAGCACACTCAAGGCCTGGCTGGACCATGTGTTGCGTGCAGGCCTGACCTTCAAATACACCGACACCGGGCCACAGGGCCTGCTGACCGGCAAAAAAGCCTATGTGTTGACTGCCCGTGGCGGCATTTATGCAGGCAGCGCCGCAGACCACCAGGAGCCGTACCTGCGGCAAGTGCTGGCCTTTATCGGAATTCACGATGTGACCTTTATCCATGCTGAAGGCATGAACCTGGGCGGTGATTTCCAGGAAAAAGGGTTGAACCATGCCAAGGCCAAGCTCTCTGATGTGGCATGAGCCCGGTCTGTTAATCGACAGATAATCGTTCCATGGCTTAATTCGCATCACTGCTCCTTCAAGCAAGCGGTTCGCGCATCGAACCTCCCTTGGCACTTTCTTTGAGTGCTATCGCCCGATCAGCTCTACGCTGGATCGGGTTTTTTTTTGCCTGCGGTTTACGGGCCGATAGCGCTGCCTGCTGAAAAACCGCTAAGGTCGCGTCCATTCAATTTCGGGCGAGAGATTTATGGGTTACTTGTTGGTTGTAACGCTCATCCAGGCGTTTTCTTTCAGCCTGATTGGCGAATATCTGGCCGGGCATGTCGATAGTTACTTCGCTGTGCTGGTACGTGTGGTGCTGGCCGGCCTGGTGTTTATCCCACTGACACGCTGGCGTCAGGTCGAACCTGGCTTTATGCGCGGCATGCTGGTGATTGGCGCCCTGCAGTTCGGCATCACCTATGTGTGTCTGTATTTGAGCTTCCGCGTGCTCACCGTGCCCGAAGTGCTGTTGTTCACGATTCTGACGCCACTGCACGTCACCCTGATCGAAGACGCGCTCAATCGGCGCTTCAACCCGTGGGCGCTGGTCGCTGCGCTGGTGGCAGTCTCGGGGGCTGCGGTGATTCGTTTTGACAGCATCAGCCCTGACTTTTTCAAAGGCTTCTTGCTACTGCAACTGGCCAACTTCACCTATGCCGCTGGTCAGGTGTTGTACCGTCGCTTGGTGGTGCGTTATCCGAGTGACCTACCGGGTTACCAGCGCTTCGGATTCTTTTATGTCGGCGCACTCGTCGTGGTGTTGCCTGCCTTCTTGCTGTTCGGCAAAGCCCACTTTTTACCCGATGCACCGTTGCAGTGGGGCGTGCTGCTGTTTCTGGGCCTGGTGTCGACGGCGCTGGGCATGTACTGGTGGAACAAGGGCGCCTGCCTGGTGAGCGGTGGCACCCTGGCGGTCATGAACAACCTGCATGTGCCGGTCGGTCTGCTGCTCAACCTGCTGATCTGGAACCAGCACGAACCGTTGGGCCGTTTGTTGTTGGGCGGCACGGTGATTCTGTTGGCCGTCTGGATCAGTCGGCTAGACCGCAGGGCTGTGAGGGGCTAAGGTCTTTAAGGCCTAACTAACGCCTTAAAGGGGAGTAGGAATGACAGTCAAAGTGTTGATCTTGCCGGGCCTGAATAACTCGGGGGAAGATCATTGGCAAACGCGCTGGGAGAAGAACTACAGCGGACTGAAACGGGTCAAGCAAGACGACTGGAACACGCCGGTGTGCGCTGACTGGGTTCAGCGATTACACGACAAAGTCACTTCCAGCCAGCGACCGGTCGTGTTGGTGGGGCACAGTCTTGCGTGCAACCTGATTGCGGCGTGGTCGAAACAGTACCCCAACGATGCCAAAAACCGGGTTCGCGGCGCATTGCTGGTAGCCCCCAGCGACACTGAAGCGCCGAGTTATCCGCAAGGTACGTCAGGTTTTACACCCATGCACCTGGGCCTTTTACCCTTTGACTCGATAACCGTGGCCAGCACGGATGATCCCTATGTGAGCGTTGAGCGGGCGACAGCCTTCAGCCAGGCCTGGGGCAGTGAATTGGTGTGGTTGCAGCAAGCCAGGCACATCAACCATGAGAGTGGCCTGGGTGACTGGCCCGAAGGCATCAAGTTGTTGTTCCAGCTGACCGGCGATCCGCAGTTCAAGCACACCTGAACGGCTGCCCAAGCGAGAGGCTGCGATCAACGGTTACCCGTGGATCGCAGCCTTTTACTTATTGCATATCGATTTGCTGTGGCTCTTTTTCCTCGGGCCCTTTGATTTTGCTCAAGAGCCCATTACGCAAGTCGTTGCCGCTCGGCTGTTGATACAAGCTCAGGCCGAACTCAGGCAATACCGAGAGCAAGTAGTCGAAGATATCGCCCTGAATCTGCTCGTAATCGTCCCACACGGTGGTACGCGTGAAGCAGTAGATTTCGAGGGGAACACCCTGCGGGGTGGCTTGCAGTTGGCGCACCATGCACGTCATGTTCGGTTGGATCTGTGCGTGGCTTTTCAGGTAGGCCAGTGCATAGGCACGGAAGGTGCCGATGTTGGTCATGCGCCGACGGTTGGCGGCCAGTGAGGCCACCTTGCCCTGTGCCTCGTTCCATTTTTCGAGTTCGATTTTTTTGCGCACCAGGTAGTCGCTCAATAAGCGTACTTTTTCCAGGCGTTCTTCCTGTTCATCACTCAAGAAACCGATTTGTCCGGCATCGATAAAGATACTGCGCTTGATCCGCCGACCACCGGACTGCTGCATGCCGCGCCAGTTCTTGAACGATTCGGACATCAGGCGCCAGGTCGGAATCGAAACGATGGTCTTGTCAAAGTTCTGCACTTTGACGGTGTGCAAAGTGATGTCGATCACGTCGCCGTCAGCGCCCACTTGCGGCATTTCGATCCAGTCGCCGACACGCAGCAGATCGTTGCTGGTCAACTGCACACTGGCGACAAATGACAGCAGCGTGTCTTTGTAAACCAGCAGGATGACCGCAGACATTGCACCCAGGCCCGAGAGCAGCAGCATGGGCGAGCGGTCGATCAAGGTCGCGACAATGATGATCGCGGAAAACACATACAGCAGCATTTTGCCGAGTTGGACATAGCCCTTGATAGGGCGGGTCTTGGCGTAATTGGTGCGCGAATAAATATCGAGCAAGGCGTCGAGCAGGGCACTGATGACCCGCGTCAGCACGAAAATAGTGATGGCTAGTGCCAGATTGCCGAGGAAGTGGCGACCGTTCTCGGTCAGATCAGGCACCAGGTTGCGTCCGAACTGGATCATCAACGAAGGCGTCATTTGCGCAATGCGATGAAAGACTTTGTGTTCGCGTAAGTCACTGACCCAATGCAGTGCGGGTTGGCGTGCAAGCATTTTAGTAACGCGCAAGATGATGATGCGAGCGATGTGACCGGCAAACAGGGCAATACTCACTAAAATGATCAGGCCCAGAATTGCCGACACCCAGGGATGTTGTTCCAGATTGGCCCATAGGCCCACGATTTGGCTCCAGAGTGTTTGAGTATCCATAAGTTAAAGCGTTATCCCAAAAAGAAATGGCCGTGTGATTAGAGCATCTCAAGGCGATTTATGGGCCGTTAATGGACTAAAGACCCTAAAAAAGCATTTGTTTCGGGCCGTTGATGCAAAGAAACTCGGCCTGAGCGCTCGAAACCGTTACTCTATGCCGCTGATTTTTCGCATTTCTTCGAGGTAGCACCCGTGTTTTCCGATTTCGCCCTGCACGAACGCCTGCTTAAAGCTGTGGCCGAGCTTAAATTTGTCGAGCCTACGCCTGTGCAGGCAGCGGCCATCCCGCTCGCGCTCGAAGGGCGTGACCTGCGGGTTACAGCTCAAACCGGGAGTGGCAAAACCGCCGCTTTCGTCCTGCCGATTCTCAACCGCCTGATCGGCCCGGCCAAAATCCGTGTCAGCATCAAAGCGTTGATTTTGCTGCCAACCCGTGAACTGGCCCAGCAAACACTCAAAGAAGTTGAACGCTTTTCGCAGTTCACGTTCATCAAGTCCGGCCTGATTACCGGCGGTGAAGACTTCAAGGTGCAGGCCGCCATGCTGCGCAAGGTGCCTGACATCCTGATCGGTACGCCGGGTCGTTTGCTTGAGCAACTGAACGCCGGCAACCTGCAATTGAACGACGTCGAGGTGCTGGTGCTCGACGAGGCCGACCGCATGCTCGACATGGGATTTGCCGAAGACGTGCAGCGTCTGGTTGATGAATGCCCGAACCGTCAGCAGACCATGTTGTTCTCGGCCACCACCGGTGGTTCGGGTCTGCGCGACATGATCGGCAAGGTCTTGACCAACCCGGAGCATTTGCAGCTCAACCAGGTCAGCCAACTGAACTCCACCACCCGTCAGCAAATCATCACTGCGGATCACAACCAGCACAAAGAGCAGATTGTGAACTGGTTACTGGCCAACGAGACTTATCAAAAAGCTATCGTCTTCACTAACACTCGGGCCATGGCCGACCGTATCTACGGCCGTCTGGTGGCTCAGGAGTACAAGGCGTTTGTGCTGCACGGCGAGAAAGATCAAAAGGACCGCAAGCTGGCCATCGATCGCCTGAAGCAGGGCGGTGTGAAGATCCTGGTCGCTACCGACGTAGCTGCCCGCGGCCTGGACGTTGAAGGTCTGGACCTGGTCATCAACTTTGACATGCCTCGCAGCGGCGACGAATACGTTCACCGCATTGGTCGTACCGGTCGTGCCGGTAACGATGGCCTGGCAATTTCGTTGATTTGCCACGGTGACTGGAACCTGATGTCCAGCATCGAGCGCTACTTGAAGCAAAGCTTCGAGCGCCGAGTGATCAAGGAAGTCAAAGGCACCTACAGCGGTCCGAAGAAAGTCAAGGCTTCGGGTAAGGCCGTGGGCGTCAAGAAGAAAAAGACGGACGCCAAAGGCGACAAGAAAAAAACCGGCGCCAAGGCACCGACCAAGCGCAAAACCGCCAACCGTCCCAAGTCCGATGCTCCGTCCCTGGTCAGCAACGACGGCATGGCGCCGCTCAAGCGCCGCAAGCCGGCCCCGGCTGCTGAGTAACGCTCACGGGTAAAGACTGCCTCGCGAGCTTTTCAGAGCAAAAGATCGCGAGGCACACTCGCTCCTGCAGATTCTGTAATACCCCTCAATAAAACGAACGTTCAGCCTTGAACGTCAGCAACCCATCGCACTGCGGATTTTGCCCCGAGTAGGCTGAGCAATCACCGCCGTCGAGGCTGGAGTCGCTGTAGATCACGTTCAGGTTCATGCCCATCCAGGGGCGTGAGAAGGTGATCGACCAGTCATTGAAGGTACGCACGCTGCCGCCGTCGGCGATGGAAACCGGTGTGCCCAATTGATGCGTGGTGTATTTCACGCTAACCCCAATACCCAACGCACGATTGGCGCCTAAGTCGGCAAATACGGTGCTGTCGCGTCTATCCGGATCATTGGTGAATGCCGCGCCGATCCGGGTGCCCAACAGGGTAAGCCCCGCATAAAACTGCTGGCTGTCCAAAGGGCTGACCTTGGGGTAACTGTAATGAATCATCCCCAGTTCATAGCTCAGGGTCTGGTCAAAAGGGTGTTTGTAACCGAGGTAGGAGTCGACTTCCAGGTTACTGCCGGGCTTGAGGCCCATGGTTGGTGCCCATTGGCCGATGTACCAGCCACTGTTGTGCGTGAGGTCCAGGCCACCGTGGAACGTCGAGCCCGGGCTGGTTGGCTTGACCAGGCCCTGGGCCATGCTGCGGCTTGGTTGAGTGCCCATCTTGAGGTCGAAATCGCCCAATTCGCGGGAAAACACTTGTGCGTTTACCGCCGCGCTGGACAGCAAGGTGCCGGTGAGTAATAACGCCCGTGTGAGCATGGGTCACTCCCTTGACAGCTGGATGCAGTGATTGGCTCGAAGGCTTGCTCTAGAGAGGATCAAGAATACGGATGTAGACCGGCAGATGGGCGCCGTTCGTCGATTTCCTGGATATTGCGCAGCGGGGGAGCAACCCCGTCAGAAGTCCCAGCGCTTTGGGAGGCAAAGCGCATCAGGACCAGAATGGAGCGGAGATATTACTTTTTACCCAGCGAAATTTGCTTGGATGCGCCGAAAGTTTGGCCGCTGACGCCTTTGTCAATTTGCTGGATTTCGCCGCCGGATTTCAGGAATGCTGCAATTTGAGCATTGATTGAATCACTGGTTTCAACAGCGGGCGCTGGCTTTACTTTGCTGGCGGATGCTTTTACACGCATGGCGGCTATTCACCTGTAGAAAATAACTTGGCCGCAGATAGTAACTGAATTACGTGATAATTGCTTGGTAAATATCTCTCTGGATTATTATAAAGACCATCATCAGGCCCATAATCAACACTCTAATAGTCCGCTAACTCGCTGTTTTAATTCATATCATCGGCATGCATTTAAGCGGTTCAGGCTGGCGTGGGGCCTGCGTCGGGCTGACGAGTGGTCCCATGGAGCAGGGGAAAATCCCTGATAAATCAGGCCTTTTGCAAAAAAATTGAACGCCGTGCTGCAACCCCCCGATTCGCCGGGCCAAACTCGGGTAGAATGCGCCCCACGTAATGAGGGTATTGGACATGGCTTTAATCGGTCGCTACAACAGCTTGCAAGTGGTTAAACACACTAACTTTGGTTTGTATCTGGACGGTGGGGCAGACGGAGAAATTCTGTTGCCCAATCGTTATATTCCAAAAGATATTCCCAGTGAAGATGAAGATTGGCTCAATGTATTTGTTTATTTGGACAGCGATGACAAGTTAATTGCCACCACTGAAAAACCAAAAGTTCAAGTAGGTGAGTTTGCCAGTCTTAAAGTTGTGGAAATCAATAGCATAGGTGTTTTCCTTGATTGGGGATTGCCAAAAGATTTGCTGTTGCCGTATTCCGAAGAAAAACGCCAGATGACCGCTGGCGAATATGTTGTCGTGCACGTTTACCTCGACAAACATACCCGTCGCATCACGGCTACAGCCCGCCTGGACCGCTACCTGGACAAAACCCCGGCTAATTACCAGGTTGGCCAGGAAGTCGATCTGCTGGTGGCTGAAGCTACGGACATGGGCTTCAAGGCTGTGATTAACAACAAGCATTGGGGCTTGATCCACAAGAACGAAGTGTTCAAGTTTCTGCGCGCGGGCAAGCAAGAAAAAGGCTACATCAAAGAAGTTCGCCCGGACGGCAAGATCAGCCTGAGTTTGCAGCCTGTGGGGCAGCAAGCGGCCAGCAGCTTGAACTCGAAGATCCTCAGCAAGTTGCGTGAAAACAACGGTGTACTGCCGGTCAGTGATAAAAGTTCACCGGACTTGATCAGCAGCCTGTTTGGCGTCAGCAAGGGCAACTTTAAAAAGGCCATTGGTGCGTTATACAAAGAAGGCAAGATTGTGATCCACGCCGACCGCATCGAACTGGTTTAAGCAAGCGGTCGACGGATGTGGTGCTGGTCTTTACCCCGGGCATGCCTTAAACCGCACGTTCGGGGATTTCGGCAATGGCTACAAAATTGATCAACTGCAAAGCCAGCACGCCGGCCAGCACTAAACCGCTGGCCGCGATGATCAGTGCTGGCTGTAAGCCGCCACTGACATGGCTGCTAACCGCCGCGAGCAAAGGCCCGCACAACTGGCCGACGGCAAAGCAGGCCGTCAGCAAGGCCGCGTTGCGCGCAGTGGCGTGGGGGGCGATATCTCGCGAGCTTTGCATCACCAGCGGCATACAGGCCAGAAAAGGCGTCCCACACAAGATCACACCTAGTGCCAACCCTGCGCTGCTGGGCAGCAAGCACGCCAGAACACCTGCCGCTTGAACCCACAACGCCGCCATCAGCCACAGGCGAGTGGTACGGGGCGAGGGGCGATGAAAGCTGATCAACACCACACCGATCGCGGCGCACAGCCCGAATGCCGGCCAGAACAGATCGGCTTGCCACTGACCGTGAAACTGCGCGCTGGCCATTTGCGACAAGAAGGTCGCTGGAATGATGTAGCCCAGACCGTATAAGGCATAAATTGCCCCTAAGCGGGTGATGCCCGGGTGACGTGGGCTGGACGGTGCCGCTTGCGCTTGTGGGGCAAGCGCGTTCGATTGCGGCAGGATCGGCATGATAACCAGCAACATCAGCAAGGCCGCCACTGCATAAATCAACCACAGCATGGATGAGTTCTGCCCGTGGACGTTGGCAAACAGTGCCAGCAACCCGGTGAGTACAACGCCGGCGCCTGGCCCGGCGAACACCAGGGCACCCAAGCGAGGACGGTTGCTGCTGACGGCCACCTGTTGGCTCAGGGCGGTGATCATCACCATGACCCATGCACTGGCCGCCCCGGCGCCAAAGCGCAGCAGCAAATGCGGCCAAAAGCCTTTTGCCCAGTATGAAACCAGCGTTAGCAGCACACAGAGCCACAGGCCGATGTGCAGGCGGCCGCGTACTTGCTCAGGGCGCCTGGCGCGGATGGCATCCAAAGCGCCGATCAAATAACCCAGGTAGTTGGCGGCGGCAATCAGCCCGGCGCCGGTCAAGTCGATCTGACCTTCGCTGATCAAGTGCGGCAACTGCGGTGTGAGTGAAAAGCGGCCAATACCCATGGCCATCATGAGTGCGATAAAGCTGGCGAGTAAACGAGTCAGGGGTGACATGCTGTTAATTCCCGAGCAGTGACAATGACCGTCAGGCTAGTGGTAATTGACTTTCTATAAAATTGAATAATAGTGAGTTACTTGTTCAGTTTTGGAGAAAGGCGTGGAGTTCAGTCAATTACGAATATTTCAGGCCGTGGCCGAGGAGGGCTCGATCACCCGCGCGGCTGAGCGCCTGCATCGCGTGCCTTCCAATCTGTCGACGCGGCTCAAGCAACTGGAAGAGCAGATGGGGGTCGAGCTGTTCATGCGCGAGCGTCAGCGCTTGCAACTGTCCCCAGCGGGCAAGGTGTTGCTCGATTACACCGAGCGCCTGTTTGCCCTGCGTGATGAAGCGCTTGGGGCCGTTCAAGGCGGAGTGCCGTCCGGCAAATTTACTCTCGGGACGATGTACAGCACCGCGGCCATACATTTGCCCGGCTTGCTGGCGCACTACCACCGCACCTACCCGGCAGTGAACTTGCACGTACAGTCGGCTCCGAGTGCAGAGTTGCTCGAAGGGTTGCTCACCGGGCGCCTGGATGCCGCCTTGGTTGACGGCCCGCTGGAGCTGGCGGGGTTGGATGGTGTTGAGTTCTGCGAAGAACAACTGGTGTTGATCAGCGATCTGGATCACCCGCCGATCACCCGCGCCCAGGATGTGCAAGGGCGTGAAGTGTTTGCTTTTCGCCAGGGCTGTTCCTACCGCACCCGGCTTGAGGCCTGGTACGCCAGCGATCGGGCAGCGATGGGGCGGGTCATGGAGATCGAGTCTTATCAGGGCATGTTGGCCTGTGTGGTGGCAGGCTCAGGCGTCGCGTTGATGCCCGCCTCGATGCTGGCTAGCTTGCCGGGCCGAGAAAGCGTTGGCGTACATCCCTTGAAACAACCTTTTGCCTCTGCCACTACATGGTTAATGTGGCGAAAGGGCATGCTGGGCGCCAACTTGAATGCGTGGATAGCGTTGCAACAGGCGCTGCCTCAAAACCACAACCTGAATGCGGTGCCACAACGGGTGTCGGCATAACCAAAAAAGAGGAGCACTAGCCTAAAGTTCATTGACCTTAAGCAAGCATCTTGTAGGAGTTAGGACTATCATCTGTACGAAGCGACCAAGGAACCCGGTCGCAAGAGTGGCCCCAAGGGGGAAATATGAAAGACAAACTGAAAACTTGGCTGCATGACGTCGGCGTTGCCCTGGGCCTGATTGAGCCTCCATTGCAACCGATTCCGATTCCCGTCGAAGATCCGCGTCGCCGTCCGCAACGTCGCCGTTGAAGCGCTAGCGCGTGATACCGAAAAAAAACGGGCACGACCTCCGACGTCGCGCCCGCTGAAGAAAGTGGGTATCAGGCAGCGTTGGCCAATGTGGCTGGACGACGATCCAGCAGGCTGACCACGATAAAGCTGATGAGGCCTACGCCCAGGCTGTAATAGATAGGCGTGTTGGCGTCCAGACCATCCTTGAACATGAAGACCAGTGCCGTGATAAAGCCCAGGCTCATGCTGCTGATGGCGCCTGCCGTGGTGGCGCGCTTCCAGTAAATCGCCCCAATCAATGGCACCAGCATGCCGCCAACCAGCAGGTTGTAGGCCAGCGTGAGCGCGCTGATCACATCGTTGACCACCAGCGCGATGGCCAGAACCACAAAGCCGGTGAGCAAGGTGAACAGGCGGTTGATCTTCAGGCTCGACTGCTTGCCGCCACGCAACTTGGGCAACAGGTCTTCGGTCAAGACGGTGGAGGCGGCGAGCAAGCCAGCGCTGGCAGTGGACATCATGGCTGCCAGGGCTGCTGCAATCACCAGCCCGCGAATGCCGTCCGGTAGCGAGACTTTAACAATGGCGGCGAATGCGTTGTTGACGTTGCCCAGATCCGGGATCAACACATGTGCGGCCATGCCGATCAGAGCGCAGGTCAGGCCGTAAAGGATGCAATAGAAGCCTGCAAACGTACCGGCGTACTTGGCTACTTTGTCCGTTTTAGCGGTAAACACCCGCTGCCAGATGTCTTGGCCGATCAAAATGCCGAAGAAGTAGATCATGAAGTAGGTGACGATGGTTTCCCAGCCAATGCTGGTGAAGTTGAAGTCTGAGGCCGGCAGTTTGCTCACCAGCTCATCCCAACCACCGACACGGTAGAGGCAGATCGGCAGCAGCACGAACATCAGGCCTACGGTCTTGATCACAAACTGCACGATGTCAGTCAGGGTCAGCGACCACATCCCGCCGATGGTCGAGTACACCACTACAACACCGCCACCAAGCAGCACAGAGACCCAGAACGGCAGGCCGAACAGCACTTCCAGCACGGTGCCGATGGCCAGGATCGACGTTACGCCAATCATCAGCGCATAGGCCAGCATGATCACCGCACTGGCCTGGCGAGCCATCGGGTTGTACCGTTTTTCCAGCACTTGGGTCACGGTAAAGATTTTCAGCTTGAGCAATGGCTTGGCCAGGAACAGGTTGAGCGCGATGATCCCGCAGCCCAGTGCCGCGCACAGCCAGAAGCCCGAAATCCCGTGCACATAACCCAAACGTACCGTACCCACCGTGGACGCACCGCCCAGCACAGTGGCAGCCATGGTGCCCATGTACAGCGTCGGGCCCAGATTGCGCCCCGCAACCAGATATTCTTCGTGGGTTTTTGCCTTGCGCATGCCGTAGTAACCCAGCACCAGCATTGCCGCAGCGTAGATAAGGACGACTATTAGATCTAAAGCCATGATGGCGAGTCTCCGGTTATTTTTTTTATGATCGATCAGGCGATTTCAGGGATCACCGGTTTTTCGGGTGCAGCCTTGGGTGTGCTGCGTGGGTCGTGCGGGGCAAACACCTGCGCAGGCTCCGGGAACAGACTGAGCAAGGCCAGGTACATCAGCGACGCCAACCCGAGGGTTATTGGCAAGCTGATATCAATGCCATCGGCCAGATTGCCCAGCGGCCCCACGAACTGTCCCGGCAGGTTGACGAAGCACAGGCCAACCAGTGCGCTGGGGATCCAGGCACCCAGGCCACGCCAGTTCCAGCCATGATGGAACCAGTAACGGCCGCCACTTTCGCCACGGGTGAACACCTGCAAGTCATCCGGGCAATAGAACCCGCGACGCACGATCAGGCCGATCAACATGATCACCATCCATGGCGTGGTGCAGGTGATGATCAGCACGGCGAAGGTCGAGACGCTCTGCACCAGGTTCGCGGCGAAGCGTCCTATGAAGATGAAGGCAATCGACAGCAGACCAATCAGCACCGTTGCTTTTACCCGCGACAACACACGGGGAAACACACTCGATAAATCCAGCCCGGTGCCATACAGCGAGGTAGTCCCGGTGGACATGCCGCCAATCAGTGCGATCAGGCAAACCGGCAGGAAAAACCAGCTCGGTGCTACCGCCAGCAACCCGCCAACGTAGTTATTGGCAGCGATGTAGTCCGGCGCCTTGCTCGCGACGATGGTGGCGGTGGCCAGGCCAAACAGAAACGGGATCAAGGTGGCTATTTGGGCTGCAATCACGGCCAGCATGATGCGGTGCTTTGGGGTGTGGCGAGGGATATAACGTGACCAGTCACCGAGGAACGCACCGAAGGATATCGGGTTGCTCATCGCGACCAATGCGGCACCAATAAAGGCTGCCCAAAAGCCGGTCTGGCCCATTGCTACAGTGCCTGCGAAATGGCTGTCGAAGGCTGGAGCAAAAGCGAAGATGCCCAGTAAAAACAGCAAGCTGGCGGCCCACACGGCAATCCGGTTGACCCACAGCATGAACCGGAAGCCATAGATGCATACGGTCAGCACCAGAATCGCGAACAGGCCATAGGCCAGGCCCAGGCTGAGGTCGCTTTCTGGAAGGCCAATCATGCGCTTGGCCCCGCCGATCAACGCATCCCCTGAACTCCACACAGACAGTGAGAAGAAGGCGATGGCGGTCAGCAAGGAAAGGAATGAGCCAACAATCCGCCCGTGCACACCGAAGTGTGCCCCGGAAGATACGGCGTTACTGGTGCCATTGATCGGCCCGAACAGGCCCATCGGCGCCAGAATCACCGAGCCCAGCAGTACACCAAGCACAATGGCCCAGACACCGGCTTGAAACGACAAGCCAAACAGTACGGGGAAACTGCCCAGCACTGCAGTGGCAAAGGTATTGGCGCCGCCGAAGATCAGCCTGAACAGGTCGCTGGGCTTGGCACTGCGCTCGTTGTCCGGAATCTGTTCGACTCCGTGGGTTTCAATTTGACGCACACTATTTTGGTTGTTTTTATTATTCATGATCATCTCCGATCACATTGGCTAAGGGGAGGGCAGCCTTTCCGGCATCGCGGATAAATGTTCGTGACAGGCCAGCCAAAGGCCTTTTTGTTCTTGTGCGCGGGGTTCTTGTCTTTTAAAGACAATGGTCTCGCGCTCCTGGCTAAAGTACTGCTCCCCTTGCATGCGCAGCTCGGTGGCCACGTCATGCACAAAAATCGCCACGTCACCTTGCAGGCTGACAAAAGCGTTGCTCGAGGTACACGAAAGCACCTCGAACCCTTGCTCCTGCCGCCAGCTGTCCCACAACACCTGGTAGGCGTCGCGACTCAGCAGCGGTTCGGGCAAGGTGTAAAACACAAAGCTGGCATCTGCGCTGAAGGCGCCGAAATAAGCCTCGCGGTCATTACGGGCGAAGGCAGATACCAACTGTGCCGCAGCACTCAATACTTCATCGTGTGCGTTCATGGGCGGGCCTCAGCGATGGGCTACGCCGGGCAAGACGCAGAGCATTTCGTACAGCAAGTTCGCGCCTAACAGTGAGGTATTACCGGTGGTGTCGTAGGGCGGCGAGACTTCTACCAGATCGCAACCAATCAGGTCGAGGCCTTGGCAGCCGCGAATGATTTCAATGGCTTGAATGGTGGTCAGGCCGCCAATTTCCGGGGTGCCGGTGCCAGGTGCCCAGGCAGGGTCAATCCCGTCAATGTCAAAGCTCAGGTAAACCGGGCCGTTGCCGACTTTTTCGCGGACTTCTGCCATCAGTGGTTCCAGCGATTTGTGCCAGCACTCTTCGGCCTGAACCACACGAAAACCTTGTTTGCGGCTCCAGTTGAAGTCTTCAGCGGTGTAGCCCTGGGCGCGCAAACCGATTTGCACGACACGGTCGCAGTCCAGCAAGCCTTCTTCGGCGGCGCGACGGAACGTGGTGCCGTGGGCAATTTTTTCGCCGAACATGTGATCGTTTACATCGGCGTGGGCATCGATATGCACCAGGCCTACCTTGCCGTGCTTTTTATGGATAGCGCGCAGGATCGGCAGGGTAATGGTGTGGTCGCCACCCAGCGTCAACGGGATCACGTTGTGCTCGAGAATGTCATCGTAGGCCTCTTCGATGATGCGCACGGCGTCCAGCAGGTTGAAGGTGTTGATTGCCACGTCGCCGATATCCGCGACCGACAGCGAGTCGAAAGGGGCAGCGCCAGTGGCCATGTTGTATGGGCGGATCATCACGGATTCGGCGCGGATTTCGCGAGGGCCGAAGCGGGTGCCTGCACGCAATGATGTTCCGATATCCAGGGGCACACCAACAAAGGCAGCGTCCAGACCGGCAGCGGATTGCACGTGGGGCAGGCGCATCATGGTAGCAATGCCGGCGAAGCGTGGCATTTCATTGCCGCCCAGTGGCTGGTGAAGAATTTTATCCACGGGAAAGACCTCGTCGTTTGTTGTGGTTATTGCGGTCGATTCTGCGAAAGGCGGGCGGCGGGAAGAATCTCTATGGGCAAATACTTAGTTCAGATTTTTCTAAACTAATCCAAGGTCCCGAGTTAGACTCCGAGCCTAAAATATGCGCGCCACGTGGAGGAGCGTGCTTGTCTCGCGACCTTTTGAGCTTGAGATGAGCGCGAGATAAGCTCGCGGCTGCAGTGAAAAGTGAGTCATACATGGCCAACGCTTTACCCGATCTAAAACTATTACGAATCTTTGCCAGCGTGGTCAGGCATCAGGGGTTTGCCACTGCGCAGCAGGAGCTCAACCTGTCGACTTCGGCCATCAGCACCTACATGAGCCAGTTGGAGGCCAATCTGGGTCTGGTGTTGTGCCACCGTGGCCGCGGTGGGTTCAGTCTGACCAGCAAGGGCGAGTTGTTTCATCAGGAAACCTTGCGTCTGTTGGGCGAGCTGGAAGGCTTCGAGCAATACGCGGCTGCGCTAAAGGGTGAGCTGCGCGGCACCCTGAACCTGGGCGTGATCGATTCAACGGTCAGCGATAAAGCCTTGCCCTTTGCCGAGGCCATTGGCGCTTACAGCCAGGAACATCCGGCGGTGCACTTGCACCTGTCCGTGATGAGCCCGTATGAGCTACAGCTCGGGGTGCAAGACAATCGGCTGGATCTGGCCATCGGGGCGTTTTCCTCGCGCATGAGCGGGCTGGTCTACCAGCCCCTGTACCGCGAGCAGCACTGGTTGTATTGCAGCACGCGCCATCCTTTGTTCGCCGAGCGACGAATTCCCGAGCCGGTGATCACCCAGCAACGCATGGTTGGGCGTGGGTATTGGAGCCAGGCCGAGCTGGCGCGGCACGGCTTTAAACACAGCGCGGCCACCGTCGACAGTATGGAGGCGCAACTGATCCTGGTGCTATCTGGCGCCTACATCGGCTATTTGCCCGAGCATTACGCCGAACCATGGGTCGAAAAGGGCGACTTGCGCGTGCTGCTGCCCGCCACCTTTGGCTATCAGGCGCCATTCTCGATGATCGTGCGCCGTGGCCGTAGCCGCGAGCCGCTGATTCAAACCTTCCGTGACCTGCTCAAAGCGCAGTTAAATCAACCTTGAATAAGAGCGTTATCGCTATGTCCCGTGCCCAATGCCCTCGTTGCTTGCGCCCGCAAACGCACTGCTTGTGCGCCTTGATCCCGCAATTGGACAGCCGCACCCGCGTCTTGCTGTTGCAACACCCGAGTGAGGTCAATCATGCATTGAACACCGCGCGGCTGGCCGCCCTGGGCTTGACCCATGCCGAGTTGCGGGTGGGCGAAGTGTTCGAGGATTTGTCCACGCTGCTCAACGTGCCGGGGTATCAGGCGCGGTTGTTGTTTCCGGGGGAGGGCGCGCAGTTGCTTGAGCCGGGCATGGCGGTGGATCAGCCACTGCTCCTGGTGGTGCCCGATGGTACGTGGCGCAAGGCGCGCAAACTGCTGCACCTTAACCCGTTGCTGGCGCAACTGCCGCGAGTGACCCTGCCCGAGGGCGCGGTGTCCCGTTACCGTCTGCGCAAGGCGCCGGGGCCTGGGGCCTTGTCTACCGTGGAAGCCATCGTTCAGGCGCTGGACATTCTTGAAGCTCCGGCATCCTTTGCACCGCTGCTGCGTCCGTTTGAAGCGCTGATCGAGGGGCAAATCGACGCCATGGGCGCCGACACCTACCAGCGCAACCACGTCTTAAAACGCTCTCTGTAGGAGCGAACTCGCCTCGTGATCTTTATGTCTTCAGCGTTTTTCCAGGGTTTTCTGTCGCAGGATATAAATGCTTACCAGTATCGCGCTGAGCAGCATGAACCCTCGTGCCCACGGCAATGGCACGAGATAGCAGGACACCCCGATGCTCAGCCACATCAAGCCAATGGCGTAGACCTTGGCCTTGAGCGGGATACCGTTGCCGTCGAGGTAGTCGCGAATCCATGGCCCCAGGCGAGGATGCTCGACCAGCCAGTGGTAAAAGCGCGGAGAACTGCGCGCAAAGCAGGCGGCAGCCAATAGAAGAAAGGGGGTAGTGGGCAACACCGGCAGGAAAATACCCAGTACTCCCAGTGCGACGCTCAGCCAGCCAATAGCAAACAGAACGTAGCGCAGCAGCCGCGAACGGCTGCTGAACGTGGGAGTGGGCATTGAATCAGTGGTGACGCGGCTTGAGAATCGCCGGTTTTTCGTCTGGTGCGTGGCACAGCAGGAACAGGGCGGTCAGGGCTTCCGGGATCTGGACGATCATGTCGTCCATCAGGTTGGCGTCCTGTGCGATATCGGAGAATTCAGGCTGGTCGTCGAACAACCCCGAACCGACCATGATCGGCAGCAGCATCTCGCTGACTTCTTCTTCGGCGGTTTCGAACCAGGCGGCTTCACGCAGGAATACGCCTTCCATGAAGCCGATGCACCAGCCGCGCAGATCAGACTCGTCTGGCTCATCGCCCAGGTCCAGGTCGCACGGCAGTTCGAACTCTTCATCGGAAGCCAGTTGGCGAGCGATGTGCTCCTTGAGTTTTACCAGGGTGCCTTCGATCTCGGCGCGTTGCGCCTCGTCCTTGTAATCTGGGGTTTCGGAGAAAATGGCATCGATCCATTCACGCTCCGGGACTTCCTCAGAACAGATGGAAAGGGCAGTCAGGTAGCCGTGAGTGGCGACGTAGTCCAGCGCCTCGTCATGCAGCTCGTCAGCGTCGAGAAAGGCTTGCAGGCGGGTTAGTTGCTCAGCGAAGGACATTAAGGGACTACCTAGAAAATAAACAATACTGAATTCTAGGCTTTCTTGAGCGCCCAAGCCAGTCGTTGAGCACATTTGCCATCACTTCCCGGTGATCGGTACTGCAATCACAGCACCCTGCACGATGGAGTGCTCGGGTATACTGCCGCGTTTTGTGATGCCCTGTGCTCAGTACAGCGGGTCCAGCGCTCTGCGCCCGAGCTTTTACACGAGGCTTGCGGCCGCGCCGGGTCCACTGGCGCAGGGGTGTTTCGGCGATTTCTGGAGTTTCTATGCTCGAACAGGCTCAACGCGTACTCAAAGACATCTTCGGCTACGACAGTTTCCGTGGCCGCCAGGGTGAGATCATTGAGCGCGTGGCCAGTGGTGGCGACGCTTTGGTGCTGATGCCCACCGGCGGCGGCAAGTCCTTGTGCTTCCAAGTCCCGGCGCTGTTGCGTGACGGTCTGGCGGTGGTGGTCTCGCCGTTGATTGCCTTGATGGACGATCAGGTCGCCACGCTGGAAGAACTGGGCGTGGCCGCGGCTTCCTTGAACTCGACCCTGAGCGCCGATCAGCAGCGTGACCTGGCCAGCCGGATTCGCCGTGGCGAAGTCAAAATGCTGTACCTGGCGCCCGAGCGTCTGGTGCAGCCGCGCATGATGGCGTTTTTGCAGAGCCTCGATATTGCGCTGTTTGCCATCGACGAAGCGCATTGTGTGTCGCAATGGGGGCATGACTTCCGCCCGGAATACCTGCAATTGGGTCAATTGGCGGAGATGTTTCCGCATGTTCCGCGCATCGCCCTGACCGCCACTGCCGACAAACGCACCCGCGAAGAAATCGTCACCCGTCTGCATTTGCAGAATGCGGAACGCTTTTTGTCGAGTTTCGACCGTCCGAACATTTTTTATCGCATCGTGCCCAAGGAACAGCCGCGCAAACAATTGCTGGCGTTTCTCTCGGAACGGCGCAGCGATGCAGGGATTGTCTATTGCCTGTCGCGCAAAAAGGTCGACGAAGTGGCGCAATTTTTGTGCGATCAAGGCTTCCCGGCCTTGCCTTACCACGCCGGTCTGCCCAACGAAACGCGAGCAGCCAACCAGAAACGCTTCCTGATCGAGGAAGGGTTGATCATGGTGGCGACCATTGCCTTCGGCATGGGCATCGACAAGTCCAATGTGCGTTTTGTCGCGCACCTGGACCTGCCCAAATCCCTTGAGGCGTATTACCAGGAAACCGGTCGGGCAGGCCGTGATGGCTTGCCGGCAGATGCGTGGATGGCCTACGGTCTGCAGGACGTGGTGATGCTCAAGCAAATGCTGCAAAACTCCGAAGGCGATGAGCGGCACAAGCGTCTGGAGCATCACAAGCTCGACGCGATGTTGGCTTTGTGCGAAGAAACCCGCTGCCGCCGTCAGACCTTGCTCGCTTATTTTGATGAAGACATGCCCCAACCCTGTGGGCATTGCGATAACTGCGTCGATGGGGTGCAAACCTGGGACGCTACAGAGCCTGCGCGTCAGGCGTTGTCGGCCATTCATCGCACCGGCCAGCGTTATGGCACGGGCCACCTGATCGACGTATTGCTGGGTCGCGAGAACGAAAAAATCCGTAGCGTGGGCCATCAGCATTTATCGGTCTTTGGTCTGGGCAAGGCCCGCTCCGAAGGGGAGTGGCGCACCTTGTTCCGCCAACTGGTCGCTCGTGGTCTGGCTGACATTGATATCGAAGGCTACGGCGGATTGCGGTTGAACGATAGCTGCCGCTCCCTGTTGCGCGGTGAGGTAACCCTGGAACTGCGCCGTGAGCTCAAGCCGCAAACTACGGTCAAGAGCAGCTCCGCCAGCCCGGCCAGCCAACTGGTACGCGGCGACGAACGCGAGCAGTGGGAAGCATTGCGCGCCTTGCGCCGCAAGCTGGCCGAAGAGCATGGCGTGCCGCCTTACGTCATCTTCCCCGATTCGACGCTGCTCGAAATGCTGCGCAGCCAGCCGACGTCGTTGTCCGACATGGCCAAAGTCAGCGGTATCGGTGCGCGCAAACTGGAGCGCTACGGCGAGGCATTCCTCGAGGTATTGGGCGGGCAGGTCGAGACCCCGAAAGTGGTCGCGGACATTCGCCACGAACTGATCAGCCTGGCGCGCGCAGGCATGACCCCGCTGCAGATTTCCGGGCAGTTGCAGTGTTCCGAGAAGAACGTCTACACCCTGCTGGCGGAAGCCATCGGCCGTCAGGAACTGTCGCTGGAACAAGCACTGGACTTGCCCGAAGAGCTGATGGAAGAAGTACAGGATGCCTTCCTGGACGGCGAGGGCGAGTTGCCAAGCGTTTCCAGCATTGCCGAACAGTTCAAGGGTCGAGTCCCAGAAGGCGTCCTGTATTGTGTGCGAGCCGCTCTGCAATCGGAGTTCGAGCTGTAAACGTTACTGGCATGTAACGAATTGATTGACGCTCAGGTCTTGCCTATGAGCAAGCTCCATGCTTAGCTGACTAACAATTAGTTTCACTATTTTTCAGTCTAAACATTGAGTTTTTTATGCCGTTAACCGATCAACACCGTTTTGGTATGCAGCTGGCCCAAATGTCCCGTGGCTGGCGCGCTGAGCTGGACCGACGCCTGGCCGGTCTCGGTCTATCGCAAGCCCGCTGGCTGGTGCTGCTGCACTTGGCACGCTTTGATGGCAAGCCTACCCAGCGGGAATTGGCGCAAAGCGTCGGGGTTGAAGGTCCGACTCTTGCACGTTTGCTCGACAGCCTGGAAGCTCAAGGGTTGGTGCAACGCCAGGCGGTACTGGAAGACCGTCGCGCCAAAAAAATTGAATTGAGTGAAACTGCCCGGCCTCTGATTTCCCAGATCGAGGCCATTGCCACTGCGTTGCGTCAGGAATTGTTTGTCGGCATTGACGAAGAAGAGCAACGCATCTGCATGCGCGTGCACAAGCGAATCCTCGAAAATCTCGAAAAAAACTGATTCCCATTCCCTATCTGTAGGCGCGAGCTTGCCTCGCGATCTTTTGATCGTTTAAAAGATCGCGAGGCAAGCTCGCTCCTGTAAGAGCACAGCTTAGAACGTCTGCCCCAGGTTCAGGTACAGCGCCTTCTGATTGTCATCGTTAAAGCCGTAGCTGAAGTTCAGCGGCCCCAGCGGTGTGTCGAAACCGATAAAAATGCTCGCGGCATTGATATAGCCACTGTCGAATTCGTTGTCATTGTTCCAGGCGCGGCCGCGCTCCAGGGACGCACCGGCATACAGTGGGAAATCCAGCGGCAGGTACGAACGCGGTGTCAGGCGCCGATAGTAGACAGCCCGTAGCAGGCTGATGTTCTGCCCCGAAATCGCATCCTCACGGAACCCGGACAGCTGCCGCGCACCGCCGAGCAAAAAGCTTGAGGTCACGACGTTGGCCTGGTCCAGCGTACGCCCGTAACGCCCGCCCAGAATCCAGGTGTTCGGCCCCGAACTCAGGGCCTTGTCGAGGTTGAATTCCCATTGGCGATAACGCTCGTCCGAGCCCAGCGCCGGGTCAAACTGGCGGAAGTTCAAGCTGATGTCTTCACCCGTGTGCGGGAAGTAAACGTTATCCAGCGAATCGAACGAGTACTTAACGTCATAAAAGCCTTCGGTGAAGCTGGTGCTCGGCAAATCACGCTCGCCGATTCGTACATCGGCCTTGCCCCATGCCTCACCGACGCCCACACGGATCTCACCGCTGTTGCCGATCTGGCGGCCCAGGTTCAAGCCAAATCCATAGCGCTCAAGACGGTATTCAGCAATCGGGTCGTTATCCAGAATGGCCTCGACGTTCTGCGATTGAGCGTTGATATACGGCGCCACAAAGAACCGCGAGCCCGCATCCAGCGGTTGATAGAACTCGCTGTACAGCTCTTGCTTATCGCCGATTTGCACCCGCGTCAGCCACTCGGCGCCCAGGCGGTTAATGCCATTGACCCGGTAGCTGGCGCCGAGGTTGAAGGCGCTGTCGCCGTGCATGTCATCCGAGAGGTTGATGCCCAGACGCAGGAAATCGGTGCCGCTGCGCTTGGCCCGGGCGCTGATCACCAGGGTGCGCTCCTGACCTTTGTGCACCACGCGGTACTGCACTTGGTCAAAGTAATCCAGGCCGTACAGTGTGCCCATGTCCCGTTGCAGACGTGCGAGATCCAAGGGCTCACCGACCGGTTGGCGGATGTAATAGCGGATCACTGAGTCGTCGATTTTCGAATCGTTCTCGATTTTGATCGCGGTAATCACCGGGGTCCGTTCTTCGGCAGAGCGGGCGATGCTCAGTTGCGCGTCGGCGGGTTGGCGCAGGCTGGCCAGACGGTTTTCGAGAATCTGCGTCGCGCGATAGCCGGCATTGATGATGTCTTCTGAGCGGCCAAAGTCCGTCGCGCCAATGCTCGCGAGCGACGGTTTGATCAGTACGTCGTCCGGTTTTAGCGTGGCCAGTTGGACCTCAGAGTTGCTGCGGGTCATCAGGGTGATGGACTGGTTAAGAATGTCGAAGACGGTGTTGAGCTCCTTGCGCCCGCGCAGCGGGGTGCCGATGTCCACCACGATCACTCTGTCCACGCCCATCTCCCGGGCGACGTCCACCGGGATGTTGTCGACCATGCCGCCATCGACCAGCAACTGGCCGTTGATTTCTACAGGGGCAAATACTGCAGGAATCGACATGCTGGCACGGATCACTTGCGGCAAGTGGCCTTTGCGGAACACCACCTTTTCGCCGTTGACGATGTCAGTGGCTACGGCGCGGAAGGGGATGGGCAGCTTGTCGAAGTCGCGTACGTCGCTGCTGTGTGCCAGCAGGCTTTCAAGCAGCAAGGACAGGTTCTGGCCCTGAATCACTCCCAAGGGCAGGCCCAGGCTGCCATCGTCACGGAAGCTAAGTTTTTGCCGGACCAGAAAATCGCGGTCATCCTGCTTGCGCCGAAACGGGATGTCCTCGCGAGCAGGGCTGTCGGACAGGGCTTGTTGCCAGTCGATGCTCAGGGCGAGCTTTTCCAGCTCATCAATTTTGTAGCCCGAGGCATACAGCCCGCCGATCACCGCGCCCATGCTGGTGCCGGCGATGGCATCAATGTGAATGCCTTGTTCTTCCAGGGCCTTGAGTACGCCGACGTGGGCCAGGCCACGGGCCGCACCCCCTGAGAGCACCAGGCCGATCTTCGGCTGGGGTTTATCGGCTGCAAACAGCGCCAATGGGGTTAAACACACGAGCAGGAAAATCAGCAAACGGCGCATCATGAGTCTCTGGGCAAGCGGCAAAGGCGGCTATTATAGCGGCGCCTTCAACCCCAGGAGTTTCATAAACATGACTGCCAGCAAGCCTCAAATTGTCATAACTTATTGCACCCAGTGTCAGTGGTTGCTCCGGGCGGCCTGGTTGGCGCAAGAGCTGCTCAGCACCTTTGCTGACGACCTGGGGCAAGTGGCGCTGCAGCCGGGCACAGGCGGTGTGTTCCGGATCACCTGTGACGACGTGCAGATCTGGGAGCGCAAGACTGATGGCGGCTTCCCCGAGGCCAAGGTGCTCAAGCAGCGGGTGCGCGATCAGATTGACCCCCAGCGTGACCTGGGGCACAACGACCGGGTTCAGTGAGCGGCTGAACCCTGTTCGACTTTTTTGAGCGTCTGGCCACTGGGCATGCGGCTCGACACTACGATCGCGACGATGATCAAAACCCCACCGATCAGCATGCGAAGCGTTGGGGTTTCATGGAACAACAGCCACGCCAGGGTGATGCCGTACACCGGCTCCAGGGCAAAGACCACGGCCGCTGTGCGGGCCTTGATCACCGCCAGGCTGGCGACAAACAGGCTATGGGCCACGCCTGTGCAGAACACTCCGAGCAAAGCGATCCACAGCCAATCCAGCGGCTGAACCGCACTCAGGCCTGGCGCTGCAAAGGGCAGCAGGCAAAAGGCGACCACCGCGTTTTGCCACATTGCCGCCTGGACTGCTGGCACCCGCCCGCTGTTGGCCCGGTTGTTCAGTGACAGCAGCGAAAACAGCAAGCCCGAGGCAACCGCCCAAATCAGCCCTTCAGTGGCCTGGCTGGCCAGGTCAAAGCTTGGGGTCACCAGAATCAGGCCGATGCTGACCAGTAGCACCAGTACTATTTCGTTGAGACGGATGCGCTCGCGAAAAATCAGCCCTTCAAGAATCACCGTAAACGCCGGAAAGCTGGCAAAGCCCAGGGTCGCAATCGCCACGCCGGCAATTTTCACCGAGACAAAAAAACTCACCCAGTGCCCGGCCAGCAGCAACCCGCTGACCAGCAAGTTGCGGGCGTCACGCAGTGCCAGCTTTTTCCAGCGGGTGCCTTTGGCCAGGGCAGCAAAGAAGGCCAGTGCCAGCACCGCGAACCCGGCCCGGCCAAACACAATAATCGAAGCCGACGCGGCGGCGAGTTTGCCGAACACGCCGGTCAGGCCAAACATCAGTGCGCCAATATGCAGGGCGCCCAAAGCGGTACGCGGAGTCATTGCAGTCCTTAAGTCGATACAAGCAAGGCGTGCAGTCTAAGGGTGGGGGGCGGAGGCTGTCTGTCGCCGGACTCGCGTCAGTTGTCGCCAGACTCGCGGCGCAGCTTTGACGGTGAAGCCCCGAACTCACGCAGCATGGCGGCGCTGAATGCGCTTTGCGACGCGTAGCCGACCCGGCTGGCGACTTCACCCATGGGCAGGGCGCTATGGCGCAGCAGCTGCAAGGCACAGTTGAGGCGACGCTGGCGAATGTAATCCATGGGCGTTAGCCCGCATTCACTGAGGAAGCGGCTGTGCAAGCGGGCGCAGGATAAACCGGCGACACGTGCCAGATCGATTACCTGCAACGGGTAAGCGAGGTTTTGATCGATGTAGGCATCCAGTGCGGCAAAAGGCAGGCGTTTTGCGGTCACCGGCGCGACGCTGTTGTTCAGACTTGCCAGCAACAGGATCGCCCCTTGGCGGGCAATCAGGGGATCGTTCACCGGGCTGTTGGCAAGCCAGCTCACCAACTGGTGTTGATTGGCGTCGAGGCTCAAGTGCCCGGCACTGTCGAGCAAGCGTCGGCTGGCGTCGGCATGACTGCCCAGCGACTCACCCAGCCAGTCCTGGCTCGGTACATCAAGCACCAGGCATTGGCTGCCTTGGTCACTGCCGCAGGTGTGATGCGCACCGGCGGGCACCACCACCAGGTGCTGTTGACGCAACAACGTACCGCGGCCGTCAATCTCGAAAGCGAGTGAGCCGGACAGACTGATCACCACCTGCGCATGCTCGTGGCTATGCGCGATCACCTCTTGGCGGTAGTGACGCAGTGACAGGATCTGGCCCATGCGGAACCTCTTGAGTAGACGCGCCCGGGTGGCGCGGGCTTGCAGTGTGCAGGTGGATCAATGCCGCCAGAACGCCGGAACACACAATACGAACACGGTAATGATCTCGAGGCGTCCGAGCAACATGCCAAACGACAGAATCCACTTGGCGGCATCCGGCAAGGTGGAAAAATTGCCGGACGGGCCGATGATCTCGCCCAGCCCCGGGCCCACGCCAGATACGGTGCTGGCGGCGCCGGTGAGGGCGGTCATCCAGTCAAGGCCCAGCATTGACAGCGCCAGTGCAATCACGCAAATGGTGATGGCGAAGAAAAACGAAAAGGTCAAAATCGAGCGCACGATTTCTTCGTCGAGGCGGTGCCCGTTGTATTTTTGCTTGATGACCGCACGCGGGTGAATCAGTTGGTTAAGGTTGGCCTTGAGCAGAATGTAAGCCACCTGAAAGCGGAAAATCTTGATCCCGCCCGCCGTAGAGCCCGAACAGCCCCCGATAAAACCCAGATAGAAAAACAGCATCAGTGAGAAGTTGCCCCACAGGCTGTAGTCACCCAGAGCGAAGCCGGTCGTGGTCACCACCGACGTGACGTTAAGTGCCACATGCCGGAAGGCGTCCCACCACGACATATCGGTGGTCCACCACATCCAGGTGCCCATGACGAACCAGGTCACCACCAGCAGCCCTAGCAAGCCCTGAACCTGTTGATCCTTGAACAAAGCCTTGCGATGGCCGCGCAAGGTGGCGACATACAAGGTGAAGGGCAGGCTGCCGAGAATCATCATCACGATGGCCACCCAGTGCACTGCCGGTTGTGTCCACTTGGCCAGAGACTGGTCGGAGGTGGAGAACCCCCCCGTGGAAATCGCTGACATTGCGTGGTTGATTGCGTCGAACACGCTCATGCCAGCCCACCAGAACGCCAGGCTGCCGAGGATGGTGATGCTGACATACGTAGCGACAATCAAGCGCGCCACCATGTGCGAGCGCGGCATGACTTTTTCTGAGCGGTCACTCGACTCGGTCTGGAACAGGCGCATGCCGCCGATGCGCAGCAAGGGCAGAATCGCCACCGCCATACCGATAAAGCCGATGCCGCCGAGCCAGTGCAGCATCGAGCGCCACATCAAGATCCCGGGGGTCATGGTGTCCAGCCCGCTCAACACTGTCGAACCGGTGGCGGTAATCCCGGACATGCTTTCAAAAAACGAGTCGGTGTAACTGATGTGCTGTGTCAGCAAAAACGGTAGCGCGGCAAAAATGCACACCACCAGCCAACTGGACACCGTGAGCAGATACATGTCCCGCGGTCGCAGGTGAACCTGCTCGGGGCGGCCCGGAATCACCAGTGCAAGCCCGGCCAGGAAGGTGATCAGGCTGGCCCAGAGAAAGGACGGCAGATCACTCATGCGGTCAAAAATGACCAGCGTCAGCATCGGCACAGACATGCTGACCGCGAGCGTAATCAGGAAGATGCCGATTACAAAACCGATAATGCGTAAAGTCGGCAATGCCATGAAATCAGCTCGGGCTTGAAGGGGGGCGCCATTCTACCTGTGGTCTGAGCGATGTAAACCGCCAGACTTTCGATGGATACCGTTAGAATAGCCGCACATTTTCTTCAGGAGGTGGCCAATGGAGGCTCTCGACGCTTTGCTTCACCGTGTTTCTGCTCCGCGCTTGCTTGATCCTGCGCCGACGGCCGAACAACGTGAAATCCTGTTCGCGGCCGCCTTGCGCGCTCCAGATCACGGCCAACTGCGGCCTTACCGGTTTTTAACGATTGAAGGTGAGGCGCGTAACCAGTTGGGTGAAATCCTCGCGCAAGCCGTGCAGGGGCAGGGTGGCGAAGTGACTCAGGCTGCACTGGACAAAGCGCGGGCTATGCCATTGCGCGCACCGCTGATCGTCGTGGTGGTGGCTCGCTTGCAGGATCACTTCAAAGTGCCCAAGTCCGAGCAACTGATTACCGCCGGTTGCGCGGCCCATGCCATTGAGCTGGCCGCGTTTGCCCAAGGTGTTGGCGCGGTGTGGCGCACCGGCGAGCTGTCATACAACGCGCACGTGGCCAAGGGGCTGGGTCTGGAAGACGGCGAAGAGGTGGTTGCGTTCCTGTACCTGGGCACCCCGCAGAACGACCTGCGTGATGCGCCAAAAGTGAACAGTGCCGAATTTGTAAAGGTCTGGTCAGCCTAAGCGTTGGCTCTATGAGTGGCCGTCCTGCCTTATGCGGGTTCCGGCTTTACTGCGCGATTGACCAGCGCGGTTTGACCTGGCCTCTTGGATCAAAGGCCAGGTCAAGATCAAAAAGTCGCAGGCAAGCCTGCTCCTGAAGTCTTTTGTCTAAGTGGCATTGGGCTCCACCGGCAGCTCCAGCGTGGCAACAAAGCCACCCTGCGGGTGATTGTCGAGCAGCAGCCGACCGCCGTGGCGCTCTGCAGCGCGGCGGGCAATCGCCAGGCCCAATCCATGCCCCGCAGCGGTCTGGCCCGGCGCGCGAAAGAACGGCTCACCCAGATGCGCCAGATACTCTTTGGCAACCCCGGGCCCGTGGTCGCGCACGCTGATGGTGATGTGTTCACCTGAGCGCTGGGCGGTCAATTCAATTGGCTGATCGTGTGGGTTAAAACGTTGAGCGTTGCGCAGCAGGTTGTCGACGGCGCGCTCGATCATGGTCGGCCAGCCGCTGATGCTCAGATCGGGCTCGGTATTGAGCTGCACCCGTTGTTCGGGCGCGGCCAAGGTGGCGTCCTTCTGGATGGCCGCAAGCAGCGGGGGCAATTCGATGTGTTCAGCGCTGGCCTGATCGGCATCCACCCGGGCCAGCGCCAGGATTTCACTGATCAAGGATTCCAGGCGATCACACTCGCGGGTCAGGCGCGGCCAGAGCTTTTCGCGCTCTTGCGGCCCGGCGCGTTCGGCCAAGGCCAATGCTATGCGCAGACGCGCCAAGGGTGAGCGCAGTTCGTGCGACACATCGCGAAGCAATTGCCGCTGGCTGCCGATCAAGCTTTGCAAACGTGCGCCCATGCGGTTGAAGTCGGTGGCAAGCACCCCGAACTCATCGCGCCGCGAAGCCAGTTGGGCCAGGCTGTTTTGCTGATAGGTGGTTTGCCCCAGGTCGTGGACAGCCCCGCGCAGGCGACTCAGCGGGCGGGTGATCGACAGCGTGACCAGCAAACTGAACAGGGTCAGCACCACCAGTGCGATCCCTAGCGCGCTCAGTGGCCAGATCAGGCTTTGACGATGCCAGGCATCCAGCTCCGGGTGTGGAATACGGTAAATCAGCAAGTAGGTTTCGGCTGTGTTGGGGCTGGTGTACTCCACGGTCAGTCGGCGCCACGGCAGTTGCTCCTTACCATGCCCCTGGCGGGCTTCCCAGACCGCTGCACGGCGTGGGAAGGTGCCTTCCACCACGGGATCACCGCTTTCATTAAGTACTTGGACGTCAATGTGATAACGACGCTTGCGACGTTCGAGGAAGTCCTGGGCGGCATCCGGGCCTTGGCTTTCGTAACGTTCAGTCCACTGTTGCGCCAGATTATGCAGGCCGGGATGGCGGCTCAGGATCCAGGCGTCTTGATTGAGCATATGCCCCAACAGAATCGACAGCCCTGCGACCAAAGCTATTGCCAGCCAAAAACTGGCCAGAATGCGCCAAAACAGTGAACGCACAGTAAATCCTCACACTTTATTGATGGAAACGACCAAAGCCCAACGACCGAAGGTCGTTGGGCTTGGTAAGACTGTAGATTATTGCGCTTTTACAGCTTGTTGAGCTTTCCACTCCTTGAACTGTTTCCATTCAGCTTGGCGTTCAGCGCGTTTTTTTTGAATTTCATCAAAAGTTTTTTGCTGATCAGGCTTGAGCAGGGCGCGAATCTCGCTCTGGGTTTTCTGATGCTTGGCAGCAATTTCGTCTTTCAGGGCTTTCTGATCTGCCGCTGGGAGTTTTTCCAGGTACTTCTCGACCAGTTGCTTACGTTCGCGCATTTGCTCGCCCATCAGCTTGCCGATCTGCTGGCGTTGGTCGCGGCTCAGGTCCAGTTGGCTGTAAGGGGCATCGCCTCGACCATGGTCACCGCCATGGCGTGGGCCCATTGGGCCGTCGCCACCTGGCATTGCCATTGCGACGGTTGGCAGGGCTGCAGCAAACATCAGAGCAATTAAAGTCTTACGCATGGTGTGTCTCCTTCGTTCGATTCCGGTGAATCCGGATGCGCCCAGTTTAGGGAGATCAAGGTCAATGGCTGTCAGTCGAGCGTAAAGCTTAGGTAAAGAGGGTTTGAAGGGAGGTTTACAAAATAGTTGTGATTATGGCGCGTACTCTGTGGCAGTTGCCGCAGGCTGCGTCCGATTGCGAAACGATCGTAAAGGCTCATGGCACGGACCGTGAAGTCTGGATTACGACTGTTTCGCGGCCTGACGCAGGCGCGCGTTGCTCGTCACCTGCTACAGGGTTTCGCCGCCTGCAACGGTTCTTAAACGCTATAGAAATAGCCCCGGCTGCGCAGTGCCATGATCCGGGGGCGACCGTCGGGATGCGGGCCGATCTTTTTACGCAGGTTGCTGACGTGCATGTCGAGGCTGCGGTCGTACAGGGTCAGTTTGCGTCCCAGCGCGATTTGCGCCAGTTCCTGCTTGTCCAGCGGCTCGCCCGGCTGACGCAGCAGTGCTTCCAGCAAGCGGCTTTCCGATACGGTCAGGGGAATGTCATGTTCGTCGATGGTGACCACGCCACGTACCGGGCTGAAGCACAGGTCGCCCAACTCCAGCTGGGTGGACACGGCAGCGGGGTGGCTGCGGCGCAAGACAGCACGCAAGCGGGCGGTCAGTTCGCGCGGGTCGCAGGGTTTGGCCAGGTAATCATCGGCGCCCAGTTCAAGGCCCAGAATGCGGTCCAGTGGCTCACCGCGGGCCGATAGCATCAGCACGGGCAGGTCGGGGTGATCGTTGCGCAGTTGCTTGAGCAGCTCCAGACCGCTGCCGTCTGGCAGCATCACATCCAGCACCACGGCGTCAGGGCTCGCATCGAGCAGCGCCTTGCGGGCACTCAGGCCGTCGTGGCAGGCGCGTACCTGGAAGCCTTCCTGGCTTAACCAACTGCTCAGAAGCTCGCAGAGCTCCTGGTCATCATCTATCAGTAACAGGTCGCTCATGTCTTACTCGATTTAGCCAGTGCCGACGCTGTACGCGTCGGCGACCGGCAAAAATACCGCGTTTATGGCAGGACTTTCTTGAACGGCTTGATGGTCACATTGTCGTAGACGCCTGCAGCCACGTAAGGGTCAGCATCGGCCCAGGTCTTGGCAGCTTGCAGGGAGTCGAATTCGGCCACCACCAGGCTGCCACTGAAACCGGCCGCGCCTGGGTCGTTACTGTCGATGGCCGGGTGCGGGCCAGCCAGGACCAGGCGACCAGCGTCCTTGAGTGCGTTCAAACGCTCAAGGTGAGCGGGGCGTGCGGCAAGGCGTTTTTCAAGGGAATCGGCTATGTCGGTGGAAATGATTGCGTAGAGCATGTCAGTCCTCGGATTTGGTGTTGGTCGGTGCAGAATCGGTGTCATGCATATGACGCGACAGATAAATGCCCTGAGCGACCAGGAACAACACGGTCATGCCCAGGCTGCCGAAGACTTTGAAGTCGACCCAGATGCTCTGGTAAGTGAAGGCCACGAACAGGTTGGCCGCGCCGCAGAACAGGAAAAAGCCGATCCAGGCCACGTTCAGGCGTGTCCAGATGGCATCTGGCAGGGTCACTGCGTGGCCCATGATGCGTTTGATCAGCGGCTTGTCGCCAATGAAATGGCTACCGGCAAATGCCAGTGCAAACAACCAGTTCACTACCGGAGCCTTCCACTTCAAGAAGGTTTCGCTGTGGAAGGCCAAGGTCAGGCTACCAAATACCAGACAGGCGATCAGGGTCAGCCATTGGCTCTTTTCGAGCTTGCGCTGCTTGATGAACAGAATGCCGTAAACCACCACCGAGCTGAGGATCAGCATCGCTGTCGCGCTGAAGATACCCCCGACCGTGAGGCTGTGCCCGGCGATATCGACGACGCGTGGTTCGATTTTGTAGACAACGAAAAACAGTAACAGCGGGATGAAATCGATGAATTGTTTCACAGTGGCAGCCAGAAGCAGGATGTGGCGGCATAATAACAAACATCAATGACAGCGAAAGCGTCAGCTAGAGGTTATTAAATCCCCGTGGAAATAGACTTGCATTGCCATAGCACGGCATCTGATGGCGCATTGGCGCCGGCGGCGCTGGTTGCGCGTGCGTTCGAGAAAGGTGTGCGAGTCCTGGCCCTGACCGATCACGATACACTTGAAGGCCTTGAAGAAGCCCGTACGGCGGCGCTGGCCTTGAACATGACGTTGATAAACGGCATTGAATTGTCCTGCACCTGGGGCGGCGCGACGATTCATGTGCTGGGGTATGGTTTTGACCTCAATGCCCCGGCCTTGCTCGAGGCCATTGCCAACCTGCATCAGGGGCGCTGGCTGCGCGCCGAAGAGATCAGCCGCAAACTGGCCCAAAAAGGCATGCCGGGCGCGCTGGAAGGCGCCCGGGCCATTCAGCAGGGGCTGGGTGACAGTGGTAACGCGCCAGCCCGTCCACATTTTGCCGATTATCTGGTCGAAGCCGGATACGTCAAAGACCGTGCCGAAGCGTTCCGCAAGTGGCTGGGTGCTGGCAAGCTGGGCGACGTAAAGCAGCATTGGCCGAGCCTTGAAGATACCGTCGGCACCTTGCGTGCGGCCGGTGCGTGGGTCAGTCTGGCGCATCCGTCGCACTATGATTTCACGCGCAGCAAGCGACGTCGGCTGATTGGCGACTATATTCAAGCGGGAGGTCACGCGATTGAGGTCGTCAATGGCTATCAACCGGCTGATCAGGTAGGAAGCCTGGCGATTCTGGCGCGTGAATTTGGTCTGCTGGTGAGTGCCGGCAGTGATTTTCATGGCCCTGGAGGTTGGTCCGAGATCGGCGAATACCGCCCCGTCCCGGAAGATCTGCCGCCATTGTGGTGTCGATTCAACTATGACCAGCCTGCTGCCACCGACTGAACAGGAACATAACGTGAGTCAATTTTTCCAGATTCATCCGGAAAACCCACAGCCACGTCTGATCAAACAGGCGGTCGAGATCATTCGCAAGGGTGGAGTGGTGATTTACCCCACCGATTCGTCCTACGCAGTGGGCTGTCAGATGGGGGATAAAAACGCGATTGAGCGCATCAAGCGCCTGCGTAACCTGGATGACAAGCACAACTTCACCCTGATGTGTTCTGGCCTGTCGCAACTGGGCTTGTTTGCCAAGGTCGATACCGAGGTGTTTCGTTTGCTCAAGGCACACACGCCGGGCCCTTACACCTTCATCCTGAACGCCACGCGTGAAGTACCGCGCCTGCTGTTGCACCCCAAGCGGCGTACCATCGGCATGCGCGTGCCACAGCATCCGATTGCGCTGGCGTTGCTTGAAGAGCTCAACGAGCCGCTGATGAGTGTCACGCTGATCCTGCCGGACGACGCCGAGCCCATGGAAGACCCGTATACCATTCGTGACGTGCTGGAAAAACATGTCGACCTGATCATCGATGGCGGTTTTGGCGGCCACAAGGCCTCGACCGTGATCAGTCTGGTCAATGATGAGCCCGAAGTCGTTCGGGTAGGGTGTGGTGATCCAGCACCGTTTATGGTCGAGGCCTGATGTCAGAGCTAGAACCTGCAGACGTGATTGATGATCAGGCCGGTGCCCAGCAAGAGCTGCCGTTTGCCATGGTCTATGGCCAGGCCGTCATTGAAATGCCGATGGACCTGTACATCCCGCCGGATGCGCTGGAGGTGTTTCTTGATGCCTTTGAAGGCCCGCTCGACTTGTTGCTGTACCTGATCCGCAAGCAAAACATCGACATTCTGGATATACCCGTGGCGGAAATTACCCGTCAGTACATGGGCTATGTCGAGTTGATGAAAACCGTGCGACTTGAGCTGGCTGCCGAATACCTGGTGATGGCCGCCATGTTGGCCGAGATCAAGTCGCGCATGTTGCTGCCGCGTTCGGCCGAGGTTGAAGAGGAAGAGGGCGATCCGCGTGCCGAACTGATTCGACGTCTGCAACAGTACGAGCGATTCAAGGCCGCCGCTGAGGGCATCGATGCCTTGAGCCGGGTTGGGCGAGATGTCATTGTGCCCAAACTCGACGCGCCTGAAGCGCGTGCGCGCAAACTGTTGCCGGATGTCGCGCTAGAAGAACTGCTGATGTCCATGGCCGAAGTGCTGCGGCGCACGGACATGTTTGAAAACCATCAGGTCAGCCGTGAAGCCCTGTCTACCCGCGAGCGCATGAGTGAAGTGCTGGAGCGCCTGAAAGGTGGCGGATTCGTGCCGTTTATTGAGCTGTTCACCGTCGAAGAGGGTCGTCTGGGTGTGGTCGTGACCTTTATGGCCATTCTGGAACTGGTCAAGGAATCGCTGGTCGAGCTGGTCCAAAATGAGCCCTTTGCGGCAATCCACGTGCGGGCGCGAGCCGAATAAAGAGCTGAAACCATGAATCTGACTGAACCTCGCGAACTGGCACCGCTGCTGGAGGCTTTTTTGTTGGCCTCCGGAAAACCGCAGAGCCTTGAGCGGCTGTTTGAGCTGTTTGAAGAAAACGAGCGGCCCGAGCCGCCGGTGTTCAAGAAAGCCCTCGATTTGCTGCGCAAGTCCTGTGATGGCCGCGCCTTTGAACTCAAGGAGGTGGCCTCGGGTTATCGCCTGCAAATCCGCGAGAAGTTTTCACCTTGGGTCGGGCGGCTGTGGGAAGAACGTCCGCAGCGTTATTCGCGGGCGATGCTCGAAACCATGGCGCTGATTGCCTATCGTCAGCCCATCACCCGTGGCGAGATTGAAGATGTGCGGGGTGTGGCGGTCAACAGCCATATCGTCAAGACCCTGCTTGAGCGCGAGTGGATTCGGGTCGTGGGTTACCGTGACGTGCCGGGCAAGCCCGCGATGTTTGCGACAACCAAGGCGTTTCTGGACCACTTCAACCTGAAAAACCTCGATGACTTGCCGCCTTTGGCCGAATTGCGTGAGCTGGAACCGGACCCGGTCCTCGACTTCGACGACGCACCGGTGCCCGAGCATCTGCAAGCCCTGGCGGACGAAAGCCTGGAGCCCGAAGAGCCCAAGGAAGAAACCAGCTTCCGCACCTTGCTGGTGGAGCTGGACTCGATGGAGGAAGGTCTTAAGACAGACTTTGATGATCTGTTGAGAGAAGAAGCAGTTGTAAGCGTTGAGCTGCAAGCGGCAAGTGAAGAACAAGTGCCCGAACCGCAACCTGAGCCAGAGCCACAGCCTGAGGCTGAGCCACGGCTCAGCGCGGCGGAGCTGGCGCGTGATCGCTTGCGTGCAGCCGTAGCGGCTCTGGAGGCCCGCGCCGCCCTGAGTGAAGAAGAGCTCGAGGCACAGGCCCTGGCCGAGGCCATCGAACAGGAGCGCCGCGATCTCGAAGACTGACGCACGCCCCTGTAGGGGCGAGCTTGTCTCGCGATCTTTTGATCTTTAAAAGTTCGCGAGGCAAGCTCGCTCCTACAGGGATTTTGGGAGATTGCACCATGAAAAACCCCTGCATCAGCCTCTGCAAGTTCACCGATGACATCTGCATCGGCTGCGGGCGCAGCAAGCGTGAAATCAAAAGCTGGAAGAAACTCGACAAGGATGAAAAGCGTGCCGTGATGGCCGAAGCCGCCTTGCGTCTTCGGGCCCTTAAGGCCACCGGTCGGCGGAAAAAGAAGTAAGCCGGCGGCTTCACGGCTACTCGTTGATGCGTAATGGCCAACATCGGCGTATGATTCGCGACCCCCGCATGCTCGTTCGAGCCGCAGGACCTATTTTTAATACCTCAGGCCAGGCCTGAGTTGACACACCGGGAGGTGCCCAGATGAGTGATCTAGACCCTAAAGACAGCCAGGAAATGGCTCCAGCAGGCGAAAAACTGCAAAAAGTGCTCGCCCGTATCGGCGTCGGCTCGCGCCGTGACGTAGAAAGCTGGATCAGCCAGGGCCGCATCAAGGTCAATGGCAAGGATGCAACCCTTGGTCTGCGCGTAGACCTGCACGACGCCATCTCCATCGATGGCAAGGTGATCAAGCGTGAAGAGGCTGCCGAGTCGGTGCGCCGCGTGATCATGTACAACAAGCCGGACGGTGAAATCTGCACCCGTGACGACCCAGAAGGCCGTCCGACCGTGTTTGACAAGCTGCCGCGCCCCAAAGAAGGCCGCTGGATCAACATCGGTCGTCTCGACATCAACACCACAGGTTTGTTGATGTTCACCACCGACGGTGAGCTGGCCAACCGTCTGATGCACCCTTCCTTTGAAATGGACCGTGAATACGCTGTTCGTGTGCGTGGCGAAGTCGATGACGACATGATCGCGCGCCTCAAGGCGGGTGTCGTGCTGGAGGACGGTCCGGCGCGTTTCACTGATATTCAGCAAGCACCGGGCGGCGAAGGCTTCAACCATTGGTACCACTGCGTGGTGATGGAAGGTCGTAACCGTGAAGTTCGTCGTTTGTGGGAATCCCAAGGCTTGGTGGTCAGCCGTCTGAAGCGCGTGCGTTTCGGTCCGGTGTTCCTCAACTCCGACTTGCCGATGGGGCGCTGGCGCGAAATGAGCCAGTACGAAATCGACATTCTCAGTGCAGAAGTCGGCCTCACGCCGGTGGCCTTGCCTGAAATGAACGCCAAGAGCAAAGACAAGCTTGAGCGTATGCAGCGCAAGTCTTCGCGCCCTGTGGCGCGTGCAGACCGCGTTGCGCGGACCTTGCGACCGGCCAATGGCGAGCCTTCGGCACCGCGTCCGGCGCGTCAGCCGCACATTGAAGGCGAGCGTCCAGGTCGTCCGGCCCGCGATGAGGCTGCCCGTCCGGCACGCAAGCCAGCCGGCCGTACTGACCGTGTGCCTGCGGGCCGTGGTGCGCCCATCGCCGAGCGTCCAAGCGAAGTCAACAAACGTCCAACCAAGCCAACCCGTACGGGGCCAAAACTGGTTGATGACGCGCCGTCTGGCAAACGTCGTGGTGCGCCGGTAGGTTCCGGCCAGCGTCCAGGCTCTGGCCGTCGCAAGCCTGAGTAAACGCTCAGTGTTGTAAAAAAACGCCAACCCCCAAAGGGTTGGCGTTTTTTTATGCCCAGAAAATAAACACCTCCAGTAGGAGCGGGCTTGCCTCGCGATCTTTTGATCTGCGAA
>NZ_JANLNV010000063.1 GCF_025465935.1 Pseudomonas sp. 7P_10.2_Bac1 | reverse complement strand
TCTTTTAAACGAACGCGAGACAAGCACGCTCCTACTGGGGTTAGTCAGTGACCTACGATCCTCGATACGTCGAGAAGCCATAAGGGCTGAGCAGCAGCGGGATGTGGTAATGCTGATCGGCATTTTTGACTTCGAAAATCACCGGAATCTCTGGAAAGAACGTGTCACGCCCCTCCTTCTTGAAATACTCACCCGTCTTGAACACCACTCGGTATTCGCCGGTTTCAAGCGCCTTTTGAGCCGGAAACAACTCGCCAATACGCCCTTGCTCGTTGGTCACGCCCTGGTTCAGCAGTTGCCAGGTCTGGCCCACGTGTTTTTCCAGGGTGACGTTGACGCCCGGGGACGGTAGACCGTTTTCCAGGTTCAGCACGTGGACGCTCAACGGGTTGGCAGCCAACACCACGCTCGAAAGCGTACTCAGGCTCAAGGCCGCCAAAGTGATTCTTATACGTTTCATGGGTGATCCTCAGGGTTGATTGCGTTGGATGGTCAAACCCGTCTGCTGGGCCGCCTTAATTGCACAGCCTTCGTCTTGCTCAGCACCGCCCGCCCCGGCCACGCCAAGGGCGCCAACCAGTTCATGGCCAGCAAACAGCGGCACGCCGCCGCCTAACAGTAGCAACTCGGGGATGGAGTTGAGGTTTGACGCTTCAGGGTTATTGCGCGCGCGCTCGGCAAACAGCCGGGTCGGGGTTTTGCTGGACAGCGCGGTGTAGGCTTTGCGTTGGCTGGCCAACAAGTTGTGCGACCCGACGCTCTCTGGTCGCAGCGCCAGCAGCACGTTACCGCCCCGGTCCAGTACGCTCAGTGCGCCAGTGCAGTGCTGGAGCGCGGCGTCGGCCAGTTGCCGGGCGGTTGCCAAATCCAGGTCGGCGTGACGCGGCAAGTTTGGCGCGGCCTGGGTGGTGCCTGCGAAGCCAATCGCAGTCCATAACAACAGGTGTTTGAGCATCATCGGCAAGTTCCTTTACGAATGCCGCCACCTTAACCAGCGGCCTTCGTCAGAACCTCGTCAGTTGGATTACAAGTTTGTAATAGGCAATATCTGCGAACACGCCTAGCCTGTTCAAACGACTGATCGAGGTGTGCGATGCGTTTGTTAGTGGTGGAAGACGAAGCCAAAACGGCCGAGTTCCTGGCCAAAGGCCTGAGGGAGTCGGGCTTTGCAGTGGATGTGGCTTTGAACGGGCTGGACGGACGCTATTTTATTGAGCAGCAGGCCTATGATCTGATCATTCTTGACGTGATGTTGCCCGGGCTCAATGGCTGGCAATTGCTGCAATTGATCCGCCAACGCGGCGCTACGCCAGTGCTGTTTTTAACCGCCAAAGACGCTATCGAAGACCGCGTGCGGGGTCTGGAGCTAGGCGCCGACGACTACCTGCTCAAACCCTTTGCGTTCGCCGAGCTACTGGCGCGCGTGCGCACGCTGCTGCGACGTGGCCCAATGCGAGAGGCCGAGGCGTACAGCATTGCCGATCTTGAAGTAGACGTGCTGCGGCGTCGTGTCAGCCGGGGCGGCCAGCGCATCAGCCTGACCAACAAGGAGTTCGCGTTGCTGCACTTGCTGGCCAGCCGCCAGGGCGAAGTGCTGTCGCGCACCTTGATTGCTTCGCAGGTCTGGAACCTGAATTTCGACAGCGACACCAACATGGTCGAAGTGGCCGTGCGCCGACTACGCGCCAAGGTCGACGACCCCTTCATGCCCAAACTTATCCACACCGTGCGCGGCGTCGGCTATCAGCTTGAAGCCCCCGATGAATAGGTCCATCGCCTGGCGGCTGGCCCTGGCCATTGCCTTGACGTGTGCCCTGGTGCTCAGCGTAATCGCCGTATTCCTGTACCGCTCACTGGCCTCGGAGCTGAGCTTTCGCGACGACATGGCGTTACTCGGTCGCCTGGAGCGTATGCGCGCGCTGCTGCACGACAGTGACAGCCTTGAAGCCCTGCAAGAGCGCCCGCGGTTGTACCAGAACATGCTGGGCAACCGTGACAGCCTGTTGCTGGTCAACCACAGCGATGGCCGCCCGGTCATCACGATCAACCCGCATCAGCAAACGCTGCCGCCCGTGCAACCCCTCAGCCAAGACCACACGCCACAACGCAGCGACATCCAGACAGTGGACAACATCGCCTTGTTGAGCGGCGTGGCCGAAGGCCCTGCGCACGAGCGCTTGAATGTGACCGTGGGCATGCATCTGCAAGAGCGTGAGCAGATGCTCGCCAGTTATCGGCTGCGCCTGTACATGGCGGTCGGGTTGGGCGCCTTGCTCGCGTTTGGTCTGGGGCTGCTGCTGTTGCGCCGCGGCCTGAAACCACTGCGTGAACTGGCGCAGGCCATGCGCGGCATCAATCCGCGCAGCCTGAATCAACGCATGCCTGTCGACCCTGTGCCCACCGAACTGAAAGAGCCGGTGCAGGCGCTGAATGCCATGCTCACGCGCCTTGAAGACAACTTTGCGCGGCTGTCGCAGTTCTCGGCCGATCTCGCCCACGAGATCCGCACGCCGTTGCACAACCTGCTGGGCAGCAACAGCCTGGCCCTGAATCAGGCGCGCAGCCCGGCGGAGTATCAGGAAGTGCTGGCGTCGAACATTGAAGAGTACGAACGCCTGAATCGCATGGCCGAGAACCTGATGTTCCTCGCCCGCGCCGAACACGGGCAGCGACCGCTGCACTTGCAAGCCGTGGACCTGCACGACGTGGGCGATGAACTGTGTGATTACTTCGATGCCTTGGCCGAGGACCGCCGCTTGAGCCTGGCCAACCCGCTCAACGGGACGCTGACAGCAGACCTGCATCTGCTGCAGCGCGCCCTGAGCAATCTGCTGGCCAACGCCGTGCGGCATGCCGAGCCGGGTTCAGTGATCAGGTTGTTGCAGCGTGAAGACGCCGAGTATTGCTGGATCGGCGTACATAACATCGGCACCGCTATCGAGGCACAACACTTGGGCAAAGTCTTCGACCGCTTTTACAGAGTCGACCCGTCGCGCTCGCAACCAGGGGATTCGGGTGGGCTGGGCTTGGCGATTGTGGTGTCGATCATGCAACTGCATGGCGGTGAAGTGCGGGTGCAAAGCGACGACAGCGGGACGCTGTTTGAACTGGGGTTTAAACACAGATAGTTAATCGAAAACGGCTTCTTGCAGGAGCGAGCTTGCCTCGCGATCTTTTGATCTTTTAAAAGACCGCGAGGCAAGCCGTTGGCGTTCGCAGCGCTTAGAGCTGGGATTCTAGGTGTTTGATGCGCGCCAGCAGCGCCTGGCGTTCGGCACGTTCCTGGGTGATGTCGTCGATCACGCTGATCAAATGCTCGGGGCTGTCGTCCTGTGAGTTGCGCTGCAACGAGGTGCGCACGTGGGCCCAGATGTAATGGCCGTCCTTGCACAGCAGGCGCTTTTCCAGGTCGTAGTTGCTGATGTCGCCGTCGAGTAATTGCTGCAGTTGCTCAAGGTTGGTTTGCAGGTCGTCGGGGTGAGTGACGTCCTGGAAGGTCAGCGCCCGCAGTTCTTGTTCGCTGTAACCCAGCAACTGACACAGGCTGTCGTTGACCCGCCGCCAGCGGCCGTCCAGATCGACATACGCCATGGCGCCGCAGGCCAGCTCGAACAAGGCACGAAACGCTTCTTCACTTTTGCGCAGCGATTGTTCGGCGGTTTTGCGGGCGGTGTTATCCATGCTGATGCCGATCATCTTCACCGGGCGCCCGGCGTTGTCGCACAACGGCATGGCCCGCGAGGAGATCCAGCGCATCTCGCCATCAGGCCGAAAGATGCGGAAGTCGTATTCGTACGGCGTGTTGTTGGCGAAGCATTCACGGTACATCTCGTTCATGACCACTTCGTCTTCGGGCAACACGTGCGGCCAGAAGTCTTCGTTGCTGTTGACCTGCCAGCCGTACACCTGCTCGACGTTGGCCGAATAAAACACCTCGTCGGTCAGTAGGTTCCATTCCCACGTCACGATCCCGGCGTTCTCTTGGGCCAGGGTCATGCGCGCTTCGCTTTCCATGATGTCCGCGATGTATTTGCGCCGCACATCGGTCATCGGCAGTTCGACCGATGCCGCGCCCTGAAGGTCTTGCACCGCCTGTTCGCCATAGCGCAGCCACACCCAGTTGACCTTGAGCAGGTCCGCCAGCTTGCGCAAATTGCTGTAGTCGATTTCGCCACCACGGGTCCACTTGTGCACCGCCGTGCGGGAAATGCCCAAGGCTGTGCCGACCGCTTGCAGGGTCATTTTGTGGTGTTCGAGCAGCTCCTTCAGACGAAAGGCAAAGCTATCTTCAGTCATGACATATCCGTGATCACGTAAGGCGCAGGGCGCTGCGATTATACACACACGCCTGCGCCCCTCAGCCCGATCACGGAAGGGAGGCTTATAAGTCCAGGACCAGGCGTTCGCCACGGGCGCGCGACACACAAATCATCATGGTTTGCTGGGCAGCTTTTTCTTCGTCGCTCAGGTATTGATCGTTGTGCTCGGCTTGCCCCTCGAGGATGCGCGTCTCGCAGGTGCCGCACACGCCTTCACGGCACAGGCATTCAACGTCGACATTGGCTTTTTCGATGGCCTTGAGGATGCTCATGCCCTCTTCGACTCGCAGCTCCTGACCCGATTTAGCCAGTACCAGGGTGAAAGCACCGCCGGTGATCGGCGCCGCAGCGAACTGCTCCCAATGCACACGCTCATCGGCCAGGCCCAACTGCTTGCCGGTGGCGATCACCGCATCGATCAGCGGTTTAGGCCCGCAGACATACACGTGGGCGTCGCTGTCCAGGTTGCCCATCAGCTCAACCAGGTTAAGTGACTGGCCCAGGCTGTCGGCGTAGGTGTGGGTGCGATCGGCATGCGGGCCGGCACTCAGTTCGTCGTGAAACGCGCCGTGCTCGGGGCTGCGGAAGGCGTAGTGCAGTTGGTAATCGGCACCCGCGTCACGCAGTTCGTGCACTTGCGAAAGGAACGGGGTGATGCCAATCCCGCCCGCGATCAGGACGTGCTTGCCCGCCTTCGGATCGATGGCGAACAAGTTGTTGGGGGTCGAAATCATCAGCTCGGTGCCGACTTCAACCTGCTGGTGCATAAACGCCGAGCCGCCCTTGGATTGCTCTTCAAGACGCACGCCAATCTGGTAGCTGGCAGTCTGACGCGGGTCGCTCATCAACGAATAGGCGTTGCTGTGCTGACGGCCGTCGAGGTCTTTCATCTGCACGATGATGTGGCTACCGCCGGTGAAGTCCGGCAACGGCTTGCCGTCCTGACGTACCAGGGTAAAACGTTTGATCAGCGGCGTTACCTGCTCTACACCGATCACACGGGCGGCAAGCATTTGATAAGAGTTGGCCATCGCAAAACCTCTACTGCGGTAAAGGGCGGCACTCGCGTGCCGCCTGATTTAAAACCCGGTATTAACTGCCAGGCACAGGTATTTCAGTTGCAGGTAATCTTCGATCCCGTACTTGGAACCTTCGCGCCCCAGACCGGATTGCTTGACCCCGCCAAACGGCGCCACTTCGTTGGAAATCAGCCCGGTGTTGATGCCGACCATGCCGTATTCCAGTTGCTCGGCGATGTGCCACACGTGGCCGATATCACGGCTGTAGAAGTACGCCGCAAGGCCGTACAGCGTGTCGTTGGCCAGGGCCAGCACTTCGGCGTCGGAATGGAAGCGCACCAGCGGCGCAACCGGGCCGAAGATTTCTTCGTCCAGCAGCAACATGCCTTTCTTGATGTCACCCAGTACGGTCGGCTCGAAGAACTGTTCACCCAACGCATGCACCTGGCCGCCCAGCAGCAAGGTCGCGCCTTTGCTGACGGCGTCGTCGATCAGGGAACGGACTTTGTCCACCGCTTTAACGGTGATCAGCGGGCCGATCTGGGTGTCTGCCGCGTTGCCATGACCAACCTTCAGTTCGGCCACTTTGGCGGCGAACTTGCTGGCGAACTGGTCGTAGACTGCGTCGTGAACGTAGAAGCGGTTGACGCACACGCAGGTCTGACCCGCGTTGCGGTATTTAGCGGCGATTGCACCTTCGACGGCGGCATCGACATCCGCATCGGCAAACACGATAAACGGCGCATTGCCGCCCAGTTCCAGCGACACTTTTTTGATGGTTTCTGCGCATTGGCTCATCAGCAAACGGCCGATCGGAGTCGAGCCGGTGAAGCTGAATTTGCGCACCAGCGGGTGGCCGGTGAGTTGTGCACCAATGGCCGGTGCGTCGCCGGTGACGATGTTCAGCACGCCAGCCGGTATGCCCGCACGCTGGGCCAGTTCGGCCAGTGCCAGCGCCGAAAACGGCGTTTCGTTGGCCGGTTTGACCACGATGGTGCACCCGGCGGCCAGCGCAGGCGCGACCTTGCGGGTGATCATTGCCGCGGGGAAGTTCCACGGCGTAATTGCAGCGCACACACCGATGCCTTGCTTGACCACAATCAGGCGTTTGTCATTGGACGGCGAAGGGATCACGTCGCCATACACGCGCTTGCCTTCTTCGGCAAACCACTCGATGAACGAGGCCGCGTAGCGAATTTCACCGACGGCTTCGTGCAGTGGCTTGCCCTGCTCCAGCGTCATGATCCGGGCCAGATCATCTTCGTGTTGCAGGATCAGATCAAACCAGCGACGCAGGATCTGCGCACGGTCTTTGGCTGTGCGTTCGCGCCAGGCAGGCAGCGCTGCATCGGCGGCTTCGATGGCGCGAATCGCTTCCGCGCTGCCCATCAACGGCACGTTGCCCAGCAGTTGGCCTTGGGCCGGGTTGGTCACGTCGACCGTCTGACGGCTGTCGGCATCTGCCCAGGCTCCAGCAATAAAAGCCTGTTGACGAAATAATTGGGGGTCTTTGAGCTGCACGCAGGACACTCCTCTTAATAGGACCAGAGCGCCGCAGCAGAGCTGCGGCGCCAGGCAGATCAGTCGTCCAGGTGGGCCACGGCGATCAGGTTGTGGAAGTGCGCGATGCCGTGTTCGCTCATGCCGCTGCGCTGACGGTCAGCCATGATTCGGCCTTGGCCGCGGTAGCCGCGCGATTGCAGGCCGCGTTGCACGCTTTCGACCAGACGCAGGTCTTCTGGGCGGAACACATCGCGGTACCACTCGATCAGCGATTGCTGCTCCGGGGTGATCTCTTTGTTGAGGAAGTAGATGTCGTAGTGCTGCATGGTCACGCCAGCGCTCACCGGGAACTCGTAGATCACGGTCATGAAGTTGCCACCGGGTGGCGCGTTGAACATGGTGCACGGCCACGCCCAGAAACCGCTGAAGGACGGGTCTTTGATCGACTCGTCGAACTTGAAGGACTTCTCCGACGACTTGGCGTGACCGAACTGCAGTGTCCAGGTGCCATGCAGGGTGTGCCAGTACTCGTCCACGCTCACCGAATCGGCAAAGCCAGGGTGAGCCGGGGCGCAGTGGTAGCACTCCAGGTAGTTGTCGACGATGGACTTCCAGTTGGCAGGCGTGTCGCTGACAAACCGTGCGGCCAGGTGCAGGTCGTCAACCACCGGGCAGGCTTCGCGCAGGCGTGCTTCCAGGCCTGGCAGTTGCTCTTCGACGGTGCCTGCGTCGTTGTTCATGTTGATGTAGATGAAGCCGGCGTATTCCTCGACGCGCAGCGACACCAGGCTGGAGTTCTCCTTGTCGAAGTTGACCACGTTGTCGCAGTTGCGCGCGTGTGCCAGTTCGCCGTCGAGTTTGAAGGTCCAGGCGTGATACGGGCAGGTGATCACGTTTTTGGCCTTGCCGCTGCCGCTCAGCAGTTGGTGACCACGGTGCGGGCACACGTTGTAGAAGGCACGCAGCACATTGTCACGGCCACGCACGACGATGATGCTTTCACCGATCACTTCGCGGGTGATGTAGTCGTTGCTGTTGGCCACTTCGCTGCGGTGACCGACACAAATCCAGGTGTTGGCGAAGATCTTTTCCTTCTCAACTTCGAACACATCCTGACGGGTGTAGTAGGACGCCGGGATGGTGTGAGCTTCGTCAGCATTGGTGCAGAAGTCAGCAGGCAATTTCACGATTGTGTTCATTCTTGTCTCTCTCAAACTATTAAGAGGGTTGTGCATTACGCCCTGTATCGGGCTGTTTTTATGTAACCGATGAATAACAAGAAACTCATGGTTAACACGACACGCAAAAAAAACCGCTCAGGTCCCGGCACCGTGGTGCCGGAGCCTGCGCGTGGTTCACTCAGTAGCCATTAACTCAAGGCTGCGGGTACCGCCTTGGCTTTCGGTGCAACACCCGGTGTTGGCGTCGCGTGTTCAAACGGAGCGACGTAATCCAGGTTCTGTTCCCGCTCCACGGACTCTTCCTCGATCAGGTAGGCCGGCGTTGAGCCGTAGTCCTTGAACATCCAGGTGAGGAAGCCGTAAATCTTGGTCAGCAAGATCACCAGGAACGGGATCGCGGTCAGTACCACCGCGGTTTTCATGGTCGACAGCGATACTTTGGCAAACAGCATCGCCAGCGGGATCAAGGTCAGGGCGATACACCAGAACAGACGGTGCGTCGGCGATGGGTCCTGGCCTTCCTGCATGTTGCGGGTGCTGGTGGCCGCTACGGCGTAGGCCGCTGCGTCCATGTGCGAGGCACAGAACACCGCCATGATGAACAGGTAAACCCCGAGGAAGATCTGACCGAACGGCAAGGCGTTCAGAAGCATCTCGACCGCAGTTTCACCACCCTGCTCCGTCAGGATGCGCGGGACATCGATCGCGCCGGTGATGAACTGATGCATGCTGTAGCTTTCCAGCGTGCCGAAGAAGAACCAGCAGCCAAAACTGCCGCCCATCAACATTGCGGCGACCACTTCTTTCATCTTGCGGCCCTTGGACACACGGGTCACAAACATCGCCACACCCGGCGCGTAGGACACCCACCACAACCAGTAGAAAACCGTCCAGTTGCGGGTGAAGGCACCGTCGCCTTGCGGGTCGGTAAACAGGCTCATGTGCACGTAGTTCTGCATCATCAGGCCAACGGAGTTGGCGGTGTTGTTGATGATGAACTGCGTTGGGCCCACTACCAGCACCACCGCCGCAAACACCAGCGCGCCCACACACACCATCTTCGACAGACGCTGCATGCCACTGGCAATACCGATGTAGGAACTGAGCGAGAACACCACTGCCACCACGCCGATCACCATCAACTGCGTAACGAAGGTGTCAGGCATGCCGGTGAGGGCCGACAGGCCGCGGGTCAGGGTGGACGCGGTGAGCACCAGCGAGACAGTCAGGGCGCCAAACATGGTCAGCAGGAACACCAGGTCAACCAGCCGACCAACCGGACCGTGGGCTTTGAAGCCGGTCACCGCCTCGACGATCGAAGACAGGCTCAGGCCGCTCTTCTTACGCACGTGGAAGTGATAAGCCATCGCCAACGATGACAAGGCATACAGCGACCAGGCACTGATACCCCAATGGAAAAACGAGTAGCTGACGCTGTAATCCAGCGCTTCACGCGAACCGGGTGCAATGTTCAAACCGGGCGTCTGGTAGTAATACGCCCACTCCATCACCCCCCAGTAAAGCGTCGAGGAGCCCATACCGGCGCAGATGAACATGAACACCCACGTCACAGTCGGGTATTCAGCTTTACCATTGCCCAGGCGAATGTTGCCGTACTTGCTGAACGCGATGTACAGCACCACCAGGGCGCAGCAGAACACAAACACTTGCACCGAAGTGCCAAACGTACGAGAAGACAGCTCAAACAGCATGTTCGCTGTGACTTCGGCTTGTTGCGGATAAACGGCAAGACCTACAACGGTAATCAGTACAGCAATCAGGCTAGTTGATATCAAAAAGACATCTTTTTTATTGTTATTGGACATTTAAGTCTCCAGAGAGAGAGTTTTTTCTCTTACTGCGTGGCTCTAGATCAGCATCTACAGCTGTTTTAAGCTCCTTAAATCTCGTTGAATCAAATCCGTTAACCTTTGGTTAACATATATCCTTCGGTTAACAATATGCCCCGAGATTTGGGCTTTTGCAACTGGATTTGTTGAAATTTCCTACGCAGTAAACAACTGTCTTAACACGCCAAACAGCCCGCGAAAGTGCCCGTTTTCAGGGGGCTTCGCGGGCTTTCAAACCGTCTACTGTGCGGTGTTGCCTAACGCCGTGGAATCAGCTCATGCCAGGGCAGCAGCGATGGCTTTACCGACTTCTTGCGTCGAGGCCTTACCACCCAAATCCGGTGTTTTCGGACCACTGGCAATCACGTCTTCAATCGCGCGCAAAATGCCATCGTGCGCGGCTTGATAACGCTCATCTCCTTTGCCCAAGAATTCCAGCATCAGTGCGCCCGACCAAATCATGGCAATCGGGTTGGAAATATTTTGCCCGTAGATATCCGGCGCCGAGCCGTGGACCGGTTCGAACAGCGACGGGAAATTACGCTCAGGGTTGAGGTTGGCCGACGGTGCAATGCCGATCGTGCCTGCACACGCAGGGCCGAGGTCCGACAAAATGTCGCCAAACAGGTTGGACGCCACCACCACATCAAAACGATTGGGTTGCAGCACGAAGCGCGCGCACAAAATATCGATGTGCTGCTTGTCCCACGTCACTTGCGGGTAGTTGGCCGCCATGGCTTCGGTGCGTTCGTCCCAGTACGGCATGCTGATGGAGATACCGTTGGACTTGGTCGCCGAAGTCACGTGCTTGCGTGGGCGGTCTTGGGCCACTTCAAAGGCGTACTTCAGAATGCGGTCCACACCGCGTCGGGTAAATACCGACTCTTGCAGAACAAATTCGTTTTCAGTGCCTTCAAACATGCGTCCGCCCACCGAGGAATATTCGCCTTCGGTGTTTTCACGGATCACCACAAAATCGATATCACCCGGCTCACGGCCCGCCAGTGGGCACGGCACGCCCGGGAACAGACGCACAGGGCGGATGTTCACGTACTGGTCGAAATCGCGACGGAACTTGAGCAGCGAACCCCACAGCGAGATGTGATCTGGCACTTTGTCCGGCCAGCCCACAGCGCCGAAATAGATCGCGTCAAAGCCTTTGAGCGTCTCGAACCAATCGTCCGGCATCATTTGCCCGTGACGCTCGTAATAGTCGCAGCTGGCCCACTCAATGATTTCAATCGACAGATCGAGGTTCCACTTTTTGGCCGCCGCTTCCACGACGCGCAGGCCTTCGGGCAGTACTTCGTTACCGATACCGTCACCGGCGATGGCGGCAATTTTGAATGTCTTGGTCATGGGGCGAACTCTTGAAAATGGACAGTGGGGCCATGGTATAAAGCCACCAAAGAAAGATAATCAGGCGAAGTGATGATGGATAAGACACGCTTTGTGAATAATCTGCCTAACCTCGAAGACCTACGCGTATTCGTGGTCGTGGCCCGGCGCTCCAGCTTTGCCGCCGCCGCCAGCGAACTGGGCGTGTCCCCTGCCTACGTCAGCAAACGCATCCAGTTGCTGGAGCAAAACATCGGCGTGCGCCTGCTGCACCGCACCACCCGCCGCGTGGCCGTGACCGACGACGGCGAGCGCGTCTACCGTTGGGCGCTGCATATATTTGATGCGGTCGAACAGATGAGCGACGAAGTCTCGGCCCTGCACCAAGAGCCGCGCGGGCAACTGCAAATCATCAGCAGCTTCGGCCTGGGCCGTCGCCATGTTGGCCCCGCGCTGTCAGAACTGTCCCAGCGCTACCCGGCCCTCGACATCCGCTTCGACATGTTCGACCGCTTGGTAGACCTGATCGAAGAAGGCTTCGACCTCGACATCCGGATTGGCGACAACATCGCCCCCAACCTGATTGCCAAACTGCTGGCCAACAACGCCCGCGTTTTGTGCGCCAGCCCCGACTACCTGAAACGCCACGGCGAGCCGCGCAGCTTGTCCGAACTGGCGGGCCATGAATGCCTGGTCATCAAAGAGCGCGACCACCCGTTCGGCCTGTGGCGCCTGCAAGGCCCGGAAGGCGAAGCCAGCGTCAAAGTGACGGGCGCCTTGTCCGCCAACCACGGCGAAGTCGTCCACCAATGGGCCATCGACGGCCGCGGCATCTTGCTGCGCTCCTATTGGGACGTGCGCGAGAGCCTGCAAAACGGCAAACTCGTGCACATCCTCCAGGACTACCGCCAGCAAGCCAACATCTGGGCCGTCTACACCGCCCCGCTCGCCAACTCCGCCAAAATCCGCGTCACCGTCGAGTTTTTGCGCCAGTACTTCAGCGAACGCCACCCCACCAGACCCTAGCGCCGATGCGGATCGTGAAAATAGTCTGTAATCAGGGGTTTACAAGCCAGAACATCCGCGTATACTCCACGCCCATAAAGCCGGTATAGCTCAGTTGGTAGAGCAACTGACTTGTAATCAGTAGGTCCCGAGTTCGATTCTTGGTGCCGGCACCATACAAAGTTTCAAAGGCTGCTACTAAGACTTTGAAACTAACGAAAAACCCGCCTTCTGGCGGGTTTTTTCGTTTTGGGGTTCCATCGATTTCCCTTAGAAACTGGTGGCTTCCAACCGTTTTAAGGGTAGCGTTTGGGATACAGGTCACTTCGATAAAAGGGAGCCTCCTTATATCGCGCACCTCAACTCCGCTCTTCGACACAATTTGCCACTTGGTAAAACCTACAGACCGCGCCTACAAGCCTTTCGACGGCAATGGCCTCTACCCTCTAGTCCAGCCCAATGGCCGTCCGCATGGATGTACTCTCCGGGTCGCATCGCAGGCACCAGCGCCACCTTTGTCAGGTAAAGACGATTCAATCAGCTATCACTAAGCCCTGGCCCCGCAACAATCCATGGGCTTGGTAAGAAAAACACATGCCCTGGTTTTTGACTCAGCGGATGAGGTCACACTCCAAACCTAAACGAATCTCTTGAACTCTCTGTGAGCCTTCACCAGCCTTAGAAAAGTCACTTGCATAAACAGCCTGCCATCATGACAATGAGATCGATTACCATTTAGTCATGGGTGACTCTCTCATGTCAGCGCTTGATCATTCAGTTCTTCATCAGCTGTACAGCGATCACAACAGCTGGCTGAAGGGCTGGTTGCGAGTCCGGCTGGGCAATGCCGCCGATGCTTCGGACTTGGCTCAAGACACGTTCCTGCGAGTCATGACCGCCCGCCATGACGCCCCAATTCGCGAACCGCGGGGTTACCTTAGCGCCATTGCGCGCTCGCTGTTGATCGATAAGTCTCGCCGCCGCACCATTGAGCAAGCTTACCTTTATGCTTTGGCTCAGCGACCTGAACCCGTAGAGGTTTCGCCGGAAATTCGTTTGTCCATCATCGAAATGCTGGTTGCGATCGATAGTCTGCTCGACGAATTGGGTACCAGGACTCGGGAGATATTCCTCGCGGTCCAGCTTGAAGGGCTGAGCTATGTTGCAACTGCTGAACGTTTCGGTGTCTCGGTCACCACGGTCAAAAATCATCTAATTCGCGCCATGACCCGTTGCCTATTGCTGGTCGAGAGCTGATGCCTTCCTCCTTGGACCTCAAGACACTTGAGGCTGCCGCCACGTGGTACGTGCAGCTTAATGACGGGACTACCAACGAGGCACGGACTCAAGCCTGGCAAACTTGGGTGCAATCCAGCCCAAAGCACGCTGCGGCTTGGGCACGCGTCGAAACGCTCCAGCAACAGTGGGCAATGATGCCCAAACAAGCGGCCCTATCCAGCCTTGACGCAGCAACAGCGCAACGCCGTGATGTGCTGAAACTACTGAGCATGCTGATAGCTGTTAGCGGCTGTACGTGGCTGGCAGCGGAGCAAGTACCGTATCGCTCAATGCTTGCTCAACAACGTACCAGTCTGCGTGAACGTCGCTCGTTGCGCCTAGACGATGGCTCGCAACTGGAATTGAACGCCGACACGGCTTTGGATATCCGCTTCGATTCAAAACAGCGATTGATCCAGTTGTACCGTGGCGAAATTCTTGTTCAAACCGCCAAGGACCCCACCCAGCGCCCATTTATCGTGCAGACCGAAGAAGGTCGAGTGCATGCACTGGGCACCCGATTCAGCGTCCGCCAATTAACCGACCAAACGCGCGTTGGAGTGCTACAAGCCGCTGTTGAGGTCAATCCGCACCAGCATATTGAACGTACTCTGCGCCTTAATGCCGGAGAGCAAGTCACCTTTGATCGCGATGAAATAGATGTTCCCAGCCCTTTGCCCCCGGGCTCGACCGCTTGGGTACAGGGCATGCTGAGCGTGGATGACTGGCGGCTGGGCGATTTCATCAAAGAGCTGGGACGCTATCGCCCAGGCGTACTGCGCTGTTCAACATCGGTTGAGGGGCTAAGCATCTCAGGCGCGTTTCGCATAGATGATACGGATACCGTGCTGGAAAACCTGAGCCAGGCTTTACCCGTAAGGGTGCGCTACCTGACGCGCTTTTGGGCCAGCATCGAACCGGCATGAATTCGATTTGAAAATGTTTAAGAAGTCACCTTGCTGATTTTGATTCTCATCCGTCAATGACACAAGCCGCGATGACAGCGACTTTCTGCCATGACAACGCAAGGATCAACGAATGCCCCTGATTCCCCTCTATGCGAAGACTTCAATGACCCGCCCGGTTCGCTTGGCTCTCTTTGGACTGAGCCTCGCGAGTCTGTCGGGGCTGGCGCTAATGTCCACGCCAGTTTTGGCGCAAAGCCAGGCGTCCTACCAGATCGCCTCAGGCCTGCTTGGCCCTGCCCTGACCCAGTTCGGAGTGCAGGCGGGCGTGACGATTTCATTTGATACCGAGCAAACCCGCCGTCTGACTACGACGGGCCTGACTGGCATGTACAGCGTCGAGGAGGGACTGATGCGCTTGCTGGCCAATAGCGGGTTACAAGCGCAGCGTCAAAGCAATGGTGGCTATGTGTTAATCCCGGCCAGTCACGGAACAACGGTGGTACTTGGCGCGACGAATGTCTCGGGCCAATCGCTGGGAGCAACGACAGAGGGAAGCGGATCGTACACTACCGGCTCCATGAGTACCGCGACCAAACTGGCCACCTCCATGCGCGAGACGCCACAGTCGGTCACGGTAATCACTCGCCAACGCATGGACGACCAGAACATGCAGTCTCTGGAGGACATTTCGACTTACACCCCAGGCTTGACCATGCGTAAAACCGGTGGTGAACGTCCAGAGTTCTACTCCCGCGGTTCCGCCATCGACAACATCATGATTGACGGACTGCCAATCGCGTATGACAGCGACACCCTTGGCACGTCGACCCTGGCAATGTTCGACCGGGTTGAAGTCGTGCGCGGTGCATCGGGCCTGATGCTCGGTGCAGGCAACCCCTCCGGCACCCTCAACCTGATCCGCAAGCGCCCCACTGTCGAGCCGCAAGTTTCAGTCACCTTGGGAGCTGGCTCATGGGACAACTACCGCACCGAAATCGATGCCAGCAGCGCACTCAATTCCAGCGGTTCGATCAGGGGCCGCGTGGTCGGTGCCTTCCAGGACAAAGACAGCTTTATCGATGGTTACAGCAGCAAGCGCCAGTTGTTGTACGGCATCACCGAATTTGACCTGAGCGAAGCCACTACCCTCACCCTCGGCGCGTACTACAACCGTGAAGACAACCCAGGAGCCGACTGGTCGGGCATCCCGACCAAGGCCAATAGCACGTTCCTGCCAATATCCCGCTCGACACGCATGAGCCCGAACTGGACCTACTGGAACAAGAAAAACACCAGCGCATTTGCCGAAATTGAGCACCGCTTCGACAACGACTGGAAGCTACGTCTGAATACCACATGGCTGCGAGGCGACCTGGACATGCTGGGCACCAGTTTCTATCGACTGGACCCAAGTGCAGATCAGTTGAACCTGAACGTGGGCCGTTACACCTACCAGCACACCCAAAAAAGCGTCGACAGCTACGTTTCCGGCCCTTTCACCCTGTTGGGTGCGACCCACGAACTGGTAATCGGCGGCAGCTATCGCAATGATAAAACCGACGATGGCCCGGGCGGTGGTTTCCTCAACGACCCAAACATCGTGCTCGACCCATCAAACTTCGACTATCACAGCGCAGAAAAACCGGCCATCAACTACAACTGGTCTCGTAAGGGCAAGGTCGAGCAATACAGTACCTACGCCACCGTGCGCTTCCATCTGCGTGACGACCTGAAACTGATCCTCGGTTCACGCCTGGATTGGTATGAATACGAACAGAACACGATTTCCGGCGACTACGCATTTGGCGCTAACTACAAGGCTACGCGCGAATACACGCCCTATGCCGGCCTGATCTACGACATCAACGAAACCTACTCGGTGTACACCAGCTGGACCAGAATCTTCCAGCCGCAAGCCAACGTGAACTTCCAGGGCAGCCTTCTGCCGCCGGTCACTGGTACCAACCGCGAAGTAGGGATCAAGGGCGAGTACTTTGACGGGGCGCTGAACGCTAGCCTGGCCTACTTCCAGTTAAACCAAGAAAACCTCGCACAAGGGCTTGATGCCTGTGCACCGGGTGTTGCTTCCTGCTCCGTGGCTTCTGGCGAAGTAGAAACCAAAGGCGTCGACCTTGAACTGCAAGGCATGCTTGCCCGTGGCTGGCAAGCCTCCGCCGGCTACACCTATGCGGGCGCCAAGAACGTCAAAGGTGGCAGCGGTCGCTTCGACAGCGACACGCCCTACAACCTGCTCAAACTGTCCACCATTTATCAATTGCCGGGCGACCTCGAAAAATGGTCGATCGGCGGTTCATTCCGCAGCCAGAGCAGCACATACACAACTTACGGCGTATCTCAGGGCGGCTACAGCATCGTCGACCTGATGACCGGCTACAACGTGAACAAAAACCTCAAAGTGCAAGCCAACCTGAACAACGTGTTCGACAAGCACTACTACCAGAGCATCAGTAACCCGGCAGGCGCAAACATCTTCGGCGACCCACGTAACGTGGCCGTGACCATGAAGTGGAGCATGTAAGCCACATCTGAGAATGACAACATCCTGCTTGGGCAGGTGTTGTCGTTCATCCCGTCTATATGGGAATACTCAAAAGCTGGAAAGATGTGCCGTTCCTAACTGTGGTAGGCGGGCCGACGAAAGTAATTCGACCACACCACATCGAGGTAAAGACTAAATAACCCGTTCGTCACCATCAGGGTAATCTAAGAGATAACACTATCTAGTGCCTGTATTTAACTAACTATTAAATAAATAGATAATCTTTAGTTATATTTCAAGTACCGCACCATACGCAATACAGAAAAGATTCACCACAAGGCGGGCCTTTTTTCTGGGGTTTGAGAGCTGGTGGTCAAGGGCTATGGTGTAGATACGGCCTTAATCTAAACCGCGTCATGATGTAGCAGCTAGGCATCAAGACTGCACGCTTTTTGAAGAAGCAAGCCTACGCTTCGGTAAATAATTCAACGTAATCGCTAATGATAACCCGCGGCCCTCCAGCCACGCGTAGATCTGGCGGATTTGAAGCAAAACTAAAATCTAAACCGCACGCCATTAATTCCCTTCCGAAGATAGAGAGCCTATAAAAGTCATTAGGGACGCTATGGCTTACATGTAAAAAAGGATACTAATTATCAAGATCACACCATTTGCAAATAAGCGACGAGCAGAAATCACAGCGACTATATATTTATCGCTGGTAACTTCCGATCTACCGTTTTTATTATCGAGGTATGGGTGTCAGCCAATTGCGCTATCTGCTGTAGGGTCTGGTCCAGATGATGAACTGATTCGATATACAGATGACACACAAAACTGTCGTCGCCCGTGATTTTGTAGCAGGTTACACACTCTTTAATACGTTTGATCAGCGCTTCAACTTCGTGGAACTTTCCTGGTAATGGTTTTACCCGGACCAATGCCTGCAGTACATAGCCCAGAGCGAGCGCGTCCAACTCCAAAGCGAATCCGGTTATGACACCTTCCGCCTCCAGACGTCTGATGCGTTCGCTGCAACCTGGCGCCGAGAGGCCCACTTGGCGGCTAAGTGCTCGGATGGAGGTGCGGGCGTTTTCGTAGAGCGCAAAAATGAGCGCGCGATCAATAGAGTCTAATTTTTGACTGCTGTTTGTAAGTTTTTTCATACGGCGAACCTTACGAAAAGTGAAAACAAGACCTCAAAAACTTACATACCATAGATCGAAGATAAAACCATAGACTTTTTTGAAGAGGGGTTTTATTGTTTTTGAACGGTCGTCATCAGCACTGGCTGCTCAAACACAATGTTTAACCTTCAACATTTCCATATCCGCTTCAATTTATTTTAGAGGACGTGAAATGAACGACATGTTAGATAAAGTCTTGCTGCAACAGTATTATAAAGACAACTTTCCTGAGCAAAGACTGTTCATACTGCGCAATGAGTTCTCTCGAAATGGTTTTATCAAATTACGCGATGTCGTCAGCGACACTCTGCGCCAGCAAGTTACCCGCGAGGTAAAAAAGCTTATTGATCGCCAGATTGAGCGCAGAGATCTACATCTGGCGACCACCGATTACACGCCGCGATACATGAGTGTTGTACGCAGCGAATTTATTGCGGAAAACAGTGAGCTCATTTGTGCCCTGTCCAAGTGCGAATCCATGCTGGCCATGCTGTCTGTGATCGCTGACACCAACATTATTGCTTCAGTCTCCAAGGACGAGGAATACCTGATCACCCAACAGGAGCGTAAAGGTGACACTCATGGTTGGCATTGGGGCGATTACAGTTTCGCGCTGATCTGGATTATCGAGACACCACCGATTTCCAAAGGCGGGATGCTGCAATGCGTTCCTCACACGACATGGGACAAATCCAACCCCAGAATTCATGAAATCCTGTGCAGTAACCCGATTGCCACTTACGGTTTTGAAACGGGCGATATCTATTTTCTGCGCACGGATACGACGCTCCATCGCACCGTTCCGCTCAATGAAGACGCTACGCGAATCATCCTGAACATGACGTGGGCAGATGAAAAACACCTCGACAGGAACCTGCACGGCAATGATCGGTGGTGGGAGAACGAGCATGCCGAGGCGGCGAAAAGCCTGACTTGAAACAAGGTGCTTCTTCGTTATCCACAGGCCCCACAGGATTCAGATCATGCACGATGCCCAATGCCTACAGTGCGCCAGCGCTTTGTTGAAACAAGCCCAGTCACACTCCGCCATGGCCGATCTGGTTAGAGCTGCCGTTACACGAAATGAACAGTGGCGCGGGCAACAGTGCATCAATCTCGTGGCGGCTGAATCCCCGACTAGCCCATCCGTACGCGCCCTTCTTTCCAGTGAGGTGGGTACACGCGCCTCAGGTGGGCATATCGGTCGTGATAACCGATTTTTCTCGGGCATGAAAAATATCGATGAACTGGAGTCCTTATGCGTAGAACTCCTGAAGATGACCTTTGATGCCCAGTACGCTGACCATCGGTTGATGGGCGGAATGGCGGCGGTACTCGCGGCCTACACGGCATTGACCCGGCCCGGTGATAGCATCATGACGGTGTCAGTTATCAGGGGCGGAGACACCAGCAACAGGATGAATGGGCCGCCGGGCGTCAGAGGGCTGAAGGTGTGGGACATCCCTTTTACCCCCAAAACTGGCGAGGTAGACCTCGATCGGTTGAGTGAGATGGCCCGTGCCTTGAGACCACAAGTCATCGGGTTGGGAATGACGCTCACGCTTTTCGCGCTTCCTGTCAGGGAGATCAAAAATATCGTTTCGCCCTGGGGCGGGAAGGTCTATTACGACGCTGCCCATCAGTTGGGATTAATCGCCTCCGGGCTTTTTCAAGACCCGCTCAATGAGGGGGCGGACTTGATGACCGGGTCTTCGGGCAAAACATTCAGCGGCCCGCAGGGAGGCATCATGGTCTGGAATGATCCCGAACTGACAGTGCCCATCAACACGGCGATTTTCCCCACCTTGACCGGCAGCCACCAGATCAATCGCGTAGCGGCGCTTGCAGTGGCGGCAACCGAATTGCTTGAGTACGGCACCGCTTACATGAAGCAGGTGGTTCGCAATGCCCGAGCACTTGCCAGGTCACTGGAGAACCAAGGGGTCACGGTCTTTTATCGAGAGCAGGGTTATACCCAAACCCATCAGATCGTTATGGATTCAAAACCCTTCGAGTGTGGCCGGGATGCTGTCCAGCGTCTGGAGGCCGCCAACATCATCACCAATGAAATGCCGTTGCCGTGGGATGTCGACCCACACCGCGAAACCGGTATTCGGCTAGGCACCGTTGAAATTACCCGCCTCGGGATGAAAGAAGCAGAAATGGGGTGGATCGCCGAGCAGATCGCCAAAGTCTTACTTCGCCGAGAAGACCCGATGGCCGTGGCCAACGGTGTGATCGACTTCATGAAAGGCTACACAAAGGTCTACTACTGTCACGAACAGGGGTTACCCCAATAGACGCTATTGGCACCTCATACAGGAGGCACAAATGGTCGAAACACTGCCTTCTATTTACCAGGCCACCTTCACATTCTCCATTGCTGCAATTGCCTTACTCGCCAGCCCCGGTCCTGCCACGCTGGCTTTGGCAGCGAGTGGCGCTGCCTATGGCCTGAAACGCTCGATCCTGTTCTTCGCCGGTATTACCGCAGGGCTTGTGATAGCTCTGGCATTGGTCACCGCGGGGCTAGATGCGTTTATTCATAGTTTCCCCTACCTGGGCACGACGCTCACCGCAGTATCCATTCTTTATATTCTTTATTTAGCCTATGCCATCGCCACGACCCCACCGGTCAATGACGGGCAAACAGCAACCAACCCGGGGCTGACAGCGGGCTTCATATTGGGTATCGCGAATATAAAAGCGTATGCCGCCTTTGCCGCGTTATTAAGCAGTTTTACTGTAGGCGTTACGCCAACATGGGAGTCATTTACCAAGGCATCCATCTGCCTGGCAGTGTGTGTGGTGTTCGATTTTTTATGGCTCTTGGTTGGGAGCAAGCTGCGAAAACTATTTGTCCATCGCACCTGGAGTCGAGTACTGAATGTGAGCTTCGCTGTTTTGATGGTCGTGACAATCGCTTGGTCATTCTTGCTGACGGGATAGTTCTAGAGCCGCTTGAGCGCCTTGTAACCGAGCCAAATCGACCGTGCCCAGGCTTTAACATGATGCAGCACTGATGCTGGGGATCCGTGGGCGGTTTTAAGAAGATAAAGAACATTACGAGCAAACTCGCTCCATGCGGCGCGAGTTTTGTTAACTAGACTTTAAACAAACAAGCACTCTACACACCCAGTTCGCGCAAAGCAGCGGTAGCCAAAAAGCCCGAGCGTGACGCGTAACGGTGATCCTTGCTTACACGTTCATCAATGCGCAAGAGCAAATTCTCAGGCAAGGAGGCGTTGAAGCGCACCGACTTTCCAAGGTAGGGAGTCAGATCGAATTCAACCACCGCCCAAATCCCATTCGCATAATCTGGATTGTCCAAATGCGCATCCACGTCCTTGGCCTGTGGAAGCTCACCGCCGTCAGCCACTACACCTTCCAGATGCAAAGCCAAAGCCTCTTGCACGTTATCCAGTGCCTGCGAAAAAGTGCAGCCCGCAGAGTAGCAACCCGGAACATCCGGCACCGTTACACTGAATTCAGAATCCGTATCTTTGTGTACTACGACAGGAAATCTCATTACCTTGCCTCTCCTTTAAGACCCGCAGATTTGAAGATGTTATGCAGCGTCCCTTTAGCAATTTCAGTCTTTGGATGTGGAACAGTTACCCGACCCGCTTTCGTTGGGTGCTTGAACTGGTGATGACTTCCCTTCACTGCGATCTCAAACCATCCGTCCGCCACTAACTTCTCGATTACCTCACGACTGCGCACTCCTTCACCCCCAGACTGTTGTGTACGTTACACACCATCGGATAATGGTGCAATTTATTAATACACACAGTACACACAGAAAGCGGAATAGACATCGAGTCGTGTGTTACACCCTGTTGAACGCCCTGACAGCCCGCCAAAAAAAACGCCCCGAACCAAACGGTTCGGGGCGTTTTTATTCAGATGTCAGGCCTGTCTGGCAAGCCGGTCACATCAGAAAATGCTGATTGGGTAATCAACAAATACGCGGACTTCGTTGCCGCCGACGTTGTAGTCGCTGGCGTTGTTGGAAACGCGCAACCACGAACCGCGCAGACGCACGCTCAGATCTTTAACCGGACCGCTTTGTACAACGTACTTGGCCTGGTTGTAGATTTCGCGCTCGGTACCACGACCACGGCCCGAACCGTCGTCGATGTTGGTGCCGCGTACGTAGGCGATGTTGTAGGTCAGACCTGGAATGCCAACGGCGCCGAAGTCGAAGCCGTAACCCAGCTGCCACGAACGCTCGTCTTTGGCGTTGAAGTCAGACCAGTAGGAGTTGGCCAGCAGGATGGTGTTGCCACCGTCGCCCACGCCGCCCGCATTGCGGTAGCCGCCGTATGGGTAGCCGATTTCACCGGTGCTGCTCTGGTAAGCCAGAACCAGCGAGTGAGGACCGTAAGCGTAGGTGGTTGCCAAGCTCCAGATCTTGTTGTCTGTGCCGTCAACTTGCAGCACATCACGCGCGTAGCCAGAATCTACGTGGGTGCGATAGCCGTTGAAGTCAAACGTCAGGGACTGTTTGTCATCCAGTGGCAGAGCATAGGTCATGCCCAGGTACTGCTTGCGCAGTTCGTCTTTCATCTCGGAGCCGTACAACGAGGCCGAGAAGCGCTCAGTGAACTTGTAGCTACCACCGAATACGTTGATGCTCTTCAGGCCGCCGCTGTTACGTGCTTCAGCACTTTTACGCGACTCTTCAGTGAAGCGACCCACGTTGATTTCCAGACCGTCGATCTCTTTGGAGGTCAACAGAGTACCGGTGAAGCTTTCTGGCATCAGACGCGAGTTGTCGTACATCAGTACCGGCAGAGCAGGCATTTGATCACCGTATTTCAGCACGGTGTTCGAAATGCGGAACTTCACTGCAGCGCCAGCTTTGGCGATGTCGTGAGCCGCTTTGCCGTTATGGTCTTGCTTGAAGAAGTCGATGCCGCCTGCGCCGCTGCTGCCCTTGCCGCCGTCCAGACGCAGTGCGTAGATGCCGAAAGCATCCACACCCACGCCCACGGTGCCTTGGGTGAAGCCGGAGGTGAATGTGCCGAGGAAGCCTTGGCCCCATTCAGCTTTGTCTTGCTTGTGGTGTTTGTAGTCGCGGCTGATGTAGGCGTTGCGCGCCAATACGTTCAGGTGGCTGTCTTCTACAAAACCTTTTGCGTCAGCTTGATCGTTAGCCATGGCCTGGGTAGCACCGAGTACGCCCAGAGCGAGTAGACCTATCCGTGTTTTTAACATTTTATTTTCCTTATTTCTGAATAGAAGCGCGCTGTGGGTATCAAGCTGAAACATTGAGTGGTGGTTGCTTCACATAAACAAAAAAGACCTGCACGAGACGCCGCGCGGGTCTTTCAGGAAAGTTGGTGTATGGCTTATCGCCACAGGCGTTGGCGCGAATCCTATCCGTCGTTAAGGCAAAGTGTCAATTTCGTGAAAATTTGGTTAATTGCCAAATTCTTCAAGGCACTGAATCGTTTGGGCTCTGCGCAGCCACGGCACGAAGGCGTTTGCCTGATGGAAGACGCCTTCGCGCAGCAATGTTGTTCACTCAAGAGGCGCGTAAGACCAAACGTGGGGGCGAGTTAGCTCGCGTTGCAGGCAACTCGGTCTATCTGTTGCACCTTGTCGCTCCAATCGCGTGCAAGCCCGCCCCCACAGGATGGGTGATGCCAGCCTACCCAGCTTGCTGCGCAACAGCGCTGCGTCGAAGACGCGGCGAAACTCCTGCAGCCTTGGGTCAGATCAAGCCTTGTGCGGCGCAGGCTGCTGCTGAGTCAGGCAGTGGATATTGCCACCGCCCAGCAGCAGTTCACGGCCCGGCACCATCACCACTTCGTGTTGCGGAAACAGGCGTTGCAGGATGTCTTTGGCCTGCGCGTCCATCGGGTCGTCAAAGCTTGGGGCAATGATGCCTCCGTTGACGATCAGGAAGTTCACGTAAGAGCCGGCCAGACGCTCTGACGGATTGCGGTCCTGGCTGCCAGCGACTTTATCCACACCATCACATTCTTCTTGAGTGGCGTGCATCGGCCCAGGAATCGGCATTTTGTGCACGACAAAAGGACGGCCCTTGGCATCCGTCGAGCTCGACAGGACTTTCATCGCTTCGTGGCAACGCACGTAGTTGGGGTCACGCTCGTCGTCGGTCCAGGCCAGCAGCACTTCACCCGGTGCCACGTAGCAGCAGAAGTTATCCACATGGCCGTCGGTTTCATCATTGAACAGGCCATCCGGCAGCCAGATGATCTTGTCCACAGACAGGTGCCCACGCAGCACGCTTTCGATCTCTTCACGGGACAGGTGCGGGTTGCGGTTGCGGTTCATCAGGCATTCAGCCGTGGTGATCAATGTGCCTTCGCCATCGACGTGGATAGAACCGCCTTCCAGCACAAAGCCTTCAGTGTAATAACGCGGCGTGCGCTCGATCTCCAGGATCTTGCTGCCCACTTGCTGATCGCGGTTCCACGGGTAGTACAAGCCACCGTCAAACCCGCCCCAGGCATTGAAGTCCCAGTTCACACCGCGCACTTCACCGTTGTCGTTGATCACGAATGTCGGGCCGCTGTCACGTACCCAGGCATCATCGTTGGAGAGTTCGACGACACGAATGTTCGGCACATCGAGTTGCGCACGCGCGTTTTCGTACTGGGCCGCCGACACGCCCACGGTCACTGGCTCAAAGCGCGCAATGGCCTTGGCCACCGCCGCGTGCGCGGCTTGCGCAGGCTTGCCGCCCAAACGCCAGTTGTCCGGGCGCTCAGGCCAGATCATCCAGACCTGGGTTTGTGGAGCCCATTCAGCAGGCATGTAAAAGCCGTCAGCGCGAGGCGTGCTGTGCAAAGTCGTCATAACCGTCAGGACTCCAGAAAACCAAAAAAGGTGGATGGGTACAGCAAGCAGACAGGCCCCAAACACTGGACGCCCGTCTGCATTTCGTCAATGAACGGCGCCTTTATAGCCGATAAATATCCATAATAAAAACCATTTATCGGATTTAATCTTGATCAATATCGATAAAACACAGATATAAATCGATCTTAAAAATAGTGCTTCTTACTTTCCTACAGTACACACAGGATTATTCCCGACCGCTCCCACTTGCACCGCCCAGCGCATGCCCACAAGCTATGCGCCACATGATTCAAGACCGTCAGGGAATAAGGGATATCCACATGCGCATCTTAGTGACCGGCGGTGCCGGTTTTATTGGTTCAGCTCTGATCCGCCATCTGATCAAAGACACTGCGCACGACGTGCTCAACCTCGACAAGTTGACCTACGCGGGCAACCTGGAATCGCTGCAAAGCATTGCGAGCGACACGCGCTACGAGTTCGTTCAGGCCGACATCGCCGACCAGGCGACGGTCAGCGCGGTGATCGAGCGTTTCCAACCGCAGGCGATCATGCACCTGGCGGCAGAGTCGCACGTTGATCGTTCCATCGATGGCCCTTCGGACTTCATCCAGACCAACATCGTCGGCACTTACAGCCTGCTGGAAGCCACCCGCGCTTATTGGTCCAAGCTTGCAGAGCCCGCCAAGAGTGCCTTTCGCTTCCATCACATTTCCACCGACGAAGTGTATGGCGACCTGCACGGCGTCGATGACCTGTTCACCGAAACCACGCCTTACGCACCAAGCTCGCCGTATTCGGCCAGCAAGGCCGCGTCTGATCATCTGGTACGCGCCTGGAACCGCACCTACGGCTTGCCGGTGCTGGTGACCAACTGTTCGAACAACTACGGCCCGTTCCACTTCCCGGAAAAGCTGATCCCGCTGGTCATTCTCAATGCCTTGGCCGGTAAACCGCTGCCGGTGTACGGCAATGGCCTGCAAGTGCGTGACTGGCTGTTCGTGGAAGACCACGCCCGCGCCCTGCTCAAGGTCGTGACTGAAGGTGTGGTCGGCGAAACCTACAACATTGGCGGCCACAACGAGCAAAAGAACATCGACGTGGTACGCGGTATCTGCACGTTGCTGGAAGAGCTGGCGCCCGAGCGTCCGGCCGGTGTGGCGCAGTTTGCGGACCTGATCACCTTTGTTCAGGACCGTCCGGGCCATGATCAGCGCTATGCCATCGACGCCAGTAAAATCGAACGCGAGCTGGGCTGGGTGCCCGCTGAAACTTTCGAGACCGGTCTGCGCAAAACCGTGCAGTGGTACCTGGATAACCTTGAGTGGTGCAAACACGTGCAAGACGGCAGCTACCAGGGCCAGCGCCTGGGCTTCACCGACACCAAGGACTTGATTGCATGAGCCAAGCACCTTCACCTTTGAAAATCCTGATCAGCGGCAAGACCGGCCAGGTTGCCGTTGAGCTGACCAAGCGTCTTGCCGGTCTGGGCGAGCTGATTGTGTTGGGCCGCGATGAGCTGGACTTGAGCCAGCCTGAACAGATCCGCGCACAGGTTCGCGCCCACAGGCCGGATCTGATCATCAACGCCGGTGCACACACGGCGGTGGATCTGGCAGAGAGCGAACCGGACCTGGCGTTTGCAATCAATGCCATCGCGCCCGGTGTGTTCGCCCAAGAAGCCAAAGCCCTGGGTATTCCACTGATCCACTACTCCACCGATTACGTGTTTGACGGCAGCAAACACGCGCCTTACACCGAAGACGACCAACCCAACCCGTTGGGCGTTTATGGCCAGAGCAAGCTGGCCGGCGAGCAGGCGATCATCGCCGAGGGCGGGCAGCATTTGATCCTGCGCACCAGTTGGGTGTACTCCACCCACGGCAAAAACTTCCTGCTGACCATGCAACGTTTGCTGCCGCAGAGAACCGAGCTTCGCGTGGTGGCGGATCAGATTGGCGCTCCGACCTGGGCCGGCACCATTGCCCAAAGCACGCGAGCCCTGATCGAACGCTGGCAGGCAGGCAAACCCGGTGCCTGGGGCGTTTACCACCTGACGGCGCACGGCGAGACCTCGTGGTTTGGCTTCACCCAGGCCATTGCCGAACACCTGACTGCCCAAGGCAAACAGTGCGCCAGCCTTGAGCCGATCCCGGCCAGCGCCTACCCGACGCCCGCCGCCCGCCCACAAAACTCGCGCCTGGATTGCAGCCGTTTAGCACGCGAATGGCAGGTTACACAGCCGGATTGGCGGGTTGCACTCAATGCATGCCTGGCCGAGTAACGCCAAGCACGGCACACCCCGGTTCGCTCTTATCAAGGCACCACATCGCTTGTGTGTGTGGGCATGGGTGTCTACCGGGGTATGTGCCAGGCAAATATCGCGCGTAGAAGCTGCCGCAGGCTGCGCCAGCGCCTGCCAAAAGCAGGGGGCGCGGTGTCTGCACGACGGGGCAGCGCCTACAGTAGGTCCGCGTAGGTATACTGCGCCTCATGATCTCGACTCCTACACCTCCTCGCCGTCCCCGTTGGCGTAGCCTGGCCTTGCTGGCGCTGTGTCTGGCGCCCTTGCTGTGGCCGCTGCAGCATTTGGCCGAGCGCTATTACCGCAGCGAACTGGCCGGGCAAAACCGCCAGACCCTCGACCTGTACGTGGCCAACTTGCTGGGCACGTTGCATCGCTACGAGGTGCTGCCACAAATCCTCGGCGAACTGCCTGCGCTGCGTAACTCGCTGGCCGATCCTGAAGACCCGCAGACTCTGGACACAGCCAACAAACTGCTCGCAGATATCACCCGCCAGACCGGCGCTGAAGTGATGTACCTGATCGATGCCGACGGCAATACGGTGGCGACGTCAAACTGGGACAAGCCCGACAGCTTTATCCGACGCAACTTTGCTTTCCGTCCGTACTTCAGCGAAGCAATGGACGGCAAGCTTGGGCGATTCTTCGGGCTGGGCACCACCTCCGGCAAGCGCGGCTATTACTTTGCCGCCCCGGTGGTCGAGGACGGTAAAAAAGTCGGCGTGCTGGTGGTCAAGGTTGACCTCGATCACACCGAACGCCTGTGGGGCAAAACCCCGGAGCAATTGCTGACGACGGACGACAACGGTGTGGTCATCCTGACGTCGCGCCCGGACTGGCGCTTCAAGGCCACTCGCAAACTGTCGCAGCAAGAGCAGCAGGACATTTTCGCCATCTTGCCGTATCCCACGCGCAACCTGCAGCCGCTGAACATCAATCCCGACTCCTGGCTGGTGCAAACCCAAAAGATCGATGAGACCGGCTGGAGCGTGAACATCCTCGCCCCTCGCACCTTGATCGACCGCCCGGTGCGTACCGTGCTGGCCATTGGCGCCGCCACCTTGCTGGTGGTCATGCTGTTGATCAGCCTGATGATGCAGCGCCGCCGTCACTACCTGGAGCGCATCGCCTTCGAAGCCAAGGCCCGACGCGAACTGGAAGGTCGCGTGGCTGAGCGCACCAGCGACCTCGAAGGCCTCAACCAGCGCCTGCGCAAGGAAGTACTGGAGCGCGAACATGCGCAACAAGAGCTGGTGCGCGCCCAGGATGATCTGGTCCAGGCCGGCAAGTTGTCAGCGCTGGGCACCATGTCTGCAAGCATCAGCCACGAGCTCAACCAGCCGCTGGCAGCCATCCGTAGCTACGCGGAAAACGCCGAAGTGCTGCTTGATCATCAACGCACCGACGATGCGCGCAGCAACCTCAAGCTGATCAACGAATTGACCGGGCGGATGTCCTCGATCATTGCCCACCTGCGTGCGTTCGCCCGGCGTGATCGGCACGCGCCGGAAAGTGTGGCGCTACAACCCGCGCTGGACGATGCCCTGGCCTTGCTGGCCAAGCGTCGGCGCAGCATGGAGGTCGAGCTGATCCGCGACTTGCCCGCGGCCACGCTGTGGGTCGAAGCCGGTGAGACCCGTTTGCGCCAGGTGCTGGGCAACCTGCTGGCCAATGCCCTCGACGCCCTCACCGAAAAAGGCCCGCCCCGGCGGTTATGGATAAGTGCCCAATCCACGCCTGAAGGCGTCACTGTGTTCATTCGCGACAACGGCCCGGGTTTTTGCATGGAAGCCCTGGGCCGCGCCGGCGAGCCGTTCTACACCACCAAGACCCGTACCCAGGGGCTGGGTTTGGGGCTGGCCATTTGCGACACGCTGATTCGTGCGTTCGGCGGCGAATTGCTGTTCGCCAACCACAAGGAAGGCGGCGCCCTAATTACCCTGCGACTGCGCGCCGGTGCGCCAGGCGTGAGCTTGCAAGCTTCAGAGGACTCCAGGTCATGAGCCAACCCATTGATCCGAGCGTTCAGGTCATCTTGATCGACGATGATCCGCACCTGCGCCAGGCGCTCTATCAAACCCTGGACCTGGCCGGGCTTAACGTATTGCCGCTGGCCGAAGCCAACGGCCTGGCCGAACGTATTGAGCGCGACTGGTCGGGCGTGGTGGTCAGCGACATCCGCATGCCGGGTATGGACGGGCTGGAGTTGCTGACCCACCTCCATGCGCAAGACCCTGAACTGCCGGTGCTGTTAATCACCGGGCATGGCGATGTACCGCTGGCTGTGCAAGCCATGCGCGCCGGTGCCTACGACTTTCTGGAAAAACCGTTCGCCAGCGACGCGTTGCTCGATAGCGTGCGCCGGGCGCTGGCCCTGCGCGCATTGGTCCTGGACAACCGCAGCTTGCGCCTGGCGCTCAGTGACCGCCAGCAACTGAGCACCCGGCTGGTGGGGCAGTCCCCGGCCATGCTGCGTCTGCGCGATCAAATCGGCGCGCTGGCGGCGACCAAGGCGGACGTCTTGATTTTGGGCGAAACCGGCTCTGGCAAAGAAGTCGTCGCCCGAGCGTTGCACGACCTGTCGAGCCGCCGCAACGGCCCCTTCGTCGCGATCAACGCCGGCGCACTGGCCGAGTCGGTGGTCGAAAGCGAACTGTTCGGCCATGAACCTGGCGCCTTTACCGGCGCGCAAAAGCGCCGTATCGGCAAATTCGAATTCGCCAATGGCGGGACGTTGTTCCTCGACGAAATCGAAAGCATGAGCCTGGACGTGCAGGTCAAACTGCTGCGTTTGCTGCAAGAGCGCGTGGTCGAACGTTTGGGTGGCAACCAACTGATCCCGCTGGACATTCGGGTGATCGCCGCGACCAAGGAAGACCTTCGCCAGTCGGCTGACCAAGGCCGTTTCCGCGCTGACTTGTACTACCGGCTGAACGTTGCGCCGCTGCGGATTGCGCCGTTGCGTGAGCGTGGGGATGACGTGTTGGTGCTGTTCCAGCACTTTGCCGACGAAGCCAGCACCCGCCACGGCCTGGCACTCAACGCACTACAACCCGGCCAACGTGCGCAACTGTTGCGTCATACCTGGCCGGGCAATGTACGCGAACTGCAAAACGTTGCTGAGCGATTTGCCCTGGGTCTGGAATTGGCTTTGGACGAAGATGCCAACGATACAACGCAAGCGTCTGACCTTGGGGTGTCGGGCAGCTTGAGCGAGCAAGTTGAACAGTTCGAAAAAAGCCTGATTGCCGCCGAACTTGAGCGCTCACACAGCTCGATGCGCAGCCTGGCCGAAGCGTTGGGTGTGCCGCGCAAAACCCTGCATGACAAGCTGCGCAAACACGGGCTTCACTTCGAGAGCGGCAGCCATCCTCACACCGATGAACTCGATTGACCTGCACAGGATCCCCCGCATGAACCGCGACAGTCGTTATCTGGAATCCATCCTTCATCACGACATTCCGCTGACCCGTGAAATGGGCCTCACAGTGGTCGACTGGCATGATCGGCAACTGCGTCTGCAATTGCCGCTGGAAGCCAACATCAACCACAAAAGCACCATGTTTGGCGGCAGTCTGTATTGCGGCGCGGTACTGGCAGGCTGGGGCTGGTTGCACCTGAGCCTGCGTGAAGCCGGGGTCGAAGACGGGCACATCGTGATCCAGGAAGGCCACATCAGCTACCCGCTGCCTGTGACCCAAGACGCCATCGCGCTGTGCGATGCGCCGAGCGAGGCCGCGTGGAACAAGTTTTTGACGATGTACAAACGCCATGGGCGGGCGCGTCTGACCCTGGAAACGCGGTTGATCAATGCTGACGGTGGGGACGATGCGGTGCGGTTTAGCGGGCAATATGTGTTGCATCGCTAATTGCCCTCACCCCAACCCTCTCCCGGAGGGAGAGGGAGCTTGAACGAGGTGTTTTCAGAATCACCGCCGTTCTTCCAGACCGCATCGAACGCTTTAACGACGTGTTTTCAAAATCAGCACAACACTCCACGACCGCAGCAAGGCTTGAGCATCCCTCGATCAATCCCCTCTCCCACCGGGAGAGGACGCTTTACCGAGGTGTTTTCAAAGTCAGCGCAACACTCCACGATCGCAGCAAGGCTTGAGCATCCCCCGGTCAGTCCCCTCTCCCTCCGGGAGAGGGTTAGGGTGAGGGGCTTTGGGTTTTTGCCAACGCCAACAATTGCTCACGCCACGATGCCTTGGCTGGCAAGGCCAAAAAATAGCCATTGAGCAACGACTCGCGCGCCGGGTACGTGAACGGTTGGCCATCCAGTTGCAGCACCACCCCACCCGCGCCTTCCAGTACGCCTTGAGCCGCTGCGGTGTCCCACTGTGAAGTCGGCGCCAGACGCGGGTAGCAATCCGCCGCCCCTTCGGCCAGCAAACAGAACTTCAACGAGCTGCCAATGTTGGCAGTTTCCAACGTGCCCACTGCCGTCTCCAGCCCGGCCAGCAAGCGCTCTTGCTCGGGGCTTGAATGCCGACGACTGGCCACCACGATCAGCGGTTCGCCTTGTGGCAGCACGTCGCGCACGCGGATCGGCACGATCACGTCCGCATCCGCCCGCCAGGCACCCAAATCCGCGCCACCGTAATAACAACGGCCACTGGTAGGCATTGAAACCACACCGAAGACCACGCGGCCGTGTTCGATCAGGGCAATGTTGACGGTGAACTCCTCGCTGCCCGAGATGAACTCCTTGGTGCCGTCCAACGGGTCGACCAGCCACCAGCGCGTCCAGCCCTCCCGCACGCTCTGCGCAATATTCGCGTCTTCTTCCGACAGCACCGGGATAGTTGGGTCCAGCGCCGTCAGGCCATCGAGCAAAATGTGATGCGCTGCCAGGTCAGCGGCTGTCACCGGGGAATCATCGGCCTTGGCAGTGACGGCTACGTCTGCACGCCAGAACGGCAGGATGGCCTCGCCAGCACGGTGCGCAAGTTCGATCACGGGGGCCAGCAACGGATGCGCCACATTCACGGTTTAAACACTCCACGCTGAGTCAATACATCACGCGCCAGGTACAACGCGGCCAAGGCACGGCCTTCGCTGAATTGCGGGTTTTGCACCAGCGTGGACAATTCGCGCAGATTGACCCGATCAACCCGCATCGGCTCCGGCTCGTCGCCTTCAAGGCGGGCTTCATACAACTCTGAAGCCAGCACCACCTGAATCTTTTGGCTCATGTACCCCGGCGACAACGACAGCTCAGTCAAATGCTCCAACTGTCGGGCACCAAAGCCTGCTTCTTCTTTCAATTCACGTTCGGCGGCCGCCAGCACGTCTTCGCCCGGTTCGATCAACCCCTTGGGCAATGACACTTCGTATTCATCGGTGCCGCCGCAATATTCTTCGACCAGAATGGCGTGCTCGGCGTCGATCATTGCCACGATCATGACCGCGCCATAGCCGTTGCCGCGCCCCACCAACCGTTCGTAAGTGCGCTCAACGCCATTGGAGAAGCGCAGTTGCACTTCCTCGACCCGAAACAATCGGCTACTGGCAACAATTTCACGGGCAAGTACGGTGGGTTTTTGGCGCATAGCGGCTCCTCAATATGAACGGGTTACTATACCCCGGCTTTTCCGATTGTCTGTGTCGGATGTTTTTCTACTGTGGGAGAAGTTTTGCATGACAGCGTTACCTTGGCGCGACATTGATACCGTTCTGCTGGACATGGACGGCACACTGCTCGACCTGCACTACGACAACCACTTCTGGCTCGAACACTTGCCACAGCGTTATGCCGACTTGCACGGCATCAGCCGCGCAATGGCAGATCTGGAGCTGACACCACTGTTTGAGAACAACGCAGGCCAGTTGAAATGGTACTGCCTGGACTTCTGGAGCAGCGAGCTGAAGATTCCGGTGCGCGAGCTCAAGCTCGAAACCGCCCACCTGATTGCCTTGCGGCCCGATGCGGACACCTTTTTAGCCGCGGTCAAAGCCGCTGGCAAGCGGGTGATCCTGATCACCAACGCGCACCGCGATTCGTTGTCATTGAAACTGGAGCGCATTGAACTGGCGCCGTATTTCGAGCGCCTGATCAGTTCCCACGACTACGGTTTCCCCAAGGAAAGCCCGGCGTTCTGGGATGCCCTGCAAGCCGATATCGGCTTTGATCCCAGCCGCAGCCTGTTTATCGACGACACCTTGCCAATCCTGCGCAGCGCCCAGGCGTTCGGGGTAGGCCATCTGCTGGCCGTCAAACAGCCGGACAGCAAAAAAGGCCCGAAAGACACCGAAGAATTCGCGGCACTGGGGGATTATCGCGAGCTGCTGGAAGGGCTTTGATTCACACAAAACGTGTAGGAGCGAGCTTGCCTCGCGATCTTTCCAAAGATCAAAAACTCGCTCCTACAGACATCAGCTTACTCAGGAATACGCAGCGTCTGCCCTGGGTAGATTTTGTCCACGCTCTTGAGCAGCGGCTTGTTGGCTTCGAAGATTTTGTTGTACTGGTTGGCGTTGCCATACACTGCCAGCGAAATCGCGCTCAGGGTGTCGCCTTTTTTCACCACGACAAAACGCGAAGCTACTACGGCAGGCCCGCTGACGGTGATCTGATCGTCAACGCTGGCCACACCGGCAATGTTGCCCGCCGCCAGTATGATTTTTTCTTTCTCTTCCTGAGAGGCTACCTCGCCGCTGAGCGTTATCTTGTCGCCCTCCACCTCGGCTTTGATATTAGGATTGCCCAAGCCTACAGCCTCTACGTGTTTTTTGAGGTCGTCTGAGGCATTGGCATTTCCCGGGGTGAACAGGTGGGCTAGTTTTTCACCGGCTTCTTTCACAAAGCTTAAAAGGCTCATAGGTCACGCTCCAAGGTAGGAAATATCCAGAGACCTAAGCGTAGACCAACATTGCTGGAGCAAGGATGGACATCAAACAGCTGAAATTCCTCATTGCCCTGGATGAAACCCGGCACTTCGGTCAGGCCGCTGCCCGTTGCCATATCACCCAGCCCACGCTGTCGATGCGCTTGCGCAGCCTTGAGCAAGAGCTCGATCTACAACTGGTCAATCGAGGCCAACGCTTTGAAAGCTTTACCGCCCCCGGTGAGCGCATCCTCGCCTGGGCACGCACCGTGCTGGCGGCCTACGATGGCTTGCAAGCCGAAGCGGCGGCCTGTCGCGGCAATTTGATCGGTACGTTGCGCCTGGGGGTGGTGCCGTTGTCCAGCTTCGACCCGCTGCCTTTGTTGCAACGCATGCACCAGCTACACCCCGAGCTGCGCTTTGAGCTATCGGCCCTGAGTTCGGAGCAAATCCTGGAACAGCTGGCCAGCAACCAGTTGGATATCGGGGTCTCGTACCTGGACCGCCTTGATCACGAGCGCTTCGACTCACTGGCCCTGGGCGACACCCGAATGGGGCTTCTTTACGACCAACGGTATTTCAACTTTGCTGATCAGCCGCTGAGCTGGGAGGCCCTGATCACCTTGCCTCTGGGGCTGCTCAGCGGCGGAATGCACTTTCGCCAGTCCATCGATCACAACTTCCACAGTCGCGGCCTTACGCCCCATCCCCTGTTACAAACCGATGCCGTTCATCAATTGTTGCAAGCGGTGCACGCGGGCCTCTGCTGCGCGGTAATGCCGCTTGAAGGCGGGCTTGAAGCGCTGACCGACACCTTGCGCCTGCACCCGATCGAAGACGCCAAAACCTTGTCGCAACTGGGTTTGATCATGCGGCGGGAGGCGCCGCGTTCGGCGCTGGCAGAAGCCTGTTTTGCACAGTTTCAGAAATCACCCGACCTGTCTTGATCGACAGCCTCTATCAGCAGATCAACGCTAGCGATTAGACGCGACCCAGTGTCGCGCCTACGCTTAGGGTCATAGACCACGTTGGTAAAGCCCTATGAACGCCAAGCGCCCTTTGTGCGCGGCGCCCGCTCCCAGTACGCCCGCGCCTGCTGCCAGCCAGACCTATCACTACGTCACGCTCGACCATGGCAGCGGTGCAGAAACGGCCCTCGCAGAAGAAGTGGCACTGGCGATTGCCTACAACGGCATCAACCAGGCCGTGATGCTGGTGACGCCCACCGACCTTGAAGACTTTATCGTCGGCTTCAGCCTGGGCAGCGGCATCATCAAAGACGCGAACGATATCTACGACCTCAAGCTCAGCGGCTCAGGCTCGGCGCAATACGCTCAGGTCGAAATCGCCAGCCGGGCGTTCTGGAACCTCAAGCAACAGCGTCGGCAACTGGCCGGCACCAGCGGCTGCGGCTTGTGCGGCGTTGAGGCGGTGGAGCAAGCGCTGCCCGACCTCAAGGTACTGCCCGGCGCGCCCTTGCCGCCCGCCCATTGGCTCGAAGGCTTGCGCCAGCGCATCAGCGACTTCCAACCGCTGGGCCAGCACTGCGGCGCAGTGCATGCCGCTGTTTATATGGACGCCAAGGGCGAACTGCTGATGGGCCGCGAAGATATCGGCCGGCACAACGCCCTCGACAAACTGATCGGTGCGCTGGTGCGCCAGCACATCGACCTGAGTGGCGGCACGGCGATTGTCACCAGCCGCTGCAGCCTTGAGCTGATTCAAAAAGTGTTACGCGCTGGGATTCAAACCCTGATCAGCCTGTCCTCGCCTACCGGCCTGGCGCTGCAATGGGCCCGGCGCCATAACCTGAACCTTATTCATCTGCCCCACAAAAGCGCGCCGCGTGTGTACAGCCCAGCGCAGGAGATTCAATCGTGAGCCTTCATCATCAAGCCGACCAAACCCCGAATCCGCGCTACAAGCCTTATAAAGGCCCGGCCGGCGGCTGGGGCGCACTGATCAGTGTGGCGCAGGCCTGGTTGACCAGCGACAACGCTCTGAAAAACCTGCGCATGATGCTCAAAACCAACCAGAACGGCGGTTTCGATTGCCCGGGTTGCGCCTGGGGCGACTCGCCGGAAAGCGGCATGGTCAAGTTCTGCGAGAACGGCGCCAAGGCGGTGAACTGGGAAGCGACCAAGCGCCGGGTAGACGCAGCCTTCTTCGCCAAATACAGCGTCAGCGCCTTGCTGGAGCAAAGCGATTACTGGCTTGAATATCAGGGCCGCCTGACCGAACCAATGCGTTACAACGCCGAAACCGATCATTACGAGCCCATCAGTTGGGACGCGGCCAACAGCGTAATCGCCCGCCATCTGCTGAACCTGTCGAGCCCCAACGAAGCCGAGTTCTACACCTCGGGCCGCGCCAGCAATGAAGCGGCGTACCTGTATCAGCTGTTTGTCCGTGCGTTCGGCACCAACAACTTCCCGGACTGCTCGAACATGTGCCACGAGGCCAGCGGTGTGGCGCTGGCGCAAAGCATCGGCGTGGGCAAAGGCACCGTGACGTTCGATGACTTTGAACACGCCGACGCGATTTTCGTGCTGGGGCAGAACCCAGGCACCAACCACCCGCGCATGCTTGAACCGCTGCGCGAAGCGGTTAAACGCGGCGCTCAGGTGGTGTGCGTCAACCCACTGAAAGAGCGCGGATTGGAGCGCTTCCAGCATCCGCAGCATCCACTGGAGATGCTCACCAACGGCGACCGCCCCACCAACACCGCCTACCTGCGCCCGGCGTTGGGCGGCGACATGGCGCTGTTGCGCGGCATGGCCAAGTTCCTGCTGCAATGGGAGCGCGATGCACAGGCGGCCGGCGAACCAGCGGTGTTCGATCACGCGTTTTTGAATGAACACACCTCGGGCATCCTCGATTACATCTCCAGCCTGGACGACACGTCCTGGGAGCATATCGTCGAGCAGTCGGGCCTCACTCTGGTGGACATCGAGCGCGCCGCGCGCATGTACCTCAAGGGTAAAAACGTGATCATGTGCTGGGCGATGGGCATCACCCAACACCGCCATTCGGTGCAGACCATTCAGGAAATCGCCAACCTGATGCTGCTGCGCGGAAACATCGGCCGGCCTGGCGCGGGCCTGTGCCCGGTGCGTGGCCACAGTAACGTGCAGGGCGACCGCACCATGGGGATCAATGAACGGCCACCAGTGGCCTTCCTTGACTCACTGGAGCGGCGCTTCAACTTCAAGGTGCCGCGTGAAAACGGCCATAACGTGGTCGAAGCCATTCACGCCATGCTGGAAGGTCGAGCCAAGGTATTTATTGGCCTGGGCGGCAACTTTGCCCAAGCCACTCCTGATAGCCCGCGCACGGCCCAGGCCCTGCGCAATTGCGACCTGACCGTGCAGATCAGCACCAAGCTCAACCGCAGCCATCTGATGCACGGCAAAGAGGCGCTGATTTTGCCGTGCCTGGGCCGCACCGACATCGACCTTCAGGCCGAGGGCCCGCAGGCGGTCACCGTTGAAGACTCGTTCAGCATGGTCCACGCCTCTAATGGCCAGCTCAAAGCCTTGTCGAATCAGATGCGCTCTGAGCCTGCGATCATCGCCGCAATTGCCGCTGCCACATTGGGCACGCACCCCATCGACTGGAACTGGATCGTGGCCGACTACAGTCGCATTCGCGAGCTGATTGCCGACACGATTCCGGGGTTCAAAGACTTCAACACGCGCATCCAGCACCCAGGCGGTTTCTACCTGGGTAACTCGGCCGGGGCACGGCAGTGGAATACGCCGACCCAGCGCGCCAACTTCCGCATCAACGCGTTGCCACAAGACCTCATCGACGCCCGCACCCGCGCCACAGGCCAGTTGCCGGACCTGATCCTGCAATCGATGCGCTCCCATGACCAGTACAACACCACCATCTACGGCCTCGATGACCGTTATCGTGGGGTCAAGGGCCAGCGTAACGTCCTGTTTGCCAACGAAGCCGACATCATCCGCCTGGGCTTCAAGCCGGGGCAAAAAGTCGACATCGTGTCGATCTGGGATGACGCGCATGAGCGCCGGGTGAAGAACTTCACCTTGCTGGCGTTTGATATTCCGGCCGGGCAAGCGGCGGCATATTACCCGGAGGTCAACCCGCTGGTGCCGTTGGAAAGCACCGGGGATGGCAGCCATACACCGACGTCAAAATTCGTGGCGATCCGTTTGGAAGCGGCCAGCCCATCGCGGTTGATCATGGCAAAAGCGAGCTGACCCTAGCGCTGTACGAATACCTTTTATTTCCAGGCACAAAAAAGGCCAATTTCCGTAGAAATTGGCCTGTCTGAACCACAAACAGACCCACGAAAAAACATTAAGTTCCTCAACAAAAACAACAAGTTATGTAAATTCATATAACTCGTGTTACTGGTCGGATTCCGATTGTAACCCTCCCCCTCCAGCCTCAGGATCGCGCCGTCATTCTTTTGAGGCTCACCCATGAAGCTCCCCTCGATTCTCTTGTTGTCCCTTGGCCTGGTCAGTGGCGTTGCCTCAGCCGGTGGCACCACCGAAGCCGGTGTGGGCGGCGCATTAGGCGGGGTGCTGGGCGCCGTAGTCGGCCAGCAGTTGGGCGGCTCGACCGGTTCAACCATTGGTGCAGGCGTGGGTGGCGCGGCAGGCAGTGCCGTGGGGGCCGATAAGCGCAACCGTGGCGAAGCGGCAATCGGTGGCGCACTGGGCGCGGCAGGGGGCAACGTGCTGGGGCGCGGAGCCGGCGGCAGCACTGGCGCACTGGTTGGTTCGGCTGCGGGCGGTGCGGCTGGAGGTGCACTGGGTAACTACATGGGTAATAAAAGCGACGCCAACGATCGTCGCTACGACCGCGATGACCACCGAGGCCGCGGTCATGCCTACGGTCATCACAAGAAAAGAAAACACCGTCACCACTGACACCCCCAAACGGGAGACCACGGTCTCCCGTTTTCAATGGCTCGCGGCCACGCCGTCTCCCCCGTGCCAGTGCATTACGCCCGCTTGCATTTGCCTGAATCATGCAGGCTGCATGATTGGTGTTTTCGGTCTAAATCCTATCTCGTTGAAATATAAAGAGTTCACTGGCAAATCGGTCTTGGCATGCCCCCTGCAATTCCTTGAATGAAGGCTGCACCTCATTTCATTTCAGGAGCACAACAATAATGATCGGGACGACAGAGCACTATCCACCTGCCCCGCAGGATTCCTCCAACCAATCAGGCGTGTCTTGGGCCGCCATTTTTGCGGGTGCCGCCGCCGCGGCTTCACTCTCTCTACTGCTGGTTTTATTGGGTGCCGGATTGGGCTTTTCGGCCATTTCACCGTGGGCCGATGAAGGTGTAGGCGCCAAAGCGCTGGGCTTCACCGCAATTATCTGGCTGGCCCTGACGCAAATCATTGCCTCAGGCATGGGCGGTTATCTGGCGGGGCGCCTGCGGGTCAAATGGTCCAGCATGCACGGCGATGAAGTGTACTTTCGCGACACCGCACACGGCTTTTTGTCGTGGGCTGTGGCCACGCTCGTCTCCGCCGTGCTGATCGCAAGTTCCCTGAGCAGCGCTATTGGTAGCGGCGTTCAGGCGTCGGCCAACGTGGCTTCCGGCGCGGCCTCCGCAGTGGGCAGCGCAGCCAGTGCAGCCGGCGAGCACATGCGCAAAGAAGACAAAGGCCCGAACTATTACATCGACAGCCTGTTCCGCAATGAAAACGGCACGTCTTTGAGTGAGGAGGATGTACGCGGGGTTGTCAGCCGTATTCTGGTTCGCGGCCTGCAGGACGGCGAACTGAATGCTGACGATCGCGGCTACCTGGCGCAAATCATTGCCCAGCGGACCAACCTGACTCAGCCTGAAGCCGAGCAACGCATTGACCAAGTCTATGGCAAAGCACATCAGGCCATCGAAGACGCCAAGGTCAAAGCCAAGGAAGCGGCTGACGTGGCCGCCAAAGCTGCCGCCTGGAGCACCTTGTGGGCCTTTATCACACTGCTGCTGGGCGCGTTCTTTGCCAGCCTGTGTGCAACCTTCGGTGGTCGCCGTCGCGATGCCGTGACCTACCTCACAACCGGCAATGACCGTTAACTCTGGAGAATAAAAATGCGCTCGATTCTATTGTTCTTTCTCGGTATCCCTATCCCGATCATCATCCTGATTGCGCTGTTCGTTCACTGACAGCTGCTTGAAAATGGCCTTCCTCGCGAAGGCCATTTTTTTTGCACGCCATTCATTGAACCGGCAAGCACGTGGTGGATTTGATCTCAGACAACGCGACGATCGAGTTCACTTCTTGAATGCCCGGCACCATCGACAACTTCTCGAAAAAGAAGCGCTCATAAGCCTCGATGTCCGCCGTAACAATGCGCAGTAAAAAATCCACTGCGCCCATCAGCACATAACACTCCAGCACCTCGGGAAAACCGCGAATCGCATCGGTAAATTCGGTGAAGTTGGAGCGCCCGTGAGCGTTCAGTTTGATCTCGGCAAAAATCTGCGTGTTGAGACCGATTTTCTTGCGGTCCAGCAGAGTCACTTGCCCGCGAATAATGCCTTCGTCTTTCATCCGCTGAATGCGCCGCCAGCAAGGCGATTGTGACAACCCCACCTGTTCGGCAATCTGTGCGCTGGACAATGAAGCGTCTTCTTGCACAAGCGCGAGAATGCGCCGGTCATACGCGTCGAGGTCACCTTGCATAAAAATACCTATGGATAATTTAGTCGCGACTTGAATAAGTCTTTCTTTCGCTTAATCGATACATCTTAGATAAAAAAAACCCCGTCCGACGTGTAAATATTTCTCCAGCCTAATCAGGAGTAATTGCATGTCGCCTCTGGAAGCCGTCCATCCCTCAACCCGCCCCGATGTCTGGGCCAGCCATGCAGCGCCGTGTGCCGTGCGGTTTATCATCCAGGCAGAAGCAGAAGCCGATGTGCTGTGCCGGATTTTGAATCTGTTTGCCTTGCAGCAGCTCATCCCTCAGCAGGTTGAAGTAATGCGTGATGAAGACAGTTTCAGCATTGAAATTGTCAGCGATGAACAAAGCTGGCACCGCGCTCAGGTAATTGGCGAAAAATTACGCAATCTGATCAGCGTGTTCGACATGACGCTGGAACCCGCTCAACCGGCCAGGTCCGCACTAACCGGGTAACAGCCCGCAACGATTGCCCCGGCCATGATCAGCCCAGGGTGACTAGGCTTCACACAACGCAGACAAGGATACGTCTGCGCTGGTGTTTGAAGACGTCCCCAGGAGCTGTCCATGCGCAATGCCCCGCCTCATGACCAGTGGCTCACCCTCAAGCAACTGTTACCCGTCCTGCTCGCACAAGGCCGCCTGCTCCCTGGCTGTGCGGAGCAGGCATTGATCCGCAGTCGCGACCCGCTCAATAGCGATGTGCATCCACTGGTGTTTCTGGCCAATCAGCACTTGGAAGACCCTGCCCGCCCCGGCAAGACCCTGGACCTTGAAACCCTGACCGCCTGGCTCGCCGCGCAATTCGCGCAACCTTACCTGCGCCTCGACCCGCTGAAGATCGATGCCGCAACGGTAACCGGGCTGATGTCGTTTGCCTTCGCCCAGCGCCACAAGATCCTGGCCGTGGCAGCCGATGAGCACGCCATCACTATTGCCAGCGCCCAACCCTGGGTCAGCCGCTGGGAGGCAGACCTCAAACACTTGCTCAAGCGCCCGATCAAGCGGGTGATTGCCAATCCGCTGGAGATCCAGCGGCTAAACGCGGAGTTTTACCAACTGGCCAAATCGGTGAGCGGGGCCGCGCTGCTTGATCAAAAAACCAGCCACTCAACCGACCTGGAACAAGTGTTGACCCTGAGCGGCGGCGGCCAGGAACCCGACGCCAACGATGCGCACATTGTGAATATCGTCGACTGGCTTTTTCAGTACGCCTTTGAGCAGCGGGCCAGCGATATCCACATCGAACCCCGTCGCGAACAGGGCGGCGTGCGCTTTCGCATCGATGGCCTCTTGCATCAGGTCTACCAGTTCCCACCGCACGTCACGGTGGCCATCGTCAGCCGCCTCAAGAGCCTGGGGCGGATGAATGTCGCCGAAAAACGCAAACCCCAGGACGGTCGGCTGAAAACCAAAACTCCGGCCGGAACCGAAGTGGAGCTGCGCCTCGCCACCTTGCCAACCGCCTTTGGCGAAAAACTGGTGATGCGTATTTTCGATCCGCAGGTGGTGCTCAAAAGCTTCGATCAACTGGGCTTTGACGGCGAAGACCTGCAGCGCTGGGAGCAGATGATCCGCCAGCCCAACGGCATCATCCTGATCACCGGGCCGACTGGCTCCGGCAAAACCAGCACCTTGTACGCCACGCTCAAGCAACTGGCCACCCCGCAGGTCAACCTGTGCACCCTTGAAGACCCGATCGAAATGATTGAACCGGCGTTCAATCAGATGCAGGTCCACGCCAACATCGACCTGAGTTTCGCCAGCGGGGTGCGAGCCCTGCTGCGCCAGGACCCCGACATCATCATGCTGGGCGAGATCCGCGACCTGGAAACCGCCGAAGTTGCCATTCAGGCAGCCCTGACCGGGCACCTGGTGCTGTCCACCCTGCACACCAACGACGCCCCCAGTGCGATCAGCCGCCTGCAAGAACTGGGCGTTGCGCCTTATCTGATCAAGGCCACATTGCTGGGCGTGATGGCCCAGCGGCTTGTCCGCACATTGTGCCCGGAGTGCAAGACCGAGCAGCCCATGCTCGCGCACGACTGGCAGGGCTTGGCGCCCGACCCGCTCACTACACCCCCTGCGCATGCCTGGCGGGCCAATGGCTGCCTGGAGTGTCGAGGCACGGGTTATTGCGGGCGGGCCGGCGTCTACGAAATCATGCTGATGAGTGACCGCCTGAAGGCACTGATCAATCCGCAAACCGATATCACGGCCCTGCGCCGCGAAGCCTGCAGTGAAGGCATGCGGCCTTTGCGGGTGGCAGCTGCACAAAAAGTGACCGCCGGCATGACCACTCTGGCTGAAACATTGCGCGTAACACCTGCATGTTGAATTGTTTTGTCTATTATTTAATCAGTTTGCATTTGGCTTGATGGTTAAACTTTGGCCCGCTTATAGCTCTCACACATCCAGACAAGGAATGGTTATGCAAGTGGGTACTGTTGTCCTGTTATTTGTCGCTTTGGCCATTGCCCTGCTTTTCATGGGTTTCAAGGTCGTACCGCAAGGTTATCAGTGGACGGTTGAGCGCTTCGGACGCTACACCAACACGCTAAAACCGGGCCTCAACATCATCATCCCGGTGATGGATCGTATCGGACGCAAGATCAATGTGATGGAGAGCGTGCTCGATATCCCGCCTCAAGAAGTCATCACCGCCGACAACGCCACCGTTCAAATCGATGCCGTGTGCTTCTTTCAGGTCGTCAACACGGCGCAAGCCGCCTATGAGGTCAATAACCTCGAACACGCCATTCGCAACTTGCTGCAAACCAACATCCGTACCGTGCTCGGCTCCATGGAGCTGGACGCGATGCTGAGCCAGCGTGACGGTATCAATGAAAAGCTTCTGCGCACGGTCGATGAAGCCACCGCACCGTGGGGCATCAAGATCACCCGTATCGAAATAAAAGACATCAGCCCTCCGGCCGATCTGATGGCCGCCATGTCCGGACAAATGAAAGCCGAGCGGATCAAGCGCGCACAAATTCTTGAAGCTGAGGGCCTGCGCGCCTCCGCCATCTTGACCGCTGAAGGTAAAAAACAGGCGCAGATCCTCGAAGCCGAAGGTGGCCGCCAGGCAGCGTTTCTCGAATCAGAAGCCCGCGAACGTCAGGCCGAAGCAGAAGCCAGGGCAACGCAAGTGGTTTCCGAAGCCATTGCCACGGGCAACGTGCAGGCAATCAATTACTTTGTCGCACAAAAATACATCGATGCACTGGGCCAACTGGCCTCTGCCGACAACAGCAAGGTCATCTTGATGCCACTGGAAGCCAGTCAGGTCATCGGTGCAGTCGGGGGTATCGGCGAAATCGTCAAAGCGACCTTCGATAACAAAAAGGCCTGATGCATGTGGGAGTTCATGCAAAACCTGAGCTACTGGGACTGGCTGGCGCTGGGCACGATTCTATTGATCCTGGAAGTGTTTGGTGCCGGCGGTTATCTGCTTTGGGTGGGCATTGCGGGCCTTATCGTCGGGGCCGTGACATTTATGATTCCCGCCTTGTCCTGGGCGCTGCAATTGCCCCTGTTCGGCATACTGGCAATCCTCACAGCGGTGTTGTGGTGGAAACGCCAGCGCAACACCATCGCCAACAGCAACCAACCTGAACTGAACAGTCGCGGGCACGAGTTGATCGGTCGCACGTTTATCGTGCAGCAAGCCATTGTGGAAGGCCGGGGCAAGATCAAAGTCGGTGATGGTGTCTGGATGGCAGTCGGACCTGACGCAGAAGTCGGCACCCCTGTGCGTGTAACCGCCCAAAACGGCACCGTGTTAAGCGTGGAGCGGGTGTCATAACGTAGGGAACTCCCTATCTACATCTACAATCAAACAGGGAACTAACTTATTCGGAGTCACCCATCATGCGCCTCAAATATGCTGTCGCCTCTATTGCACTGCTGTCCCTGCCTGTCGGCTCAGTCATGGCCGATGGTTTTTGGCGTGACGTCCTGTCTTCGGGGGCGACAACCGGTTCGACCTACCTGACGTTCAAAAAAGACCGCAAAGTGATTGCCGCTCAAGATGACGCCGGTAGCTTTGTTGCCAGCAACGGCGAAATTCGCGGGCCTTACCTTGAATCAGCGATGCAGCAAGTGCGTGCGGACAACCCGAACCTGAAGGTCAGCGACATGGAACTGGCCAACGCGATTCTGGTTAAAAACGCCACGTCAGAGTAAAGCTCACCATGTGTCGTCACTGCCGCAGGCTGCGCTAAGAATCGCGCCGGTAATCGCGCCGGCTTCGAGATAACGGATTGCTGCGCAATCCTTCACAGCCTGCGGCAGCGACTACGGGTTATTTCATTCAGCGTTCATACAGAATTTTCACCGGCTGTGAACAAGGCGCTGGGTATGCTTTACTCACCCAAATTCACATCGGACGTCTAGCCTCTATGAGTTCTCTGCCTTTCCTGCCGTTTTCCAAACCCACCATTGATGAAGCCACTATTGCTGCCGTAGGCGACGTGTTGCGCTCGGGCTGGATCACCAGCGGGCCAAAGGTTCAGGCGTTCGAGGCGCAATTGTCCGAGTACTTTGGCGGTCGCCCGGTGCGCACATTCAACTCCGGTACCTGCACCATGGAAATCGCCCTGCGCATCGCCGGTATCGGTGCGGGCGATGAAGTGATCACCACGCCTATTTCGTGGGTGGCCACCGCCAACGTGATCATCGAAGTCGGCGCCACGCCGGTGTTTGCCGATATCGATCCAGTGACACGCAACATCGACCTGGCCCAGGTGGAGGCCGCCATCACGCCACGCACCAAAGCCATTATTCCGGTGTACCTGTCGGGCTTGCCGGTAGACATGGACGCGCTCTACGCACTGGCGAAAAAGCACAACCTGCGCGTGGTCGAAGACGCCGCTCAAGCGCTAGGGTCGAGCTGGCAAGGGCAGCGCATTGGCGCCCGCGGCGACTTCGTTTCATTCAGCTTCCAGGCCAACAAAAACATCACCTCATCCGAGGGCGGTTGCCTGGTGCTGAACAACGAAGAAGAAGCGCGCCTGGCTGAGAAATATCGCCTGCAAGGCGTGACCCGCACCGGCTTTGACGGCCTGGACGTAGACGTGCTGGGCGGCAAGTTCAACATGACCGACATTGCCGCGGCGATTGGCCTGGGCCAGTTTGCCCACATCGAATCCATCACGGCTCACCGCCGTGAGCTGGCCAAGCATTACTTCGACTGCTTCGGTCCGGACTTTGAAGCCGAATACGGTGCGCAGCTGCCGGTGGCCGACTTCAACAACACCAACTGGCATTTGTTCCAACTGGTCTTGCCCGAGCGCAAAGACGGCCAGCCAGCACGTGCGACGTTCATGAAAGAGATGCAAGCATTGGGCGTCGGCATCGGTTACCACTATCCGCCGATTCACTTGCTGAGCTTGTACCGTGAGCGTGGTTTCAAGGAAGGGATGTTGCCGGTGGCCGAACGTGTAGGACGTTTAATCGTGTCACTGCCGATGTTTACGGCAATGACCAAGGCCGATGTGGAGCGCTCTGTAGAAGCGGTTAAAACAGTATTGAAAAACGCTTAACACGCGAAACTCTGTAGGAACGAGCTGGCCTCTCGATCTTTTGATCTTTTAAAAGATCGCGAGGCAAGCTCGCTCCTACAGGGGTTTGGTTTACTCGCCGATGGCGGCTTTGTAGCCTGCAGCGTCCAGCAGTTTTTCCAGCTCGGCGGTGTTGGATGGCTTGAGCTTGAAGATCCAGTTGGCGTACGAATCGTCGTTCAGCCCTTCAGGGGCATCCGCCAGCGCTTCGTTGACTGCAATCACTTCGCCCGATACCGGTGAGTAAATATCCGAAGCGGCTTTTACCGACTCCACCACACCAGCGGTATCACCTGCGGCGAAGACTTTGCCGACTTCCGCCAGCTCAACAAACACCACATCACCCAGCGCTTCCTGGGCGTGATCGCTGATACCTACGGTAATCGTGCCATCAGCTTCCAGACGTGCCCACTCGTGACTTTCAGCAAAGCGCAGTTCCGCAGGGATATTGCTCATATTCAGTGTCCTCAAGAAGAAATGTCAGCGGCGCGCACCCTGTGCGAGCCAGCCAGTAAACGTTAGATCAAGGCTTTGCCAAGACGAACAAAAGTCGGTTTAACCACGCGCACCGGGTACCACTTGCCACGAATCTCAACCTCGGCGCGATCAGCCGTTGCCATTGGCACCCGGGCCAACGCAATCGATTTGCTGAGCGTAGGAGAGAAACTACCACTGGTGATCTCCCCTTCGCCAACATCAGCGATGCGAACGACTTGATGAGCCCGCAGAACACCCCGTTCTTCGAGCACCAAACCCACCAGTTTGAGCCGTGAGCCGTTGGCTTTTTCTGCCTCCAGTGCTTCGCGGCCGATGAACTTGCGCGAGGCAGGTTCCCAGGCAATGGTCCATGCCATGTTGGCTGAAAGGGGCGAGACAGACAGGTGGATATCCTGCCCATAGAGATTCATGCCGGCTTCCAGACGCAAGGTATCGCGCGCGCCCAAGCCTATAGGAGAAATACCTGCGCCGACCAGATCGTTGAAAAACGCCGGTGCCTGATCGGCCGGGAGGAGGATTTCCAGGCCGTCTTCACCGGTGTAACCGGTACGGGCGATGAACCAGTCACCGCTGACCTGGCCTTCAAAGGGCTGCAACTGCTGAATAAGCTGGCCGCGGGCCTGACTTACCAGCTCAGCCACCTTATGCCGTGCCTGCGGGCCTTGAATGGCCAGCAGCGCCAGCTCAGGGCGCTCTTGCAACTGGACGTCATAGCCCTGCATCTGGGCGTTCATCCAGGCCAGGTCCTGCTCGCGGGTGGCGGCATTGACGATCAGCCGATAACCCGTCGGCAACAGGTAGACGATCATGTCGTCAACCACACCGCCGTTTTCGTTGAGCATGGCGCTGTAGAGGGCGCGGCCGGGCGTGTTCAGACGTTCGACATCGTTGGCCAACAAATGCTGTAGCCATTCCTTGGCCTGATCCCCGGTGACGTCAATCACGGTCATATGCGAGACATCAAACACTCCGCAGTCGCGTCGCACCTCGTGGTGCTCCTCAACTTGCGAACCGTAATGCAGGGGCATATCCCAACCGCCAAAATCGACCATCTTCGCGCCAAGGGCGAGGTGCAGGTCATACAAAGGCGTACGCTGTCCCATGGGTTTCTCCTTCCGGGCTTGGCGAAGGTGCGGACAGGGGTTGGCAACGTTTCAGGCCGTTGAAAGAAGCCTTGCCGCGTTTAACAAACGTCCTGGCCTGACAGACAGACCGCACCGAATGCCGCGCATTGTAGCCGTATGCAGGAGGACTGGCACCTAACCGTTGCGATGTGCCGAGCGGCGAATCAGGCCGATCACGGGTAGCAAACCGACCAGAACCAGCGTCAAGGCAGGCAGCGAGGCCCTTGCCCACTCGCCTTCACTGGTCATCTCAAAGATCCGTACCGCCAGCGTATCCCAGCCAAATGGACGCATCAGCAGCGTGGCCGGCATCTCTTTGAGTACATCGACAAACACCAGCAACGCGGCACTCAAGGTGCCCGGCAGCAATAACGGCAGATACACTTTGAAAAACAGTCGTGGGCCACTCACCCCCAGGCTACGGGCCGCCTCGGGCAACGAGGGCCGGATACGCGCCAGGCTATTTTCCAGCGGGCCATACGCCACCGCGATAAAGCGCACCAGATATGCCAACAGCAACGCTGACAGGCTGCCCAGCAACAGCGGTTTGCCCGCCCCGCCCAACCAGCCCGACATCGGCACCACCAGTTCGCGGTCCAGGTAGCTGAAGGCCAACATGATCGACACCGCCAACACAGAGCCAGGCAAGGCATAACCGAGGTTGGCCAGACTGACCCCGGCACGGATGGCCCGGGTCGGCGCCTGACGCCGGGCAAACGCCAGCACCAACGCTACACAGACGGTAATCAGCGCCGCCATGCTACCCAGATACAGGGTGTGCAGAATGAGCCCGGTGTAGCGTTCATCCAGATCGAACCGCCCGCGTTGCCAGAACCACACCACCAGTTGCAGCACCGGAATGACGAAGGCGCAGGCAAAGATCAGCAGGCACCAGCCGCTGGCCAGCCAGGCCTTGGGGCCACGCAAGTGATACAAGGCTTTGACCCGGGGCCGCTCGTTACTGGCACGGCTGGCACCACGCGCCCGGCGCTCGCCATAGAGCACGACCATGACCACCAGCAGCAACAGACTGGCCAACTGGGCAGCGGTCGACAGGCTGAAAAAGCCGTACCAGGTTTTATAGATTGCAGTGGTGAACGTGTCGAAGTTGAACACCGACACGGCGCCAAAATCAGCCAGGGTTTCCATAAGCGCCAAGGCGACACCCGCACCGATGGCCGGGCGTGCCATGGGCAATGCCACGCGCCAGAAGGCCTGCCACGGGCTTTGCCCCAAGATCCGTGCCGCTTCCATCAAACCTTTGCCTTGCGCCAAAAAGGCGGTGCGCGCGAGCAAGTACACGTACGGGTAGAACACCAGGATCAGCACGGTGATCACGCCGCCGGTGGAACGCACGCGCGGTAAACGCAGGCCCGTGCCAAACCATTCGCGCAGCAGGCTCTGAACGGGCCCAGCGAAGTCCAGCAAGCCGACAAAGACGAACGCCAGCACATAGGCCGGGATTGCAAACGGCAGCATCAGTGCCCAGTCCAGCCAGCGTCGACCGGGGAATTCGCACAGGCTGGTCAGCCATGCCAGGCTGACACCGAGCAAGGTGACCCCGATGCCCACACCGACGATCAGCGTCAGCGTGTTGCCCAGCAGGCGCGGCATCTGCGTATCCCACAAATGGCTCCAGATCTGCGCGTCAATGTCCTGCCAGGACAACAGCAAGACGCTCAGTGGCAGTAACACCAGAGCGGCAATGGCAAAGACCAGCGGATACCAGCGACGTTGGGCAGGATGGGCCACGAAAAACTCTCGGAAGGGATTAGTGCGGTCAAAAGTCCCTCACCCTAGCCCTCTCCCGGGGGAGAGGGAACTAAAAGCAAAAGCAGATCTATCTAACACCGCAATTGAGCTCCCTCTGGGAGAGGGCTGGGTGAGGGCTTTGATCAATTCCAGCCAGCGCGGTCCATCATGCGGATCGCTTCTGCCTGACGCTTGCCGGCCACTTCAACCGGTAATTCGTCAGCTTTGAAGTCACCCCAACTGGCCACCTCAGACGACGGCGAAACGTCCGGGTTAGCCGGGAATTCCTGGTTAGTGCCGGCAAAAATCGCCTGGGCCTCAGGGGTGGTCATCCACTCCACCAGCGCTTTGGCAGCTTCTGGGTGCGGCGCGTATTTGGTCAGGCCAATACCCGACAGGTTGACGTGAACCCCACGGTCGGCCTGATTCGGCCAGAACAGTTTGACCGCCAGATCGGGCTTCTGCTTGTGCAGGCGGCCGTAGTAGTAGGTGTTGACGATGCCGACGTCGCACTGCCCGGCGTTGATCGCTTCGAGCACCGCAATGTCATCGGAAAACACGTCTGTGGACAGGTTGTTCACCCAGCCCTTGAGGATTTCTTCAGTCTCTTTGGGGCCATTCACTTCGATCATGGTCGCGGTCAACGACTGGTTATAGACCTTCTTAGCGGTACGCAGGCACAGGCGCCCTTCCCATTTCTTGTCAGCCAGGGCTTCGTAGGTCGACAGCTCTTCTGGCTTGACCCGGTCAGTCGCGTAGGCAATGGTCCGCGCACGTAGGCTCAGGCCGGTCCACTCGTGGGTCGAGGAGCGGTATTGAGGCGGGATGTTTTTGTCGATGACCTCGGACTGGATGGGCTGCAGGATGCCCATTTGCTCGGCTTGCCAAAGGTTGCCGGCGTCCACGGTCAGCAGCAGGTCGGCCGTGGCGTTTTGGCCTTCAGCCTTGATGCGCTGCATGAGCGGCGCTTCCTTGTCGGTAATGAACTTGACCTTGACCCCGGTTTTAGCGGTGTAGGCGTCAAATACCGGCTTGATCAACTCGTCGATTCGCGAGGAGTAAACCACCACCTCGTCGGCAGCGAACGCGCTGCTCCCGAACACGGTAAGGGCCAGGGCTGTCAGTAGACGCTTGGGTACCAGCATGGAGGGTGGTCTCTCAAATGCGAAACGGGCGTAAATGGTAGTGAATCACATTTGCCAGCTCAACCGAACTCGCCCCAGAGGCGTTACCAGATGTTACGGCGCACCGTCAGGCCTTGGCCAACGGCGGCAGGTCGCCGGTGAGACCCAGCGCCTGACGTACGAACAGGGCCTTGGCCTCGGGCATCTGGTTGACCCATTTCAAACCGGTGTTGCGCACCAACCGTGCCGTCAGCGAATCCGATTGGAACAATCGCTCAAAGCCTTCCATCGCCGCCATCAACGCCAAGTTGTGGGGCATGCGGCGACGCTCGAAACGGCTCAGTACCCGCACATCGGCCAGTCGCTCACCGCGATCCACCGCGTGCAACAACACATCCGCCAGCACCGCGGCGTCCAGAAAGCCCAAGTTAACGCCCTGCCCGGCCAGCGGGTGAATGGTGTGCGCCGCATCACCGATCAACGCCAGGCCCTCAGCCACGTAACGCTTGGCATGACGCTGACGCAGCGGCACGCACACTCTTGGATCGGCACTCAATACGTTGCCCAGGCGCCCTTCAAAGGCGAACGCCAGCTCGCGGCAAAAGGCTTCGTCGTCCAGCGCCATCAACTGCTCAGCTTGCTCCGGGGTGGTCGACCAGACGATCGAGCACCAGTCCTGCTGGCCTTCACGCTCCAGCGGCAAAAATGCCAGCGGGCCGTGGTCGGTGAAGCGCTGCCAGGCGGTCTGCTGATGCGGCTGTGCGCAGCGCACGCTGGTGACGATGGCGTGATGCTGGTAATCCCATTCGCGGGTCTCACAGCCGGTCAGACGGCGCACGGCTGAGTGGGCGCCATCGGCCGCCACCACCAGCGGAGCGCGCAAGGTACGGCCGTTGGCCAAGGTCAGCAGCCAGTCGTCACCCGAGCGGCGCATTTGCTCCAGGCGGGCATTGGCCAGCATCTCGATGTCTGCCGCGTGGAGGCAATCCAACAAGGCGTCCTGCACCACGCGGTTTTCGACGATATGGCCCAGCACATCGGCGTGCACGCTGGCCGCCGAGAAATGAATCTGCCCAGTGCCGCTGCCATCCCACACATGCATGTGCGAGTACGGGCTTGTGCGCCGTGCGCGGATACCGTTCCAGGCACCCAGACGCTGCAAGATACGCTGGCTGGCGGCCGACAAGGCGCTGACCCGAGGCTCGAACGTGTCTTGAGCGTTGAAGGGTTTGACGCTGAGCGGGCTGCCGTCGAGCAGCACCACGTTCAGCCCGCTGTCTTTAAGCGCCAACGCCAAGGCGCTTCCGACCATTCCGGCCCCGACAATCAGCACATCTGCGCGCATTTCCATGCTTTAAGCCTGTCTCGCTCGCGGCCAGGGCCGCATTTAAAAAAGGGTAGTCGACACCGGGCGCGGTAAACGCCCCGGCCGCTATCAGCTGTCTGCGCGCGTGCCCAGGCCCATGGCCTGACGGGCAAACCAGCGCTTGGCGGGCGGCAGTACATCGAGGCCCATCAACCCCAGATTGCGGCCAAACGAAATCAGCGTTTGGTCACTGCCAAACAGCCGCGTCACTTGATCCGAGAAACCAATGGTCAACTGTTGGTCCAGCTGTTGACGCTGTTGATAACTCAGCAAGGTGGCCAACTCGCCAGGCCTTTGATCGCTCGACAGCAAGGCATCGGCCAAGGCCTGGGCGTCACGCAACGACAGGTTGAAGCCCTGACCGGCAATCGGGTGCAAGCTGTGCGCCGCGTTGCCCAGCACCACCAGGTTCGCACGCACCTGCTCTTCAGCTTCAATCAGCACGAGTGGGTACAGATGCCGCGCGCCAACCTGTGTGAGTGTGCCCAGTCGGTAGCCGAACACTTCCTGCAATTGGCTGAGGAAACTGCGCTCATCCAGTGCCGCCAGACGCTGCGCATCCATGCCCAAACGGGTCCAGACCAGCGCACAGCGGTTGTCGGGCAACGGCAGCAAGGCCATTGGCCCTTCGTCGGTAAAACGCTCGAAGGCCATGCCCTCATGGGGCTGGCTGGTGGAGATGTTGGCGATCAGGGCGCTCTGGTCATAAGGCCGCTTGCGCACGTGAATACCCAGTTGCTCGCGCAGCCCGGAACGCCCGCCATCGGCCAGCACTGCCAGATCGCAATCGAGCGTAGTTTCATCATTGAGGGTCAGGCGGTAGCCGTCTTCAAGCGGCTGCATGTGGATAACTTCTGACGGGCAACGCCAACTGATGACGTCAGGGTCCAGACTTTTCCACAGGCACTGGCCGAGCCAAGCGTTTTCGACCACATAACCAAGGGCTGGTACGCCTTCGTCGCTGGCCGACAAACGCGCCGTGGAGAAGCGCCCGCGATCTGACACGTGAATGTCATTGATCGGTTCGCCACGTTCGATAATCGATTGCCACACGCCCAGGCGCTCATAAATAAGCCGCGAGCCATAGCTCAGTGCCGATGAACGGGCATCGTAGCTCGGCTGGTAAGTGTTGCCGGGAGCGAAGGGTTCGATCAGCACGATCTTCCAGCCCCGCGCCTTGGCCCCGGCCTGCAATGCCAGGGCCAGGCTCGCCCCAACCAGCCCCCCGCCTATGATTGCCAGGTGAACGCGACTCATGCTGCGTTCGCCCGTGCGGCCGCCATCAAGGCTTCAATCTCGGCGACGGTTTTCGGCACGTCGCCAGTCAGGATTTCACAGCCATTTTTGGTGACTACGACGTCGTCCTCGATGCGCACGCCAATCCCGCGCCATTTTTTGGCAACCTGCTGGTTATTTGGACTGATATAGATGCCCGGCTCAACGGTCAGGGTCATGCCGGGCTCCAGCACGCGCCACTCACCGCCCACTTTGTATTCGCCAACATCATGCACATCGAGCCCCAGCCAATGGCCAGCGCGGTGCATGTAGAACGCTTTGTAGGCTTCGCTGGCGATCAGTTCGTCAACGTCGCCTTCCAGCAGGCCCAGCTCAACCAGCCCGGCGGTGATGACTTGTACGGTGATTTCGTGGGCCTGGTTCCAGTGCTTGTTCGGCGCAATTTCACCAAAGGCCGCCTCTTGCGCCGCCAGCACCAGTTCATAAATGGCTTTTTGCTCCGGGGAGAACGTACCGCTCACTGGGAACGTGCGGCTGATATCGCTGGCATAGCAGTCGATCTCACAACCTGCATCGATCAAAACCAGATTGCCGTCCTTGAGCGGGGCGTCGTTTTCCTGGTAGTGCAGGATGCAGCTGTTGTCTCCCGACGCGACGATCGAGCCATAAGCCGGCATTTTCGCGCCGCTTTTGCGGAATTCGTAATCCAGCTCGGCCTCCAGGCTATATTCGTGCAGCCCGGCGCGACTGGCTTGCATCGCACGGATATGCGCACGGGCCGAGATTTGCGCCGCGTGACGCATGACCTTGATCTCGGCGGCCGATTTATACAGACGCATGTCATGCAGCAGATGATCCAGAGCCACGAATTCATTTGGCGGCTGAGCGCCGAGGCTGGCCTTGGAGCGAATGGTATTGATCCATTCCATGAGGTGGCGATCGAATTCGGGGTTACTGCCCATTGCCGAATACACCCGGTCACGGCCTTCTATCAGCCCCGGCAAAATGTCGTCAATGTCGGCGATCGGGAAGGCATCGTCGGCCCCATAGTCGCGAACGGCACCCTCTTGGCCGGCACGCAAGCCGTCCCATAGTTCGCGCTCGGCATTTCGTTCGCGGCAAAAGAGCACGTACTCGCCGTGCACGCGGCCGGGGATCAGCACGATCACCGCCTGCGGCTCAGGGAAACCACTCAGGTACTGGAAGTTGCTGTCCTGACGGTACACATATTCAACGTCGCGATTGCGCACCGCCACGGCGGCGGCCGGGAGGATCGCAATACTGTTGGGCTCCATCTGCGCCATGAGCGCCTTGCGGCGGCGGGTGTATTCCGATTTCGGGATATGGATCATGGGCAGATGGCTTCCTTCTTGACGTTCAATCAGTGCAGCGAAGGCTTCGCAGCAGCAGCCTCATCAGGCTTTTTGGTTTCAGTGAACAGCAGCAATGGCGCGACGCGCAGGTATTCCATGACTTCCATGTAGTCGTTTTCGCCGTCATCCGACTCTTCCAGGGCGTCTTGCACCTGGGCAATGGCGGCCAGGTCCTGCAGCACTTCCTTGCCTTCTTCGCTCAAGGCATTGTCACGGTAGTTCAGGCCAAAACCGGCCAGGAAACCCTGGCACCATTCGCCCAGCGCAGCCGCGCGCTCGGTCAGCGGCACGTCATCGGATGGCAACAGCAGCACGACGGTCATGTCGTCACCGGTCAGTTCGCCCTTGACCATCTCTTGCAAACCGATCAAGGCATTGCGTACGTTGTCACTGATTTCGTTTTCGCTCTGGAACAGTTCGGTCGCGTCAGCCAGCCAGCCGTCATGATCGAAGCCAGCGCCAGCCGCGCTGCGCCCCAGCAACAGGCCGTGCAGTTCTGCAGGCGAAACAGTGTGGCCGCTGGTAGACAGCAGGTTGGCAAAGGCGTGATACGGGGAGTTCTGATTAGGCATGGTCAGCTAGGCGCCAAGCGGCGCTATGTCTAGAATGGAGGCCTTGTATCCTAGCATCGGCAGACGGGCTAGACCATCGAGGCGTCAACTGGCTTGGCAGTCACCCCCCATCAGAAAATACACAGTAGGACACAATGGAAGACAGCGACCTGCATGCACTGATGGCTAGACTCGAGTTGCTGATTACACGAGTCGAGCAACTTAAACGCCAAAACGGACTCCTAGTAGCTCAGGAAAAGACATGGCGCGAAGAACGCGCGCACCTCATTGAAAAAAACGAAATCGCCCGGACCAAGGTGGAATCGATGATTTCGCGTCTCAAAGCCCTGGAGCAAGACTCATGAGTACAAGCAGTAGCGTCACCGTCCACATCCTCGATAAAGAATATTCGATCATGTGCCCCCAGGAAGAGCGCGCCAATCTAGTGAGCGCTGCACGCTACCTGGACGGCAAGATGCGCGAGATCCGCAGCAGCGGCAAAGTCATTGGCGCCGACCGTATCGCCGTGATGGCCGCGCTGAACATCACCCACGACCTGCTGCACAAGCAGGAAGCGCCTGAAGTTCAAACCAGCAGCGCGACGCGTGAACAGGTGCGCGACCTGCTCGACCGTGTAGATCTGGTGCTGGCCACTGATCCGAACGAACGTCAGAGCTGATTCAAAACGTTTCTTTGGGGTATACTCTCGCCACTCCCTGGAGTATTCGCCAGTTAGCGATGTCCCTGAGCCGATTCGCAATACCCTGGAGCTTGCACGTTGGGCCGGTGTGCATGTCCGCTAGACGGAAAGCCTTAAGGTCTACTGCAACTTCCACCTTGAACTTTCGGGTTCAAGGGCCAAGCCGACAGCGGTACGTCGGGGAGCCTGATTTCACAGCACAATGCCAGCTCAGGGCTGGCATTGGCTGACCACGAGCCCACCGTCCGGGGCGCTCGATCCTGAACAGCACGCCATCATGACCGAACCTGCGACGCCCTCCCGCCCGCAACTTCGCCGCCTGCTGCGTAAAGCCCGCCGCGAATTGTCACCTTGCCAACAACGTCAGGCAGCCCGCGGCCTGTATCGGCAGCTAGCGCAACATCCGCTGTTTCGCCGCGCCAAACATATTTCGTTGTATCTGCCCACTGACGGTGAAATTGACCCGCGCCTCTTGCTGCGTGAAGCGCAGCGCCGGGGCAAGATCACCTACCTGCCGGTGCTCAGTGCCTGGCCCCGAACCAAGATGGTGTTCCAGCGTTATGCGCCGGGGGAAAAACTGATCCCCAACCGTTTCCGTATCCTGGAGCCGCGCATCAATCGCGCGCGCCAACGCAAAGTCTGGGCTTTGGACCTGGTGCTGTTGCCGCTGGTGGGATTTGATGCAAAGGGCGGACGATTGGGCATGGGCGGCGGCTTTTATGACCGCAGCCTCGCGTACCTGGCGCGTCGCCAAAGCTGGCGCAAACCGACGTTGCTGGGCCTGGCCCATGAATGTCAAAAAGTCGAGAGTCTGGCGCAAGCCAGTTGGGATGTGCCGTTACAAGGCACGGTCTCGGACAGCCAGTGGTACGTCGCGCATTGACCCGCAAGGCATCACGCTACGGCGATGCCTTCGTTCATGAGTGGTTAGCGTTTGAAAGGTTGTACTTGCTGTTGTGCCAGTTCTATCGGCGCATCGTTTGAAGTAGACCAGAGGCTTTGCGCATAACCGGTTGTCACCACGCCCAGACCGAACAAAATAACCAGCACCCACAGTAAATCCGGTTTGCGTTTCATCGATTGCCCCCCTTCAGGCAAATCAACACGATGTCAGCAACGGTTTTTGTTATAGGCCGTGCAGCAACGTCAAGCTTAAAATGGCGGCATTCTGAGGCAACACGAACGGACACGCAAACGCTGGTGTCAACCGATTGTCGGTTTATCCGCTTGTTGCCCGGCAAAATAACTACGCCATGTTTCAGGAGTCGAAAAAATGGCCTATTGGTTGATGAAGTCCGAGCCTGACGAGTTTTCAATCAAGGACTTGCAGCACATCGGCGAAGCGCGCTGGGACGGCGTGCGCAACTATCAGGCGCGCAATTTCATGCGTGCCATGGCCGTGGGCGACGAGTTTTTCTTCTATCACTCAAGCTGCCCGGAACCGGGCATTGCCGGCATTGGCCGCATCGCACAAGCAGCCTACCCGGACCCGACCGCACTCGATCCTCAAAGCCATTATTTCGACGCCAAGGCCAGCCCCGAGAAAAACCCATGGAGCGCACTGCAAGTCGCCCACGTGCAAACCTTCCCCAAGGTCATCAAGCTCGACTACCTGAAACAGCAAAGCGCTTTAGCTGAAATGCCATTGGTGCAAAAAGGCAGTCGCTTGTCGGTGATGCCCGTGACGGCCGAGCAATGGGCTGTTATCGCAGAGCTTCAAGCGGCAAGAAGTGAGCGGCAAGCTTGAAAGTTATGGCTTGGAGCTCAAAACTTTCAGCTTGAAGCTCAAATGCCGACTACGCTCACATCTTCCTTTGACTGGCATCAAGAGCCTTACGCCTTGAAACAGTCAAACTAGAGCGCTCTGTGACCAGGATGTCGGCATGTCGAAGAATCACCGTATTTCCCACTATTTCGTTATCCCTTTGGCAATTCTGCTGGTCGCAGCAGGCGGGTTTGGTTACTGGAAATCCCAGCATGACCGACTCCCCGAAGGCATTAGCATGGGCAATGGCCGACTAGAATCCACAGAAGTCCAAATCGCCGCCAAGATCCCCGGCCGCCTGGCCGAAGTGCTGGTCGATGAAGGTGATCGCGTAACCAAGGGTCAATTGCTGGCCCGCATGGACACCCGCACACTCGAGGCCAGCCGCGTCCAGGCCCAGGCCGAAGTGCAGCGGGCCCGCCAGGCAATGGCCGCCAACGAAGCCAACGTGCAATTGCGCCAGAGTGAAAAACTGCTCGCCAGCCAGGAACTCAAGCGCACCCGCCAACTGTCGCAACGCGGCTTTGCCAGCGGCCAGCAAGTCGATCAGCAACAGGCGCAATTCGACACCAGCAACGCCGCCGTCAGCGCCGCCCAGGCCCAAGTCGCAGCGGCTAAAGCGGCCATCGCCTCCAGCGAAGCCCAGGTCGCGCAACTCACCAGCGAAATCGAAGACAGCAGCCTGCGTGCGCCTATCGACGGCGTGATCCAGTTGCGCCTGGCCGAGCCCGGTGAAGTGCTGGGTTCGGGTGGTCGAGTGTTTATGATGATCGACCCGAGCGACCAGTACATGAACCTGTACTTGCCCGCTGCGGTGGTCGGCAAACTGACCGTGGGTGCCGAAGCGCGTATCGTCCTCGACGCCCTGCCCGACCAGGCGTTGCCGGCGAAAATCTCGTTTGTCGCGGCCAAATCACAGTTCACCCCCAAAGAAGTCGAAACCCGCGACGAACGCCAAAAACTGGTGTTCCGCGTCAAGCTGCGCCTGACCGACCCTGAAGCCGTGCCACAGGCAAAACCGGGCATGCCGGGCGCGGGGTATGTGCGAACCGCCGATGTGGACTGGCCGGCTAATCTGCAATGAGCGATCTGGCGATAAACGCCAGTGGCATCAGCCACCGGTACGGCAAACAACAGGCGCTGATCGACGTTGCGTTCAGCTTGCCCAAAGGCACCCGCTGCGGCCTGATCGGCCCCGACGGCGCGGGCAAATCGAGCCTGCTCGGGCTGATTGCCGGGGTCAAGAAACTGCAGGAAGGCACTCTTGATGTCCTGGGCGGCCCCATCGATGACCGCCATCACCGCAACACGCTCTACCCGCTGATTGCCTTTATGCCTCAGGGCTTGGGCGGCAACCTCTACCCCGAATTGTCTATCAGCGAAAACATTCGGTTTTTCGGCACGCTGTTTGGCCTGTCGAAAAAAGAATGTGAAGAGCGCATGGAACAGTTGCTCAAGGCCACCGATCTGGAGCGCTTCGCGGATCGCCCGGCGGGCAAGCTCTCGGGCGGCATGAAGCAAAAACTCGGTCTGTGCTGTGCACTGATCCATGAACCGGACTTGCTGATTCTCGACGAACCCACCACCGGCGTTGACCCGTTGTCACGGCGACGTTTCTGGGAACTGGTCGAAGACGTACGTAGCCAGCGCCCGCAACTGACGCTGTTGGTGGCAACGGCCTACATGGAAGAGGCCGAACAGTTTGAACATTGCCTGATGCTCGACCGCGGCAAACTGATTGCGGCCGGCCTGAGTACGGAGCTGGCTGCCGCCTCACCCAACGGCAAACTGGATGAAGCTTTCACCCATTACCAAGGGGACAGTGGTCACAGCAATGAGCCATTGGTGATCCCGCCGCGGACCGGCGACAACTCCGACATCGCCATTGAAGCCCACGACCTGACGCTGAAGTTTGGTGATTTCACCGCCGTGAACAAGGTCAGCTTTGCGATTGGCCGCGGCGAGATTTTCGGTTTTCTGGGCTCCAACGGCTGTGGCAAAACCACCACCATGAAGGTGCTGACCGGCTTGATGCCAGCCACCGAAGGCAGCGCCAAACTGCTGGGCAACCCGGTGAACGCCAAGGACCTGGCCACCCGCAAGCGCGTCGGCTTTATGTCGCAAAGCTTTTCGCTGTACGGCGAGTTGAGCGTGCGCCAGAACCTGGTGCTGCACGCGCAATTATTCGATCTGCCCAAGGACGAAAGCCAGACCCGCATCGAAGAGCTGATCGAGCGGTTCGACCTGGGCGACGTCGCCGACCAACAGTCCGGCGAACTGCCGCTGGGGTTGCGGCAGCGTTTGTCATTGGCGGTCGCAGTGCTGCACCGCCCCGAAGTGTTGATCCTCGACGAACCGACGTCGGGTGTTGACCCCGCCGCTCGCGATGACTTCTGGCGGCTGTTGATCGAGCTGTCGCGCGACCAAGGGGTGACGATCTTTTTGTCGACCCACTTCATGAACGAAGCGCAGCGCTGCGACCGCATCTCGCTGATGCACGCGGGCAAAGTACTGGCCTGCGACACACCAGACGCGTTGCAAAAACAGTTCAATGGCGAAACCCTTGAAGCCGCCTTCGTCACCTGCCTTGAGCAGGCACAAAACGATCCGGGCGCCAATCCATCCTCCGACAGCGAAACCGTCGCCACGCCCGCAGCCAGCGCCCCGCCGCCCAGCAAAAGTGGCTTTAGCCTGACGCGGCTGATTGCCGTGGCCAGCCGGGAATCCAAAGAGCTTTTGCGCGACAAGGTGCGCATGGCCTTCGCGCTGCTGGGTGCCGTGTTCATGATGGTAATTTTTGGCTACGGCATTTCGCTGGACGTTGAAAACCTTGCGTTCGCCGTCTACGACCAGGACCAGACCCCACAAAGTCGGGCCTACCTGGAGGCGTTCCGCAGTTCGCGTTATTTCGAAGAGCACAAACCGATCTCCAGCGCCGAAGAGTTACATAAACGCCTGCAACGCTCCGAGATCAAGATCGCCCTGGAGATACCACCAGGCTTTGGCCGCGACCTGTATGCCGGGCGCCAGCCCACCGTCGCTGCCTGGATTGATGGCGGCATGCCGTTTCGAGCAGAAACCAGCCGTAGCTACGTTCAGGCGGTGCATCAAGGCAACCTTGAACAGTTGAGTGCGCTGAGCAGCCTGGCGCAAAACAAACAGTCGGCGGCCAAACTGGAAGTGCGCTTTCGCTACAACCAGGACGTCATCAGCGTGAATGCCATTGGCCCCGGCGTAATGGCGCTGATCCTCGCGTTTATCCCGGCCATGCTCACTGCCTTGGGGATCGTGCGAGAAAAGGAGCTGGGTTCCATCACCAACTTTTACGCCACACCCCTGACCCGTCTTGAATTTTTGCTGGGTAAACAGGCGCCGTATCTGGCCGTCAGCCTGGTCAACCTGGCGTTGCTGGTGGCCATGAATCGCTGGCTGTTTGGCGTGCCGTTTAAAGGCAGTGGGCTCACTTTGGCATTGGGCGGAGTGTTGTATGTGCTGTCGACCACCAGCATGGGGCTGTTGATCTCGGCGTTCACCCGCACCCAGATTGCCGCCATTCTGGGCACTATGATCATCACCAGCTTGCCGACGATTCAGTTCTCGGGGCTGATCGTGCCGCGTTCCTCGCTTGAGGGCTCAGCGGCATTGATGGGCATGTTGTTCCCGGCCGGGCATTTCCTCGACATTGCCGTGGGCACCTTCACCAAAGCGCTGGACCTGCGCCAGCTGTGGCCACAATGCCTGGCGCTGTTCGGGTTCTTTGTCGCCTTCACCGGCCTGAGCCTGATCATGCTCAAGAAGCAGGAGGTCTGATGCATAAGCTCTCGCACATCCTGCGTTTGGGCCTCAAGGAGCTGACCAGCCTGCGTCACGACAGCGTGCTGCTGTTGTTCTTGCTGTATGCCTTTACCGTGGCGATTTACATGCCGGCGGCGGGCTCCATCATTGGCGTGCACAACGCCAGTGTCGCGATCATCGACGAAGACCACAGCGCCTTGTCACGCAAGCTCAGTGAGTCGCTGCTGCCGCCGGAATTCAAAACCCCGCAAGCCTTGCCCTATGACCAACTGGACGAGGCGCTGGACAAAGGCGAATACACATTTGTGATCAACGTGCCCGCCAACTTCCAGGCCGATTTGCTGGCAGGACGCGAACCTGCCGTGCAGCTCAACGTGGATGCCACGGCCATGAGCCAGGCGTTTATGGGGGCGGGGTATATCGGGCAGATTTTCCAGCGCGAGTTGCTTGATTACGCCGGGCAAGGCAATGCCGGCGCGAAAGCCCCGGCGCTGGTCAACAGCCGTCCGCTGTTCAACCCGAACCTGGAGGGCGGCTGGTTTTTGGCGGTGATTCAAATCGTCAACAACATCACCATTTTGGCCATCGTGTTAACGGGCACCGCGTTGCTGCGTGAGCGTGAACACGGCACCCTCGATCACTTGCTGGTGCTGCCGCTCACGGCACTGGAAATCATGCTCGCCAAGATCTGGAGCAACATGTTGGTCGTGGTGGTGTGCACCTGGCTGTCACTGGAAATCATCGTCAAATGGGCGCTGGGCGTGCCGCTGGCGGGCTCGTTGGCGTTATTTTTGATGGTAACCGCGCTGTACCTGTTTGCCAGTACCGCGCTGGGGATCTTCCTCGCCACGTTGGCCCGATCTACACCGCAATTTGGTCTGCTGGCCATCCCGGTGATCATCCCCATGCTCTTGCTATCGGGCGGCAGCACGCCGCTGGACAGCATGCCTGAATGGCTGCAATGGGTGATGCAGTGCTCGCCATCCACACACTTCGTAAGTTTGAGCGCGGCCATTTTGTTTCGGGGTGCGGGAGTAGATGTGGTGTGGCCGGACCTGCTGGCGCTAACGGCGATTGGTTTGGTGTTTTTTGCCGTCGCACTGGCCAGGTTCCGCAAGAGTTTGGCGTCGTGACATCGACCCTCACCCTAACCCTCTCCCGGAGGGAGAGGGGACTGATTGGGGGATGCTTAGGATTTTTGGCGATCTGAAAGCACTGCGCAGAATCTGAAAACGCCCCGGTAAGCTCCCTCTACACAGGGAGAACGGACTGATTGGGGGATGCTCAAGATTTTTGGCGATCTGAAAGCACTGCGCAGAATCTGAAACCGCCCCGGTAAGCTCCCTCTACACAGGGAGAGCGGACTGATTGGGGGATGTTCAAGATTTTGGCGATCTGAAAGCACTGCGCAGAATCCAAAACCGCCCCCGGTAAGCTCCCTCTGCACAGGGAGAGCGGGCTGATTGGGGGATGTTCAAGATTTTGGCGATCTGAAAGCACTGCGCAGAATCCAAAACCGCCCCCGGCAAGCTCCCTCTGCACAGGGAGAGCGGACTGATTGGGGGATGCTCAAGATTTTTGGCGATCTGAAAGCACTGCGCAGAATCCAAAACCGCCTCCGGCAAGCTCCCTCTGCACAGGGAGAGCGGACTGATTGGGGGATGCTCAAGATTTTGGCGATCTGAAAGCACTGCGCAGAATCCAAAACCGCCCCCGGCAAGCTCCCTCTCCCTCCGGGAGAGGGCTGGGGTGAGGGGCTTTTAGCGTTTACTGAACAATCAAATTGTTGAACAGCAAATCATCCACCATCGGCTTGCCCGTCTCGTCCGTCATCACTTGCTGTACCTGCTTCAGCGCTTGCTGGCGCACTTTCTCTTTGGCTTCGACACTGCCCAGGCTGTCGCTGGTTTGCTGAGTAAACAAACCCACCAACTGATTACGGATCAACGGATCATTGGCCTTGACCGCCTTCGCGGCCTCGTCACTGGACACACGCAGCGAAATATCCGCCTTGTAAACCTTGAGCTTCGGGCTGCCGTCCAGCCCGTAGTTACCCACAAACGGCGGGGTCATGGTGATATAGCTGACCTTACCAGCGCCCTCTTCAGCCTCTTCGGCCACCGCCGTCATCGGCAAGGCCAACGCCAGCATCAATACAATCCACGCTTTCACAATTCACTCCTGTGCACGGTCTGGGGTGCAAGCATACGGGGGCCGCTTAGCGACCTGTCTATCGTTATCGGCCAGCACGCTAAAAGCCGTAGGTTTACTCGCTTTTAATCTCCATGCCGCCGGCTACCAGCAAGGCTTTGACGCTGGGCGGCATCAGGTCGACAACCCTGCGAGAGATCCTTCGTTGACAGGTTTTCGCGACTTTTAGCATGCCTTGGGAAAGGTCATACAAACCCACCACCAAAGACTCATTGTCGTACTTATCTGCAATAAACCCGTCAACGAGTCGCGTTTCGGTGATCCGAAACACTGGCAAATTCGCCAGCGGCATAGTCGGCCCACTGCGCACATACTTGTTAACGTCGCGGTTGAGTTGCAGGCAGGTGGCGGTCGTAATATCGAGCGTCAAATCGTCCTCTACAGCGCGAGCTTGCTCCTCAAATTCAAATTTAAAGGGCACGAAGACTACTAACTCCTGGGGGTTTTCTCCGCTTAGCGGCCGACTTGCGAACCGCCACTCGCCAATAACCTTGAGAGCCGCGCCAGCAAAAAGGAAAGAATGATAGGAAGGTGTAAGCCCATATCTCAGCCCATGGGCTCCGATCCAGCCGTGGGATCGCTCCGATTAACCGGACAGATGTTGCAATCTATTACTTACGACTTGCCCAGTACACAGCGCTTGAGCCGCGCTTCCAGGTTGCGGTCCGGCATGGCATGACTACGCAACGCGCTGATGGTCTGTTCAACATAGTCGCGGGTAGTACCGTAGCGCCCGCTGGCGCTGGCCAGTACCTGGCTGAGTACACCGTCTGGCAGGTTGCCCGCGTAGCTGGGCAAATGCCGCTCCAGCACAAAGCCAAGCGCCTGGACCTGGCTGCCATCTTCCAGGCGGCACGCCAGCCAGTGCGGTCGATAGGAGGGCACGGGCATTTCTCGACGCCACAACGCATTGAGCGCTGCATCGAGGTTTTCCTCAGGCAAGCGATAGGCAAAGCCACTGCACGAACCGCCCCGATCGAGGCCGAATACCAGCCCCGGTAATTGCGGGGTGCCACGATGCTCGTGAGACCACAAATATAAGCCGCGATGGTAGCCGTACACACGCCCCCGCACGCGCTCGACCGCCGTGCATTCGGGGCGCCAGATCAGGGAGCCATAAGCAAACAGCCAGACCGGTCCACCTCGATGGCACGCCATGGTGGCCTGCAAGGATTGCTGAAGTTGTTCTGGGGACAAAGGCGCCCCAAGATCGAGTCGCGGCGGGTAAATCACGTTTGAACAAGCTGATTCAGAAACAGTTATTACAGAAGGCATGGAGTCCTACAGGCATTACATGCGGCGCACTAGAAAATAACGTTATGAATCTTATAGCAGTAAAAATGAAATGACCCGCGCGGCAAGACGTATGGCCAGACAGAAATAGGTGGTCGCTGCCGTCAGGCTACGATGGGCTGCGGCAGCAGCCCTGAGAAATCAAGGCCGGGGGGCGTAGGCAAATACGTCGGCGCGCATCTGGTGCGCATCCATGCCCGCGTCGACCAGCGCATCCAACGTGCCATAGATCATCGCGGGCGAGCCACTGGCATACACCGAGACCGTGCTGAGGTCTCTGATGTCTTCACACACGGCCTCATGCAACAGCCCGCAGCGCCCCTCCCAACCGCATAAATCACTGACGACTTTATGCAAGAACAGGTTAGGAATCTGCTGCCAGGCGTCCCACTCTTCCAACGCATAAAAGTCATCCGGACGACGCACACCCCAGTACAAATGCACCGGATGCGCGAAACCTTTCGCACGGCAGTGTTCGATCAGGCTGTGCATTTGTGCCATGCCGGTGCCCGCCGCAATCAACACCAGCGGGCCGTTCGGCAACTCAGACAAATGCGTGTCCCCAAACGGCAACTCCAGGCGGATCATTTGGTTGCGTTGCAGTTGTTCGATCAGGTTGCGTGCGCTGTCTTCACGCACCAACACGTGCAACTCAAGGTCGCGACCCGAGTGCGGCGCGCTGGCCAGCGAAAATGCCGATTTCTCGCCATTCTCACGCTCCAGCATCACGTATTGCCCAGCGTGATAACGCGGTACCTTGCCCGCGGGCGCACGCAAACGCACGCGCCACACATCACCACCCACCTCGACACACTCAGTCAACTGACAGGCCAAGCTACGCACCGGTAATTCTCCCAACGCCAGAACGCCATCCCACAACACCACGCAGTCTTCCAGTGGCGCCGCCAGGCAGGTATACACCTCGCCATGATCACGCACTTCGCCCGCCTGCTCCACTTGCCCTTCAACCAGCAAGGCGGCGCACACGTGGCAATTACCATTGCGACAGCTTTGCGGGCATTCATAGCCCAGGCGCTGCGCCGCATCCAGAATCCGTTCGCCAGGCAAGGTGTCCAATACGGCGCCTGAAGGCTGCAAGGTTACGCGCATCAATCTATTCCTAATTGATTCCAGATTTCATCGACACGGCGGGTGACCGCCTCATCCTTGACGATGACCCGACCCCACTCGCGCGAGGTCTCGCCTGGCCATTTGTTGGTTGCATCGAGCCCCATCTTCGACCCAAGCCCGGAAATCGGCGAGGCAAAATCAAGATAGTCGATGGGCGTGTTGTCAATCATCACGGTATCGCGCTTGGGGTCCATGCGCGTGGTGATGGCCCAGATCACGTCGTTCCAGTCACGGGCGTTGATGTCGTCGTCGGTGACGATAACGAACTTGGTGTACATGAACTGGCGCAAAAACGACCACACACCCAGCATGACCCGCTTGGCATGCCCCGGGTACTGTTTCTTCATGGTCACGACGGCCATGCGGTACGAGCAGCCTTCCGGCGGCAGGTAGAAATCGGTGATTTCCGGAAACTGCTTTTGCAGGATCGGCACAAACACTTCGTTGAGCGCTACACCCAGGATAGCCGGCTCATCCGGTGGACGGCCGGTGTAGGTGCTGTGGTAAATCGGCTTGGTCCGATGAGTGATGCGCTCGACGGTGAACACCGGGAAGCTGTCGACTTCGTTGTAGTAACCGGTGTGGTCGCCGTACGGGCCTTCCGGGGCCATTTCACCGGGGTGAATCACGCCCTCGAGGATGATTTCAGCGGTGGCCGGCACTTGCAGGTCGTTGCCACGGCACTTCACCAGCTCGGTGCGGTTGCCCCGCAGCAACCCCGCAAAGGCATATTCGGACAAGCTGTCTGGCACGGGAGTTACAGCGCCCAGAATGGTGGCCGGGTCGGCACCCAGCGCCACTGACACCGGGAACGGTTTGCCCGGGTGTTTTTCACACCACTCACGGTAGTCCAGCGCACCGCCACGATGGCTCAACCAGCGCATGATGACTTTGTTACGGCCAATCACCTGTTGGCGATAGATACCCAGGTTCTGGCGATCCTTGTTCGGGCCCTTGGTGACGGTCAGGCCCCAGGTAATCAGCGGCGCCACGTCACCCGGCCAGCAATGCTGGACCGGCAGCAGGCCAAGGTCGACGTCGTCGCCTTCGATCACCACTTCCTGGCACACCGCGTCTTTAACGACTTTCGGGGCCATGGAAATGATCTTGCGGAAGATCGGCAGTTTGGACCACGCGTCTTTCAGACCTTTAGGCGGCTCCGGTTCTTTCAGAAACGCCAGCAGCTTGCCAATTTCACGCAGCTCAGTGACCGAGTCAGCGCCCATGCCCAAGGCGACGCGCTCAGGCGTTCCGAACAGGTTGCCGAGCACAGGAATAGCGTGACCCACCGGGTTTTCAAACAGTAAAGCCGGGCCTTTGGCGCGCAACGTGCGGTCGCAGATTTCGGTCATTTCCAGCTTGGGAGACACCGGCACCTGGATGCGCTTGAGTTCGCCGCGCTGTTCCAGGCCGCTGATAAAGTCACGTAAGTCGCGGTACTGCATGCTTGAGCCTCATGTTGGCCGTGGCGTTGGGGCAACGAGTGTAGCGCCCAAGCCGCGTGTTCAGAAGGGAGAGCTGCCCAAAATCAAGAAAGGTCAGACAGCAAAAAGCCGGGTTTCCCCGGCTCTTGCCTGGCTTCCGGTGATTTACTTGCGCTTCATCGACAGGAAGAACTCATCGTTGGTCTTGGTCTGCTTCAGCTTGTCGATCAAGAACTCGATGGCTGCGACTTCATCCATCGGGTGCAACAGCTTGCGCAGGATCCACATGCGTTGCAACTCGTCATCAGCGGTCAGCAACTCTTCGCGGCGGGTGCCGGAACGGTTGATGTTGATCGCCGGGAAGACGCGTTTTTCAGCGATTTTACGGTCCAGGGGCAGTTCCATGTTGCCGGTACCCTTGAACTCTTCGTAGATCACTTCGTCCATCTTCGAGCCGGTTTCAACCAGCGCGGTAGCGATGATGGTCAGCGAGCCGCCCTCTTCGATGTTACGCGCAGCACCGAAGAAACGTTTTGGCTTCTCCAGGGCGTGGGCATCAACACCACCGGTCAGCACCTTGCCGGAGCTCGGGATCACGGTGTTGTAGGCACGAGCCAGACGGGTGATGGAGTCGAGCAGGATCACCACGTCTTTTTTGTGCTCAACCAGGCGCTTGGCCTTCTCGATCACCATTTCAGCCACTTGCACGTGGCGGGTTGGCGGCTCGTCGAAGGTCGAGGCAACCACTTCGCCACGCACGGTGCGCTGCATTTCGGTCACTTCTTCCGGACGCTCGTCGATCAGCAGAACGATCAGGTGCACTTCCGGGTTGTTGCGCGAGATGTTCGACGCAATATTCTGCAGCATGATGGTCTTGCCCGCTTTCGGCGGAGCAACGATCAGACCGCGCTGGCCTTTACCGATCGGGGCGCACAGGTCGATCACACGACCGGTCAGGTCTTCAGTGGAACCGTTACCGATTTCCATCTTCATGCGTACATTCGGGAACAGCGGGGTCAAGTTCTCGAAGAGAATCTTGTTTTTCGCGTTCTCTGGACGATCGAAGTTGATCGTGTCGACTTTCAACAGCGCGAAATAACGCTCGCCTTCTTTTGGCGGACGGATTTTACCGACGATGGTGTCGCCAGTGCGCAGGTTGAAACGTCGAATCTGGCTAGGCGAGACGTAGATATCGTCCGGGCCGGCCAAGTAAGAGGCGTCAGCAGAGCGGAGGAAGCCGAAGCCGTCCTGGAGGATCTCCAGCACGCCATCACCGGAGATTTCCTCGCCGCTTTTCGCGTGCTTTTTCAGCAGGGAGAAAATCACGTCCTGCTTGCGCGAACGGGCCATATTTTCTATGCCCATCTGTTCGGCCAATTCGAGCAGTTCGGTAATCGGCTTTTGCTTGAGTTCAGTCAGGTTCATATAGGAATGACGTAATCATTTATGGAGGGGGAAATTAAGCTTTTGGCTTAATGAGGCCGCGCCGCAGAGAAGGCGACAGGATCGCGTACTAATTCGATAAGGAGTGCGTCGGCGACGGCTTGCAGGGGGCAGTGGAGAAACCAGTGCGGGGCCGAATGTACCACTTGAGTTTCATAGCGTCTAGTCCTTGAGCCATGAAAAAGCCCCGCAATTTGCGGGGCTTTTAATAACGCTTAGATATTGGCGTCGAGGAACGCAGCCAACTGCGACTTCGACAGCGCACCCACCTTGGTGGCTTCAACGTTGCCGTTCTTGAACAGCATCAGGGTTGGAATACCACGAACGCCGTGCTTTGCAGGGGTTTCCTGGTTTTCATCAATGTTCAGCTTGGCAACAGTCAGCTTGCCTTTGTAAGTCTCGGCGATCTCATCCAGGACGGGCGCGATCATTTTGCAAGGGCCACACCATTCAGCCCAGTAATCGACCAGTACAGCGCCTTCAGCCTTGAGAACATCGGCCTCAAAGCTAGCGTCGCTAACGTGTTTAATAAGATCGCTGCTCATGGAAGTCTCCGTGGTTGTAAGCAAAAACGTAGCACATCATAGCCGTCATCACCGCGTTCAGGAAGGTGACGGATGATTGTCTATTACTATGGCTACACATGAGTGCGGGTATCACCCGGCCCCACCTGCGGACCCCACGCGGGCCGTGCATGGCCCTTGAGCGAGCGAAAATGCGCTTTTACAGGGCGAATGTGACAGGAAATAGATCACACAAATAAATACAGGTTGTCCGCGAACAGCTAACGTCATCTGTTACCTGCTCCATATCAATGCAGGTGACATCACGCGTTGGCGCGAGCGTTTGATCGTGGCACGATGGCAAAGTTATCGACCGAGACCCCTCAACCATGCCCCAATCAAAAAGCAAGAATCCATCCCTGATCGCCGCTATAGACCTGGGTTCTAACAGCTTTCATATGGTGGTGGCGAAAGCCCAGAACGGTGAAATCCGTATTCTTGAACGCCTTGGCGATAAGGTGCAGCTTGCTGCCGGTATCGACGAAGAACGCCACCTCAACGAAGAGTCCATGCAGCGTGGGCTTGATTGCTTGAAGCGTTTTGCGCAACTGATCAATGGCATGCCATTGGGCGCCGTGCGCATCGTAGGTACCAACGCCTTGCGTGAAGCACGCAACCGCAACGAATTTATCGTGCGCGCAGAACAGATTCTGGGCCACACCGTAGAAGTCATTTCCGGACGTGAAGAAGCGCGCCTGATCTATCTGGGCGTCTCGCACACCCTCGCCGACACCCCGGGCAAGCGCCTGGTGGCCGACATTGGCGGCGGCAGTACTGAATTCATCATTGGTCAACGTTTTGAGCCCCTGTTGCGCGAAAGCCTGCAAATGGGCTGCGTCAGCTTTACTCAGCGCTATTTCCGCGACGGCAAGATCACCCCGGCACGTTACGCCCAGGCATACACCGCCGCGCGCCTTGAACTCATGAGCATTGAGCACGCGCTGCACCGCCTGACCTGGGATGAAGCCATCGGCTCCTCCGGCACCATTCGCGCCATTGGTCTGGCAATCAAGGCCGGCGGCCACGGTGCCGGTGAAGTCAATGCCGAAGGCCTGGCCTGGCTCAAGCGCAAGCTGTTCAAGCTGGGTGAGGTGGACAAGATCGACTTCGAAGGCATCAAACCTGACCGCCGCGCGATTTTCCCGGCAGGCCTGGCGATTCTTGAAGCCATTTTTGACGCCCTTGAACTGCAACGCATGGACCACTGCGACGGCGCTCTGCGTGAAGGCGTGCTGTACGACCTGCTGGGCCGCCATCATCACGAAGACGTGCGCGAGCGTACTCTCAGCTCGCTGATGGAGCGTTACCACGTTGATCTTGAGCAAGCCGCACGGGTTGAACGCAAAGCCCTGCGAGCATTTGATCAAGTCGCCAAATCGTGGGAGCTCGAAGACGGCGTGTGGCGCGAACTGCTGAGCTGGGCGGCCAAGGTGCATGAAGTCGGGCTGGACATCGCCCACTATCACTACCACAAGCACGGCGCTTACCTGATCGAGCACTCTGACCTTGCCGGCTTCTCACGCGAAGACCAGCAAATGCTGGCGCTGCTGGTACGCGGTCATCGCCGTAACATTCCAAAAGACAAGTTCGCTGAATTTGGCGCTGAAGGCATCAAGCTGATTCGCCTGTGCGTGCTGCTGCGTTTTGCGATTTTGTTCTACCACATCCGTGGCAACCAGGAAGCGTCACAGGTAAAGCTGCGAGCTGAAGGCGACCAGCTTGAGGTGATCTTCGCTGAAGGCTGGCTGGAACAGAACCCGCTGACCCAAGCCGACTTCGAACAGGAAGCTCAATGGCTGACGCGCGTCGGGATAGTGCTGACTATTTCGTAAGGCTTACCACATTGTAGGAGCGAGCTTGCCTCGCGATCTTTTCAGATTCAAAAGATCGCGAGACGAGCTCGCTCCTACAGGGGCGATTTACACCGACGGGCCGGTGCTGACGGTCAATACCGGCAGGCTCAGGCGCTCAAGCAGGGTCGCCTGGGCACTGCGCGGGTTCTGGTTGCCGGTCGGCGTGTTGCGCACGTATCGGCCGTCAGACTGCAGGCTCCAGCTCTGGGTGTTGTCGGTCAGGTAGCTTTCCAGCTCCTTCTTGACCCGCAGAATCAGCTTTTTACCCTCAACCGGGAAGCACGTCTCGACACGTTTATCGAGGTTGCGCTCCATCCAGTCAGCACTCGACAGGAACATCTGTTCTTCGCCGCCATTGAGGAAATAGAAGACCCGCGTGTGCTCCAGGAAGCGGCCAATGATCGAGCGCACGTGGATATTGTGCGACACGCCAGGAATCCCCGGACGCAGGCAGCACATGCCTCGCACCACCAGATCAATGCGCACGCCGGACTGGCTGGCCTTGTACAGCGCCCGAATGATTTTCGGGTCGGTCAGCGAGTTGAACTTGGCAATGATGTGCGCAGGCTTGCCGTCCAGCGCGAATTGCGTTTCGCGGGCAATCATGTCGAGCATGCCCTTCTTCAGGGTAAACGGCGCATGCAGGAGCTTCTTCATGCGCAGGGTTTTACCCATGCCGATCAGTTGGCTGAACAACTTGCCCACGTCTTCGCACAGCGCATCATCCGACGTCAGCAAGCTGTAGTCGGTGTACAGGCGCGCGTTGCCGGCATGGTAGTTACCGGTACCCAAGTGTGCGTAACGCACGATCTCGCCTGCTTCACGACGCAGAATCAACATCATCTTGGCGTGAGTCTTGAAGCCCACCACGCCGTAGATCACCACCGCACCGGCTGCTTGCAGGCGGCTGGCCAGTTGCAGGTTGGACTCTTCGTCAAACCGCGCACGCAATTCGATCACCGCGGTCACTTCTTTACCGTTACGCGCGGCATCGACCAGCGCATCGACGATTTCCGAGTTGGCGCCGCTGCGATACAGCGTTTGGCGTACGGCCAGTACATGCGGGTCTTTGGCCGCCTGACGCAGTAAATCGACCACCGGGGTAAACGACTCAAACGGGTGCAGCAGCAAGATGTCTTGTTTGCTGACCACGCTGAAAATGTTCTCGCTGTTCTGCAACAGCTTCGGAATGGCCGGGGTAAACGGCGTGTATTGCAGTTCCGGGTGGCTGTCCAGGCCAGTAATGCTGAACAGACGCGTGAGGTTCACCGGGCCATTGACCTGATACAACTCGGTCTCTTGCAGGTTGAACTGCTTGAGCAGGTAGTCCGACAGGTGTTTCGGGCAGGTGTCGGCCACTTCCAGACGCACCGCATCGCCGTAGCGACGGGAGAACAACTCGCCGCGCAGGGCACGGGCCAAGTCTTCTACATCTTCAGTGTCAACTGCCAGGTCGGCGTTTCGGGTCAGGCGGAACTGGTAGCAGCCCTTGACCTTCATGCCCTGGAACAGGTCATCGGCGTGTGCGTGGATCATCGACGACAGGAACACATAGTTGTCGCCCGGGCCGCCCACCTCTTCAGGCACCTTGATGACACGTGGCAACAAACGCGGGGCCGGAATGATCGCCAGACCCGAATCACGGCCAAAGGCGTCAATACCTTCCAGTTCGACGATGAAGTTGAGGCTCTTGTTGACCAGCAGCGGGAACGGGTGCGTCGGATCGAGGCCGATTGGGGTGATGATCGGCGCGATTTCGTCGCGGAAGAACTTGCGCACCCAAACCTTGATCTTGGTGTTCCAGTAACGGCGACGGATAAAGCGCACCTGATGCTTTTCAAGCTCGGGCAACAGAATATCGTTGAGGATCGCGTACTGGCGATCAACATGGCCGTGTACCAGCTCGCTGATCCGGGCCAGTGCCTGGTGAGGCTGCAAGCCGTCGGCACCCGCCTGTTCACGGGCGAAGGTAATTTGTTTCTTCAGGCCAGCCACGCGGATTTCGAAGAACTCGTCCAGGTTGCTGGAAAAAATCAGCAGGAACTTCAACCGCTCAAGCAGCGGGTAGGACTCATCCAGCGCTTGCTCCAGCACCCGGATGTTGAATTGCAGTTGCGACAGTTCGCGGTGGATATACAGACTGCTGTCATCCAAGCCCGGAATGGCAATCGTTGGCGCCGCCGCTGGCGTCTCAGACGCAGCAGGTGCGTGAGCTTCAGGTACGGGCGGGGTTTCAGTGGCCTGCTCAACAATGGGCTCAGCCTCAGTAGCAACGAGTTCTGTCTGTCCTTCGGTATTCATTGAATGTTCCTGTAAGAGCGGGTTTGACTCTCGTGACCGTTTAGCGGCGCGTGCAATCAAGCTGCCAGAATGCCACCAACGCCCATGGGTTTAAACCGCTCATAGGCGCTTTATGCGGGCTGGAGCCCATTAGAGGGCGTTTTACCAAATTTGTTCTGCTACGCCGTATGTGTCGCCGCTACCGCCGACTGCGATGAGCACCGAAGGGCCTTCGCTTTAAAAACAAGGCTGCCAAACAACCCGTCGAAGCCTGCGTCAGCGGCTCTACATTTTTAAATGCGTCGCGCGCGACCGTTATAGCAAAGCGTCATGAATGCTAGATGACAAACACTATGATGTAGGTCAAATACTTAAGATTTGTAGGAATTGTTCATGAGAAGACACAGTTCGATACTTTCCTGAATGTCCCTTAAGGCGTAGGCTGCGCGTTCATTTCTCCAGCATCCAGACAATGCTCCAACAATTTCTTCAAGAATTCGGCTACTTCGCCCTGTTTCTAGGGACGTTTTTTGAAGGTGAGACCATCCTGGTTCTCGCAGGCTTCTTGGCGTTCCGCGGATACATGGATCTTAAACTGGTCATGATCGTGGCGTTCTTCGGCAGTTATGCCGGCGACCAGCTGTGGTACTTCCTGGGGCGCAGACACGGCCGCAAATTGTTGGCGCGCAAGCCGCGCTGGCAACTCATGGGCGACAAGGCGCTGGAGCATATCCGCAGGCACCCGGACATCTGGGTCTTGAGCTTCCGCTTTGTGTATGGCCTACGCACGGTGATGCCGGTAGCCATTGGTCTTTCCGGCTACCCGCCGGGTCGCTACCTGTTGCTCAACGGCATTGGTGCCGCCATCTGGGCAATTGCCCTGGCCACCGCCGCGTACCATTTTGGTGCCGTGCTGGAAGGGCTTTTGGGCAGCGTCAAAAAGTACGAGTTGTGGGTACTGGGCGCCTTGCTGGTACTGGGCGGATGCCTGTGGCTTCGCCGTCGCTTCAAGAATGCGCGCCAGGCCAAGCAGACCGCCCTCGACGAAAAAAACAAAGCCGCTGAAGTGAACACCCCTCCAGCGGAATAAGCCGGTTTCTGCGCTCGCAGAAACCCTCTCCCCGGGCGCTGTGCCGCAGCGCCTGCGTGATCGCGGGAACCTCCCTATGGCATCAGGTGCCGAATAAGGAGACAGTAACGCCACGAACAAGGAGACCTACCATGACCACCAAAAACATTGCCGTCATTCTTTCCGGCTGTGGCGTCTATGACGGCACCGAAATCCACGAAAGCGTCATCACCCTGCTGCGCCTCAGTCAGCGCGGCGCGCACGTGCAATGCTTTGCACCGAACATTGCGCAACTGCACGTCATCAACCACCTGACCGGCGAGGAAATGCCCGAATCGCGCAATGTGCTGGTCGAGTCGGCGCGTATCGCCCGTGGCGAGGTCAAGGACATTCGTGAAGCCAAGGTTGCGGACTTTGACGCGCTGATCGTGCCAGGCGGGTTTGGCGCCGCCAAAAACCTCTCGAGCTTTGCCACCGAAGGGGCCGCGTGCAGCGTTCAGCCGGACGTCCTGGCCTTGGCCGAAGCCTTTGCCGAAGCAGGCAAGCCCGTCGGTTTGATGTGCATTTCGCCGGCCATCGCCGCCAAGATCTACGGCCCCGGCGTGACCTGCACCATCGGTAAAGACCCTGATACCGCAGCAGCGGTGGATAAAATGGGCGGCACCCACGAAGAATGCGAAGTGTCTGACATTGTCGAAGACAAAGCCCGCAAGCTGGTCAGCACCCCGGCGTACATGCTGGCCAAGAACATCAGTGAAGCCGCGTCAGGCATCAACAAGATGGTCGACCGCGTTCTGGAGCTGACCCAAGAAGCGTAATCAGCCCCGCGCCAGGCGGGTCAACATCCGGTCCAGCGCATTGGCGAACGCCTGCTTGTCGCGTTCGCCATAGGCGCCCTGCCCGCCGCCTACCTGCCCTTGCTCACGCAGATCGGTAAACAGGTTGCGCACTGCCAGCCGCTCGCCCATGTTGTTCGCATCAAACTCTTTGCCACGCGGGTCCAACGCGGCCACACCCTTCTTGACCAGCCGGTCAGCCAGCGGCACATCGCTGCAAATCACCAACTCGCCGGGCACAGCGTGCTCCACCAAGTAGTCATCCGCCGCATCCGGGCCACTGGGCACCACAATCAATTTGACCAAGGTATACGAGGGCTTGACCTGACTCTGCCCCGCCACCAGCACCACCTCAAACTGACGCTTGAGCGCGAATTTGATGACCTGATCCTTCGCAGCCTTGGGGCAAGCGTCGGCGTCGATCCAGACACGCATGGGGTAACTCCTTAAGTCCTGAACAAAACACAGTGGGAGCGGACTTGCATCGCGAGCAAGCCCGCTTCCACAGCAGGTAAAGCTATTTAAGAAGCCTGTTCCCGACGTTTTTCAGCCAGCCGGCTGCGGCTGTAGAGCACGATGATCGCCAGGATCGCTACCGCTTGGGCACTTAGCGAGTAGGCGTCTGCGTGGATGCCCAGCCAGTCGAATTCGAAGAACGGCACAGGTCGCGTCCCGAAAACCCCGGCTTCTTGCAGCGCTTTCACACCATGCCCGGCGAAGACAACTGACAGCGCACACAGCAAGGCGGCATTGATACCGAAGAACACGCCCAGTGGCAATTTGGCCGAGCCGCGCAGGATGATCCACGCCAGGCCGATCAACAGCACCAGCGCCGTGGCGCCGCCTGCCAGTACGGCGTCATGCCCAGCCGGGCCCGCTTGCAGCCACAGAGTTTCGTAGAACAGGATTACTTCGAACAGTTCGCGATACACCGAGAAGAACGCCAGTACCGCAAACCCAAAACGCCCGCCGCCGCTGACCAGGCTGCTTTTAATGTAGTCCTGCCAAGCGTCGGCGTGGCGGCGATCGTGCATCCACACGCCCAGCCACAACACCATGACGCTGGCAAACAACGCAGTGCAACCTTCCAGCAGCTCACGCTGCGCCCCGCTCACATCAATCACATAGGCAGCCAGCGCCCAGGTGGCCAAGCCCGCCAGCAACGCCAGGCCCCAGCCGATGTTGACGCTGCGCACTGCCGACTGCTGCCCAGTGTTGCGCAGAAAAGCGAGGATGGCAGCCAACACCAGGATGGCCTCCAGACCCTCACGCAGCAAAATCAACAGCCCCGACACATAGCTCAAAGACCAGCTCAGACCGTCGCTGCCCAGTAACCCGGCGGATTCTTTGAGCAAGGCTTTGGCTGCATCCAGACGCTGTTCAACCTGCTCGATGGGCAAACCGTCCTGTAACGATTGCCGATAGGCCATCAGCGCTTTTTCGGTGGTTTTACGCACGCTGCTGTCAACGTTGTCCAGCGAGCTTTCGACCAGTTCAAAACCTTCCAGATAAGCCGCTACAGACAGATCGTAGGCTTGCTCGCGATCACCTTCGCGGTAGGCTTCGAGGCTTTTGTCCAGGGTCTGGCTGGTGTAATCGAGCAACTGTGCGGGGCCGCGCTTGACCTGTGGTGGCTGCGCCCGCTGGGCACGGAACGTGGCGGCTGCCTGCGGGCCTTCTGCAGCCAGGATTTCACCCGGCGTCTGACGGGCCAATTCGGCGAGGTCGTAGGTTTTGTCGGCTTTAGCCGCCGCCGGATCAGCACTCAGGCCCGCCACATAGGTGGCCAGGTCCCAACGCTGGCGGTCATCCAATTGGTCGGCAAAGGCCGGCATGTCGGTGCCTTCAACGCCCAGCCCCAGCGTGTTGAAAATCGCGTAGAGGCTCAGGCGATCGGTACGCTCGGCATCGCGCAGGTTGGCCGGTGGCGGGGTCATGCCCATGCTGGCCGGGCCGTCACCGGCGCCGGTTGCGCCGTGGCACACCGAACAATGCAGGGCATACAGCGGCTCGCCGCGAGTAGGATCAGGGGTAATGACCGGCGCTTGGCTGACCTCGTAGGCGACGGCCAGTTTGGCGCCCAACTGCCGCGCTTCACGGGCGACACTGACACCGTCCTGGCGCTGCTCGATGGCCGCTTGCAGGGCGTCGACGCCTTGTGCCAACTCCGCGCGCTCAGGGCGCTCTGGCAAGTCAGCAATCAGGCCCTTGAGGACCGTCAGGAACTCCAGTTGCTCGTGATACTCGGTTTCATCGATGACTTTGCCGTCTTCGACCGTAGGCGGATAGTCCGCACCGATGTAGTCAATAAGGTGCAACGCTTGGGCAGCACCTTCTGGGGAATTGGCTGAAACAGCAAGGCTGCACAACGCGAGCACTGGCACCATCAGCCAGGCCAAACAGCGCGATCGGGCGATCATTAATACATCCAGGCGGAAATGAAAAGTGACATATTGTTCACTTCCGAGGATCGCGACTCAAGATTTTTAGGTTGTCGCGCGGTGCAACGTCGCCAAGAACCCGGCGGCGCCCACGAACAGACCGGCAAAGGTGCGATTGAGGCGGCGCTGCTGTTTAGGGGTGCGCAGCAAGCGCAACACCTTGGACGCCAGGCCGGTGTAGCCAGCCATGACAATCAGATCGACAGCGATCATGGTTACGCCCAATGTCAGGTATTGGCTCACCAACGGTGCGTTCGGGTCGACAAACTGCGGCAGCACCGCAAGCATGAAGACCAGCGCCTTGGGGTTGCTGACGTTCACCAGAAAGCCACGAAACACCAGCGCCAGCGGTTTGCCGATAGGGCGGATCGCCGAGTCATCGCTGAGATCGGACGGCAAGGCACGCCATTGTTTAACGGCGAGGTAGACGAGATAGGCAACACCAAACCATTTGATCGCGTAGAAAGCCGTGGACGAGGCGGCGAGGATGGCACCGACACCGGCGGCGACAATGAAGATTTGCAAGGCCAGACCCAGTTGCAGACCCAATGCATTCCAGTAGCCGCGCCAGAAGCCGTATTGCAGGCCACACGACATCGAAGCAATGGCGCCCGCGCCTGGAGACAGGCTGATCACCCAACACGCCGCAAAGAAGGCCAACCACGTTTCCAACGACATCGCACACCTCGGACAAATACTGTAACAAGTCCTTAAGCTAATGCGCTGGCTGAAAATTAACCAGATATTTTTGCGGACAGTGCGTGTAGGGGCGAGCTTGTCTCGCGATCTTTTTTAAACTCAATAGATCGCGAGGCAAGCTCTCTCCTACACAGGGATGGGTGTTTACAGGTCGCCTTCGCGCCAACGGCGTACGGAGCGCTGGAAGAACAGGCTGTTGGGGACTTGCACCATGCTGCTACCGCTTCCGGTTTCAGCAGGCTCTACCAAGGTGGTGTAGAGCAGGTTGATGGCAACGACGCGGCCTTTGACGCCCGGCTTGTCGAGGGTGTCGAGTAGTTCCACGACGTCGCCAATGCGAAACGGCCCAACGGTGAAGATCAGCACCGCACACAGCAGGTTGGACAGCACGCTCCACATGGCGAAGAAGGCAATCGCCGCCACCGCCACAAACCCCGAAAGCGCCGTCCACAACACCGTGGCCGAGACACCCAGGCGTTCGAGGACGAAGATCAGCGCGCTGCCCATGATGAACCAGCGCAACCCGCCTCGCAGCGGCAACAGCAGCTGCGGCGGCAAAGGGTAACGCTCGCCCATGCGAGTCAGAAAACGCGCAACCCCGCGCTGCAGGAAGTACCCGGCCAGCAGAATCAGCAAGATCTGCACGCCAATCCACAGCGGTGCAATCAACTCGGCCGGTACGGGTAAGTTGAGCGATTCCATCAGGACAGGGCTTCCAGTTCGGCTTGCAAGGTCTCAAGCACTTCCAGGGCCTCCATCCAGCGTTCTTCGAGCTGGCCTTCAAGCACTTTGAGTTTGGCCTGATCGGCCAGCAACTCTCGTAGCTCGTCTTTGCGCGCCGCCTCGTAAACCCCGCTGTCACCGAGGCTGGCTTCGATCTTGGCGAGTTTTTCAGTGACCTTGCCCAACTCGCCTTCCAGCTTGTCGGCTTCACGCTTGTGCGGTGCCAACTGTTGACGCAACGCCGCGGCCGCCTGACGCTGAGCCTTTTTATCGGTCTTGTCCGGGTTGATCACGGTGTTGCTCACTGGCGCGTTGCGCAGACGGTAATCCGCCAACCAGCGGGCATAGTCGTCGAGGTCGCCATCGAACTCCTGCACTTTGCCATCGGCCACCAGCAAAAATTCATCGGTGGTGCTTTTGAGCAAATGACGATCGTGAGACACCACCAGTACCGCACCACTGAACTCTTGCAGCGCCATGGTCAGGGCCAGGCGCATTTCGAGGTCCAGGTGGTTGGTCGGTTCGTCGAGCAGCAACAGGTTCGGACGCTCCCACGCGATCAGCGCGAGGGCCAGACGGGCTTTTTCGCCGCCCGAGAAGTTCAGTACCGGCTCGTCGATGCGCGCCCCGCGGAAGTCGAAACCACCGAGGAAGTCACGCAGGGTTTGCTCACGCTCGGCCGGCGCCAGGCGCTGCAGATGCAGCAACGGGCTGGCCTTGGAGTCCAGCGAGTCGAGCTGATGCTGGGCGAAATAACCGACTGCCAGGTTTTCGCCACGGGCCAGGCGCCCCGACAGCGGCGCCAGTTCACCTGCCAGGTTTTTGATCAAGGTCGACTTACCGGCACCGTTCGGGCCGAGCAAGCCGATGCGGGCACCCGGAACCAGCTGCAGTTTGACCTTCTCAAGGATGGTTTTGTCGCCATAACCCAAGCGCGCTTCGGACAAATCGAGCAACGGGCTGGAAAGCTTGACCGCTTCACGGAACACGAAGTTGAACGGTGAGTCGACATGAGCCGCGCTCAGTTCTTCCATGCGTTCAAGGGCCTTGATCCGGCTCTGCGCCTGACGGGCCTTGGTGGCCTGAGCCTTGAAGCGGGCGATGTAGCTTTCCATGTGCGCACGTTGCGCTTGCTGTTTCTCGTAGGCCTGTTGCTGCTGGGCCAGACGCTCGGCGCGGGCACGTTCAAATGCACTGTAACCCCCGCGATAGAGGGTGATTTTGCGCTGTTCGACGTGGGCAATGTTATCAACCACGGCGTCGAGGAAATCCCGGTCGTGGGAGATCAACAACATGGTGCCGGGGTAACTTTTGAGGAAATCTTCGAGCCACAGAATGGCGTCGAGGTCCAAGTGGTTGGTCGGTTCATCGAGCAACAACAGATCGGACGGGCACATCAGGGCCTGGGCCAGGTTGAGGCGCATCCGCCAGCCGCCCGAGAAGTCGGCCACCGGGCGGTCCATTTGTTCGTTGGTAAACCCCAGCCCGGCGAGCATTTTGCGCGCACGGGCATCGGCGGTGTAGCCATCGGCGCTGTCCAGCTCGGCATGCCAGCGCGCCAGCGCAGCACCGTCCTGGGCGGCTTCGGCCTGCGCCAGATTGGCTTGAACTTCGCGCAAACGCTGGTCACCATCGAGCACATAGTCGATCGCAATGCGATCGAGCGTGTCGATTTCCTGGCGCATGTGGGCGATCCGCCAGTCGGCTGGGAGCAGACAATCCCCGGAATCAGGCGTCAACTCACCCAGCAGCAAGGCGAACAAAGTGGATTTACCGGCGCCATTGGCGCCGACCAAACCGGCTTTGTGGCCGGCGTGCAGGGTCAGCTCGGCGTCTTCTAGCAGACGCTGAGGGCCACGCTGTAAAGTCAGGTTCTGAAGTCGGATCATAATGGCCGCGGAGTCTACCAGCTTCCCTCTCAACTGGCGCGAATTGCACTATGCAGACCGATCTGTGGAATTACTGTTTGAAGGTCTATGCCCTGCCCGGCATTGAGCACGCCTGTTTGAGCCTGCAAAGCCAGGGCCTGGATGTCTGCCTGCTGCTCTGTGCGGCCTGGCTTGAGCACCGAAGGGTCGCCTGCGACGAGGCGCGTTTTGAAAGCCTCAAGGCGTGCGCCGAGCCTTGGCAACGCGATGTCGTGCAGCCTTTGCGCCGATTACGCACGCAATGGCGCGAAGCGGCCATGCATGATGACGAACTGTCAGCGTTGCGCGGGCTGATCAAGGGGCTGGAGTTGGAGGCAGAACGGACGCTATTGCGACGTTTGGAAGCCGCAAGCCAAAACTGGTTGCCCACTCAATCGAACGAACATTGCGATTGGCTGAACACAATGATCAGCGGTGTGGAACACCCTGATCACGGCGCGCTGCAAACGCTGCGCGCCGCAATCAACCCAGCTTAAGAGCCGCTGGTAGGGGTTGTCGCCGGTGTTGCAGGTGTCGTCGGAGCTGGCGATGCAGCCGGTGTTGCAGCTGTTGGCGCGGTTGCGGACGTGGCGGGAGCCGCCGCAGGCTTGGCCGCGGGCTTGGCCGCGGGCTTGGCCGCGGGCTTGGCGGCCGCAGGCTTTCTCACGGCAGGTTTGGCAGCCGGTTTTACGGCCGGTTTGGCCGCAGGCTTGGCTGGCGCTTTGGCCGCAGTGCTGGCGGGTTTCGCAGCAGGCTTGGCCGCAGGTTTGGCAACTGCTGGCTTGGCGGCGGGTTTGGCTGCGGCGGTTCTGGCGGTCGGCTTGGCCGCTGCTGTGGCAGGCGCTTTGGTGGCCGCCGGTTTAGCGGCAGCGGGTTTGGCAGCCGTCGGTTTGGCAGCCGGTTTTGCGGCGCCAGTGCGAGCAGCCGGCTTGGCGGCAGGCGCTTTTGCAGCGGCTGGTTTGGCGGCCGGTGCTTTAGCAGCAGGTTTTGACGCGGTGGTTTTAGCGGCTGGCTTGGCTGCAGCGGCTGGCGCTTTGGCCGGAGCCTTGGCAGCGGTTTTTGCTGGTGCCTTGGCGGCCACAGGGGCTTTAGCGGCCGGTTTTTTAGCAGCGGCTGGCTTGGCAGTCCGAGCGGTCAGAGCCTTGCCTACCGCTTCCTTGACCCGGCCAATGCCTTGGGCCAGTTTCAGGCTTTCTTGAGCATCACGCTTGAGTTGCTGGATATAAGCGCGAGTCTCGGTTTGACGTTCTTTGAGCGAGTCGAGCAGTTGCTCAAGCTCTTTAACAGAAGACTTGGCCTTGGCTTGTGCCTTGGACTTGCCTGCATGCGCAGCTGCTTGCAGCTTTTCACGCGACTTGTGCAGTTTTTCCTGGGCTTTGCCACGCTGTTTTTCCAGCTTGGCGAGCAGCTTCTCAGCATCAGCCAGCGCTTGGGAACAGGCGCTTTCCAAATGCTCAAGCAGGCTGCCTGAGAGTTGTTGGAGCAAGTGCAACGGCGTATTAACAGACTTCTCGTTGGCCGACATGGTTTACCTCCTGGCTGAAGTGAGTGCGGCTCATACTAGACCTCTGCAAGAACCGCCGCTAGGTCATGTTGACACTAACGATAGCAGGGGGTTGCATAGCACCGGAAAACTTGTGCCAGATCAGTTTTCATCGATGCAGTCCGTTAAATTGTGTGGCCGCTGCAACGTCTATTAAAGCTTCAAATAATTCCGCCCGAAAATTCCCGCCCGCACAGGCATAATCGCTCGCACTTAAGACCGGAGAGTGCTCATGCCGCGTTCCCTTTTACTGACCTTGTTGTGCGTTGCCTGTTCGGCCCATGCAGCACCGGCACAAAGCCCGCAAGCCGCGCATGACCTGGCCTACAGCTTGGGTGCGAGCCTTGGCGAGCGTTTGCGCGACGAAGTGCCAGACCTGCAACTCCAAGCGTTGATCGACGGTCTGCGCAGCGCCTATCAAGGCAAGCCGTTGGCGCTGACAGATGAGCGTATCGAGCAAATTCTCACGGCGCACCAAGCGCAGATCGACGCCGAGCCCGCTCACCCGCAAAGCGAAGTTGCACTGAATGCCGAGCGTGATTTTTTATCGAAAGAAAAACACAAAGCGGGCGTCCGCGAGTTGGGCAACGGTATTTTGGCGACTGAACTCAAGACAGGGGCCGGGGCAAAACCCGATGCTCAGGGCTCGGTGTACGTCAACTATGTCGGACGCTTGCCTGACGGCACGATTTTCGACCAGAGCACGCAGCCACAATGGTTTCGCCTGGACAGTGTGATCAATGGGTGGCGTCTGGCGCTGGCGCAGATGCCAACTGGTTCAACATGGCGGCTGGTGATACCGTCCAATCAGGCGTATGGGGCTGATGGCGCGGGGGATTTGATTGCGCCTTACACGCCGCTGGTGTTTGAAATCGAGTTGCTGAAGGTGCAGTAAGACAAATATCTGTAGGAGCGAGCTTGCCTCGCGATCTTTTCAAAGGTCAAAAGATCGCGAGGCAAGCTCGCTCCTACACGATTTTC
>NZ_JANLNV010000072.1 GCF_025465935.1 Pseudomonas sp. 7P_10.2_Bac1 | reverse complement strand
CCGGCCGCTGCCCGGCATTTGTTTAAAAGATCAAAAGATCGCGAGGCAAGCTCGCTTCTACACGGTGTCGTGGCTACAGCCCTACCACGTCTTCTGCCTGAAATCCTTTTTGACCAGCCACACGGGTGTATTCAACCTGTTGGCCCTCGGTCAAGGAACGGTGGCCCTCACCGCGAATCGCGCGGTAATGCACAAACACATCGCCCTCGCTTTCACTCTGGATAAAACCGTAACCTTTGGCGTCGTTGAACCATTTCACATTGCCTGTCAAACGTGTACTCATCGATCCTTTCCTCTTTTTATTTTCAAATGGGCTTTTCGTTTAGCCCGCTAAGAACTTTCGCACGAACTTAACTTTCCTGGATCTGGTCTTACGCCATAAGGCGAAAGAGCGTCGAGTATATGTCAGCGCGAAGAACACTCAATCAATATTAGTTCGCTGCTTTTTTGCCGATTTTCCAGAGATACGGCACACTACCAACCCGAGTAAACACTCGTTTTAATCCACTAACGCAGAAGCCGTATGACCCGCTCCCCATTCCACCGTCTCGTCTTTGGCGCCCTGCGTCGCTTGCTGTACCTGTGGGTACGTTCAGAGACGATCAATCAGTCCTCCTTGCCATTGAGCCTGGATCGCAGCCGCCCTGTGTTCTACGTCCTGCAATCGCCGTCGATCACTGAACTTGCTGTGGTCGATGCCGAATGCACCAAAGTGGGTCTGCCACGCCCGGTTTTGCCCGTGGCTGTCGGCACCATGACCGAGCCCGCCGCGTTCTTTTACCTGACCCCCGAGCCTGACTGGCTAGGCCGGCAGGACAAACGCGGAGCACCCCCGACCTTGACCCGCCTGGTCGATGGCTTGACCCACAACCCGACTGAAGATGCACAAATCATTCCGGTCAGCGTGTTTTGGGGTCAATCGCCTGATAGCGAGTCCAGCCCGTGGAAGTTGCTGTTTGCCGACAGTTGGGCCGTCACCGGGCGTCTGCGCCGCCTGTTGCGCATTCTGATTCTGGGTCGAAAGACCCGCGTGCAGTTCTCCGCACCGATCCATTTGCGTGAATTGATCGACCTCAACAAAGGTCATGAACGCACCGTACGCATGGCCCAGCGCATCCTGCGTGTGCATTTTCGTAACCTTAAAACCTCAACCATCGGCCCCGACCTGTCGCACCGGCGCACCCTGGTCAAAGGCCTGGTGAATGAGCCGGCAGTGCGCCAGGCCATTCTCGATGAGGCACAGCGCGAAAACATCAGCCCTCAAAAAGCCAAGGCCCAGGCCCTGCGCTACGCCAATGAAATCGCCTCCGACTACACCTACACTGCCATCCGCTTTTTTGAGGTCGTGCTGAGCTGGTTCTGGAACAAGATCTACGATGGCGTCAAAGTCAACGACATCAAGGGTGTTCAGAACGTCGCCCAAGGCCACGAAATCATCTATGTGCCATGCCACCGCAGCCATATCGACTATTTGTTGCTGTCCTACCTGCTGTTTCGCAACGGCCTGACCCCGCCGCATATTGCCGCCGGGATCAACCTCAACATGCCGGTGATCGGCCCGCTGCTACGACGCGGCGGGGCGTTTTTCATGCGCCGCACGTTCAAGGGCAACCCGCTGTATACCTCTGTGTTCAACGAGTACATGCACACCCTCTTCACCAAAGGTTTCCCGGTGGAGTACTTCGTCGAAGGCGGGCGCTCGCGCACCGGGCGCATGCTGCAACCTAAAACCGGCATGCTGGCCATCACCCTGCGCAGCTTCCTGCGTTCTTCACGCACGCCCATCGTGTTTGTGCCGGTGTACATCGGCTACGAGCGGGTACTTGAAGGTCGCACTTATCTGGGCGAATTGCGTGGAGCAAGCAAAAAGAAAGAGTCGATTTTCGACATATTCAAAGTGATCGGCGCGCTCAAGCAGAAGTTCGGCCAGGTCGCGGTCAACTTTGGCGAACCGATCAAGCTCGCTGAATTCCTCGACCACGAACAACCCGACTGGCGTCAGCAAGAACTGGCGCCGCTGTACCGTCCCGACTGGTTGAACGCCACCACCAACCGCCTGGGTGAGAAGGTCGCGCAGCACCTTAACGAAGCCGCCGCGATCAACCCGGTCAACCTGGTGGCGCTGGCCTTGTTGTCCACCAGCAAGCTAGCCCTGGACGACCGCGCAATGGCACGGGTGCTGGATCTGTACCTCGCCCTGCTGCGCCGTGTGCCTTACTCGCCGCACACCACCCTGCCGGAGGGTGATGGCCAGGCGCTGATCGAGCACGTCAAAGCCATGGACCTGCTGTCTGAACAAAGCGATGCGCTGGGCAAGATCCTGTATCTGGATGAACAGAACGCGGTGTTGATGACGTACTACCGCAACAACGTGCTGCACATTTTTGCCTTGCCGGCATTGCTGGCCAGCTTCTTCCAAAGCTCTTCGCGCATGACCCGCGAGCAAATCCTGCGCTACACCCGCGCGCTGTACCCGTACCTGCAATCGGAGTTGTTCATTCGCTGGTCACTGGACGAACTCGACGGCGTAGTCGATCAATGGCTGGAGGCGTTTGTCGAGCAAGGCTTGCTGCGTTTCGAGAACACTATCTACCTGCGCCCGGCTCCCAGCTCACGGCACTTTGTGTTGCTGACGCTGCTGTCCAAGAGCATTGCGCAAACCCTGCAGCGCTTCTACATGGCTATTTCGCTGTTGCTCAACAGCGGCCAGAACACCTTGAGCAGCGAAGAACTGGAAGACCTGTGCACGATGATGGCTCAGCGCTTGTCGATCCTGCACGGGCTCAATGCCCCCGAGTTCTTTGACAAGAGCCTGTTCCGTCACTTTATCGAAACCTTGCTGGAGCAAGACGTACTGCGACGCGACGCCAACGGCAAGTTGAGCTATCACGAACTGCTCGGCGAACTGGCCGAGGGCGCGGCCAAACGCGTGCTTCCACCGGACATTCGCTTGTCGATTCGCCAGGTAGCCTTGCACCGCAGTGAAGATGCGCACGATCAACCTGCACCGCCGCCCGAAAAAACGCCTTAACTCAATAAACCGGCCCGTGGCACACAGCCACGGGTCGGGTGCCTGAACGCTTTCAGCCCCTTGGGAACCCACCATGAAAAAACTTCTTATACTCAGCCTCACGGCCCTGCTCGGAGCCTGCAGCTCAATGACCCCTACCCCGAAAGCCACGCTCGACGGCGAAGTCTTTTACCTGCAACGCATCGCCCTGCCGCCCACTGCTACCCTGGAAGTAAGCCTGCAGGACGTGTCGCTGGCCGACGCCCCGGCCGTGACCCTGGCCAAGCAAAGCGGCACCATCAAAGGCCAGGTGCCATTGCCTTTCCAGCTCACCTATAACCCGGATGACGTCAAGCCAGGGCACACCTACGCGGTGAGCGCGCGGATCGAAGAAAACGGCCAATTGCTGTTCATCAGCACTGAGCACAACAGCGTTGATCTGAATGCCAAAACCCTGCAACCGATCCGCTTGCGCGTCGATCAGGTGCGTTAAGCCACTACCTGCCTTGGTGGGAGCTGGCCTCGCGATCTTTTACAACAGCAAAAGACCGCGAGACAAGCTCGCTCCTGCAGGTCAGGTGTTAGCTTGCGGCTTCTTCACCCTGAACCACGCGGCATACAGTGCCGGCAAGAACAACAGCGTCAGCGCCGTGGCCACGATCAGGCCGCCCATGATCGCCACCGCCATCGGGCCGAAGAACACGCTGCGCGACAACGGGATCATCGCCAGCACCGCCGCCAAGGCAGTCAGCACAATCGGCCGGAAACGCCGTACGGTCGCTTCAATAATCGCCTGCCAGGTAGCCAGCCCCGCCGCTTTGTCCTGCTCGATCTGGTCCACCAGGATCACCGAGTTGCGCATGATCATCCCCGACAAGGCAATAGTGCCGAGCATCGCCACAAAGCCAAAGGGCTTGTTGAACACCAGCAAGAACAGGGTCACTCCGATCAGGCCCAATGGCGCGGTCAAAAACACCATGGCCATGCGCGAGAAGCTGCGCAGTTGCACCATCAACAAGGTCAGCACCACCACGATAAACAGGGGCACGCCCGCTTTCACCGAGTCCTGGCCGCGCGTGGCATCCTCAACCGTGCCGCCCACTTCCAGCAAATACCCCTCCGGCAGTTCAGCGCGAACGCCCTCAAGGGTCGGCAGAATCTGCTGCACCAGGGTCGCAGGTTGGTCCTTGCCGTAGATATCGGCGCGCACGGTGACCGTTGGCAAGCGATTGCGGTGCCAGATGATGCCTTCTTCAAAGCCATACTCCAGCGTCGCGATTTGTGACAGCGCAACGCTTTGGCCGTTGTCGGTCGGCACTGCCAGACTCGGCAACAGCGACAGCTGGGTACGCTCCTGGGTGGTGCCACGTAGCAGGATTTCAATCAGTTCGTTGTCTTCGCGGTACTGGCTGACAGTGGAGCCCAGCAAGGTACTTTGCAGAAACTTCGACAGATTGGCCGTGCTCACGCCCAGCGCTCGTACCCGGTCCTGATCGACATTGAGGTACACCACCTTGCTCGGTTCCTCCCAGTCCAGGTGCACGTTCACCACGTGGGGGTTTTCACGTACCTGAGTCGCCACTTTGCGCGCCAACGCCCGGACTTGCTCGATATGCTCACCGGTTACCCGGAATTGCACCGGATACCCCACAGGCGGGCCGTTTTCCAAGCGCGTCACCCGCGCCCGGACGGTCGGAAACTGTTCGTTCAAGGTGTCAATCAGCCAGGTGCGCAGGCTTTCGCGGTCCTCAATGGTCTTGGCCAGCACCACAAACTGGGCAAAACTGGCGGCCGGCAATTGCTGGTCCAACGGCAGGTAGAAGCGCGGAGAACCGGTGCCGGCATAGGCTACGTAATTCTCGATGCCGGGATGGTCCTTGAGCAGGTTTTCGAGGCGCTTGACCTGTTCGGTGGTGTTGCTCAGCGAGGCGCCTTCAGCCAGTTTCAAATCGACCATCAATTCAAAACGGCTGGAGGCCGGGAAAAACTGCTGTGGCACGAACTTGAACAGCACCACCGAGCCCAAAAACAGCAGCACGGTCAGCGCAATCACGGTTTTACGACGGCGCACGCACCACTCCACCACGCGACGAATACGCTGATAAAACGGCGTGCCATACGGGTCTGGCGCACCGTCGCCGGTGCCATGTTTGGCTGCATGCAGCTTGGCCAGATCCGGCAACAGCAACGCGCCCAGATACGGCACGAATACCACCGCCGCAATCCAGGAGGCCAGCAACGCAATGGTGACCACCTGGAATATCGAGCGGGTGTACTCCCCCGTGCTCGACTGCGCCATGGCAATCGGCAAAAAGCCCGCGGCCGTGATCAGCGTGCCGGTGAGCATCGGAAACGCCGTGCTGGTCCAGGCAAAACTCGCCGCCTTGAGCCGGTCGTAGCCCTGCTCCATTTTGATCGCCATCATTTCCACGGCGATGATCGCGTCGTCCACCAGCAGGCCCAGCGCCAGCACCAGCGCGCCCAGCGAGATTTTGTGCAGACCGATGCCCAAGTAATGCATGGTGGCGAACGTCATCGCCAGCACCAGCGGAATAGTCAGCGCCACCACCATGCCGGTGCGCACGCCGAGCGAGAAAAAACTCACCAGCAACACAATCGCCAGCGCTTCGACCAGCACCTGAACAAACTCGCCAACGCTGGTTTTCACCGCCGCCGGTTGATCCGAGACCTTGGCCAGCTTCATGCCGGCCGGGAGGTTCTTTTGCAGGCGCTCAAACTCGGCTTCCAGGGCTTTACCCAGGACCAGGATGTCGCCGCCGTCCTTCATCGCCACGGCCAGACCGATGGCGTCCTGGCCCATGAAACGCATACGCGGTGCGGGTGGGTCGTTAAAGCCGCGACGTACATCAGCCACGTCACTGATACGCAAGGTGCGTTCGCCCACCCGAATAGGGAAGCGCTCGATTTCTTCGACGGTTTTGAAGTTACCGCTGACGCGCAATTGCACGCGCTCGGTCGGTGTCTCGAAGAAGCCCGCGGTCGACACCGCGTTCTGCTCTTGAAGGGCTTGTTGCACTGCGGCCAGCGGCAAACCCAGGGTCGCCAGCTTGAGGTTGGAAAGCTCGATCCAGATCTTTTCATCCTGCAGGCCCAGCAACTCCACCTTGCCGACATCCTTGACCCGTTGCAGTTGGATCTGGATGCGATCGGCGTAGTCCTTGAGTACCGCGTAGTCGTAACCTTCGCCACTCAGGCTGTAGATGTTGCCGAACGTGGTGCCAAATTCATCGTTGAAAAACGGCCCCTGTACGTCCGGTGGCAAGGTATAGCGAATGTCGCTGATCTTTTTGCGAACCTGGTACCAGAGTTCGGGAATGTGCGAGGAGTCCAGCGAATCGCGGGCCATAAAGGTCACTTGCGACTCACCGGGCCGTGAAAACGACACAATGCGCTCGTATTCGCCGGTTTCCATGAGTTTCTTTTCGATACGCTCGGTGACCTGGCGCGACACTTCCTCAGCGGTCGCCCCCGGCCACAATGTCCGGATCACCATGGCCTTGAAGGTGAACGGCGGGTCTTCGCTTTGGCCTAATTTGGTGTAAGAAAGCGCACCGACGACAGCCACCAACAGCATCAAAAACAGAACGATTTGACGATTACGCAGCGCCCAGGCGGAAAGGTTGAAACCCATCGGGATTACTCCTTTACCGCAACATTGATGGTCCGGTTGGTCCGATCAATGGGTCGCACCTCTTGGCCAGGGTGCAGCACGTGCACGCCTGCCGACACAATCCAGTCATTGGCCTTCAGGCCTTCCAGCACAGGGACGCTGTTCTCGCCAAACGGCCCGACGCGCACCGGCACTTGTTCCAGCTTGTTGCCTTGGCCGACGCGCCACACATACGTCGCCCCATTTTCAGCGGTCAGGGCCGACAGCGGCACCGACAGCGGGCTCACCCCATCGTTGGGTATAAACACCCGCGCGCTTTGCCCCAACTCGGCAGGCACCTTGCCTTCGGTGAAAGCGATACGGGCGGCAAAAGTCCGCGATTTCGGATCGGCCGAAGGCGACAACTCACGAATCCGCCCGCTGAACCGCTGGCCCGGCTGCGACCACAGCTCAACCTCGACCGGCAGACCGATCTTGAAACGGCCAAAGGCTTGTTCCGGCAAGCTGATCAACACCTCACGCTCGCCATCGGCGGCCAGGGTAAACACGGTTTGCCCTGCGGCCACCACTTGCCCGACTTCCACCTGACGCTGAGCAATCACGCCGTCTTGCGGCGCACGCAACACCGCATAACTGGCCTGGTTGCTGGCCACATCCTGCTCGGCCTTGAGCTGCTGAAGCTTGGCCTCACCGGCGCGGTACATATTTTCGGCATTGTCGTACTGCGAACGGCTGACCATCTGCCGGTCGAGCAAGGTTTTATAGCGATCGCGCTCGGCACGCACCAGATTCAAATTGGCCTGCCCGGCCGCAACTTGAGCACGGGTAGCCTCCAGTTGCAGGCGCACGTCTTGCGGGTCGAGTTCAGCCAGCGGCTGATTGGCCTTGACCCGCTCACCTTCATCGACCAGGCGCTTGGTCACTTTGCCGCCGATACGAAACGCCAGTTGCGGATCAAAGCGTGCCCGCACCTCGCCCGGATAACTTTGCATCGCCACGGCCGAAGGCTGCGGTTGCACCACCAGTGCCGGGCTGATGGTGATTTTGGCGGGCGGCTCCTGGCCACAGGCAGACAGCAAAAACACCAGACAAACAGGCAAAGCGCAGGGCAAGGCTTGGCGCAACATGGGGACGACCTTTCGCTAAAGGGGCTTGGAATATTTATACTGGGCGGCATGTTATTAATACTAAACTCACCAGTCCAGTAATAAACGGATATGTCTGACCATCCTTTACCCCCCAATGCACCCGGGCGCCCCAAGGACATGGCAAAACGCCAGGCCATCCTTGATGCGGCTAAAACCCTGTTTTTGACCAAAGGCTATGCCAACACCAGCATGGATGCGGTCGCTGCGCTGGCGGGGGTATCCAAATTGACGGTCTACAGCCACTTCACTGACAAGGAGACGCTGTTCTCCTCAGCGATCCTGGCCAAGTGTTCCGAGCAATTGCCGGACTTGTTTTTTGAGTTGCCGGACGGAGTGCCGATAGAAACGGTGTTGTCCGCCATTGGCCGAGGTTTTGTGGCGCTGATCAACAGCGAGGAATCACTGAACCTGCATCGGCTGATGATGACCCTCGGCAGCCAGGACCCCAAGCTGTCACAGATCTTCTTTGAAGCAGGCCCGGAGCGGGTGGTGCTGGAAATGGAGCGCCTGCTGAACAAGATCCACCAGACCGGTGCCTTGCACATCGAAGGGGCGCATTACGCCGCAGAACACTTTTTCTGCATGCTCAAGGGCTCGCCCAACTTTCGCTTGCTGTATGGCTACGGCGGGGTGCTGACAGCCGAAGAAACCGAAGCGCATGTGCAGGAAGTGGTGAAGGTGTTCATGCGCGCCTACCGGCCGTGATTGAACGCGCGCCGCTTGCACGGCACAGGTCTGTGGCGCAGTGCTTGGAGTCGCTGACGAGGCTCGAAGACTGCGATCGACTGCTGGCAGTCGTAAAACCATCGCACTCGGTATTTTGGGGGACATATCCATTGCTGCGGTAACGGCCACTTAGGGTTCCGGCCTTACGCCGTGCCACTTTGAAAAGCGCAAAGTGGCCAAACGCTTTTTGCCCTACCACTCGGTGCCTCGCTATGGCTCGGCATACCCTCACACAGGCCTTGCTCCGTGGGCCCGCCGCGATCGGCCATCCCTGGCCGTGTCGCGGCTAACCCGGCGTCCTGCCGGGTTACCCACTGCGCAAAACCTGTGTGAGGCCAGCGTGGTTTAATGGGCTCCTTAGATCAAAAGCCAGATCAAAAGCCGCGCCATAAAATTTTCGTAGGAAATGCCGCAGGCTACGATCTTTTGATCTTTAAAAGATTGCAGTCTACCGGGCTATTTTCACACCCACGCCCGCATGAAGTCGCTCCAGCGACGTACCAGATAGTTGTGTTCATCCATCACCGAGTTCCACACCGCGATGTGCCCCATGCGTTGTTCGTAGGAGCCACCGTCGCGCACTTCGCCAATATCGATCAGCGGCAAGCCGTCACTGCCCAGCAGCGCCTCGCGCGCGGGCTTGCCGGCGTACCAGTAATCCCATTCGGCACTGCTCAGGTGGTCACGGGCACGGGCCGGGTTGCCGATGTAATAGCCCTGACGCGCCATCACCGCGCCCGGCCAGCCGGACAACCACCAATTGAGGTAGGCATAGGCCGCATCCAGCACCGGCCCCTTGGCATGGCGTGACAATGACAAGCCGCCAAACCAGGCGCGATAGCCTTCGCGTGGCACTGCCAGACGGTATTTGACCCCGGCGCGGTGCAGGCGCATCAGGGTCGGCGACCATAAGCTCTGGATATCAATGCTCGGGCTGAGCATCAATCGCGCGGCCACTTCGTCATCCGACCAGAACGCAGCAAAGTGCCCTACTTTCTGTTTGCGCACCAAAATGTCAGCCAGCGCGTCGATCTCTTCGATGCTCATGTTGCCGATGTCATTGAAGGCAACCAGACCCGCGCCCTGCACCGCCAACGCTGCATCCAGCGCGCCAATGGCGGCGTCGCTCTGCAAAGCGATACGCCCGCTCCACGCAGGGTCGAGCAGCCAGCCCCAACTTTCGTTGTCGCAACAAAAGCCTTCGGGCAGACGCTCAGGGCGGTAGGCAAAGCTATCGGCGTTGTGGGTCAGGGGCAGCATACTGATGCGCTCGGTCACCGCACTGCCCAGGCTGCCGTCATGCTGCACGAACAAGCGCTCACACGGCACACTGCCGCTGCCCAGCCGGTCAGTGACAGACAGGCGACCGCGCTTGGGCAAGTCGTTGATCTCATGCCACAACGCAATACGCTGCGTATCGATGGGCTGAATGGCCTTGGCCGGCCAGACAAAATCAACGTTATGAAACCATTGGTCGTACAGGTCGTAGCTGTCGGGATGCATCACTGCGATGCGCTGGGCCTGTTCGACGTCGTGTACCTGGTACACCAGGCGGATGCCCAATTCCTGCTCGGCACGGACCCGCAGGCATTCGAGCAAGGTCACGGAAGTACCCAGGACACGTAAGGTGATCATGCTGCGAACCTGCGCGAGAACACGTCGAAGGAGCGGCGCAGTAACGCCGGGTCGAGCCCGCGCACGATAAACACCAGCCGCGATTGTCGGTCAGTGCCCGGCCAGGCAGGCAGATGAACCGGGGCATGCAGGCAGTGCTGCACACCATGAATGGCGATGGGAGCGTTACTGGCGTTCACGTTAAGCAATCCTTTGACACGAAGAATTCGTTCGCCGTGGCATCTTAGCAGCATCGATAACCACACCCCGAATCCCACCCAGTCCAGCGGCTGATCAAAGGTCAGGCTGCATACTTGCGCAGCGCCGTGAGTGGCGGTGGTGGTCTGGTGTAGCTTCCAGCGACTGACTTCTACACTGGGTTCGGCGCTGCGCAAGCCCTCGCCGAGCAACAGTTGATCGCCACTGCGAATGTCATGGGTATCAAGAATCGGCGTACCGGCATTGAGTTGCTGCAAATGCGCGCGCAGGCGTTCACTGTCGCCCGCCAGATCAGTCTTGCTCAGCAGCAAGCGATCCGCCGCCGCTACCTGGGCCAGCCATTCCGGGTGTAAACGCTCTTGCACGGCCGCGTGAGTGGCATCGACCAAGGTAACCACCAGGCCGATATGAAAACGCCCTCGCAGTTGCACGTCGTTATTCAACGTGGCAAGAATCGGCGCCGGATCAGCCAGCCCGGTGGTTTCCAGAATCACCCGCTTGAACGCTGGAATCTCCCCGCGTTCGCGGCGTTGCAGCAACCCCAGCAGCGCGTCTTTAAGCTCCCCGCGCAGTGAGCAGCAGACGCAGCCACTGGGCAGCAGCACGGTGTCGGGCGCGACCTCCTCCACCAACAGATGATCGATCCCCACATCGCCGAATTCATTAATCAGCAGCGCGGTGTCGCCCAGGCTTTCGCCTTGCAACAGACGCTTGAGCAAGGTGGTTTTGCCGCTGCCAAGAAAGCCGGTGATGACGTTAAGCGCAATGCTCATGAGCCTGACTCCTGTAGCGGTGAAGGTTCCAAATGATCCAGCAGACGCGGATCGAGCGGGTCCAACGGCCGGCCGAGCATGCGCTCGGCGGCCTGCCACAGTGAATCCAGGCCGCTGGCCAGTTCCTGCTTGCCGGTCGGGCCCAGTAGCAGGTAGGACGTGCCCTGGAAGTCTTCGACCTTGAACCGGAACACCGCCAGCACCTGATTGATCGCAGCAATCCGGCGCAGGCGTTCACGCCGCCTGGGCAGTTCATCGCCTAACGGGTCGCTCCAGTGCAGGTCTTCACCTAACAGCCCACAGAGTCCGCACATCACTGCACCTCACTTACGGCATGACGTCGCCGGAGTTCGGACCAAGGGTCTGGCCGACGAACAGGTTGCCACCCGGCTCACTGGCCAGCAACACGGCAACGGGCGCCACTTCATCCGCCAGGCCGAAGCGCCCCAGCGGCAGTTCAGCGGCCTTGGCGCGCTTCCAGGTGTCGCTGATCCCGCCCACCAGCGGCGTTTCGATGGGCCCCGGTGCGATGGCGTTGACCAGTACGTTGTCCTTGGACACTTCCAGGGCCAGGGACTTGGTAAACCCGATCACACCCGCTTTGGCCGCAGCGTAGTGCGTCAGCTCGGCGCCGCCCTTGATGCCCAATTGCGAGGCCACGTTGATGATCCGCCCCCAGCGTTGCGCCAGCATGTGCGGCAAGGCGCGCTGGCTGGCGATGAATACACTGGTGAGGTCGACGCGCAGCATGTCGTTCCACATCTCAATGGACAGGTCTACGCAACGCCCCTGGGTCAGCATGCCGGCGTTGTTAACCAGAATATCAATGCCGCCGTAGTGCTCGACGCAGCGGTCGACACTGGCCTGAGCCCCTTCGACAGTGCCGACATCGGCCACACATTCGAACACGTCGGCACCGAGATTTCGGCACGTGGCTGCGGTTTCAGCGAGGCTCTCGGCATTGCGATCAGCCAATACCAGGCGTGCACCTTCGGCGGCGTAGGCCCTCGCTATGGCAGCGCCGATGCCACTGCCCGCGCCCGTAATCACGGCGCGGCGATGAGTGAGTTGTGTCATGCAAAAACTCCAGATCCTGAGAAATTGTGTAGTCGCGGCCGGGGGGCGAATCAATCCGGCCAGCGAACGGTCAGGCCACCGTCGATGACGATGCTTTGTCCGGTCAGGTAGCTTGACGCATCACTGGTCAGAAACTGCACCAGCGACGCCACTTCATCGGCCCGCCCGACCCGGCCCAACGGGATCGCCCGTGCAGCCTTGGCCAACCCTTGCGGCCCCAGCGAGTTTTTCGCATCCAGAGATTGCGGGGTCTCGATCAAGCCCGGAATCACCGCGTTGCAACGAATCCCCAAAGGCGCCAGTTCGACCGCCAGCGAGCGGCACAACCCCGGCACTCCGGCCTTGGCCGCCGCGTAGTGGCTGTGTTCCTGCCAGCCATACACGCCACCGGCGATGGACGAAATGGCAACCAGCGCACCGCCCTCGCTCATATGCCGGGTCGCTGCGCGGAAGGTGCGCATCACCCCCGTCAGGTCGACATTGAGCATCTCGTCCCACAGTGCGTCGGTCATTTCCAGCAGCGGCGCACGACGCAGCAACCCGGCGTTGGCGACGGCGTAATCCAGGCGCCCGAAGTGTTTCACCGCCTGCTCGGCCAGCGCCTCCACAGACGCGCTATCCCCCACATCCAGCGTCAGCATCAGGCACTCGCCGCCTGCCTGCTCCACCAGAGCAACAGTGGCCTGGGGATCATGCGGGTCCGCCGGGTAATACCCGCCGACCACCGCCACGCCATGGCGCGCATAGGCCACGGCCAGTGCTTGGCCGATACCGCTGGCGGCCCCTGTAATCAAGGCAACTTTACGCATCATCAAACACTCCTTACTGAACGGTTTCCGGACGCACATGGCGCGCGGCAAACATCAGGGCACCGGACAAAAAGCACGGGACGGCGCCGAACCACAGCGCGGCGGTCTGCCAGTCGCTGCCAGCGGACAACACTTGGGTCGCGCCAAAACCTGCAACCACTGCACCCAGCGGCCCCATCGCATGAATAATCGCGCCGCCGGTGGCTCGGATGCTGGTCGGGAAACTTTCACTGATAAAGAACAGCGCCGCCGAGTACGGGCCGATCAGGAAGAACAGCCCCAGGCTGTATAAACCGACCACCACGGCCATGTTGTGCGGGCCAAAGAGCATCCCGGCGAAGGACAGACCGCCGAGCATCCAGCCTAGGCCAATCACGTTGCGACGACCGATCCTGTCGCCCATCCAGCCGTGGCTCAGGTAGCCGCAGTAGCCCACCAGGTTGGACAGTACGAGGATGATCAGCGAGTTTTCAAAAGAGACATGGTGCACGCTGACGATCACTGAAGTACCGAGCACGCTGAACACCTGGATCGCCGCCCAATTGAGCAGCAAGGCCGCGCCGATCACCAGCGTGGCACGGCGGGCCGGGCCACGGAACGCGGCTTTAAGGCCCGCCTTGCTGTGCTCGTCGTAATCCACGCCGTAGGTTTGAGCGACGTTTTGAGCTTCTTTTACTGCGCCGTTTTTACGCAGTTCGCTGATGCGTTGATGGATCTGGAACTGCGGGCTTTCCTTGAGCTTGCGCGCCATGATGGCGATCACGATGGCCGGGATCGCAGCGAAAATGAAGCAACCTTGCCAGCCGATCACCGGCAACAGAATGGCGGTCAAACCCGCGGCAATCAACGCACCCACCGGCCAGCCGCCCTGTACCAGGCTGTAGATGAAACCACGACGCTTGGTCAATTTCGGGTCTTGGGAGGCACCGTATAACTCGCTCAAATAGGTGGCGTTGACGGTTTCTTCGGCATACCCAAGGCCAGCCAGCGAACGGATCAGAATCAGTGGCGACTTGCCCCACGCTCCACCCAGTGCAGTCAGCGCCGAGCACAGTGCAGAACCCGCGACGGTGAAAATAATCCCTTTACGACGCCCCAGCTTGTCGACAATCGGGCCGATGGCCAGCGCAATCACCGCCGTCCCCACCGCCACCCACGTCGCGATTTCTGCCTGTTCTATCTCACTCCAGCCAAAGTGCTTGCCGATCTCCGGCAGCAAAGTGCCAAACAAAATGAAGTCATACACCGCAAACACCCAGGCGAAAAAAGCGATCCAGGTGGCGAAACGCACCTCCTGGGAGGTCAGTTGTCTGGGTTTCCAGCCAGTCAGGTCAAGCTTGTCGTAGATAGACATAAATCGCGCCTCAAGGGTGGGTTGCCCCCTGTCGGAGCGAGCAGGCTCGCTTCGACGGGATTGGTATTCAGGTACGTGGGTTACGGCGGATAAAGTCGTCGGCGATTTCGTCGAAAGTGACGAAGCGCACACCAGCATGGCTCTGAATGTGTTCGATCAGGCGTTCAAGCATCAGCAGCACTTGCGGGCGGCCGGACACGTCGGGGTGGATGGTCATGGTGAACACCGCGTGTTCATGCTCGCGGTACACCCAGTCGAACTGGTCGCGCCACATTTCTTCAAGATGGCGCGGGTTGACGAAACCATGGCTGTTGGGCGCCTTTTTGATGAACATCATCGGTGGCAGGTCGTCGAGGTACCAGTTGGCCGGGATCTCCACCAACTCGGTTTCCTCGCCGCGCACCAGCGGTTTCATCCACGTGTCGGGGTGCTGGCTGTAGTCGATCTTGGTCCAGCTGTCGCCCTTGCGGACGTAGTACGGGTGGAAATCGTTGTGCATCAGGCTGTGGTCGTACTTGATGCCTTTTTTCAGCAGCAGCTCGTTGGTGACCTTGCTGAACTCCCACCACGGGGCCACGTAGCCCGTCGGGCGCTTGCCAGTCACTTGGCTGATCAGTTCGATGGATTTATCGAGGACGATTTCTTCCTGCTCGGCGGTCATGGCGATGGGGTTTTCGTGGCTGTAGCCGTGTACGCCAATTTCGTGACCGGCGTCAGCCACGGCCTTCATTTGCTCAGGAAAGGTTTCCATCGAATGGCCGGGAATAAACCAGGTGGTGCGCAGGCCATAGCGCTCAAACAGTTTCAGCAGGCGTGGCGCACCCACTTCACCGGCGAAGAGGCCGCGAGAAATATCGTCTGGCGAGTCCTCACCGCCGTAGGAACCTAGCCAGCCGGCGACGGCGTCAACGTCGACGCCGAACGCACAGAGGATGTCTTTAGCCATTACGAACCTCCTAAACAATCAATGGGCAGAGAGCCGCCCTTTCAAAAAACGTACAAATTAATAAAAAGTACGTTTTATCAAAGGCAGCTTTCATGCCAGTCGCGCCATCGACAGGTTCAAGAGAATCAGGATTTCACCGAGAGTCACGGGATAGAAGGGTTTAAAGGCTGTTCAAAAATCGGCCTGTCGCTTGCAATATCTCGCGAATGAAATAATGTATCTTTTTTGAATAGATACATTTTGGTGCAAAAAAGTAACACCCTCCTTCTTCATCGCCCCAAAAAGTGTCGCGGATGTGGCGCTGAGTGACAGACACAACTATGAGAGAATCCCCGGCTACCTCCTTATGTGCCCCAGAGAAACCGATGAAAGCAGTGTCCGCCTCGGCATCCCGTTACGCGATGATTCATCAAGTGTTGCGTGAAGCCATCATCAACGGCACCGCTCGTCACGGTCTGGTTTTGCTCGAAGCGCCGTTGGCTGATCTGTTCGGCACCAGCCGCGTGCCGGTACGCAAGGCGCTGGACCTGCTGCATGACGAAGGCTTGATCTGCCGCTTCAATGGCCGGGGCTACTTGATCAACCCCGAGGGCCTGGATCTGGAGCCGCAGCGCCTACCGTTGACCCACGCACATTTGGGGCTCAATGACGAAGCGGAGTTGGTGGACACGCGTCCGCTGGGCGAGCGGATCGTCGAGGAGATCGGCTCAGCGCTGTCGACGTGCATTGTTTTTGGTCACTATCGGCTCGACGAACAGGTCGCCGCTGACCACTTCAACGTCAGCCGCGCCGTGGTCCGTGAGGCGCTGATGCGCTTGCGCGACCGGGGTCTGGTAGAAAAAGAACCTTACTCGCAATGGCTGGCCGGGCCGTTGACTGCGCGGGAAGTGACCGAAGACTACGAACTGCGCGCCTGCCTGGAGCCAGAAGCCTTGCGCCAGAGTGCACCGGGCCTTGAAAGAGCGATGCTCGAAGCCATGCTGCAACGTGTGCTGGATGCGCAGAGCGCCACATTGTGCAGCCTGGAAGACATTGAGCAGATCGAGCAAGACTTGCATCAGCACTGCCTGGCCGGCCTGCAAAACCGCAAGATCGCCATGCTGATCCGCCAAGGCCAGAGCCCGATGATCATCAGCCGGATTTTTTACCGTTTGCTGGGGATCGGCGCCGATCCGGCGATGCTCGCAGAGCATCGGCTGATCCTCGAACTCTTGCTGCATGGCGCCTTCGACGCCGCCGCACTCAACCTGCGCGAACACTTGCAACGGGCCCGGCAACGAATGTTGCAGAAGCTCAAAGTGCTATCGGTGTTACCGGAGCAACCGCTGCCCGCCTATCTGCAAAAGCTCAGCTGATCAGGGCTTGAGCGCTTTCTTCGGATAAATATCGTAACGGCTCGATTTGCCGTCCAGTGCATGGCTCGGCTTGGGCCCGGCAATGCAGGGTGCCTTGCGTGGGCGCTTGACCACGACACGGTGAGTCGCCAGCGCCAGCGCGGCCTCCAGCAACGCGGGCGCGTCGTTGTCATCCCCCACTAAAGGGCGGAACAGGCGCATTTCTTTCTTCACCAAAGCGGTTTTCTCACGGTGTGGGAACATCGGGTCGAGATAGATCACCTGCGGCGGCTCGCCTTCCCAATTGCGCATCACGTCGATGGAGTTTCCTTTGAGCAAGTGCATGCGCGAGACAATCGGCGCGACCTCAAAATCCTCTTGCCCACGGGCCAGCCCGTCTTCCAGCAAGGCGCCAATCAAAGGCTGGCGCTCGATGAGACTCATGTCACAGCCCAGGCTCGCCAGCACGAAAGCATCCTTGCCCAGACCCGCCGTGGCATCCAGTACCCGCGGACGCACGCCCTGCTGAATCCCCACGGCCTTGGCAATCATCTGCCCGGTGCCACCGCCGAACAGGCGTCGATGGGCCGCGCCGCCTTCCACAAAATCCACCCGGACCGGGCCGGGTGCATCCGGGCCTAGCTGTTGCAGTTGCAACCCCTGGGCGCCGACTTGCAAGGCGAAGTCTGCCTGCGGCTCGTCCAGTGGCAGGCCCAGGCGCTCAGCCCATTGCTCGGCCAGGGCCTGATAGGCCTCGTCCAACGCCTCGACTTTGATACGACTGCCTGCTGCTTGCTCACTCATCTAAAACACGCTCAAAAATTTAATGATCGGCAAACACTGCCGATAAATGAAATATCCGGCATTTTGCCAGAGCTGGGCGTCGACCGAGAGCTATGTCAGACATTCATTCCACATCTATCGGCTTTATCGCCCCCGTTGGCGACTATGGCCGGCACAATTCGCAAGTCACAGGCAGCGTCAACCACCTGTGGAAGGACTTCTATGCCCAGGCGATGGCAGAGCAGTCGTCAGCGGATACAGCGTTCCCGGCCATTGATGCCCCCACAGTCCCGGTGGATGAGCAGGCCGAGCCCGTGGGTGGCGATGATGTCTTGAGCAACATCATGACCCAGCGCCGCTGCGATGTTCAGGACACCGAGCTACAACCACCCGAGGCGCTGTTCTTGCCTATCGCCGAGTTCGAGCTGGATCTACTGCCGCCCCCGGCACCGCCCTTCCCGCCTGAGGAAATTACCGCGCAACAGCACCAGCAGGCGTTCAACACCACGTGGGTTCGCCCCTTGGTCATGGCGCAAGGTCACCCGCTACCCGAACCTGGGCCGGCGCCTGAACCGCGGCCTTTGCACCTGCCCATTGCCGAGTTTGAATTGGACTTGCTGGACAAGCCGGCCGAGCCGTTCGACGCCGTGACCTTGATGGAGCAACAGCACGCCCTGGATTTTGACCTGGCCTGGGCCCGCCCGCTGGTCGTCAACAACCTGCGGCTGGCGGCTTAAAGCAAGCCCAGTTGCTCGACTGTCTGTGGCTGATGCAATTGGGCCAGCGCCGGCAGCCCCGGCAAGCGCTCGGTCAACTGCTGATGGAAACGCCGCGCCAGTTCCGGTGCCAGATGGTTGTCCGGGGTGTGCAAAAACACATACGGCGTGCGCCCTTCTTCTATCCAGTCAGCGACTTTTTCAACCCAAGGCTTCAAGTAAGGGTCATTGGCTTGCAGCTCCGGACGCCCGATAAAACGCACCTGCGGGGACTGAGTAAAAGCTGCCGGGCGCGGTGGAACTCTGGGCTTTTTGGATTGAGCGTGCAGCACTGCCGGATCTCTGGAGTCGCAACTGAACAGCGCCCGCGAATCAAGGCAAATACGCTCGACCCCGCGCTCCATCAACAAGCGATTGAGCAAGCGCTCGGCATCGCCCTTGGCGAAAAACTCCGGATGCCGCACTTCGACGGCCAGTGGGCGTTGCAGGTCGTCGATAAAGCTCAGCAACTCAGCCAACCGATGCGGCCCGAAGCTCGCCGGCAATTGCAGCCAAAACGGTGCGACACGCGTGCCCAAGGGCTTTAGCAGTTGCAGGAAGCTCTCGGTGGCCAGCACCTGCTCACGCAAATCGCCGCTGTGGCTGATCTCCCGCGGGAACTTGGCGGTGAAGCGAAAGTGTTCAGGCATGCTCTGCGCCCAGCGCTCGACTGTGGCGGGCTTGGGGCTGGCATAGAACGTGGTATTGCCTTCAACGGTATTGAACACCTGCGCGTACAGGCTCAAAAACTCAGTGGATTGGGCATTTTGGGGGTACAGGCCTTCGCGCCAGGCGTTTTCACTCCAGGACGGGCAGCCGAGGTAATAAGGCAGTTGGGCATCAGTCATGCCGTCAAATGTACAGGTCCAGCCCCATCACTTCTATTTCCCAGTCCACAAAACCTTGGGTGGTCAGGTAACTGGCGAGGGCGCTGGCGGCGTTTTTGCTCATGCCGCGCTGGAAAATCATGTCTTGGGAGCGCACCGGCAACTGGCTGATCCGCTCGCCCGAAGCGGTCTGGCGGGTGATTTGCGGAAGGTTTTCACTGTCGGCGGGGCTTTCGTCCACCGGCTCGTCAACCTGCACCTTGCCTTTACGCGGCTTGCGCTTGATGGGGTAAGACTGAGAGGAAAAGCCGTCAATGCGCATAGGGGCAAGCTCGGTAGCGATAACCGCAATTTAGCGGCGTTGGCCAGACTAAGCAAATGGCCGGGTGACCCACTGTAGGATCGAGCTTGCCTCGCGATCTGTTCGACATCAAAAATCGCGAGGCAGGCTCGCTCCTACAGACTTTAGATAAGGCCACGCTCGGCACGGGTTGCCGCCACCTTGTCACGCAGGTAGACCGGCTGGGCGTCATCGGCACGGATGGCTTCGCCACGTTCCCAGGCAAAACGCGCCAGGGTCAGCAAGTCTTCGGCGTGGGGCAACATGCCGGCGTCCATTGCATAAGGTTTGACGTTCAAGCGCTCGGCATAGCCCCAGCCGGTGCCCGCGCCAAACCATTCACCGCTAGCAGCGTCCGGCAACGCGGCGAGTTGCGGCGCCAAGACGGCTTCAACGCCTTGCAGGCGCATTTCACCCGCCTGCTCGCGGTAGCAACCCCAGTACACTTCGTCCATGCGCGCATCGATGGCCGAGGCTACCTGGGTCGCGCCATGTTCGCGATAAGCACGCTGGGCCAAAACGGCCAGGTTGGAGACAGGCAATACCGGGCGATCCAGGGCGAAGGCCAGGCCTTGCACCACACCAATGGCGATGCGCACGCCGGTGAACGCCCCCGGCCCTCGACCAAAGGCAATCGCCTCGACCGCCGACAGCTCAACCCCGGCCTGCGCCAGCAGCTCTTTAATCATCGGCAACAGCTTTTGCGCATGCAGGCGCGGGATCACCTCGTAGTGGCTCGTGACCTTGCCATCGTGCAGCAAAGCAACAGAGCAAGCTTCAGTCGCGGTATCCAGGGCCAGCAAGGTGCTCATCGGTGTTCCCGTCACAATCAAAATTGAAAAAAGTGCAGCAGTATAAACAACAACAGCCCGCAAGCGGGCTGTTGTGACGAAGCAAAATCGACTTATCAGTTCAGCGCTTCAAACACCTTGGCGGTGATCGCTTCAACCGAGCCAACCCCTTCAATATGGCTGTACTTCGGCTTGCCCTGAGCAGACTCCAGCTTCTGGTAGAACTCAACCAGCGGCTTGGTTTGCGAGTGGTAAACCGACAGGCGGTGACGAACGGTTTCTTCGGTGTCGTCCTTGCGCTGCACCAGGTCTTCACCGGTCACATCGTCCTTGCCTTCAACCTTTGGCGGGTTGTGCGCGATGTGGTAAACGCGGCCCGACGCTTCGTGGACGCGACGGCCGGCAATGCGCTGAACGATTTCTTCGTCTTCGACGGCGATTTCAACCACGTGGTCCAGTTCAACACCGTTGTCGACCAGTGCCTGAGCTTGAGGAATGGTGCGCGGGAAACCGTCAAACAGGAAGCCATTGACGCAGTCTGGCTGGGCAATGCGCTCTTTAACCAGATTGATGATCAGATCGTCGGAAACCAGACCGCCGCTGTCCATAACGCTTTTTGCTATAAGACCCAGCTCGGTGCCGGCCTTCACGGCTGCACGCAACATATCGCCAGTGGAGATTTGCGGGATGCCAAATTTTTCAGTGATGAACTTCGCCTGAGTACCTTTACCGGCCCCGGGAGCTCCCAGCAGAATTACGCGCATCGATGTGCTCCTCAATTTTTTATTTAAATGACAACAGACTCGCCTCTTGGGGCCAATCTCAAAATCGGGTGATGGCCACACAAACGGCCAAAGGGCTGACCAAGATACACAGCCGTCCCGGACCACACAAGCGGGCCAAAGTAGGAATAATCAGTGGTAAACCAGCCCTTGCGACGCGGTGTCACAGCTCGCCACCCTGCCATAAACTGTCGCGCCAAGGCCGGGCCACACCCCAAAAAGGCCCGTTGCCAGACACCTCGACACGACATTTGGCTGGCGCAAAAGCTTAGCCGGTGTTGCGCAAACCTGCTGCAATCCCGGCCACAGTGACCAGCAGCGCTTGTTCCAGAGGGCTGCCCTGATCTGTTTGCTGGCGCCGCGAGCGCGCGAGCAGCTCGGCCTGCAACAGGTGCAACGGATCAAGGTAGGTATTGCGCAAACGAATGAACTCCAGCGTGTCCGGGCTGTGCGCCATCAGTTGAGACTGCCCGGTCAAACCCAATACCACCTCACACGCCTGCGACAATAAGTCGCGTAAGTGCGCACCTAAAGGCAGCAGTTCAGGGCCCACCAAACGCTCATCGTAGAGCCGTGCAATATCGGCGTCGGCTTTGGCCAGGACCATTTCCAGCATGTCGATACGGGTACGGAAGAACGGCCACTGTTCGCGCATGTGCGCCAATTGCTCGCCTTCCCCGCGCGCCAGCGCCTGGGTGAGCGCGGTTTCCCAGCCGAGCCAGGCGGGCAGCATCAGACGGGTTTGGGTCCAACCGAAGATCCACGGGATGGCCCGCAAGCTTTCGATCCCGCCCGCCCGACGCTTGGCCGGACGACTGCCCAATGGCAGGCGACCCAGCTCCTGTTCCGGAGTGGACTCGCGGAAATACTCGACAAATTGCGGGTTGTCGCGCACCACCGAGCGATACGCCTTGACGCCATCGGCAGCCAGTTCGTCCATCAGCACCCGCCAGCCCGGCTCCGGCAGTGGGGGCGGCAGCAAGGTGGCTTCCAGTACCGCCGACAGGTACAGGTTGAGATTTTGCTCGGCGATGTCTGGCAGGCCAAATTTGAAGCGAATCATCTCGCCCTGTTCGGTCGTACGGAAACGCCCCGCCACCGACCCCGGAGGTTGCGACAGAATCGCCGCATGGGCCGGGCCGCCACCCCGTCCAACGGTGCCGCCACGGCCATGGAACAACAGCAGATCAACGCCCTGCTCGCGGCAGATATTGACCAGGTTTTCTTGCGCCCGGTATTGCGCCCAGGCCGCGGCCGTGGTCCCCGCATCCTTGGCGGAATCGGAGTAGCCGATCATCACTTCCTGCGGCCCATGCAGGCGTGCGCGATAACCCGGCAACAGCAACAAACGCTCGATCACCGGCCCGGCGTTGTCCAGGTCTGCCAGGGTTTCAAACAGCGGCACCACGCGCATCGGGCGCTCAAGCCCGGCTTCCTTGAGCAGCAATTGCACTGCCAGCACGTCAGAAGCCGCGCCCGCCATCGAGATCACGTAAGAGCCCAGCGATGCCCCCAGTGCCGAGGCCACTTCACGGCAGGTGGCAAGCACTTCCGCGGTTTCGGCGCTGGGCTTGAAATAACCCGGTAGCAGCGGGCGACGGTTGTTCAATTCGCGCATCAGGAAGAGCAGGCGCTCATCTTCATCCCAATCCTCATAGCGGCCAAGGCCCAGGTAATCGGTGATCTCAGTCATGGCCGAGGTGTGGCGAGCTGCGTCCTGACGCACATCCAGACGCACCAGAAACAGGCCAAACGTCACCGCTCGGCGCAGGCAATCAAGCAGCGGACCATCGGCAATCACGCCCATGCCACAGGCGTGCAGCGACTCATGACACAGCTTCAAGGGCGCCAGCAGGTCTTGATTGTCATGCAATGTGCCTTCTGGCGCGGGCTGCGCGGTGCTTAAGGCGCTCTGTGCCCACGCGCGGGTGATGCGCAAGCGCTCGCGCAGTTGTTTGAGCACTGCGCGGTAAGGTTCTGCGTTTTCCCCCGCGACTGCGAGCAGTTGCGGCGTGGCCTGCTGCATCGACAAATCGGCGGCGAGTTTATCGATGTCACGCAGGTACAGATCGGCGGCCATCCAGCGCGCCAATAAGAGCACTTCACGGGTGACGCTGGCGGTGACATTGGGGTTGCCGTCTCGGTCACCGCCCATCCAGGAGGCAAAGCGAATCGGTGCTGAATCCAGTGGCAAATGCAGGCCTGTGGCCTCATGCAGCGCCGCGTCGGCGGTGCGCAGCATGTTCGGCACCGCCTGCCACAGCGAATGTTCAATGACCGCAAACCCCCACTTGGCCTCATCCACGGGTGTGGGCCGAGTGCGACGGATTTCTTCGGTATGCCAGGCTTCAGCGATCAGTCGCTGCAAACGTTCTTCGATCCGCGATTTCTCGGCCAGGGTCAGGTCGCGGTGATCCTGAGCAGCCAACTGCTCGGCAATCGCGTCGTACTTCTGGATCAGGGTGCGGCGTGTGACCTCGGTCGGGTGGGCCGTCAGAACCAGTTCAATCTCAAGACCGCTGAGTTGGCCGGCCAACGACTTAGCGTCATGCCCTTCGGCCAGCAAACGGCTCAACAACGTGGGCAGCACTTGCGACTCAAAGGGTTGCGGCTGGTCATCGCCACGCCGGTGAATCAGTTGGTATTGCTCGGCGATATTGGCCAGGTTCAAAAACTGGTTGAACGCCCGCGCCACGGGCAACACTTCTTCATCGCTCAAGGCATCGAGAATGGCGCTCAGTTCCTCACCCGGCGTACCGCGTCGGTCGTCTTTGGCGCCCTGGCGAATCCGTTCAATCTTGGCGAGAAAGGCTTCGCCGTATTGGTCACGAATCGTTTTACCCAACAACTCACCGAGCAGGTGAACATCATCGCGCAAGCGTGCATCAATATCGGTCATCAGCAATTTCTCCAGCAGATTCTGGGGTAGCTCGTGCCTCAAGAGTGCTTCGCAATGGACGTCGCTGGCAAGCCATGTGCGCGCTGAATAGCCAATTTGTCTATGACCCACGGGTCAAAAAAATTTTAGGCAATTTGCCACCTTTTTTATTGAACTATTCAATTTTCGTTCAGGTCACACCTTTGACCATCACTGCAGGAACCTGTGTCCTACTACTCCAGGTAACCCAACAGTCGTGATGGAGTTGATGTTTTTAAGGAGTTTCCTAATGGAGTTGAAGACCATGATGACCCGCACTGTCAAAACCACCTCTCCTCGCCTGCGCGGGCTGAAACTGGCTGCATTGGCGATCGGTGCCAGCTTCGTTTTAGCCGGCTGCGCTGGCAATCCACCAACGGAGCAATACGCTGTGACGCAGTCGGCCGTGAATAACGCCGTCAGCGCAGGCGGTACGGAATACGCTCCAGTGGAAATGAAGTCGGCACAAGACAAGCTCAAACAAGCTGAGCTGGCCATGCATGACAAAAAATATGACGAAGCCCGTCGCCTGTCCGAACAAGCCGAATGGGACGCTCGCGTAGCAGAGCGTAAAGCCCAAGCCGCTAAAGCCGAGAAGGCCGTGCAGGATGCTCAGAAAGCCGTTCAGCAACTGCGTCAAGAAGGCATGCGCGGCCTGCAATAACAGCCGCCCCTCTTTGATCGCAACTGGCGATACAGCATTCCTAATAGATAGAAAGGACAACTATTATGCGCAATACAGTAATGATTCCTGCCCTGCTGGCTCTGAGCGTTGGTTTGGCAGCGTGCTCGCACCAGCCGAACGTCAACCTGGAAAATGCCAAGAGCAACTACTCCGCCCTGCAAACCAACCCGGAAGCGACCAAGGTTGCAGCGCTTGAGACCAAAGACGCTGGCGAGTGGCTGGACAAGGCTGAAAAGGCCTATCAGGACAACGACAAAGAATCCAAGGTCGACCAACTGGCTTACCTGACCAACCAGCGTGTTGAACTGGCCAAGCAAACCATCGCCCTGCGCACTGCTGAAAACCAGCTGAAAAACGCTGGCAACGATCGTGCCCAGGCCCTGCTGGATGCCCGTGACGCGCAGATCAAACAACTGCAAGGCCTGAACGCCAAGCAAACTGATCGCGGCACACTGGTAACGTTCGGTGACGTACTGTTCGACTTCGACCGTGCCAACTTGAAACCCAACAGCCGTGAAAGCATCGCCACCCTGTCCAACTACCTGATCCAGAACCCGGATCGCAAGGTGATTGTCGAGGGTTACACCGACAGCAAAGGTACTGCTTCCTACAACCAGAACCTGTCCGAGCGCCGTGCCAACGCGGTTAAAGCGGCACTGGTACGTGCAGGTGTAGACCCATCGCGTATCGTTGCTCAAGGTTATGGCAAGGAATATCCGGTAGCGGATAACAACAGCAACTCGGGCCGTGCTCAAAACCGCCGCGTTGAAGTGACCATCTCCAACGACAACCAGCCGGTTGCTCCACGTTCTTCGATTCGTTAATCGCTGAGCGCTCTATAAAAAGCCCCGTCTGAGTGATCAGGCGGGGCTTTTTGTTGAATGGCTTTTCCCTCACCCCAGCCCTCTCCCGGAGGGAGAGGGAGCTCTACCGAAGTGATTTCACATTCAGCGCAAGGCTTACGCACCGACAAAAATCTGCAGCATCTCTCAATCAGTCCACTCTAGAAAGCGCTTGCACATTCAGCGCCAGACTCACGCACCGACAAAATTCTGCAGCATCTCTCAATCAGTCCCCTCTCCCTCTGGGAGAGGGTTAGGGTGAGGGTGCTTTTGATCTTAAGGTTGCAGCTTCGGCGTTTCTTGCCCCATGCAATGCACAGCCTGTTTCTTGTTGTTGACCAACACCCCAGTCAGACCTTTTTGTTCGGTATCAAATAACACCACGATTCCGTCAATGCACTGCGCCACTTGGCTGGCCGGGGCCAGGGAGATTTTGTAGTCCTCGCCCGGCAAGGTCTTGAGCATGGTGTAGTCGTTGAGTAACAACGCATCCTCAGGTTTGGCGAAGTGCAAATAGCCGTAGTACCACAGGCACGCCACCGTGCCGATGATGCTGCCAATGCCAGTGATGATCAGGGGGATGGCGTTACGCTCTTCACTCATTGCTGGGTCTCGGCTTGTGGCGCTTGGGTTGGCGGATAGTTCGGGATTTCACCCAGCCGACGCACACCGTTGAAATGCTGCGGATCTTCCAGGTATTTGAGCATCACTTGCCGCCAGGTCGGGTCGGCAAATGTCTGTACGTGGCCGCCGCGGGTCAATTGCAGCACCTTGGGCGGCGGTGCGGACTGGTACAGGCGGATGCCGTTGGACAGCGGCACGGTCGGGTCGTCCAGGCTGTGGAAAATCAGCACCGGGACGTCTTTCATCTCGGGCATTGCATACACCGCACTGTCTGCATCGGGCACCAGCCAGGACAGCGGCACTTGCAGGGGCCAGGTCACCCACGATGTGCTCAAGGCGTATTGCCCCACGTCACGGTAGCTGGCTGGTACGCCATCGAGCACCACGGCCTTGAGCCGGGCTCTTTGCTCAGGGTGCTGACTCAGGTAATGAACGCCCATCGCACCGCCCAGGCTCTGCCCCAGCACAATCAGCGGCTGGCCCTGAACAGACGGTTGCTGCGCTAACCAGTCAAAGGACGCGTCGATGTCCTGATAGACCGCCGGCAAACCGGGCTTGCCTTGCGACAGGCCATAACCGCGATAGTCGAGCATCAACACCTGGTAGCCCTGCTCAGGCAACCAGGCCACGGCACCCAAGTGGTACGCCAGGTTGCCGCCATTGCCATGCAGATGCAGCACCGTGCCCTTGAGCGGCACGCCGGGCTTGGCCGGGAGCCACCAGCCATGCAACTGGGTGCCATCCGCCGCAGTGAGGTTGACGTCTTTATAAGCAAGGCCCGCGGCCGTTGGGGTAATCGGCTGGCCGGGTTCGGGATAAAACAATAGGGAACTGCACCCGCTGAGGGTGAGCAGCAGGCAGAGTGCAGCCAGGGTTTTCATCTAAGGTCGTCCTTGGCAAACCGGTGCAGGTGCTGCCCAGAGCAGCACCTGCAAGGGAGGTTCACAAAATGTTGGAGTAGTCTGCTTCGATCCGATCCAGGCTCAAATGGTTCAGGAAGTTAGAGAAGCACATCCACGCCGACAGGGCATTCATGTCGCGGAACTGGTCCGGCAAGTATTTGGGGGCAACCACCAAGCCTTCATCTACCAACTGACGCAAGGTGCGCATGTCTTCAAGGGTGGTCTTGCCGCAGAACAACAGCGGCACCTGTTCAAGCTTGCCCTTGCGCACGGCCAACTGAATGTAGTTGTAAACCATGATGAAGCCCTTGAGGTAGGACAAGTCTTTTGTGAATGGCAGACCATTTGGCACCGACCCACGGAAAACCCGACTCGCATTGCCATAGCTTTCCGGCATCTCAAAGCCTTGATCGCGGAAGAACTGATACACCTGCATGAAGTCCGCGCCTTCTTCCACCATATGAATGGCGCGGGTTCGGTTGGTCAGTTTGCGCAGACGGCTGGGATAGGACGCAAAAGTGATGACTTCCATCAAGATCGCCAACCCTTCCTGGGTGACGGTCGAGGACGGCGGCCCTTTGGACAGAAAGGTGCAAATCGGCTGGTTCAGGCCATTGAGCGTGGTGCCCACGTGGACCAGCCCTTCATGAACTTCCAGGGCCCGGACGTCGCGATCGTTGAACATCGCATCGCTGCGGATCTTGATGTAATCAGCCCCCGCCGCCGCGTCCGCGACAATGCCGTCCGACTCGAAGACCCGAATGGTTTCTTCACACTCGCCAAACACTTTGTTCAAGCGGCTTTGCAGCAGGCTCACCGCATCCTTGGCGGTCAGGTTTTTGGCTTCGTCCTTGAGGTCTCCGCGCCCGTCGATGTTGTCCAGGTAATCAGACATCATCAGGCCCAGGTCGGCCAGCGTCGGGTCACCGGCATGGAACGCGTCGGACGCGGCGCCATACAGCTCCTGGGATATCAGCCCGAAGTCTTCAGTGCCGCGCGCTTCGAGCATGCGCACTACCATGCGGTATTCCTTGCACATGCGCCGCATGATTTGCCCCACCGGGTTGAACTGCCCCAGTTGGCGGGTGATGTCGCGCTCGATGTGCTGGAACTCAGACTTGACCGCACTGGAGTCAAAAGACAGCGGCCGGGACAGGTAATAATCACGGCTGACCGCCGGCATTTCCTTACCCTTGGCCTTTAAAAAACCCTGACGGATGCTGTCATCCCACTTCACCGCATCCAGTACGCGGATCGGCGCCTGGGCCAACACAATGCGGTCTGACAACGTGCGTATGGTGCGCTGGTAATCGTCCACCGCGGCTCCTTGAATAAATAGCGTTACTGGGTCGCACGCTGATAGCGAGCCACTTCGACAAAGACGTCCGAATTGGCAGGATCGTCGAGGTAAGCAAAAACTGTAGCTGACGGGCTCTGGATCTGTACGCCCGAACCTTCAGACGTTTCGACCGGTTCACCGTTCAAGGCCGACTGGCCTATCGCCTGTTTGATCTGATCCAGGTCCAGGTCGTACACCACCAGTTCGCCATTGTCGTTCACCTCAAAACCATTGAGCGTGTAGCCACCGCCCAGCTTGGCCGGCACGTTGGCCGAGGCATACCAGCGGCTGCCGTGGCGGGCAACGATAAAGGTGTAGCGATCACGCGCCTTGGGTTCGCCATTGGGGTACACAACGGCTTCGTAGCGAGTCTTGTCGACGGCGCGGATATTCAGGTTGCGCGCCTCGCCCCAGGCATCCTTGCTGGTCCATCTCCCGAGCAGTTGTTTTGGCGCTGGCTGAGCAGTAATCGGTGCGTCTTTAAACGTCACCAGGCACCCGCTCAACATCAAAAATGACAATGCCACCAGCAACACGCGCCACACTTTCATGCCTGCATCCTTCTATAGAGCAGCCAGGGCTCATTGAGTAGGGCTTGATATTCCATCCGACTGACAATCGCCGTCAACAGTTGGTATGCCTTATGACTGACTGTGGGAGCGGGGTTGCTCGCGATGCAAGCGCCCTGGCCTACCAGCGACAACGCGTTGAGGCTATCGCGAGCAAGCCCGCGCCCACACAAAGATCCAGCTCAGCGTTCTACGGGCAATAAAAAACCGCCTCGAATCGGCGGTTTTTTATTCAGCATCGTTACGCTTGTGGGCGCATGTGCGGGAACAGGATCACGTCACGAATCGACGGGGAGTTGGTCAGCAGCATCACCAGACGGTCGATACCGATACCTTCACCCGCCGTTGGCGGCATGCCGTATTCCAGCGCACGTACGAAGTCAGCATCGTAGTGCATGGCTTCGTCGTCACCGGCGTCCTTGTCCGCTACCTGAGCCATGAAACGCTCGGCCTGGTCTTCCGCGTCGTTCAACTCGGAGTAGGCGTTGGCGATTTCACGACCACCAATAAACAGTTCAAAGCGGTCAGTCACGTTCGGGTTGTCGTCGTTACGACGCGCCAGCGGCGACACTTCAAACGGATACTGGGTAATGAAGTGCGGCTGTTCCAGCTTGTGCTCGACCAGCTCTTCGAAAATCATCACCTGCAGCTTGCCCAGGCCTTCGAAGCCCAGCACCTTGGCGCCGGCTTTCTTGGCAATGGCGCGCGCCTTGTCGATGTCGTTCAGGTCATCGGCCGTCAGCTCAGGGTTGTACTTGAGGATCGAGTCGAACACCGACAGGCGTGCGAACGGCTCGCCGAAGTGGAACACCTTGTCGCCGTAAGGCACGTCGGTGCTGCCCAGTACCAGTTGCGCCAGTTCACGGAACAGCTCTTCGGTGAGGTCCATGTTGTCTTCGTAGTCGGCGTACGCCTGGTAGAACTCAAGCATGGTGAATTCTGGGTTGTGACGAGTCGACACGCCTTCGTTACGGAAGTTACGGTTGATCTCGAACACTTTTTCAAAGCCGCCCACCACCAGACGCTTGAGGTACAGCTCAGGCGCGATCCGCAGGAACATTTCCATGTCCAGCGCGTTGTGGTGAGTTTCGAATGGCTTGGCTGCCGCACCACCCGGGATGGTTTGCAGCATCGGGGTTTCAACTTCGAGGAAGTCGCGTGCCATCAGGAAGCTGCGGATGTGCGCAATCACCTGCGAACGCACACGGAAGGTGTGGCGCACGTCTTCGTTGACGATCAGGTCAACGTAACGCTGGCGATAACGCTGCTCGGTGTCAGTCAAGCCGTGGTGCTTGTCTGGCAGCGGGCGCAGGGATTTGGTCAGCAGACGCACGTTGGTCATTTCAACGTACAGGTCGCCTTTGCCGGAACGGGCCAGGGTGCCTTCAGCGGCGATGATATCGCCCAGGTCCCAGGTTTTCACGGCGGCCAGGGTTTCTTCTGGCAGGGTCTTGCGGTTGACATACACCTGGATGCGACCGGTCATGTCCTGGATCACCATGAACGCGCCACGGTTAAGCATGATGCGACCCGCAACCTTGACCGGAATGGCCGCTTCAGCCAGCTCTTCCTTGGTTTTGTCGGCGTACTGCTTCTGCAAGTCAGCGCAGTAGTTTTCACGACGGAAGTCATTCGGGAAGGCGTTGCCCTTGGCGCGCTCGGCAGCAAGTTTTTCCTTGCGCTGGGCGATCAGGGCGTTTTCTTCCTGTTGCAGGTCTTGGGGGTCGAGTTGTTGGTCGCTCATGTCTTAAAAATTCCATCACAGGTTCGTTGCCCCTGCCCTGCGGCAGGGGTTGGCGGGCCTTCAGCGCGCCTCAAGGCATCGCATTGGCTGCGCTCTTACGGTTATTGCGCGACTTACAGCCCTTGTTTCAGGCTGGCTACCAGGTATTCGTCGATATCGCCATCGAGCACTTTATCGCAATCGCTGCGCTCGATATTGGTACGCAAATCCTTGATACGCGAGGCGTCGAGTACATACGAGCGAATCTGGTGGCCCCAGCCGATGTCAGACTTGGTGTCTTCCAGGGCTTGGGACGCCGCGTTGCGCTTCTGCATTTCCTGCTCGTAAAGACGGGCCCGCAGCATTTTCATGGCGGTGTCTTTGTTCGCATGCTGGGAACGTTCGTTCTGGCAGCTCACCACGGTGTTGGTCGGTACGTGGGTAATCCGCACGGCCGAGTCGGTGGTGTTTACGTGCTGACCACCCGCACCGGAGGAGCGATAGGTATCGATTCGCAGGTCCGACGGGTTGATGTCGATTTCAATGTTGTCGTCGATCTCTGGCGAGACGAACACCGCCGAGAACGAGGTGTGACGACGGTTGCCCGAGTCGTAGGGGCTTTTACGCACCAGGCGATGGACGCCAATTTCGGTACGCAACCAACCAAAGGCGTATTCACCCTTGATGTGGACAGTGGCGCCCTTGATCCCGGCGACTTCACCGGCAGACAGTTCCATGATGGTGGCATCGAAGCCGCGCTTGTCGGCCCAGCGCAAATACATCCGCAGCAGGATATTGGCCCAGTCTTGCGCTTCGGTGCCGCCAGAGCCTGCCTGAATGTCCAGGTAAGCGTTGTTGGCGTCCATCTCACCGCTGAACATGCGGCGGAATTCGAGTTTTTCAAGAGCTTCGCGCAGACGCTCGACTTCGGCGGCGACGTCATCGACAGCGGCCTGGTCTTCTTCTTCGGCTGACATCAGCAGCAGGTCTTTGGCGTCGGCCAGACCTGAGTGCATTTCGTCCAGGGTTTCGACAATTTGCGCCAGTTGGGCGCGTTCGCGGCCCAGCTCCTGAGCGTACGTAGGGTTGTTCCAGACACTCGGATCTTCAAGCTCGCGACTGACTTCGATCAAACGCTCATGCTTTTGATCGTAGTCAAAGATACCCCCGAATAGTTTCGGAGCGCTCTGACAGGTCCTTGATGCTGTTAAGGATCGGGTTGATTTCCATGGCTGGCGGCACTCGTAGGCGATTTTTACAAAGCCGGTGAGTATACCGTAAACAGGGGTCAGCAGTAGCCCGCCTGGCGGGGTTTGGCTGTTGATCAGGTTTGATAGGGCGTGGCTTCGCTGGCGTACATATCCGTTGCTGCAGGTAACGGCCTCAAGGGGACAGCCAACCGGCATGTGCGCTGCTCGCACCCTGTAGCGGGCTCGTCTCGCGATCTTTTAAAGATCGATAAAAACATGGCGGGCATTGTTGGGATGCCCAGAAATCATTACGCCGTTGACCAAAGCAAAGCCTGAAGAAGTTAAAAAGGCGCGTATTGCAACCATTTATCCTTGTGGAATCACTGATCCAGCAAAACTGAAGCTTAGGAAGATTTAAGAAATAGGGGTTGGTCTTCGTCAATGGCGAACGTCCCTCAGATCACGGCTTCCACATGATGATAAAAATGGCGAGGGAATGAAATATTCCGGTCACCCCATGGATAATTAGAATAAGCCTCAATGGATTTCACTGACTGGGGGCACCCTCCTATTCGAGGGTGTTCCTTTAAGAAATTAAAAGATGACACATATATATTTCACACGCTTTTCGGTGAGAGGATTCCATGCATATTACTGGACACACCTCACGAACCACTAACAGTGATACAAATACAAAAAGGGAAGCGCATATTAAAATACGCCCCCTTCTTTAATTATTTATTTTCCAGTAAAAATCAAACGGTGCAGTGCAAGAACTGCTGGCGTCATATTTTTAAAGTCCGGAGAAACAGGCTCTTCCGGAAAGTCGAGTTGCTTGACATAAAGCACTTCCGTAACTCTGACTGTGGCGCCGGTTTGCGCGTCAACCTCAAGATCCCTGTCAGGAAATATTCCAACCGGCTTATATCCGCGTTGCTCAAGCAGCCGCTGGACGTAAGGATGGCGTAGGGTCGCATAGCTGGAAATAACCGAGCAGCCCAGTGCAGCAGCTTGATGTTCAATAACTTGTACCGTTATTACACCGATACCTGATTTTTGATGTTCCGGTGCGACCACACCATAACTGCCGTGCATTGTGCGGGTGCTGGGATCATGTTCCAGACAAAACATGAAGGCGATATCGCCACCAAACTTTCCAATATAGATTTGCGTGTCGACTGCTTCATCTTTTCCAACAAATATTTTTTCATCATAGAACTTGTTGTCAACGAAGCGACGTGCTTCCCCTGCGACACCCAGAGGGTTCCATTGATGGATTTTATCAATAAGCTCATCAACCTCCAGGCTTTGTAACTCTTCAACAATGTAGCCGGAAGGCCAATTTAAAATATGATTAAGCGTGGACAACTTTTGCCAGTTTGATTTTTGTTCGCCTGTCATGTGCACCACCTAAAACCTGATTGGATATTTAAATGCGCTTCCTGAGGGCTCGATATTCATGGTCTGAATGCCGGCTTGCCCCTGTAAATTGGATCCTAAACGTACTCCGCCATTCATCCTCAGGTCTGCCAGAGGCACATCAACTGCCTGCATAAGGTCTCTGTAGCCATTTTTTCCTTCAAGGGATCGGGAAGGTTGCTTAAGTAGCCCGGTTTACGGCCGGGCAACAGCGTTTGCGCACCACTATGATGCCCGCCGGCAACCATCACTGCACAGTGGGTTATCAAAAGATTCATCATCTCTGAAAGCTCAACCCAGGAGCGCTGGGCGTGTGGCTTCTGCATTTCCAGCGCCTGAAGGACAAATTGCATGCTGCCTGGCGCACCGCTGATTTTTTGATCAAGCCGTATCATCGAAAAGGCGAAGGTGATCGTCCGGTGTATCCGTTGCTGGCGATGTTAAGGGCTCATCTGGTGCAGAACTGGTTCGGCTATAGCGATCCGGCGATGGAGGGAGCTCTCTACCAGACCACTATCGTGCGCCAGTTTTCGGGACTGCATCTGGACCAGGATGCTGCGCCAAGACACGGCGGCCGATTTAGCGGACATACCGAAAGCACGCATACAAGGTGCCTTGATAGAGGGCTCACTGCTGCTGTTAAGCACCGAGTAGTCCTGCGGGGATGGATTCGTTGCTGGATAGCGCTACACCCGTCTAAAAAGCCAGCCCTATGTGGGCGCTGCCGCTAGCTGAGTTCGGTAGATCGTTAAACAGATCGCCGACTTCGCACCTGGGCAGCGGCTACATAGGGCGTGGTGTGCGCGTCGTTATTCGATCCCGACCTGGTTACGCCCGTTGTGCTTGGCCAGGTACAGCCCTTTGTCAGCCGCCGAGACCAGTTGGCGTGAGCTGCCGTTTTGCTGGGGCGTGAGGGTCGCCAGACCAATGCTGATGGTCAGGCTGCTGCCTTCGACCGGCTGGGTATGCGGAATTTTGAGCGTTTCTACGGCCAGGCGCAGTTTTTCTGCCACCAATCGCGCTCCACCCTGAGAGGTGTTGGGCAATACGATGGCAAATTCTTCGCCGCCATAACGCGCCGGCAAGTCTGACGGACGACTGCTGGCCTCGCGGATGGTCGACGCCACTTTGCGCAGTGCTTCATCACCATCCAGATGGCCAAAGGTGTCGTTGAATGATTTGAAGTAGTCGACGTCAATCATCAGCAACGACAACTGGGTCTGTTCACGCAAGGCACGGCGCCATTCCAGTTCCAGGTATTCGTCAAAGTGACGACGGTTTGACAGACCGGTCAGGCCGTCTGAGTTCATCAGCCGTTGCAGCACCAGATTGGTGTCGAGCAATTGTTGCTGGCTCACCCGCAGCGCCCGGTAGGCCGCGTCACGCTGCAACAGAGTCATGTAGGAGCGCGAGTGATAGCGGATGCGCGCCACCAGTTCGATGTTATCGGGCAACTTGACCAGGTAATCATTGGCCCCCGCCGAGAAGGCCGCGCTTTTGATCAGCGGGTCTTCTTTGGTGGAGAGCACAATGATCGGGATATTCTGAGTCGCCGGGTGATTGCGGTATTCGCGCACCAACGTCAGACCGTCCAGACCCGGCATGACCAGGTCCTGCAAAATCACTGTCGGCTTGATGCGGATGGCTTGAGCGATCGCCTGATGCGGGTCCGCGCAGAAGTGAAAATCAATGTTCTGCTCAAGCGCCAGACCGCGGCGCACGGCTTCGCCGATCATTGCCTGATCGTCTACCAGCAGCACCATGGCGGCGTTTTCGTCTGTTTTAACGTCGTCCAACTGTAAATCGCTCATGCGCGTTCACCTGAATTACTGCCTTCATGCCAGCCCTGCGGAAGTTTGTCGGTCATTTGCCAAATACCTCCAGCAAGCGTGGCGCAATCTTGTCCAAGGGGCGGATTTCAACCGCTGCATCGATGGCCGCAGCCGCTTTGGGCATGCCGTACACCGAGCTGCTGTGCTGGTCCTGAGCGATGGTGAGGAACCCCTGTTGGCGCATGAGTTTAAGTCCCTGAGCCCCATCACGCCCCATGCCGGTTAACAACACTCCCACCGCGTCACCTTTCCAGTAACGGGCCACACTTTCAAAAAACACATCGATCGAGGGCCGGTAAATCTCGTTGACCGGTTCTGCCGTGTAGGCCAGGGTGCCGTTTTTCAACAGCCGTATATGGTGGTTGGTGCCCGCCAGCAACACCGTCCCCGCCTGCGGTACCTCGCCTTCCTGGGCCAACCGTACGTCCAGCCCGCACGAGGAACTCAACCACTGCGCCATGCCTGCGGCAAAGACCTGGTCGACGTGCTGTACCAATACGATGGGCGCCTGGAAGTCTCTGGGCAGCCCTTTGAGCAATGTTTCCAGGGCCGCTGGCCCGCCAGCGGACGAGCCAATCGCCACCAGCCCGCGCTGCAAGCCCAGGGCGCGCGGCTGAGCAGACACCGGGCGTACCCGCTTGTCACTCTGGCCCATCAACCAGCCCACGTTGAGGATCTTGCGCAACAACGGCGCCGCCGCCTCCTTGGCATTGCCCGCCCCCAATGCGGGGGTATCGACCACGTCCAGCGCGCCAAAGCCCATGGCTTCGAACACGCGATGTACATTTTGCTCGCGGTCTACGGTCACAATCACGATGGCGCAAGGGCTTTGCGCCATGATCTGCCGCGTGGCTTCCACCCCGTCCATGACCGGCATGATCAGGTCCATCAGAATCAGGTCAGGGGTGAACTCAGCGCATTTTCGGACCGCTTCTTCACCATTTTGTGCAACCCACACCACTTCATGGCTAGGCTCAAAGGCCAACGCCCGACGCAACGCTTCAACGGCCAAGGGCATGTCGTTGACGATGGCGATTTTCATGCTTGGGCTCCCCCAATGAGTTCAACCACGGCATCAAGCAAGGCGTCGTCATGGAAACTGGCTTTGGCTAGATAATAGTCGGCTCCCGCATCCAGGCCACGCCGACGATCTTCTTCCCGATCTTTGTAGGAAACCACCATTACAGGCATGGATTGCAGCCGATTGTCACGCCGTAACAGCGTGACCAATTCGATACCATCCATGCGTGGCATGTCGATGTCGGTAATCAATAAATCGAAATGCTCGGCGCGCAAGGCGTTCCAGCCGTCCATACCATCAACCGCCACGGCCACTTCATAGCCGCGATTGATCAGCAGTTTGCGTTGCAACTCACGCACGGTCAGCGAGTCGTCCACCACCAGAATTCGTTTGCGTGCCAGTTCTGCGGTGTGCCGGTTACGCCGATCAATTCGTTCCAGACGCCCCGTGTTGAGCAGCTTATCGACCGAGCGCAGCATATCTTCAACGTCAACGATCAACACCGGCGAGCCATCGTCGAGCAGAGCCCCGGCCGAGATGTCCTGCACCTTGCCCAGACGCGGATCGAGCGGCAAGACCACCAGGGTCCGTTCACCGATAAAACGCTCGACGGCCACGCCATACACGGCGTCGCGCTCACGGATCACCACCACCTTGAGGGTGTCGTCATCGCTTTGACTGGGCGGGCGTTGCAACAATTGGCTGGCGGCCACCAACCCGACGTGCCGCCCCTCATGCCAGAAATGCTGGCGACCTTCGATTTGCACGATGTCATCCGGCAACAGGTCGCGCATGCGTTCGATGTGCGCCAACGGGAAGGCATACGCCTCATCGGCCACTTCAACCACCAGGCTGCGCACCACCGACAGGGTCAACGGCACTTCCAGCAGGAAGCGACTGCCCTGCCCTGCCTTCTGTTCCAGCACGATTGCGCCGCGCAACAAACGCACCATGTGCTGCACCGCATCCAGCCCGACGCCGCGTCCGGACACTTCCGTCACGGTGTCGCGCAGGCTGAATCCCGGCAGAAAGAGGAACGTCAGCAGTTCTTCTTCGCTCAGTTGCGCCACGGTTTCGGCGGTCGATAACTGACGCTCGATGATGCTCTGGCGCAAACGGTCCAGGTTTACCCCAGCCCCATCGTCGCTCAGTTCGACGGCCAACAACCCGGCCTGATGCGACACCCGCAAGCGAATCGTGCCTTCCAGCGGCTTGCCAGCCAGTACACGTTGTTCTGGCGACTCGATCCCGTGGTCAACGGCGTTGCGCAACAAGTGCGTCAGCGGCGCTTCGAGCTTTTCCAGCACATCGCGGTCCACCTGGGTTTTCTCGCCTTCGATTTCCAGGCGAATCTGTTTACCCAGGGCCCGGCCCAAATCACGGACCATGCGCTCCTGGCCCACCAGCACATCGGCAAAGGGCCGCATGCGGCAAGCCAGCGCGGTGTCATAGAGCAATTGCGCACGCTGACTGGTCTGCCAGCCAAACTCATCCAACTCGGCGGTCTGTTCGCTGAGCAGGTGCTGCGACTCCGAAAGTACGCGCCGGGCTTCGTTCAAGGCCTCTTCGACTTCATGGGTCAGGCCGACCACTTTGAGTTGTTCGTTGAGAGTATCCAGCGCCCGCAGACTGGTACTTTGCATCCGCTTGAGGCGGTGCAAGGCCGTCAGATAAGGCTTGAGGCGCTGCGTTTCGACCAGCGATTTACTCGACAGATCGAGCAAGCTGTTAAGCCGTTCGGCCGTGACACGCAGCACCCGTTCGCCACTTTCAGTCAGGCGCTGTGGTCGCCGCGCGGGCTCGGGGGCCGCTTGCGCAGTGGCTTCGGGCGCAGGTTGCAGCCTTGGCTCGGGCTCAATCAATGGTTCGGGAGCCAGCAACAATTGCGAAACGTCGAACTCCATCGGAGCAGCCCGTGGCGCCACTCGCCCGGAAGGATTCAGCAGTTCGTTGAGGTGCGCGACATAGGCGTCGATATCGGCCGGGCCGACGTTGTCACTGCCCGGCGTGGCAATGCGCATCAACAAATCAGTGCCCTGCAACAAGGCATCGATGTGCTCGGGATGCAGGCGCAAGCGTCCTTCCTGTGCGCTGACCAGACAATCTTCCATCACGTGGGCAACGCTGACCCCGGCGTCCACCCCGACAATTCTTGCCGCGCCCTTGAGCGAATGGGCTGCACGCATGCAGGCTTCCAGTTGGTCGGCCTGGGTCGGGTTGCGTTCAAGCGCCAGCAAGCCCTCATTCAAGACCTGGGTCTGGGCTTCGGCTTCAAGACTGAACAACTCCAGCAACGAGGCATCGCGCATTTGCTCGGGGGTCATGTCAGGCTCCGGGTAATTGCGCCAAGCAGTTGTTCTTCATCCAGCCAGCGCAAGCTGCGATTTTTCCACGCCAGCACACCCCGGGTGTATTTCGCGCCAGCATGCTCGCCCGAGAGGGAAGCCGCATTCAGCGCACGTTCTTCAATGTTATGCACGCCGTCGACTTCATCCACCGGCAACACCACCGGGCCGCCGTGTGCGGCCACGATCAGCATGCGCGGCATCACTCGCTGCGAAGGCGTCAGGGTCACCGTGGGGTCCAGCCCCAGCAGGTCAACCAGCGACAGACACGGCACCAGGGCACCGCGCACGTTAACCACCCCTTGCAGAGCCCGCGAGCGCTGATGCGGCAAGGAGTGAATGGCTTGCATGCGTGCTACTTCATCCAGGCAGACCGTGTTCAGGCCCAGCCATTCGCCGCCCAGGCGGAACACCACCAGGGAGCGAGTCGCGATTTGTTGTTCGGCATCATGCTGGCCGTAGTGTTCCTGGAGTTCTTGCTCAAACGAGTAGCGATCCAGTAAACGCGTGGCCGCTGCGGAATACACGGCACAATTGCGGCAATGAATATGCTCGGGCAACAGCGGGCAGGACTTGTCCCCATAGATGCCGATGCGATTCCAGCAGTCATCAATGACCTGAGCTTCGTCATGGATCAAGCCTTGGGCGAATAAACCACTCATTGTTTGCGCTCACTGTGACTCGAACGTTCATGACGGGCAGCGCGCTCCTGCAAGCGCTGGGCGCCTGCCACGTCACCTTGAGACGCCAATAAAGCGGCAAGATGCGCCAGCGCTTCTGAATGCTGGGGTTCCAGGTACAACGCCTTGCGATAAAAACTTTGCGCCTGTGCGGCCTGGCCTTCGACATCACTGAGCAGGCCCAGCCAGTAGAACGCCTGAGCGTGCGGGCCATGTTGCTGCAAAAACTGCTCGCAGGCCTGGCGGGCATCAGTGCTTTTGCCTTCATTGGCCAATGCAGCAATATGCGCCAGCAGTGCCGAGGCTGCGCCAGTGCCTGGTTGCGCTGGCGGGGGCACAGGAACCGGCGCTGGCGCGCGCGGTGCAAAAGGCCGCACCGTGGTCGGCGGCACCGGCCGTGGCAAGGGTTTGGGCGGCGGTGTGGACGCGGCCGGCAAAGGCCGCGCAACAGGCAGCGGCTCTTGGCTGTGGCAAAAGGCAAACGATTGCGGCGCACTGATGGAGCGCATACCCAGCCGGTTCAGCAGGCTGCCCTCGGCCGGGCCGATAAACAACACACCGTCTTCACGGGTCAATCGCTTGAGAACATCCAGCGCCTGATGCTGCGTGTTGAGGTCGAAATAGATCAGCAGGTTGCGACAGAACACAAAGTCGTACGGCACGTGATGGCTGAGCAGCATGGGGTCTAGCAAGTTGCCGACGTTGAAGTTGACCTGCTCGCACACACGCTCGGCCAACTGATAACCGTCATTGAGCGGGGTGAAATAACGCTCACGAAAATCGATTTCCTGGCCGCGAAACGAGTTTTTGCCGTACAGCGCAGACTGCGCCCGTTCCACCGACAACGGGCTGACATCCAGAGCCTCTACCCTGAACTGATGCCCGGCAAGGCCAGCATCAAACAGGGCCATGGCAATCGAATACGGTTCTTCGCCGGTGGAGCACGGTAAGCTCAAGATCCGCAGGGTGCGGTGAAGGCCCGTCTCGGCCAAGCGTTGCCTGGCGAGGCGACCCAAGGTGGCAAACGATTCGGGGTAACGAAAAAACCAGGTCTCGGGGACAATCACCGACTCGATCAACGCCTGCTGTTCATCGGGCGAACTGATCAGGCGCTGCCAGTAGTGATCGTTGTCGTGCATGTTCAACGCCAGGCAACGCTGGCGCACGGCGCGCTCGATAATCGCCAGGCCCACGGACGCGACATCCAGACCAATGCGTTGCTTCAGAAAATCGAAAAACCGCTGGTCATCACTCATGTCAGCCCCTGGGCACTGCCGTCATCCGGGCTGCGAGGAAACAGCAGTTCACACACGGCCGGACTCAACAGATCGTCGACCCGAACCCACTGCAACAGGCCCTGCGCGTCCTGACGCACAGGCCCCAGGTACGGGGCGTCGCGGTTATCCAGGCCATAGGGCTGAAAGTCATTCGGATCGCAGCGCAACGTCGCGTTGGCCTGCTCCAGCATCAACCCCAGAAGTTTGCCGCGAAAATCGACCAGCACCAGCCGGGTGCTCGTGCGGGCGACGGCTTCGTGGCCAAAAGCCATGGCGCTGATATCGATCACCGGCACCATCTGACCACGGTGCGCAAACACCCCGGCCACCCAGACGGGCGCGCGAGCAATCGGCTTGAGCGGTAAACGCGGCAGCACCTCGACCACATCCGTGGCCGATAAGGCATAGCGTTCCCTGGCAATATAAAACACCAGAAACAGGCGGTTGCTCGGCGTAACGGCGGCCGACCGCTGGGTTAAAAGCTCGCTCATCAGACTTTAAAACGCGACACGCCACTGCGCAGTCCAACGGCAACCTGACTGAGTTCGTCGATCGCAAAACTGGCCTGACGCAAGGACTCTACGGTCTGACTGCTGGCATCGCCCAACTGCACCAGCGCCAGGTTGATTTGCTCGGCTCCTGTGGCCTGTGCCTGCATGCCCTCGTTGACCATCAGCACGCGCGGCGCCAAGGCCTGAACCTGATGGATGATTTGCGACAATTGCTCACCGACTTGCGTCACCTCGGCCATGCCACGGCGCACTTCTTCAGAGAACTTGTCCATGCCCATCACGCCGGCAGACACCGCAGACTGAATCTCGCGCACCATCTGCTCAATGTCATACGTGGCGACCGCGGTCTGGTCGGCAAGACGGCGGACTTCGGTGGCAACCACCGCAAACCCACGGCCATACTCACCGGCTTTTTCGGCCTCGATAGCAGCGTTGAGCGACAACAGGTTGGTCTGGTCCGCGACTTTGACGATGGTCACGACCACCTGGTTAATGTTGCCGGCTTTTTCATTGAGAATCGCCAGCTTGGCGTTGACCAGATCGGCAGCGCCCATCACCGAATGCATGGTTTCTTCCATGCGAGCCAGGCCTTGCTGCCCGGACCCGGCGAGGATCGAAGCTTGATCGGCAGCCGAGGTCACTTCGGTCATGGTGCGCACCAGATCACGTGAGGTGGCGGCGATTTCCCGAGACGTCGCGCCGATTTCCGTGGTGGTGGCGGCGGTTTCCGTGGCGGTGGCTTGCTGCTGTTTGGACGTGGCGGCTATCTCGGTGACCGAGGTAGTGACTTGCACCGAGGAACGCTGGGCTTGGGACACCAGCGCGGTGAGTTCGGTCATCATGTCGTTGAAGCCGGTTTCGACTGCACCGAACTCATCTTTGCGGTCCAGGTTCAAGCGCGTGCTCAGGTCACCGGAGCGCATGGTTTCCAGGATCGAAACAATACGCTGCATGGGCGACATGATGGCCTGTAACAACAGGTAGCCGCAGAGCCCGGCAGCCAGCACGGCAATGACCAGCGAAACGATCATGCTGATCTTGGCCGTGGTCACCGCATCGGCAATGGTTTGCGTTGCGTGATCGGCGCCGGTGCGATTGGTTTCAATGATGGCGTTGAGCTGTTTGCGCCCGGCTGTCCACAGCGGGGCCAATTGCTCGTTGATCGCGGCTTCGGCCTGCTCTGTTTTCTTGTCATCGTAAAACTGCAGGACGCTGGCCAATGCCTTGGTGTATTGAGTGTGGATGCTCTCGAATTCTTCGAATTCCTTGCGATCCTGATCGTCAAAAATCGTCGAACGGTAGTTATCCAGCTCGCGGTTCATTCGCTCTTCGTAGCTGGCGTAGAGCTTGCGGTCTTCGCTGGTCAGATCACGCTGGGTGGCCGAGCCCACCAGTTGCAGAGTCAAGACGTAACTGTCGACCCAGGCACTGCGCACCATCGAACTGTAGTAGACGCCGGGAATCGAATCGGTCCGAACGGTCTCTTCGCTCGACTGAATCGAAAGCAAACGGGAGTAAGACGCGACAACCATCAACAGCATGATGGCGATGATCACCGCAAAGCTCGCCAAAATGCGTTGGCGTAACGTCCAGTTCTTCACAGGCAATCCTCGGGGGCCGATTCAAATGATGCAGGAGTATAGCCGAGGGCCAGCAAGGATTCTCACGGACGTTGAGACTGTTCTTACAGCAACAACACAACTAACAGTGTAGGAGCGAGCTTGCCTCGCGATCTTTTCAATGTTTAAAAGATCGCGAGGCCAGCTAGCACCTACAAGACGGTTAAACCTGAGCCTGTTTAACCTGCGCCTCAAGCTCGGCCTTCAGGCCCGGCTCCAGCTTGAGTTGCCTGGCCAGTTCATCCAGGTAAGCCCGTTCACCGAACGCTTCTTCATCGACCAGAATCAGGCTGGCCAAGTACATTTCTGCGCCGATTTCCGGGGTGGTGGCCGCGCTGGCGACTTCGGCCGGGTCCAGCGGTTTGTTCAGTTCGTTCTGGAGCCATTGCTGCAGCCGCGGGTCTTGCTTGAGCTGGCTCAGCTCACCCTCGATCATCTGCCGCTCACGCTCATCAATATGCCCATCCGCCTTGGCCGCCGCGACCAGGGCTTTGAGAATCGCCTGACTGTGTTCCTCAACCTGCACCGGCTCGACACGATCAATGGTTTGTGGCGGGTGTTCGGGGGCCTTGCCCTGGCTCGCCTGCCAGTTGCCGTAGGCTTTGTAGGCCAGCACGCCCAAGGCTGCCAGGCCACCATAGGTCAAAGCCTGGCCGCCGAACTTGCGCCCGCGTTTACTGCCCAGCAACAGGCCCAGCACGCTGGCAGCCATCGCTCCACCTCCCGCCCCCGAGAGCAGGCCGCCGAGCCCACCCGCACCCAGCACATTACCCAATCCTCCTGTATTGGCACTGGCGCCAGAGGCGTCGTTTGACGCACCGGTTTTTTTCTCCAGCAGTTCCTGGCCAGACTTCAGCAATTGATCGAGCAATCCACGGGTGCTCATCAGCAACCTCCTCGTAACGGGTTCAGGTCGGGTTTTAGTCGCGAAGGTCCGATTCATGAATCGGCTGATCGCGATGGGTCGCACGCTGGTACTGGGCCGGCCAGATCGCTTTTCTGCCGCCCAGATCATCGTCGGCATGCAGCGGCCAGTACGGATCGCGAAGCAGCTCACGAGCCAACAGGATCAGGTCAGCCTGGCCCGTGCGCAAAATATGCTCGGCTTGCGCGGGTTCGGTGATCATCCCGACCGTGCCGGTCGCAATGGCCGCCTCTTTGCGCACGCGCTCGGCGAATCGGGTCTGGTAACCCGGCCCCACCGGGATTTCTGCCGAAGCCGCCGTACCGCCCGACGACACGTCAATCAGATCAACCCCCAGCGCTTTCAGGCGCCGCGCCAGCTCTACCGTTTCGTCGGGGTTCCAGCCGTCCTCTACCCAATCCGTGGCCGAGACGCGAACAAAGACCGGCAGTTCTTTTGGCCAAACCTCACGCACCGCTTCGGTCACTTGCAGCACCAGGCGGATGCGATTCTCGAATGAACCACCGTACTCGTCGAGGCGTTGATTGCTCAGCGGCGAAAGAAATTGATGCAGCAGGTAACCGTGGGCAGCGTGCACTTCAACCACCGAGAAACCGGCTTCAAGGGAGCGTTTGGCGGCATCACGGAATGCCTGGACAATGCCCTGGATCTGTTCTGGATCCAGTTGTCTGGGCGCGGTGTGATTCGGGTCAAAAGCTATCGGCGAAGGTCCGACCGGCACCCAGCCGCCCTCGTCCACCTTGACGCTGCCATGTTTGCCCAACCACGGACGATGAGTACTGGCCTTGCGCCCGGCATGCGCCAGTTGAATACCCGCCACTGCACCTTGGGCGCGAATGAAGCGGGTGATACGTTGCAGCGGTTCTATTTGTTCGTCGTTCCACAGCCCCAGGTCTTGGGCGGTGATGCGGCCATCAGGGGTGACGGAAGTGGCTTCGGTAAAGATCAGCCCGGCGCCGCCAACGGCCCGGCTGCCCAAGTGAACTAAATGCCAGTCATTGGCCAGCCCATCGACGCTGGAATATTGGCACATCGGCGAAACCGCAATGCGATTGTTCAGGGTCAGTTGGCGCAGGCTGTAGGGTTCGAGCAGCAGACTCATGGGTCACCTCTCATTCCAGTGGGTAGCTCCAGGCACTTCTTAGAGACTAGTCGACAACACTGGATGAGGTGGGGTTCAAATGAGGATGCAGGCGGTGGTCTTTTAAAAATCAAAAAATCGCGAGACAAGCTCATCAGATTTACGACAGGCGCAAAACCTGCAGGAGCTTGCCTTGCGATCTTTAGATAGGATCGGCGGGCGCTAGCGCGGTTCGATATGGGCGATCATCAGTTGCACAGTTTCGTTGCCGCGAAACTCGTTGAGGTCGAGTTTGTAGGCCAGTTCGACCCAGCGAATGGTCGGGTTAGGCCACACTTCGCGGTCTACACCAAAGGCAATGCCGTCCAGTTTGACGCTGCCGCACTCAGTCTTGAGCACTACTTTCAAATGCCGCTCACCGACAATGCGCTGTTCGACCAGTTGAAACACCCCATGGAACAGCGGCTCCGGGAAGTGCTGCCCCCAAGGTCCGGCATGCCGCAGGGCTCGCGCCAGCTCCAGGTGGAACTCCTCAATCGTCAAACTGCCGTCAGATAACAGTCGCCCGGTCAGGTCTTCCTCACGCAGTTGACGTCGGACTTCTTCGTCAAAGGCTTGGGAAAACAGCGGAAAGTTGGCTTCAGGCAATGTCAGACCCGCCGCCATGGCGTGCCCGCCGTATTTGCTGATCAGGTCCGGGTGTTGAGCGGCGACCACGCTGAGCGCATCACGGATATGAAAGCCCGGTACTGAACGTCCGGAGCCCTTGAGCATGCCGTCACCGGCATCGGCAAAGGCGAAGGTCGGGCGGAAGTAACGCTCTTTGAGGCGCGAGGCGAGAATCCCGATCACACCCTGGTGCCACTCCGGGTCGAACAGGCACAGGCCAAACGGCATGTTGTCCAGCGTCAGGTCCTTGAGCTGGGCCAGCGCTTCACGCTGCATGCCCTGTTCAATGGATTTGCGGTCCTGGTTCATTTCATCGAGCTGGGCCGCCATTTCGCGCGCAGCGTTCGGGTCATCGGTAAGCAGGCATTCGATCCCCAGGCTCATGTCATCCAGCCGCCCGGCTGCGTTCAAGCGCGGCCCGAGGATAAAGCCCAGGTCGGTTGAGGTGATGCGTGAATGGTCACGCTTGGCGACCTCAAGAATCGCCTTGAGCCCTGGCCGCGCTCGTCCGGCACGGATTCGCTCCAGCCCCTGATGCACCAGAATTCGGTTGTTGGCGTCCAGTGGCACCACGTCTGCCACGCTGCCCAGCGCCACCAGATCGAGCAATTCGGCGATGTTTGGCGCCTTGACGTGTTGATACCAGCCCAGGCTGTTCAAGCGCGCGCGCAAGGCGATCAGCACGTAGAAAATCACCCCGACCCCTGCCAGCGCCTTGCTCGGAAACTCGCAGCCCGGCTGGTTGGGGTTGACGATGGCATCGGCCGCCGGCAGCTCGTTGCCCGGCAAGTGGTGGTCGGTGACCAGCACGCTCAGCCCGGCCTTTTTCGCCGCTGCCACGCCCTCGACGCTGGAGATTCCGTTATCGACGGTGATCAACAACTGCGGCGAACGGGTCAGCGCCACTTCGACGATTTCGGGCGTCAGGCCATAGCCGTACTCAAAACGGTTGGGCACCAGATAGTCGACATGGGCAGCGCCCAACAGGCGCAAACCCAGCATGCCCACCGTGCTGGCCGTGGCGCCGTCGGCGTCGAAGTCGCCGACAATCAGGATGCGCTGGCGCTGTTCAAGCGCCACCACCAGCAAGTCCACCGCCGCGTCAATGCCCTTGAGTTGCTGGAACGGGATCAACCGCGCCAGGCTCTTGTCCAGCTCAGCTTGTGATTGCACCCCCCGCGCCGCGTACAAACGCGTCAGCAGTGTCGGCATTTCGCCCAAAAAAGGCAGGGTTTCGGGCAGTGGACGGGGTTCGATGCGCATAACCGGGGGGACGTTCTCTTAAAGTGTTGAGCCGAGTGAATTAACCGCGTTCGCCTTGCAGCCACTGAAGCTGGACTTCGTGCTGGCCACGGTCGTCGGTGACGAACACGGTGCCTTCACTGATCATCACGTCCCACTTGATCACGCGCGGCATGTCCTGGGCCAAGGTTTCCAGCACCTCTTGCGGGACGGCGGCAATATTGACGTTTTTCAGGTTTTTGATGGCCGGAATGATTTTGCCTTCCCAGACGCGCAAGCTGCCATAGGCCAGCAAGCTGGTGCGTTCGGTACGACGCGAACACCAGGTCAGGCGGTCAGCGTCGGGCTGACCAACTTCAATCCAGTGCAGAACACGGTCATCCAGGCTTTTTTCCCACAGCGCTGGTTCGTCTACATCTGAAAGACCACGGCCAAAAGACAGTTGCTCGTTGTACCAAAGGGCGTAAGCCAAAAGGCGTACGGCCATGCGTTCTTCGGTTTCGGAAGGGTGGCGGGCAATGGTTTGCTTAACGGTTTCATAGACCCCACGATCGAGATCGGTGAGGTTGAGTTCAAACTTGTAGGTCGTGGACGGCTGGGCCATGAACGGGCTTCTTGATACGGAGAAAGACGGCAAGTCTAACCGATCCGTCCATGCTCTGTGGGGGCGGGCTTGCTCGCGATGCAAACAACGCCGTCTATCTGAATCACCGCGGTGATGTTATCGCGGGCAAGCCCGCTCCCACAGGACGTAGTGCCACTACCTATGTTAAAACGCTGTTCTCGCTCGCTCAGCACAAGGACTCAGCATGTCGCTCGCCAACAAACCACTTTCGGGCCTCAAGGTTATCGAACTGGGTACCCTGATCGCTGGCCCTTTTGCATCGCGAATTTGCGCCGAGTTCGGCGCCGATGTGATCAAGGTTGAGTCACCGGATGGCGGCGATCCTTTGCGAAAATGGCGCAAGCTGTACGAGGGGACGTCGCTGTGGTGGTTCGTTCAAGCACGCAACAAAAAGTCCCTGACGCTGAACCTCAAGCACCCGGATGGCCTGGACATCCTCAAGCAACTGCTGGCCGAAGCTGACATCTTGATCGAAAATTTCCGCCCAGGCGTCCTGGAAAAACTCGGTCTGGGCTGGGATGTACTGCATGCCCTGAATCCAAAACTGGTCATGGTGCGTTTGTCTGGCTTTGGCCAGACAGGGCCGATGAAGGATCAACCGGGCTTTGGCGCGGTCGGTGAATCCATGGGCGGGCTGCGCTACATCACCGGGTTTGAAGACCGGCCTCCTGTGCGCACCGGCATCTCGATTGGCGATTCGATTGCCGCGCTGTGGGGTGTGATCGGTGCGTTGATGGCATTGCGTCATCGCGAGGTGAATGGCGGTCAGGGCCAAGTGGTGGATGTGGCCCTGTACGAAGCCATTTTCGCGATGATGGAAAGCATGGTGCCCGAGTTCGATGTATTCGGTTTTATTCGCGAGCGCACAGGCAACATCATGCCGGGCATCACGCCTTCTTCGATTCACACCAGCCAAGATGGCAAACACGTACAGATTGGCGCGAATGGGGACGCCATTTTCAAACGCTTCATGCTGATCATTGGCCGCGAAGACTTGGCAAATGACCCGCAACTGGCCAGCAATGACGGGCGGGATGCCCGCCGTGACGAGCTGTATGGCGTGATTGACCGCTGGGTCGCCTCGCTGCCACTTCAAACCGTGCTCGAGCACCTGAACACGGCAGATGTCCCGGCCAGCCGTATCTTCTCGGCAGAAGACATGTTCAACGATCCACAGTTCTTAGCCCGCGAAATGTTTTTGCAGGCCAAACTGCCAGACGGCAAAGCGTTCAAAATGCCCGGCATCGTACCCCGACTGTCAGACACCCCCGGTTCGGCGCAATGGGTTGGACCGCAATTGGGCGCCCATAATGAGGAGGTCTTGAGCGGTTTAGGCTACGACACCAGCGCCATCGTTAAATTGAAGCAGTCAGGCGCAATTTAACCGTTTATCCGTTCTTTTGACTGCCGAAGGAGACCCGCCCAATGACTGATCGCTGGAAATGGCGAGGCATGTGCGCAGGGTTGATGATCGCGGCGATGCTTCTGTCGGCGCCGGGCGCCCTGGCCGCTGAAAAAATCGTCTGGCTGGTGCGCGACTTGCCGCCACTGGCGGTGCACGATGGGCCGTATAAGGATCAGGGCATCATTGATCAGTTGCTGCCGGTTTTAATCGCCAACATGCCGCAGTACGAACACGTCATCCAGCGGGTCAACCGGGCGCGCGCCCTGCAAGTGCTTGAAGGGCCCGACCTGGCCTGTGATCCGATGCTGGTCTGGAACCCCACGCGCGCCCTGAGCATTGTCTATTCAAGCCCGATCCTCGGTCTGCGCAGTAATGGGCTGGTCATTCGCCGCGTGGATGAACCGCTAATCGCGCCGTTCGTCCACGATCAGACTGTCGACCTACCTGCGATGCTGGCAGCGCAGTCGGTCAAGCTCGGCCTGGTCGCCAAACGCAGTTACGGCGTCTGGATTGATGATCAATTGTCCAAAAGCCCGGCCAACCCTCTCTTTACTCATTACGGCAACGATGCCATCGGCAGCCTTTTACAAATGCAGCACGTAGGCCGCTTGCCGGCACTGTTGGGGTACTGGCCCGAGATACAGTCAAAGGCCAAACAGCATGGTCTTTCATCCAAAGATCTGGCGTTTTATCCGGTTGAGGGCGCCCCCGCCTACCAGACCATTTATGCAGGGTGCACAAAAAACCCGAAAGGGCAAAAGGCCATTGCCGACATCAATAAGGTGCTGGGTAATCTGCCGCGCGATTCATTGGCGTCAGCTCAGGCCTACTGGACACAGACCAGTCAGGCAGATGATGGCCAAGCCCATGCCCCAGTCCCGGATCAAACCCCGGCAGCCCACTGACAAAAAATGCACAAAAAAAACCCCGAGCAGTGGGGAGACAACTCGGGGTTTAACAAGGTCATGATGACCTGCTCAGCAAGCGACAAGTCTCGGAGCAATAGACTTGCTCTTGCTGACAAAAAATCTGACACAGCGAACACGACAAAGGTTCCCGGGGTGGGCAATCAATTTTGATTTAATGCCGTCGCCCGCGAGCGGTAAGCCTCCAGTAACTGTCCCAGGCCGTTGACCGTAACGGGTTTGGGCAAATACCCCAACACTTCCAGACCTTCCTCGCGTGCCGTACTGACTGCACTTTCTATGACGTGGGGCGCGGCACAACTGAGAATAATCAGCGCCTGGGCCTCGCGCTTGACCGCCAGCTCGCGTATCAACTCCAGCCCGGACAAACCTTCGAGGTAAAGATCACAAATGGCCAGATCAATGCCCTCGCACTTGGCCAATGAACAACGGGCAGACTCAACACTCTCGGCAGCCAACACGTCAAAAACGCGGAAGGCATTTAACATCTGGTGCAACACCATCAACTGAAAAGGGTTGTCTTCGAGAATCAGAACTTTCAATGAGCGCATAAAGGGCCTTGAAATGAGTGCGCACAGTATCGGCAAGGGGACTGACTTTAGTGCGATTGCATAAAAATCGACATAGGAATAATCCTAAATTGATGTAGGCAACGACAACACCAAGCACTGCGTGGCAGCCATCCCTGCGCTAGAAAGCGGGCTTCGCACATTACAACGGCCTTATCAAAACGCCAGAGTCAGTGACGACTGGACATACCCGGCGTGGAAACGCTACTCACTGACTCCCATTTTTTCTCTTTTGACAGGTCAGACCAGCCTCCGACCACACCTGCCAAATGCCCCGAATCAGAGTAAAACGGCACCATCCAGCAATAGATTTCACCACTGGCTGTTTTAAACGCTTGGTTACGCTTCTGGTAATAAGGCTTTCTATTGCGAAGAACTTGCAGGAGTTCCCCTTGAAGCTGCTCAGTGGTTTGATCGGATAAAAATGCGGCTTCAGTCATGACACGCCCATGGATCAGTTCGAGTCGGGTCGAAAAAAAATCTTCGTAGGTGCGGTTGCACGTGATGATTTGCCCTCCCAGCCCCTTCACAAAAACAGGATGTGGAATCGCATCAAAGTAGCGTTGCCCAAACGCCAATTGAGCGTTCAATGCGCCCTCAACCAAGCGTCCATGCCGCAACCGGCTGGCCAGCCGCCGGTTCCATATCACCAGCACGCCCGCCAGGCCCATGCCGCCCGCCAGGCCCACGTAGGCCCACGGGGAAATGGCCGTGTGTGTCTCGGCTGGCATTTTACTGAGCTCATGCAGCCACTTTTGGCGCAGCGCCTGCATGTCGGCCATGGGGATGGCCTCCAGCCCCTTGTTCAGTATGTCGAGCAGCTCCGGGAACTGGTCCGAGACACTAAAGTTGTCCGTGGACCAGCGACCATCGACGCTTCGCCCCACTTTCAAGCGCCTGGCCGTATGTAGATAAGCCTGAATTTCGTTCTGGATCGTGGCAGTCGCCTCCCCTTGCTCAACCAGTTCACGTGCCTGCACGTAGTTCTCGACATTGCGCACAATGATCTCTGGGTAGTCGCTGCGCACCATGGATTCCAGTGCATGCCGAGCTGGCAGGGCCAGCACCTTGCCCGCAAGCTGGTCGAGGGAGCTCAGGCGATAGTCATTGCTGCGTACCACGAAGACCCAGGGAGCGCCTCCATAGGAGTAGGTAAAGTTGAGAAATGACTTGCGCTCGGCATTCTTGGATAAGGTTGTGTTCATTTGCGCCTTGCCGCTTTTGATCATCTCCAGGGTTCGCGCCGTTGACGGGCTTTCCTCATGGACAAACTGCAGCCCGGTCATGCGAGAAATACGGGCCAGGATATCGGCGTTCAATCCTTCCCAGCGTTTTTCACCGTTTTTGAAGATATACGGCGGGTATTGCTGCGAGGCGACGATGACCACCGGGTTCTGCTTGATCCAGGCTTGTTCCCGAGGCAGTAGCTTAATGCGCTGTTGGCCAATACCGTCGGCCAGCCCTGTGGTCCAGCGCGAAAGGATCACCTGATTCATGGAGTCATCCAGACTGCTCAAAGCGTGCTCAATCAAGGCCTGCAACTGAGGATCAGCACGGCGTACCGCAAAGGCGAAGCCCGACTCCGGCAAGGCACTCTGCCCCAAAATACGCAGACTCGAGTAAGGCCGCAGGGTCTTGAAGGCCCGGACCATCATTTCATGGGCAATCAATGCATCAATATCGCCCTCATCGAGCGCTTCGAGGGCACTGTGCAAGGTGGGCGTCAGGAGGATTTCACTGCGTGGGTAAAACGCATCGGCAACGTGCGCATCGACTTCGCCGTCGAGAAAGCCGATTTTCTTGCCGTCCCAGCTCCCCTCTGGCGCTGCATCGTCTTTGCCGACCATCACCGAGCGATCCGTCATGTAGTCGGTCGAAAACAGTAGCCCCTCTATACCGCGCTCGTAACCGGTCGCGCTGGTCAGAATGTCGATTTTGCCCGCGAGCAGCGCTGCCACTGCCTGATCTCGTTTGCTGAAGCCCAGCACTTCGATCTTGGCCCCCAGTTTGTCGCGCACAAGGCTCAGGTAATCGGCGCTGATACCCTGATAGCGGTTGCGTTCGCTCGCAATGTCCATGGGGGCGTAATCGGCAATCGAGATACCTACGCGCAACCGCCCGCGCTCCTCCAGCCATTGCCGTTGCTCTTGATCAAGCGTGAGCGGTTTGAGCTCGACAAAGCTTTGCGGCAGCTTGAACGGTAGGCCCTGGGCAGCCTGGACACAGGTGTTGAGACTCATCGGGGCGATGAAAAGCGCCAGCAACATCCATGATTTCAGCACGCGGACAAAACGTGGCATGACAGTCTCCTTGACCGACTACTCGCCAGCATAAGGAGGCGAAAACGGAGCAAGTGTGCCACGCACCCACAAAAAAGCCCGTCAGATGACGGGCTTAAAAGTACGTAAGAAAAAGACCTTTAAAGGGCTTTCCCACGATTGCCATGCTGGCTGACAAAGGCCTGCACGGCCTTGAGATCATTGGCCAAAACGGTGTAACGCTCCTCTCGTGCGAACAAATCCGAAAGGTGAGCAGGCAGCTCGAGAGCTTTTCCTACGCCAGCTTTTTCAACGGCCTCAGGGAACTTGACCGGATGCGCTGTCCCAAGGATGACCATTGGAATATCAAGGCTGCGACGGCACTCACGAGCAGCTTTCACGCCGATGGCAGTGTGCGGGTCCAGTACCTCGCCGGTTTGGGCAAACACCTGGGCAATGGTTTCACACGTTTGCTCGTCGTTGACAGCCAGCGAATCGAACAGGCGACGTGCTTCGGTCCAGCGATCATCTTCAACACTGAAGGTGCCGGTTTGCTTGAACGAGTCCATCAACCCCGCAACCGCTGCGCCATTGCGACCGTGCAGGTCGAACAGCAGACGTTCGAAGTTGGAAGAAACCATGATGTCCATGGACGGCGACAGGGTCGCGTGCAGGGTTTCCTTGGCGTACTGGTTGCCGCTCATGAAGCGGTGCAGGATGTCGTTACGGTTGGTGGCAACGATCAACTGATTGACCGGCAAGCCCATGTTGCGCGCCAGGTAGCCTGCGAAAATATCGCCGAAGTTGCCGGTTGGCACCGAGAACGACACCGAACGATGCGGCCCACCCAGTTGCAGGGCGGCATGGAAGTAGTAAACGATCTGGGCCATGATCCGCGCCCAGTTGATCGAGTTCACGGCTACCAGACGCGTGCCCTTGAGGAAACCTTGGTCGGCGAAGCTGGCCTTGACCATTTCCTGGCAGTCATCGAAGTTGCCTTCGATAGCGAGGTTGTGGATGTTGTCGCCAAACAGCGTGGTCATTTGCCGACGTTGTACTTCCGACACCCGGTTGTTCGGATGCAGGATGAAAATATCTACGTTCTCACAGTGTTTGCAGCCTTCGATGGCAGCCGAGCCGGTATCGCCCGACGTAGCCCCCACGATGACCACACGCTCGCCACGCTTGGCCAGTACGTAGTCCAGCAGACGCCCCAGCAACTGCAGGGCAAAGTCCTTGAACGCCAGCGTTGGGCCGTGGAACAGCTCAAGCACCCACTCGTTGCCATTGAGCTGACGCAGCGGTGCTACCGCATTGTGGGCAAAAGCGCCGTAGGTTTCTTCCAGGATCTTTTTGAAATCGGTATCGGGAATGCTGCCAGTGACAAACGGGCGCATCACCCGGAATGCCAACTCGTGATACGGCAGGCCTGCCCAGGAAGCGATTTCTTCTTGGGTGAAGCGCGGCAGGTTTTCTGGCACATACAAACCGCCATCGCTGGCCAGACCGGCCAACAGGACATCTTCAAAATTCAGGGCCGGTGCCTGGCCACGGGTGCTGATATAGCGCATGGGTGCAAACCTTCGGTTTGAGCGGCAAGCCGTTCAGTGGCAAGCGGCAAGTAAAGGCAGAGTGGCTTTTGACTTGCAGTTTGCGCGTGAAGCTTGCCGCTGCTTCATTAATTAAGACTTTCTACGCGGATGCGAACGACTGGACCCACAACGCCTTGCAACGCTTCAAGCGCAGTGATGGCGTCATTGATGTGCTGCTCGATAACACGGTGAGTCAGCAAAATCATTGGCACCAGACCGTCATGCTCTTCGGCTTCTTTCTGCATGATCGACTCGATGTTGATACCGCGCTCCGACAGGATGCTGGCCACTTGAGCCAGGACGCCCGGATGGTCCTTGGCCTGGATGCGCAGGTAATAAGCACTTTCACAGGCCTCGATCGGCAGGATCGGGTGAGCCGACAGCGAGTCCGGCTGGAAGGCCAGGTGCGGGACGCGGTTTTCAGGGTCGGAGGTCATGGCCCGAACTACGTCGACCAGGTCAGCAACCACCGAGGACGCTGTCGGTTCCATGCCGGCGCCAGCACCGTAGAACAGAGTTGAACCTGCTGCATCGCCATTGACCATCACAGCGTTCATCACGCCATTGACGTTGGCGATCAGACGGTCAGCCGGGATCAGGGTCGGGTGCACCCGCAACTCAATGCCGCTAGCCGTGCTGCGTGCAACACCCAGGTGCTTGATGCGATAGCCCAGGGCTTCGGCGTAGTTCACGTCAGCGGTGGTCAGCTTCGTGATGCCTTCGGTGTAGGCCTTGTCGAATTGCAAAGGAATACCGAAGGCGATCGACGCCAGAATCGTCAGTTTGTGAGCTGCATCGATACCTTCAACGTCGAAGGTCGGGTCGGCTTCGGCATAGCCCAGGGCTTGCGCTTCAGCCAGCACGTCTTCAAACGTACGGCCCTTCTCGCGCATTTCGGTGAGGATAAAGTTACCGGTGCCGTTGATGATGCCCGCTACCCAGTTGATACGGTTGGCCGACAGGCCTTCACGAATGGCCTTGATCACCGGGATACCGCCTGCAACAGCGGCTTCGAACGCCACGATCACGCCCTTTTCCTGGGCCTTGGCGAAGATCTCGTTACCGTGCACAGCAATCAGCGCCTTGTTGGCGGTGACCACGTGCTTTCCGTTTTCAATGGCTTTGAGCACCAGTTCACGGGCGATGGTGTAACCACCAATCAACTCGATAACGATGTCAATTTCAGGGTTGGTGGCAACAGCGAAAACATCGTTGGTAATGGGGGTACCGGTAATGTCGCACTGAGGGTTTGGCGTACGCAGAGCAATTTGCGCAACCTGGATGCCACGCCCGGCACGACGGGCAATCTCCTCGGCGTTACGCTTAAGTACGTTAAAGGTACCGCCACCGACGGTCCCGAGCCCACAGATACCTACTTTGACCGGATTCACGCTGAACTCCCCATAAAACGGCCGACTCAAGGTCGGCCGTGGAAAACAACCGTGGACAACCACGGTTCTCTATTAATAGCCGGGCAGTTGAATTGCCCGACCATGATCGTTACCGGCTTAGCGTAACGACACAGGATTATTTAACACTGAGTGCCAGCTTGCCAACCTGCGCAGCAGGCTGATAACCCGGAATCACCTGACCATCGGCAAGCACGATAGCCGGTGTACCGTTGACCCCGATCGACTGCCCTAGGGCAAATTGCTTGGCAACCGGGTTGGCGCATTTCGGTGCGTTGACGGTTTTGCCGTCGGTCATCTTGTCCATGGCGCTTTTCTTGTCCGCGGAACACCAGACGGCCTGCAACTGTTGGTCACCCGGCGAGCCAAGGCCCTGGCGCGGGAACGCAACATAGCGCACTTCGATCCCCATTTTGTTCAATTCAGGGATTTCGCCGTGCAATTTATGGCAATACGGGCACGTGGTGTCGGTAAACACCGTGATATGCGACTTGGTTTCACCAATGGCAGGGTAAACGACGGTTTCTGCCACCGGGATGCCGTTGATCAACTTGGCAACGCCTTCGCGCTCGGCTTTCTCGGTCAGGTTGACCGGCTTGCCATCCTTGAGCTGAAACATGTAGCCCTGAACGATGAACTGGCCATCGGCGCTGGCATACAGAACGCGGCTGCCTTTGAGCTTGACTTCATACAGGCCCGCCATCGGGCTTGCGCTGATGCTCTCGACCGGAACATCCAGTTGCAGCGTATCAAGGCTCTTGCGAATGGCTTGTTCGGCGCCGGTGTCGGCGAATGAAAAGGTACTGACCAACGCAATGGCTGCGGCGGCGAAAATCTGGGTCACGCGCATGGGAACTCCTGAAGGCGGACAAACGGCCAAGCCTGATAACACGGTGTAAAAACGGGTTTTGGCGGCTCGCTTTCGAAACCGGCAAAGCCTACCACAGATGGCCCGTATGACCGACGCCCAACTGACGCACTGGGCCTGTTCCCGTTTCATTACAAGCCGCGTCACTGGCTAAACTCTACACGCGCCCCAAAGGGGAGAAAGCCCCTAGCCCCGCGGATGATGCTGGGCATGCAGGTCTTGCAAACGCGCCCGGGCCACATGGGTGTAAATCTGGGTCGTAGACAGATCGCTATGCCCCAGCAGCATCTGCACCACGCGCAAATCCGCGCCATGGTTGAGCAAATGGGTGGCGAACGCATGGCGCAAGGTGTGGGGGGACAGTGACTTCTCGATCCCGGCCACCATGGCCTGGTGCTTGATCCGGTGCCAGAAGGTCTGGCGCGTCATCTGTTCACCACGCTGGCTGGGAAACAACACATCACTGGGGCGGCCGTTCAACAGCTCTGCCCGGCCATCGCGCAGGTAGCGTTCAACCCAGACAATCGCTTCTTCGCCCATCGGCACCAAGCGCTCCTTGCTGCCCTTGCCCATCACCCGAAGTACGCCTTGACGCAAGTTGACTTGTTCCAAGGTCAGGCTGACCAGCTCGGTCACGCGCAAGCCGCAGGCATAGAGCACTTCCAGCATGGCACGATCGCGCTGACCGATGGCTTCACTCAAGTCAGGCGCGGCGAGCAAGGCCTCAACGTCGGCTTCTGACAACGATTTGGGCAACGGCCTGCCTAACTGCGGCATGTCGACCTGCAAGGTCGGGTCGACGGCTATGAGCTTTTCACGCAGCAAATAGCGATAAAAACCACGCGCGCCGGACAAAAAGCGCGCCGTTGAACGCGGTTTATAGGCCTGTTCGAGACGCCAGGCCAGATGATCCAGGATCAACTCGCGCCCGGCATTGATCAATTCAATGCCTCGCTCCTGCAACCAGCCATTGAATAACGCCAGATCACTGCGATAAGCATCCCGGGTGTTGTCCGATAAACCTTTCTCCAGCCACAAGGCGTCCAGAAAGCGATCGATAAGCGGATTGTCGATGGCAGGCATTGGCACTCGTACAGCACGGCTTACGCGCATGCATCAATTAATGGGAAGTGGAAAATCGACCGTAGTCTTTCATAGGACGCTGACGTGATAAACCATCAGTTTTCATGGGCGACCTTGCACTCCCCCACCAGGAAAAGGCACTGATTGGGAGATGATCATGTTTTGTGCTGTTCTGAGTAGACAGCTCGCTCTGCCTGTCACGCAAACCCTGGCAGGACCGGCACCGGGCGCTTGTCGTCATCAATCGCTACAAAACTGAACAGGCCCTGGATCGCCAGCTCACGCCCATCACAGCTCATGCTCTCGACATACACTTCAACTTCAACCTTGAGGCTGGTGTTGCCGACTTTCACCACACGCCCAATCAATTCCACAATTGAACCCGCCGCAATCGGGTGGTTGAAGTCGATACGGTCGGTCGAAACGGTCACCAACGGCAAGCGGCAGAAACGGGTCGCGGCGATGAACGAGACTTCGTCCATCCAGGCCAGCGCCGTGCCGCCAAACAAGGTGTTGTGGTGGTTGGTGGTAGAAGGGAATACCGCTTTGGTAATGCGGGTAACGGATAACTCGGTACGACGTTGAATCTCTTGCTCACGCAAAGTCATGCTTTTACTACCTACAACTGGACAAAGGTCTGACAAATTTCAGGCAACAAAAAAGCAGCCCGAAGGCTGCTTTTTTCTGCATCGGGAAGCTGGACTTAAGCCAGTTTTTCCTTGATGCGAGCTGCTTTACCGGACAGGTCACGCAGGTAGTACAGCTTGGCTTTACGAACGTCACCGCGACGCTTCACAGCCATGCTGTCGATTTGCGGGCTGTAGGTCTGGAAAGTACGCTCTACGCCAACACCGTTGGAGATTTTACGAACAGTGAAAGCACTGTTCACGCCACGGTTACGCTTGGCAATCACTACACCTTCGAAAGCTTGCAGACGCGAACGGTCGCCTTCCTTCACTTTCACCTGAACGACAATGGTGTCGCCCGGGGCAAAGGTAGGGATCTCTTTGGTCATCTGCTCTGCTTCGAGTGCAAGGATGATTTTGTTAGTCATGCTGTGCTCCTAAGGTAGATCGTCTGGATCTACCATCGATACGTTGTTAACTATCGTCCCGCTCGCGGATATATTCCTCAAGCAGCTTCTTCTCTTCTCCAGAAAGCGAGCGGCTTTCCAGAAGATCGGCGCGTCGTTCATAGGTCCGCCCAAGGGACTGCTGTAAACGCCAACGCCGGATGTGTGCATGATTGCCACTTAGCAATACGTCGGGAACACGCTGATCCGCATACACCTCCGGTCGGGTGTAGTGCGGGCAATCCAGCAGACCGTCCGTGAAGGAGTCTTCCTCCGCGGAGTCCACATGCCCTAAAGCTCCGGGCAGCAGTCGTGTAACCGCATCAATCAGAACCATCGCCGGCAGTTCACCACCGGAGAGTACATAGTCACCAATCGACCACTCTTCATCGACATAAGCGTCTATAAAACGCTCGTCAATGCCTTCATAACGACCTGCAATAAGGATTAATGCTTCCTCATTCGCCAGTTCGCGTACCGCCGACTGTTTCAGCTGGCGGCCTTGGGGCGACAGGTAAATCACCTTCGCCGCCTCTCCGGCTGCTTCTCTGGCCTGAACCAGCGCATCTTCCAGAGGCTTGATCTTCATCACCATGCCCGGACCACCGCCAAATGGGCGATCATCCACAGTGTGATGCCGGTCTGTTGTGTAGTCCCGCGGATTCCAACAGGTGAGCTGCAAGAGCCCTTGTTTCACCGCGCGACTGGTGATGCCATAGTCGCTGATGGCGGAAAACATTTCGGGAAACAAACTGATCACTTCTACGCGTAATTTAGCCACGCTTAGAAGTCCGCATCCCAATCCACCTTCATCTCGCCGGCTTCCAGGTCGACGTTCAACACGCATTGCTCCGTATAGGGCAACAAGCGATCACGGTCATCCAGGCTACCAGGGCAAGGTTTGACGTACATCACATCGTTAGAGCCAGTCTCTAGCAGGTGATCGATCTTTCCGAGCAATTGCCCTTCTGTGTCGATGACCTTGAGGCCTTCCAGCTGGTACCAGTAGTACTCGCCGTCGGTCAGTTCAGGAAACAGGCTGCGTGGCACGCAGATTTCGAATTCGCGAAGAAGACCTGCTTCATCACGGTCATCGAGACCCTTGATCTTCACAACCAGAAACTTGTCGTTCTGGGAACGACCACTGACCAGCTCTGCCTGCCGTACATCAGCACCACGCCGAAGCGTGACTTTTTTGTAATCCAGCAGGTTGTCAATTGGATCCGTAAAGGAGTACACCTTCACTTCGCCGCGAACGCCATGAATCGAAAAAATCTTGCCGATAACGATCAAATCATCAGCAACTTCTGGCGTCACGCTCATATTGCTCAGGCCGCAGCCTTGGCATTGACCTTCACAAGCTGAGCAACGCGCTCAGACATTTGTGCACCAACGCTCAACCAGTAAGCGAGGCGGTCTTCTTTAACGGAGAAACGAACTTCCTGACCACGGGCAACCGGGTTGAAGAAGCCAATTTGTTCCTTGTGAGAACCGTCACGTGGGTTACGGCTGTCGGTAACGGTCAAGTGGTAAAACGGGCGCTTTTTGGAGCCGCCAAGGGCAAGACGGATTGTTAGCATGTGAACATCGTTCCTGTAGTCGGTGCTGCAAATCTAAATGCACAGCGGGCATGGGTGCCCGAAAGGCCGCATATTCTAAGGAATATCCGGACTTTTGCAAATGTCTTTTTCAGGCGCCTATGGACCTGCCATGCAGATTTGCTATAAGGCCGCCACGAATGGCGACAGATTGGCTCCCGCATAACACGGGTTTGCCAGGTGTCTCGCAAGGCTGCGAGTTACCCGCACGCAAGCGTGCGGGCGGGTAATTTACATTTTTGGCATGCCGCCGCCGGGCAACATCGAGCCCATGCCGCGCATCATTTTGGCCATTCCGCCTTTTGCCGAAAACTTCTTCATCATCTTTTGCATCTGCTTGTGCTGCTTGATCAAGCGGCCGATGTCCTGCACCTGAGTACCGGAACCCATGGCAATACGACGCTTGCGCGAACCGCTGATCAGGTCAGGGTCACGACGCTCGGCCGGAGTCATGGAGTTGATGATGGCTTCCATTTGCTTGAACTGCTTTTCAGCGGCGCCCTGGGCATTGCCCATTTGCGCCAGATTCACACCGCCCATGTTCGGCAGTTTGTCCATGAGGCCGCCAAGGCCGCCCATGTTCTTCATCTGTTGCAGTTGGTCGCGGAAGTCTTCGAGGTCGAAGCCCTTACCTTTTTTGAGCTTTTTAGCCAGTTTGTTGGCTTTGTCTTTATCGAGCGTCTGTTCGGCTTGCTCGATCAGGCTGAGCACGTCGCCCATGCCCAGGATGCGCGAAGCGATACGGTCCGGGTGGAACGGCTCGAGCGCGTCGCTCTTCTCGCCCATACCGATGAACTTGATCGGCTTGCCAGTGATCGAGCGCACGGACAGGGCCGCACCGCCACGGGCATCACCGTCGACCTTGGTCAGGATCACACCGGTCAGCGGCAGCGCATCACCGAAGGCCTTGGCCGTGTTGGCCGCGTCCTGACCGGTCATGGCATCAACCACGAACAGGGTTTCGACCGGTTTGACGGCCGCGTGCAGCTCCTGGATCTCGGCCATCATCTCAGCATCGACGTGCAGGCGACCGGCGGTGTCGACGATCACAACATCGATGAATTTGAGCTTGGCTTCATTAATAGCGGCTTGCGCAATCGCCACCGGCTTCTGGCTGATATCGGACGGGAAGAACGTAACGCCCACTTCGCCCGCCAGGGTTTCCAGCTGCTTGATCGCCGCCGGACGGTATACGTCGGCCGAGACCACCATTACGGTTTTCTTTTTGCGCTCTTTAAGGAAGCGCGCCAGCTTGCCAGCCGTCGTGGTTTTACCCGCCCCCTGCAAACCGGCCATCAGGACCACGGCAGGTGGCGCAACGTTGAGGGTCAGGTCCTCGTTGGCAGCGCCCATCAGGCTTTCGAGTTCGGCCTGGACGATTTTCACAAACGCCTGGCCCGGTGTCAGGCTGCGCGACACTTCTGTGCCGACCGCACGCTCCTTGACCGAGCTGACAAAGTCTTTGACCACTGGCAAAGCTACGTCGGCTTCCAGCAGCGCCATGCGTACTTCACGCAGGGTGTCTTTAATATTGTCTTCGGTCAGCTTGGCCTTGCCGGTGACATGGCGCAGCGTCTGCGAGAGACGATCGGTTAAATTTTCAAACATGCGCGATCCTTTCAGGCCCAAAGTAGACCGGGGTAATTGCGGCCCAGCCCGTGTAAAACTGATGCTCGGCGAGCCTGCGGCGTGGGCAGGTCGCGGATTATAGCGAAGACTGGCCGCGGCGGACACCTTGCCGTCGGCTTATGTGGTCTTTCGTGTACGGCCGGTTGTATGCCAAACTCAGCCCTTTCGGGCTTGCCTAACAGGATTTATGCTCCCCTTGTCACCCAGCTTGCTACCCAGCCTCGCCGCCGCTTGCTTGTATGCCGCTGCGACCTTCTATCAAGGCAAATGCCTGCGCCAGGGCGCCAAGGCCAACAAACGCCTATTGGTGACGCTCGGCATTCTTGCCGTGATCGCTCACGCCGCGAGCCTCTTTACCCATTTGCTGACACCGGCAGGCCTTGAGCTGGACTTTTTCAGCGCTGCGAGCCTGATTGCCGTGGCGGTGATTATCGTGACACTGGTGGCCTGTGCACGCATTCCGGTCGAGAACCTGCTGCTACTGCTGTATCCGCTTGGGATATTCACGGTATTGATGTCGCAGTTCGCCCCCGCCGGTACCGTTCAGGTAGTCGATGAAGAGCCGGGCATCCTGCTGCACATTCTTTTATCGATTCTGGCCTACGGCATGTTCACGATCGCCGTGTTCCAGGCGCTGCTGTTGTCCTTGCAGAATTACCAACTCAAGCACAAGCATCCCAAGGGCCTGATCAAAAACTTCCCGCCGTTGCAAACCATGGAAAGCCTGCTGTTTGGCTTCCTGTGGGCGGGCTGGTCGCTGCTGTCACTGTCGCTGATTTCTGGCTGGGTATTTCTGGGCAACCTGTTTGCCCAGCATCTGGTGCACAAGACGCTGCTGGCCTGCCTGGCCTGGATCGTCTTCAGCGTACTGCTGTGGGGGCGTAATCGCCTCGGCTGGCGCGGGCACAAAGCCATTCGCTGGACCCTGGCCGGTTTCTGCCTGTTAATGCTGGCCTACTTTGGCAGCAAACTGGTTCGTGAATACATTCTGCATATCTGACGGCGATGAATATGGATAGCTTGCCCCACGGTCCAGTGCTCGCAGTATTGGCCCTGCTGTTTCTCGGGTTAGGGTTCTTTATTGGCAAGACGTCGCGCAAGGCTGGCGCCAAAAAGCATCGCGACGCCCCGCCGCAATCACCCAGCGAAGTGCCTGCCCGAGAAGTCGAGCAGGCCAACAGCCGCCCTTCCCTGCTGTCAGGCATCCAGGCGCTGGACAACATTACCGTCAACGACATTCTGATCCCGCGCAGCGAAGTAGAAGGCGTGAATCTGGATGACTCGATAGAAGACCTGATCGAGCAACTGCGCCTGACCAAACGCACGCGCCTGCCGGTGTTTCACAACGACATCAACCAGGTCGAAGCCATCCTTAACACCCGCCATATTCAGCACATGCTGGCGGATGCCAGCTTGACCAAAGAGGCCTTGCTAGCAGTTTGCCACGAGCCGTACTTCGTCCCGGAAAGCACCCCGCTCCCCCTGCAGTTGCTGAATTTCCACAAGCAGCAGCGCCGAATCGGCGTGGTAGTCGATGAATATGGCGAAGTGCTCGGCATTGTCACACTTGAAGACATTCTTGAAGAGATCGTCGGCGAGTTCGAGGACGAGCAAAACCTCGACAACCCCCACATTGAGCCGCTTCCCGATGGGCGCTTTGTAGTGGATGGCGCGGCCAGCCTGCGCGAACTGAATAAAAGCCTGGGCTGGCACTTGCCCAGCGATGGCCCGAAAACCCTCAACGGGCTGGTTACCGAAGCGCTGGAAACCATTCCGGAAAGCATGGTGTGCCTGAAGATCGGCCACTACCGCCTGGAAATCCTCGCCACCGAAGATAATCGCGTCAGCCGCGTATTGATCTGGCACGACAGCGTCAAGCCCGCTGCCTGATCACCATGTAAGGCCTTGTTACATTCTTGTCGGCCTCCCTATAATCAAAGCGCTTATCCAAGCCCCGCCGACACGCGTGCTACCCGCACCCTGCGCTGTCAGCGGGCGGCTTTATACATGACCAGCGCTTGTTCCCATCCCGAACCGCGTCTACACCCAGCCTCAGGGCTAAACGACCATAACAATTGCTCAGGTAGATCTCGCCACCCAGGCAGATAGCAACCAGGAGCTCATAACTGTCAGGGATACGCGCATGACTTCCAGTACCGCCTACGGCGAAGCCTCGTCCGACAAACCGCTCAACTCCACGACCCGCGTGGCCACCGCCAGCTTTATTGGCACAGCCATCGAGTTCTATGACTTTTATGTGTATGCCACGGCGGCGGCACTGGTCATTGGCCCGGTCTTCTTCCCGCAAACGTCAGGCACCGCACAAATGCTGTCGGCCTTTCTGACATTTGGCATTGCCTTTCTGGCCCGTCCACTGGGCTCATTTCTGTTCGGCCACTTCGGTGACCGGGTCGGACGTAAATCGACGCTGGTGGCATCTCTGCTATTGATGGGTGTATGTACCACCCTGATCGGCGTGCTGCCGGGTTACGCCACTATCGGTGCCTGGGCCCCGATTCTGCTGTGCGTGCTGCGTTTCGGCCAAGGCCTGGGGCTGGGTGGTGAATGGGGCGGCGCGGCGTTGCTTGCCACCGAGAACGCCCCCAAAGGCAAGCGCGCCTGGTTCGGTATGTTCCCGCAGCTAGGCCCTTCGATCGGCTTTCTGGCGGCCAACGGTTTGTTTCTGGTGCTGGCAATGGCCCTCAGCGATGAACAATTCCGCTCATGGGGCTGGCGAATCCCGTTCCTGTTGAGCGCAGCGTTAGTGATGGTCGGCCTCTATGTGCGCCTGAAGCTGGAAGAAACGCCGGTCTTCGCCAAAGCCGTGGCGCAACACGAACGCGTAAAAATGCCGATCTTCGAGCTCTTTGCGCAATATTGGGTACCGATGCTGCTGGGCGCCGCCTCGATGGTGGTCTGCTATGCACTGTTTTACATCTCAACGGTGTTTTCGTTGAGTTATGGCGTGGCCACCCTGGGCTACACCCGCGAAACATTCCTGGGCCTGCTGTGCTTTGCCGTGCTGTTCATGGCAGCGGCCACACCGCTGTCGGCCTGGGCCAGTGATCGCTATGGGCGCAAACCGGTGCTGGTGGTCGGCGGGATACTGGCGATTTTATCCGGCTTCCTGATGGAGCCGTTGCTCACCCAGGGTTCAACCTGGAGCGTGGCGCTGTTCCTGTGCATCGAGTTGTTTTTGATGGGCGTGACCTTCGCCCCCATGGGTGCCCTGTTGCCGGAGCTGTTCCCGACCCGCGTGCGTTACACCGGCGCTTCTGCGGCCTATAACCTGGGCGGGATTGTGGGTGCCTCGGCCGCACCGTTCTTTGCTCAGAAGCTGGTGGCCATGGGTGGTTTGAGTTGGGTAGGCGGGTATGTATCGGGCGCAGCTGTGCTCAGTTTGATCGCTGTGCTGTGCTTGAAAGAAACCAGAGAAGCGGACCTGAACAAGGTCGCATAAAAACTGTAGGAGCGAGCTTGCCTCGCGATCTTTTAAAGCTCAAAAGATCGCGAGACGAGCTCCTACAGGTCGAGTTACAGCTCTACAACAACCGCTTGGGCGGCGCGGGTCGCTTTGGCGCGGGCCGCTTCGATCGACTCGTCACGGGCCAGGGCGACACCCATGCGGCGCTGACCATTGACTTGCGGCTTGCCGAACAAACGCAGCGCGGTATCAGGCTCGCTCAGAGCGGCGCCCAGGTTGGCGAATGCGGTCTGAGTCGACTGGCCTTCCACCAGAATCACAGCCGAAGCCGACGGGCCGAACTGACGGATCAATGGAATCGGCAAGCCCAGAATGGCGCGAGCATGCAGTGCAAACTGCGACAGGTCCTGTGAAATCAACGTGACCAGACCGGTGTCATGCGGACGCGGCGACACTTCGCTGAACCACACCTGATCGCCTTTGATAAACAGCTCAACGCCGAACAGGCCACGACCGCCCAGCGCCTCGGTCACCGCCTTGGCCACGCGCTCGGATTCCGCCAGCGCGATCGGGCTCATAGCCTGTGGCTGCCAGGACTCCTGATAGTCGCCCTTCTCTTGACGATGCCCGACAGGCGCACAGAAAGTGGTGCCGCCAACGTGGCGCACAGTGAGCAAGGTGATCTCGTAGTCGAAGTCGATGAAGCCTTCGATGATGACGCGTCCCTTGCCCGCACGACCGCCTTCCTGTGCGTAGTCCCAGGCCTTTTGTACGTCGTCGGCACTGCGCAGCAGGCTCTGGCCTTTGCCCGAGGAGCTCATCACTGGCTTGACGACACAAGGGAAGCCCAGGTCTTGAACCGCCTGGCTGTAATCCTCAAAGGTGTCCGCGAAGTGGTACGGCGAGGTCGGCAAGTCCAGCTCTTCGGCGGCCAGGCGACGGATGCCTTCGCGGTTCATGGTCAGCGACGTGGCACGCGCGGTCGGGATCACGGTAAAGCCTTCGGCTTCCAGCTCCACCAGGGTCGCGGTGGCGATGGCTTCGATTTCAGGAACGATGTAATGCGGTTTTTCCAGCTCGATGACGGCACGCAGCGCTGCGCCGTCCAGCATGTTGATCACGTGGCTGCGGTGCGCAACCTGCATGGCCGGGGCATTTTCATAGCGATCAACGGCAATCACTTCAACGCCCAGGCGCTGCAATTCGATGACAACTTCTTTACCCAGCTCGCCGCAGCCACACAGCATTACGCGGGTCGCAGTCGGCGACAGTGGAGTTCCGATACGGGTCATTTCAGGTCCTCAAGGAAGCAAATCATCGAAGGCGCTTGCAACGCTAGCGCCTGCCGGGAAGAAAGGTCGGCATTTTACATGATCCGGCGCATCAGGCCTTAGCTTGGTTGGCTTTGCGCAAACGCCAGGCCATGGCCAGCCAGACACAGGTCACGCCGGCAAATTTTGACGCCATCGCGGTGATGATCACGCCGGGAGTAAAGGCGTCGATCATGCCGAAGAAAATAAAGGTATCAATCGGGATGCTCAGCGCCGAGCTGATCCACAGACGGTCATGCAATGGGCGGCGGGTAATGCTGAAGACCAGCCAGTCAATGCATTCGGATACCGCAAAGGCGGTGGCGCTGGCCAAGGCGATGGAAGGGTCGGAGGTGATGTAGGACAACACCAGCGCAACCAGCATGGCCAAAAGCGCGCCGTGACCGAAGCGGGTTTGCACCATATCGCGCAGCACAAACACCAGACCGCCCCACGCGGACCAGATAATGTCCAGGTGCGGCGCCGAAGAAAACGCGTAGTTGATCAGCACAACGCTGGCGATATAAGCGACAAGAAACAGCATGGACAGGGCGACACCTCAAATTAAGGCGCACAGGGTACTTGAGTCATGCCCTTTTTTGTAGAACGCCGGCTTGCATCGCGATCTTTTTAAAATCAGAAGATCGCGAGGCAAGCTCGCTCCTACAGATCAGGATTTGCTGCCCAGCATCCACATCACGCCGCTGGATTTGGCCCGTTCATGACAAAGGGCCAGTACTTCGCGGCGCTCGGGGTTGGTCATGCGGCTCCAACGGGTGATTTCGGCCACGGTACGTTGGCAGCCGGTGCAGATGTCATCGTCATCCAGTGCGCAAACGCTCACGCAGGGTGAGGCGACCGGACGCTCGACATCACTCATCGTCTTGCACCGCCAAGTCACGAGCATAGCGCTGGCCATTTTTCACATAACTGGCGGCACTGGCTTCCAGCATTTTTTTCTGCTCTTCGGTCAACTCTCGCACCACTTTACCGGGCGAGCCCATGACCAGCGAACCGTCCGGGATTTCCTTGCCCTCGCCAATCAGCGAGTTGGCGCCGATGATGCAATGTTTGCCAATCCTGGCACCGTTGAGAATCACCGCATTAATACCGATCAGGCTGTAATCACCAACAGTGCAGCCGTGCAACATGGCGTTATGGCCAATGGTCACGCCGGTGCCCAGGGTCAGCGGGTAGCCCATGTCGGTGTGCATCACCGCACCGTCCTGCACGTTGCTGTGCTTGCCGATCAGGATCAGTTCGTTGTCACCACGCAATACAGCGTTAAACCAGACACTGGCGCCCTCTTCCAGACGCACCTTGCCGATCAAAGTGGCGTTGGGGGCAGCCCAACTGTCGGGATGAGTGTCGACGCGGGAGTCGCCCAAACGGTATTTCATGCTGATGTCCTCAAGGCAGGCGTGGCTGTCTACAGACAGCTCTATACATTGATAAAACGTTCAGGCGGGGTGTGCAGACTGATGTTGACGTCGTCGTACAGCAGGTTCATCAACTCAACGATCATGATCGCCGTGAGGCCCCAGATCTTGTACACGCCAAAACGGTAACTGGGCACATACCAACTGCGCCCCTGGTAATCGATACGGTGGGTATGTTCTCGCGGGTCCTGACGGAAAAAATCCAGCGGCACGCTGAACACGGCAGCGATCTCGGCATCATTGGCCAGGTACTCGACATAATCGGGAACCAGCCCGACATAAGGCGTGACCCGTATGCCGTGCAATGAGATCAACGGACTGAGCGGCCCGATCACCTCGACCAGCCCGGGCGGCAGGCCGATTTCTTCTTCGGCCTCACGCAGCGCGGTAAACACCAGGTCCGGGTCTTCCGGGTCGCGCCGCCCACCCGGGAAAGCCACTTCACCACCGTGAGTCGACAACCCGCTGGCACGCAGGGTCAGAATCAATTCAGGCTCGTCACTGCGCGTCACCGGCAACAATACTGCCGCCTCCGGGAAGCTGCGCTCTGTGTCCAGCGTCCCAGGGGTGTAGCGACTCATACGGCTAAGTAGCTCATCCAGCATAGGTCATCTCGATCCGTCACTTATCGGGCATCATGCACCAATTTGCCCAAGGCACCCAAGCCCCAGACTGTCGCAGGGCACAAAGTGGGGCTTGCTGTAAATCCGTCCCAGCCCCAAGATAGGCGCCACAGCCCGAGAGCACAGCATGAAATTTTGCAGTCAGTGCGGTAACTCTGTCAGCCAACATATCCCCCAAGGCGATTCTCGCCTGCGTTATGTCTGCGACCACTGCCACACGATTCATTATCAAAACCCTAATATAGTCGCCGGTTGCCTGCCCACCTGGGGCACGCAAGTGCTGCTGTGCCGACGCGCCATCGAACCGCGCAAAGGCTATTGGACACTCCCCGCGGGCTTTATGGAAAACGGTGAAACCGTCGAGCAGGCTGCGCGCCGGGAAACCCTGGAAGAAGCCTGCGCCCAGGTTCAGCAACTGGCTATCTACACGCTGATCGATGTGCCTCACATCAATCAAGTGCATATTTTCTACCGCGCCGAACTGCAAAGCCTCGACTTTGCGGCCGGCGAAGAAAGCCTGGAAGTGCGGCTGTTTGACGAGGCTGAGATCCCTTGGTCAGAGTTAGCTTTTCGCACTGTGAGCCGTACCCTAGAATGCTTTTTTTCTGATCGCCCGACACAGACTTACCCTGTGCGCAGCGAAGCGGTGCCGCCACTGCCAGAGTTGATAAAACCTCAACAATAATGTTGTTTGCCTTGTACCTCAGGAATACCTCCCTAATGCGCTGGTTGCTTGCTGCACTTTGCCTGTCGTTTGCCGTTACTTGCCAAGCCGCTGTAGTCATGACTATCAACGGCAAGCCCGTCGACAAAGATCAGGTGCTTAAACCACCCCAAGCGTCACAACGGACCAGTGGCAGCCAAAAAGTCGACAAGATTCTCGTACTAAAGTCCGCTCGCAGGCTCGAGCTGATCAGCGATGGTAAAGCCATCAGGACCTATCGCATCTCGTTGGGCAAACAGCCTAAAGGGCCTAAATTACAGGAAGGCGACAAGCGTACGCCCGAAGGCCTTTACTGGGTGGACTGGCGCAAGCGCAGCGAAAAATTCAATCTGGCCATGCACATCAACTACCCCAACGTCACCGATGCGGCCGCTGCACGGCGTGCCGGAGTGAACCCGGGTTCGATGATCATGATTCATGGCACGCCGGACTCAGCAGAAAACCCTGAGGAGCTGTTCCACACGCTCGACTGGACCGATGGCTGTATCGCCATGAAAAACTACGAAATGCGTGAAGTGTGGAGCATGGTCAAGGACGGCACCCTAGTGGAAATTCGCCCCTGACCAGCCGAAACACGCGCACTAAAAAGCCCGCTGCCCCATAAGGGCCAGCGGGCTTTTTTATGCAACGCCAGGCTAAAGATCAGCCAGGCGCCACACTTCGTAAGCAGGTGTTTCGTACGGATGGCTTTGCTTGAGCGCAGCCACCACGGCCTGAATCAGTTCATCTGCCACGACCAGCTCAACTTTCCATTCGCCGACATATTCGACCTGGCCGGTTTGCCCGATAAACGGCTGACTGCCGTCCAGCGCTCGAAACTGGCCCTGCCCCATGGTCTGCCAGGCGCATTGGTCGTAGGTGCCGATTCGACCGCCACCGGCGGCAAATACGGCACGCTTGACCTCGTCGACATGACTTGGCGGAACGAAAAAGCTGAGCTTGTACACGCCCTTAATCTACCCAAACCCGAGCGTTACGGAACATGCGCAGCCATGGCGCATCTTCGCTCCACTCTTCTGGACGCCACGAGTTCTGCACGGCGCGGAACACGCGCTCAGGGTGCGGCATCATGATCGTCACGCGGCCGTCACGGCTGGTGAGACCGGTGATCCCGCGCGGCGAACCGTTCGGGTTGGCTGGGTATTTCTCGGTGACCTTGCCGTGGTTGTCGACAAAACGCAGTGCAACAGTACCCGACAGGTCGGCTTGCAACAGCGCTTCAGGGCTGGCGAATTCTGCGTGGCCTTCACCGTGGGCGATGGCGATCGGCATGCGCGAACCGGCCATGCCCTGCAGGAAGATCGAATTGGACTCTTGCACCTGAACCATGGCAACGCGGGCTTCGAACTGCTCGGAGCGGTTACGCACGAAGTGCGGCCACAACTCGCTGCCCGGAATCAACTCGCTCAGGTTGGACATCATCTGGCAACCATTGCACACGCCAAGGCTGAAGCTGTCGCTGCGCTCGAAGAAGCCCTGGAAGGCGTCACGTGCACGAGCGTTGAACAAGGCCGACTTGGCCCAGCCTTCACCAGCACCTAGTACGTCACCGTAGGAGAAGCCACCGCAAGCAACCAGACCTTTGAACTCGTTCAGGTCGACGCGGCCGGCCAGAATGTCGCTCATGTGCACGTCGATTGCATTGAAACCGGCACGGTCAAACGCCGCCGCCATTTCAACCTGACCGTTGACGCCCTGCTCACGCAGTACGGCAACCTGTGGGCGAATGCCTTTTTTGATGTACGGCGCACTGATATTGGCGTTGACGTCGAAGCTCAACTGCACGGTCAGGCCCGGGTTGTCTTCTTCCAGCAGCACATCGAACTCTTGCTGGGCGCAGTCGGCGTTGTCACGCATACGCTGGATCTGGAAGCTGGTTTCTGCCCACTGGCGCTGCAACTCACCGCGCTGGCCGGCAAAAACTTTTTCGTCATGGAACGTGATGGTGACTTCGCTGTTGTTCAGCGGTTGACCAATCACATCGACGCACTCGCCCAGGCCCGCAGCGCTGAACTGTGCCAGCACGTCAGCGGTAGCGTCCTGACGTACCTGAATCACGGCACCCAGTTCTTCGTTGAACAGAACCGCCGGGAGTTGACCGACGCTGTCAGCCAGGCAATCCAGGGTCAGGTTCAGGCCGCAGTGACCGGCAAATGCCATTTCCATTACAGAAGTCAGCAAACCACCGTCGGAACGGTCGTGGTAGGCCAGCAGGTGGCCGTCTGCGTTCAGGCCCTGGATAACGGCGAAGAAGGCCTTGAGGTCTTCAGCATCGTCAACGTCGGGCGCTTGCTTGCCCAGCTTGCCGTAAGTCTGCGCCAGGATCGAGGCACCCATGCGGTTCTGGCCACGGCCCAGGTCGATCAGGATCAGATCGGTCAGGCCTTTGTCCATGCGCAGTTCAGGGGTCAGGGTCTGGCGAATATCCAGCACCGGGGCAAAACCGGTCACGATCAGCGACAGTGGCGAGGTCACGCTCTTGTCTGCGCCTTCATCGTTCCAGCGGGTTTGCATCGACATCGAGTCCTTGCCCACCGGAATGGTGATACCCAGCTCAGGGCACAGCTCCATGCCGACAGCCTTGACGGTGTCGTACAGACGGGCATCTTCACCTGGGTGGCCAGCCGCCGACATCCAGTTGGCCGACAATTTGATGTCGGAGATCTTGCCAATCCGCGAGGCCGCGATGTTGGTCAGGGTTTCACCGATGGCCATGCGGCCCGATGCAGGAGCATCCAGCAGTGCCAGCGGGGTCCGCTCGCCCATGGCCATGGCTTCGCCGGTATACACGTCGAAGCTGGTGGCGGTGACGGCAACGTCGGCGACCGGAACCTGCCACGGGCCGACCATTTGATCACGGGCAACCAGGCCGGTGATGGTACGGTCGCCGATGGTGATCAGGAAGCTCTTGCTGGCCACGGCCGGGTGGTGCAGAACGCGCTCGATGCACTCGCCGAGGTTCAGGGACGCTGGATCAAAGTCATCGCCCAGCTCGGCTTCACGTACCACCGAACGGTGCATGCGCGGGGCCTTGCCGAGCAGAACTTCCAGCGGCATGTCCACCGGGCTGTTACCGAAATGGCTGTCGGTCACGGTCAGTTGTGGCTCGGCAGTCGCCTCGCCCACCACGGCAAACGGGCAACGCTCGCGCTCGCAGATCGCCTGGAAACGATCGAAGTCTTCAACGCTGACGGCCAGAACGTAACGTTCCTGGGATTCGTTGCTCCAGATTTCGTGCGGGGCCATGCCCGGCTCGTCGTTTGGAATGTTGCGCAGTTCGAAACGGCCACCGCGGTCGCCATCGTTGACCAGTTCAGGGAATGCGTTGGACAGACCACCCGCACCCACGTCGTGGATGAAGCTGATCGGGTTTTTGTCACCCAGTTGCCAGCAACGGTCAATCACCTCCTGGCAACGGCGTTCCATTTCCGGGTTTTCGCGTTGTACCGAAGCGAAGTCCAGGTCTGCCGAGCTGGCGCCGGTCGCCATCGAAGACGCCGCACCGCCGCCCAGACCGATCAACATGGCCGGGCCACCCAGCACGATGAGCTTGGCGCCAACGGTGATTTCGCCTTTTTTCACGTGTTCGGCGCGGATGTTGCCCATGCCGCCGGCCAACATGATTGGCTTGTGGTAACCGCGCACTTCTTCGCCACGCGGGGTGCTGATGGACTGTTCAAAGGTACGGAAGTAGCCAGTCAGGGCCGGACGACCGAACTCGTTGTTGAACGCCGCGCCACCCAGCGGGCCTTCAATCATGATGTCCAGTGCCGTTACGATGCGTTCCGGCTTGCCGTATGGCACTTCCCACGGCTGGGTAAAGCCTGGGATCTGCAGGTTGGAAACGGTAAAGCCGGTCAGGCCTGCCTTTGGCTTGGCGCCACGACCGGTTGCACCTTCGTCACGAATCTCGCCACCGGAACCGGTCGCTGCGCCCGGGAACGGGGCAATGGCGGTCGGGTGGTTGTGCGTTTCAACCTTCATCAGGATGTGCACAGGCTCCTGCACCGCACCGTACTGGCGGGTTTCAGGGTTCGGGAAGAAACGCCCGCCCACGCTGCCGACGATCACCGAGGCGTTGTCTTTATAAGCCGACAGAACGCCTTCGCTGTGCATCACGTAGGTGTTTTTGATCATGCCGAACAGGCTTTTTTCCTGGCTTTCGCCGTCGATGTCCCAACTGGCGTTGAAGATCTTGTGACGGCAATGCTCGGAGTTCGCCTGGGCAAACATCATCAGCTCGATGTCGTGCGGGTTGCGACCCAAGCCGTTGAACGCATTGACCAGGTAGTCAATTTCGTCTTCAGCCAGCGCCAGACCCAACTCGACGTTGGCTTTTTCCAGAGCGGCGCGGCCACCGCCCAGCACATCAATGGCGGTCAGCTGTTTTGGCTCGGCATGGCTGAACAGACCGGCGGCCTGCTCCAGGTTGCCCAGTACGATCTGGGTCATGCGGTCATGCAATACAGCGGCAATCAGCTCGGCCTCAGCGTCGCTGAACTGGCCGGCAACATAGAAAGCAATACCGCGTTCCAGGCGCTGAATCTTGCTCAGGCCACAGTTACGGGCAATATCGCTGGCCTTGCTCGACCAAGGAGAAATGGTGCCAAACCGCGGCAGCACCAAAAACAGTCGGCCATTTGGCTCTTGGACCGGCACGCTTGGGCCGTATTTCAGGAGGCGAGCCAGTACCTGCTGTTCATCGCTGGTCAGATCACCGGTGACATCGGCAAAGTGGGCGAATTCAGCATACAAACCACTGACAGCTGGAACCTTCAGGCTCAGTTGTGCAAGGAGTTTGCTGTGGCGAAAGGCAGAAAGGGCAGGAGCGCCGCGCAGGATCAACATCTTCGGGACAGCCTCGGGAGGGGTGTGCTTTGAGGCCCGGCATTCTAGCCTAAACCATCGGTGACGGCACCCGAAACGGCACACTAGACGCACGCCAAACGTCGTTAATCGATCAAATTCTTATTCTTTGTGGCTATCAGCGGGTTAACAGATGGTCGGTAATGATCTTTAGACCCCTGCCCAACCCCTATTCCGTAAGGGTTAGAGCGTTTTTGACGGCTGTTATCAGAATGCCCACAGATTGTCGAGATATGGCACCCGCGTTGCTTTGCGTATACTGCGCGAATGTTTTCTCTAACTGCATTCCGCCAGCGTGGGGCCAAGTGGCTGCTCGTAACCGGACTCTTCCTGATGCTCGGCGCCTGCGTTGAAAAACCCAGCACCCTTGAGCGCGTAAAGGAGGATGGGGTACTGCGGGTGATCACCCGTAACAGCCCGGCCACCTATTTCGAAGACCGCAACGGCGAGACCGGCTTTGAATACGAGTTGGTCAAACGCTTTGCCGACGAACTGGGCGTCAAGCTGGAAATCGAAACGGCAGACAATCTGGACGATCTGTTCAACAAACTGGGCCAACCTGACGGCCCGGTGCTAGCTGCTGCCGGTCTGGTCAGCAGCGATAACCGTCTATCACAAGCCAAGTTTTCTCATCCATACCTCGAAGTCACGCCCCAGATCATTTACCGCAACGGGCAATCACGCCCGACCACGGCGGCCGATCTGGTCGGCAAGCGGATCACCGTACTCAAGGGCAGCTCCCACGCCGAACAGTTGGCCGAACTCAAGAAACAGTACCCCGGTATCGAATACGACGAATCGGACGCGGTTGAAGTCGTCGATTTGTTGCGCATGGTCGATGAGGGTCAAATCGATCTGACCCTGGTTGATTCCAACGAAATGGCCATGAACCAGGTGTACTTTCCCAACGTGCGCGTGGCCTTTGATTTGGGCGACGCCCGTAGCCAGCGCTGGGCGGTGGTCGCCGGCGAAGACAACAGCCTGCTCAACGAGATCAATGCCTATCTGGATAAAGTCGAGAAGAACGGCACACTGCAGCGCCTGAAAGACCGTTACTACGGGCATGTGGACGTACTCGGCTATGTGGGCGCCTACACCTTTGCCCAGCATTTACAGCAGCGGCTGCCCAAGTACGAACTGTTCTTCAAGGATGCCGCTAAAAAAGAGCAGATAGACTGGCGCCTGCTGGCGGCCATGGGTTATCAGGAATCCTTGTGGCAAGCAGCCGTGACCTCTAAAACCGGTGTTCGCGGGCTGATGATGCTGACCCAAAACACCGCACAAGCCATGGGCGTGTCCAATCGACTGGACCCCAAGCAAAGCATCATGGGCGGTGCCAAATACCTGGCCTACATCAAGGACCAATTGGACGGCGATATTGCAGAGCCTGATCGCACCTGGTTTGCTCTGGCCGCCTACAACGTCGGCACCGGGCACTTGGACGACGCGCGCAAACTGGCCGCCAAAGAAGGCCTGAACCCCAACAAGTGGCTGGATGTAAAGAAGATCCTGCCTCGCCTTGCGCAAAAGCAGTGGTACAGCAAAACCAAATACGGCTACGCCCGGGGCGGCGAGCCCGTGCACTTTGTGGCCAACATTCGTCGTTACTACGACATTCTGACCTGGGCTACACAGCCGCAGCTTGAAGGCGACCAGGTGGCTGACGGCAAACTGCACATTCCTGGCATCGACAAGACCAAGCCCAAAGAAGAACCGCAGCTGTAGAAGCGAGCTTGCCTCGCGATCTTTTAAAAGATCAAAAGATCGCGAGGCAAGCTCACTCCTACAGATCGGGGATGTGCCTTAAGCTTTTGAGGCCGCCAGAATCAGGGCTTTCATTTCGGATACAGCGGATTTGAAGCCGACGAACAGCGCATGTGCCACCAATGCGTGGCCAATGTTCAGCTCATTGATTCCCTTGATCGCCGCCACGGCTTCCACGTTGTGGTAGTGCAAACCATGGCCGGCGTTGACGATCAGCCCCTGGCCCAGGCCAAAGGCCACGCCATCAGCCACGCGTTGCAGCTCTTGAGCCACTTCGGTCGGCGTCAGGGCATCGGCATATCGCCCCGTGTGCAGTTCGATGGCTGGCGCGCCGACACGGCGAGAAGCTTCAATCTGACGCTCGTCAGCGTCGATGAACAGCGACACCTCACTGCCAAGCTTGCTCAGACGCTCAACAGCGGCCTTGATACGTGCTTCCTGGCCCGCGACATCAAGACCGCCTTCGGTGGTCAGCTCCTGACGGGTTTCCGGCACCAGGCAGATATGCGCCGGACGGATGCGCTCGGCAAAGGCCATCATCTCTTCGGTCACGCCCATTTCAAAGTTCATGCGCGTTTGCAGCACATCCTTGAGCAGCAACACGTCGCGCTCCTGAATGTGGCGACGGTCTTCGCGCAGATGCACGGTGATGCCGTCGGCGCCCGCCTCTTCCGCGTCCAGAGCCGCTTTGACCGGGTCCGGGTAACGCGTGCCTCGCGCCTGACGCAGCGTGGCTACGTGGTCGATATTCACGCCAAGAAGAATGCGATTGCTAGTGGTCACGTGGGCTCTCCTGAAGAGTTGAAGATTCGGCGCACAGCATACCGATCTATTCAGGGCTTGCGAAACAACTCACGACTGGCCAGTGGCTTACCGGCCAGATGCACGGCCAATGCCTGGCGCATTAAACGTTTGGCCGCTGACAATACGCCCGTTGCGCTCCAGTCGGCTTCTGCCATGGCCAATAACTCAACGCCATGAAACAACCCTGGCTGCAACAACCAGACACGTTCAAGCCCGGCGTCCACCTGCAAGCGGTACATGCCATCCGCCTCCACCGGATCACCGTGTATATCCTCAGTCAGTGAGAAGCTGTAGCCCAGATCGTCCAGCAGTCGCCACTCGAAGGCCCGCAGCAACGGCTCCAGCGGACGTCCTTCGGCCAAGGCCAGCAACGTGGCAGCGTAGTGATCGAAGACCGCCGGGTGCGGGTCTTCGGCAGGCAACAGGCGTATCAGCAGCTCATTGAGGTAGAGACCGCTGAACAGCGCCTCGCCATTAAGCCAGGTCGAAACGCCCGCGCTTTCCATGCGACCGACGTTTTTCAGCTCGCCGCGGCCGAAAAACTCGATTTCCAGCGGCACAAATGGCCGAGCCAGCGTACCCGCCTTGCCCCGCGCATTGCGCAGTACCGCACGCAGGCGCCCTTGCGGCGTGATGAAATCCACCAGCGCACTGGTTTCACGGTAAGGGCGACTGTGCAGGACGTAGGAGAGCTGAGGGACGATGGATTTGCTGGACATAGGGATCAGCTTTATCAGAAGTCTAATGTGGGAGCGGGCTTGCTCGCGATAACGTCAACTCGGCAAGGCAGGCAGACCGATTTGATGCTATCGCGAGCAAGCCCGCTCCCACAGGATCTTGCACTACAGCGAGGTATTACAATCCCTTACTGATCGCCATAACCCAGCGAACGCAAGGCACGCTCGTCATCGGACCAGCCGCCTTTGACCTTGACCCACAGGTTCAGCATGATTTTGGAATCAAACAGCAGTTCCATGTCCTTGCGTGCTTCAGTGCCGATGCGCTTGATGCGCTCGCCCTTGTCGCCAATGATGATTTTCTTCTGACCGTCACGTTCAACCAGAATCAACGCATGAATATGCAAGGTCTTGCCCTGCTGCTTGAATTCTTCGATCTCGACGGTGATCTGGTACGGCAACTCAGCACCCAGCTGGCGCATGATCTTCTCACGCACCAGTTCGGCAGCCAGGAAGCGGCTGCTGCGATCGGTGATCTGGTCTTCCGGGAAGAAGTGCTCGTTTTCCGGCAGATGCTCGGCAATCACGCGCTCAAGGGTGTCGAGGTTGTGGCCGTTCTGAGCCGAGATCGGCACGATCTGGGCGTTTGGCAGTTGTTCCTGAAGCCAGGTCAGGTGTGGCATCAGTTCGGTTTTGTCTTCGATGCGGTCGGTCTTGTTCAACGCCACGATCAACGGGCCGGTCACGTACTGGACGCGCTCGAGGACCATCTGGTCTTCTTCAGTCCACTTGGTGCGGTCAACTACGAAGATCACCACGTCAACGTCTTTCAACGCCGCCGAAGCAGTTTTGTTCATGTAACGGTTCAGGGCCTTTTCGCCGCCCTTGTGCATGCCCGGCGTGTCGACGTAGATGGCCTGGATATCGCCTTCGGTCTTGATGCCCAGCATGTTGTGACGGGTGGTCTGTGGCTTGCGCGAGGTGATCGCCAGCTTTTGACCCAGAATGTGGTTCAGCAGTGTGGATTTACCCACGTTAGGTCGACCAACGATGGCGACATAGCCACAGCGAGTTTCAGTTGAATCAGTCATGGCCATTCTCCACGCCAAGGGCAATCAGTGCTGCGGCGGCCGCTACTTGTTCAGCAATACGGCGGCTCACGCCCTGGCCTCGGCTTTTTTCATTCAATAGGACAATCTCGCACTCGACAAAGAAAGTGCGGCAATGCGGTTCGCCCTGGATATCCACCACTTCATAGCGTGGCAGCTCACAGGCGCGTGACTGCAAGTATTCTTGCAGTCGGGTCTTTGGGTCTTTATTGGTGTCGACCAGGGTCAGGGTCTCGAACTCCCCCGCCAGCCAGGCCAACACGCGGTCACGGGCGGTTTCCATACCCGCGTCCAGGTAGATGGCGCCAATCAACGCTTCAAGGGCATCCGCCAAGATCGACTCGCGACGAAAACCGCCGCTTTTCAGTTCGCCCGACCCCAGGCGCAGATACTCGCCCAACTCAAAACCGCGGGCCAGGACGGCCAGGGTTTCGCCTTTCACCAAACGCGCACGCAAGCGCGACAACTGGCCTTCACGGGCCAACGGGAAGCGATCGAACAACGCTTCACCGGCAACGAAATTGAGAATGGCATCCCCCAGGAACTCAAGACGCTCGTTATTGCGCCCCGCGAAACTGCGGTGTGTCAGTGCCAGAACCATCAGCTCCTGGTCTTTAAAGGTGTAGCCGAGCTGACGCTCCAAACGACTTAAAGAAAAACTCACGATTTACCCACGCTGAGTTCGTGGCCGAATGTCACCACCGGACCGATATTAGGGATCAGTGATGCTCGTTTATCGCATAGCAAATGGACAGGGAACTGGCTGTTCGCCGCCGTCACACTTAACGCTTTGTTCAAATCCACATCCTGAATACTGTGACCGCTCTGCCCGACATGGCAGGCGGTCGTAAGAACCGTCAGGCGCCGATTTATCGGGACGCCTGAAAAGCATTCGGCGCTGTTATTAACAGCGCCGTCTTGGCTACTTGATCAGACCCACCCGCGAGAAGTTCGGCAGATGGCTCATCTTGGGTTCCGGCCAACTCATCCAGACTGCGAAGGCCTTGCCGACAATGTTCTGGTCGGGAACCATGCCCAGCTCATCTTTGGGAATGTTGGGATCATCCCAGTAACGGCTGTCGTTCGAGTTGTCGCGGTTGTCACCCATCATGAAGTAGTGCCCGGCCGGAACCGTCCACTCGTTGTCAGGGGGTGTGCGATAGCGGCTCATTTCCTTGCGAATCATGTGCTCGACTTCGCCCAGCTTCTCTTTGTACAACTCTGCACTGCCCAAGGTGCCAGGCTCAACGCCCACCAGTTGCTCGGCAACCAGTTGGTCATTGACGTACAAATGCTTGTCGCTGGTGTAGCGAATCTTGTCGCCCGGCAGGCCGACTACACGCTTGATGTAGTTGACGGACGGATCGCTTGGGTAGCGAAACACCATGACATCCCCGCGCTGCGGATCACCCACTTCGATGATTTTCTTGTCGATCACCGGCAAGCGGATCCCGTAAGAAAACTTGTTCACCAAAATGAAGTCGCCCACGTCCAGTGTCGGTTTCATCGAGCCGGACGGAATCTGGAACGGCTCAACCAGAAACGAACGCAGCACCAGCACGATGAACAACACCGGGAAGAACGACTTGCCGTATTCAACCAGCAGCGGTTCCTTGTTGAGCTTTTCGATGACCTGCCCATCAGCCGGCTGAACAGTGGCCTGATAGTTGGCAATGGCCTTGCGCCGGCGAGGTGCCAGGAAGACCAGATCGAGCAGCGCCAGCAAACCGCAGACGGCGACAGCAATAACCAGCAACAGCGGGAAATTTAGTGACATAGGACCTAGCTATCCAACCTGAGCACCGCAAGGAAGGCTTCTTGTGGAATCTCCACGTTACCCACTTGCTTCATGCGTTTTTTACCGGCCTTTTGCTTTTCCAACAGCTTGCGCTTACGGCTAACGTCACCACCGTAGCATTTGGCCAGTACGTTCTTTCTGAGAGCCTTGACGGTGGTACGCGCCACAATCTGCCCGCCGATGGCGGCCTGGATTGCAACGTCGAACATCTGACGAGGAATCAGTTCTTTCATTTTTTCGGTTAGTGCACGCCCTTTGTAGTGGGCGTTGTCACGGTGAACGATCAATGCCAAGGCATCGACTTTCTCGCCGTTGATCAATACATCAAGCTTCACCAGATTAGCCGACTGGTAGCGGTCGAAATGGTAATCGAGCGAAGCATAGCCGCGACTGGTGGATTTGAGACGGTCGAAGAAGTCCAGAACCACTTCGTTCATCGGCAAATCGTAGGTCACTTGCACCTGAGTACCCAGGAACAACATGTCGTGCTGAACGCCACGTTTTTCGATACACAGGGTTATGACGTTGCCCAGGTGCTCTTGAGGCACAAGAATGTTGGCACGCACGATTGGCTCGCGCATATCTTCGATGGCCGACAAGTCTGGCAGTTTAGACGGGTTATCGACGTAAATCGTGTCGCCGTTCTTGAGCAGCAGCTCGAAAATTACGGTCGGGGCCGTGGTAATCAGGTCCAGGTCGTATTCGCGCTCCAGGCGCTCCTGGATGATTTCCATGTGCAGCATGCCCAGGAAGCCGCAACGGAAGCCGAAGCCCAGTGCGTCAGAGCTTTCTGGTGTGTATTGCAGCGACGAGTCGTTCAGCGTCAGCTTTTGCAGCGCGTCACGGAAATCTTCGAAGTCATCGGAGCTGACCGGGAACAGACCCGCGTATACCTGAGGCTGAATGCGTTTGAAACCTGGCAACACTTCGACATCAGGGGTCGAGCTCAGGGTCAGGGTGTCACCCACCGGCGCACCGTGAATGTCCTTGATGCCTGCGATGATGAAGCCCACTTCGCCGGCCTTGAGGTCGGAAGTCGCTGTGTGTTTCGGGTTGAAAACACCGACGCTGTCCACCAAGTGGATCTTGCCGGTGGATTTGACCAGGATCTTGTCGCCTTTTTTCACGCGGCCGTGACGCACGCGTACCAAGGAGACAACGCCCAGGTAGTTGTCGAACCAGGAGTCGATGATCAACGCCTGCAGCGGATCATCGATATTGCCGGTTGGCGCAGGAATGGTGTGCACCAGGCGCTCGAGCACTTCGTCGACACCCAGGCCAGTCTTGGCGCTGCAGGTCACGGCGTCAGTGGCATCGATACCGATGATTTTTTCGATTTCTTCCTTCACACGATCAGGGTCAGCCTGTGGCAGGTCGATCTTGTTCAAGACCGGCATCACCTCAAGACCCTGTTCGATAGCGGTGTAGCAGTTGGCAACGGACTGGGCTTCTACGCCCTGCCCCGCGTCTACCACCAGCAAGGCACCTTCACAGGCCGCCAGAGAGCGGCTGACTTCGTAGGTGAAGTCAACGTGACCCGGGGTATCAATGAAGTTCAACTGATAGGTTTTGCCGTCTTTGGCCGTGTAGTACAAGGTAACGCTGTGGGCCTTGATGGTAATCCCACGCTCACGCTCCAGGTCCATGGAGTCCAGTACCTGGGCTTCCATTTCGCGGGCAGTCAGACCACCGCACATCTGAATGAAACGATCGGCCAGCGTCGACTTGCCATGGTCAATGTGGGCGATGATGGAGAAATTGCGGATATGACTCAAATCACTCACGGGTCAACACTCAAAAAAAGTCGCAGGCAGACTGCCCGCCGAAAAATAGCCGGGAATTGTACCTGATCCCTGAGCCAAGCGTCACGTTCACAAAAAAGCCCCTATCACGCGATAGAGGCTTTTTGATCAACGCCATGACGTTTGATCAACCGGCCCTACGCAACAACCAGAAACCGGCCAGGGCACAGATACCGGCTGGCAGCAGCACCGCGAACAGCGGCGAGAAGCCAAATACCAGACTGGCTGGCCCCAGCAGGTCTTGCGCAATCTTGAATGCAAAGCCGATCAGCACACCGGTAAACACTCGTTGCCCCAAAGTAACAGAACGCAACGGGCCGAAGATGAAAGAAATGGCCATCAATACCAGCGCGGCCGTGACAAATGGCTGCAACACCTTGACCCAAAATGCCAGCCAGTAACGGCCGTTGTTCAGGCCCTGGTCTTTCAGGTAATGGATATAACCCCACAGCCCGGAAATCGACAGCGCATCCGGCGCCATGACGACGGTGTTGAGCAGCTCAGGGCTCAGCGAGACGTCCCAGCGCTCTTCAGGCAGGTTCACGACTTCTGTGCTGCGCTCATGGAAAACCGTGGTCGCCACATCGCTCAGTTGCCAGTGGTCCTCAATGAAGTTGGCCTGCCTGGAGAAGCTGGCAGACAGCAAGTGGTGCTCTTTATCGAAACGATAACGCGTCACCCCCAGCAACATGCCATCTGGCTGAACCGCGTTGATATGGATGAACTCCTCCCCCTCGCGGTGCCACATACCATGCTTGGAGCTTTGCGCATCGCCGCTGCCCTGCGCCAGGGCCCGATTGGCCTGGGCCACCGACTCGGTCGCGGGAGCCAGGTATTCGCCAATCAGAATACCGACCAGCATCAGGACCAGCATCGGCTTCATGACCGCCCACACGATACGACCGGTGGACACACCCGCCGCACGCATAATGGTCAGTTCGCTGTTGCTCGCCAGGCTGCCCAGCCCGATCAAGCAGCCGATCAGCGCTGCCACCGGTAACATATCGTAGAGGCGACGCGGCGCTGTCAGCGCTACAAAGCTGAACACATCCGACATGGTGTAAGTGCTGGAGAGACTCTTCACCTCGTCAATGAACGCGAACAGCGACGCAAGCCCGACGATGATCCCGGACACAGCCAGGATCGCCAGTAATACGCTTTTACCAATGTAGCGATCGAGCTTAACCATGAGCCAGCTCCTTCTCGCTACGGCGACTTGCCAACTTCAAGCGCAACGGCTCCCAGTAGAACAACAGCAGACCAATAGCCAGGAACAGGCCGTGCACCCACCACAAGCCAAGCGTCGGTGAAATGCTGCCTTTTTCGAGGCCGCCACGGACCAGAATCAAGGCGGTCACGTAACCCATGTACAGAAGAATGGCAGGCAATAGCTTGAGGAAACGGCCCTGGCGCGGGTTGACACGGGACAGCGGGACGGCAATCAGGGTCACGATAAACACCAGAAGCGGCATGGAAATGCGCCACTGCAACTCTGCAATCGCACGCACGTCCGGATTACCGATGAGGCTGCTGGTTGGCATCGCATCGCGGTCCGTGACTTCATTACTGACATCGGGCTTGGGCAGCAACACGCCATAAGTGTCGTATTTGATGGCGCGGTAATCCGCCAGCCCAGGGTTACCGTCATAACGATAACCGTCATCCAGGATCAACCAGCGGCTGCCGTCAGGACGCACTTCCTGGCGCCCCTTTTGCGCGACCAATATAGAAATGCTGCGGTCCTTGGCATCCTGACCGAGGTTTTTCTGGGTGATAAACACGCCCCCCAGATTGGTCCGGTCATTGGTCATTTGTTCGGTGTAGGTCACTCGAGAACCATCGTTCAGGGTCTGAAAGCGGCCCGGTTCAAGGGTATCGAACTCGGTCAGGGCATCTTGCTTGTTAAGCAGTAATTGAAACTGCGTGGCACCTTGAGGCGCCAGGCTCAAGCTCAACCAGGCAACAATCAGCGCCACAATGGTCGCAGGCACCATGCTGATGGCCAACAGACGTTGCTGGCTCATCCCGGTCGCCGACAAGACCGTCATCTCGCTCTCGAGGTACATGCGCCCGTAAGCCAGAAGAAAACCCAGGAACAGACCCAGCGGCAGGATCAACTGCATGAAGCCCGGCAGGCGCACGCCCATGATCAGGAACAGCGAGCTGGGGTCCATGGCGCCGGAGGCAGCCTGGGCCAGATATTTGATGAAGCGACCGCTCATGATGATGACCAGCAGCACTGCGCTGACAGCGCTCAATGTAAGCAGGACTTCGCGGGATAGATAACGGAAGACGATCAAACCAGACACTCCAGGGGTCGTCAGGCTAAGGCGGCCAAACAAGCGGCATAGCGAATCGACACTAGCTCATGGTGATGAGCCTAGTCGTTTAAAAAGATGGCGCATTATCCTGTGAATGACCGCGCCTGTCACTGCACATGCTCAGCCAAGGCTTTAAAGCGCTGATTTGGCAGCATTCGAGGGTTGTCAGGCCCGGCCGACGAGGTTCAAACTGCCTGCCTTGATGCCCGTCTGTCACCCAGGTGCAGCGCTTCATCTTTCAAGCAAGCAAACCGCACCGTTTGTGCGCACGTTGACCATTTGATTCAGGGACCCGGACATGGAACTGGTTGTAAAAAGCGTCAGCCCAGACACGTTGAAAACGGCCACTCTCGTGGTCGCTATCAGCGAAGGCCGTAAACTCGGCCCTACTGCTAAAGCCCTCGACGAGCTCTCCGGTGGCGCCATCAGCGCCGTGCTCAAGCGGGGTGATATCGCCGGCAAAACCGGTCAGAGCCTGCTGCTTCACAACCTGCCAAACCTCAAGGCCGAACGCGTCCTGCTGCTGGGCACGGGCAAAGACGAAGAACTGGGCGATCGCCCTTTGCGCAAAATCATCAGCGGCGCATTGAACACACTTAAAGGCCTGGGCGGCAGCGACGCGGTCTTCGCCCTCGACGAACTGGTGGTCAAAGGTCGCGACAGCTACAGCAAAAACCGCTTGCTGGCTGAAACCCTGCTCGACGGCCAATACACGTTCGACCGTTTCAAGAGCCAGAAAGCCGACCCCCGCTCCCTGAAAAAAATCACCCTGCTGACCATCAAAGCTGCCCAGGCTGAAGTGCAGCGCGCGGTCACCCACGCTCAGGCGATTGCTGCAGGCATGGCGTTCACCCGCGACCTGGGCAATCTGCCGCCAAACATCTGCCATCCGACCTTCCTGGGCGAGCAGGCCAAAGAGCTGGGCAAGCAGTACAAAGGCCTGAAAGTCGAAGTGCTCGACGAGAAGAAGATCAAGGAACTGGGCATGGGCGCGTTCTACGCGGTCGGCCAGGGCAGCGAGCAGCCGCCACGCCTGATCGTCATGAACTACGCAGGCGGCAAGAAATCCGAGAAGCCTTTTGTACTGGTCGGTAAAGGCATCACCTTCGATACCGGTGGCATCAGCCTCAAGCCCGGTGCCGGCATGGATGAAATGAAGTACGACATGGGCGGTGCTGCCAGCGTCTTCGGCACCCTGCGTGCTGTGCTAGAGCTGAAACTGCCGATCAACCTGGTGTGCATCCTGGCATGCGCCGAGAACATGCCTAGCGGCGGCGCGGCTCGTCCGGGTGACATCGTGACCACCATGAGCGGTCAAACCGTTGAAATCCTCAACACCGACGCCGAAGGTCGCCTGGTATTGTGCGATGCACTGACCTACGCCGAGCGCTTCAAGCCACAGGCGGTGATCGACATCGCCACCCTGACCGGCGCATGCATGGTCGCACTGGGCGCTCACACCTCGGGCCTGATGGGCAACAACGACGAACTGATCGGCCAACTGCTGGAAGCCGGCAAACAAGCCGACGACCGCGCCTGGCAGTTGCCGTTGTTCGACGAGTATCAGGAACAGCTGGACAGCCCGTTTGCCGACATGGCCAACATTGGCGGCCCAAAAGCCGGCGCCATCACCGCAGGCTGCTTCCTGTCACGTTTTGCCAAGGCCTACCACTGGGCTCACCTGGACATCGCCGGTACGGCCTGGGTCAGCGGCGGCAAAGACAAGGGCGCCAGCGGCCGCCCGGTTCCCTTGCTGACTCAATACCTGCTGGACCGCGCCAACGCTTGAAGCTGACAATCGACGGTTGCATCGCCTGAAGGCGGTGCAACCCCGATTCAGGAATCGCAATGACCTCAGAACCCCATACCGAGCTGACCAAGGTCGACTTTTATATCCTGCCCAGCGCCGAGGCTTCTGCGCGGCTGGACTTTGCCTGCAAACTCACTGAAAAAGCCTGGCGCCTTGGCCACCGGGTTTACCTGCATTGCAGTGACGCGGCACAACGCCAGGACCTGGACGAGCGTTTATGGCGCTTCAAGGGCGAAAGCTTCGTGCCCCACAGCACCACCGAAGATCAACCTGACGGCACAGTTGTCATGGGCCTGACCCAAGCCCCTGCCAGCCATCAGGATTTACTGATCAACCTGGACCTGAAAGTCCCTGAATTTTTCAATCGCTTCGCCCGCGTCGCTGAAGTCGTGGTCGAAGACCCTGTCGTACGTCTGGCTGCGCGGGAGAGTTTTCGCTTCTACCGTGAACACGGCTATCCTCTGCAAGATCACAAGTTACAACGACTCTGAGCACACGATGGACACCTCCAATTCGCCGAAAAAAGCCGCACACCTGCTCGACGATCTTGAATCCATTCGCCAATTGCTGGGCGATGACGGCCTGCAACCGCCGCTGTTGACTGAAATGGTGGGCCGTGACGGTGAGCAGATTCCGCTGCTGTCTGACGTCATCGACGACACTGTCGCCCCTGAGCCTGACCCGGAACCTGCACAAATACCGTTGGTCGGCATCGCAGAAGCACCCAAGACCGAAAAAGCCCCGGACGCGCTGCTCGTCCATCTGGACAAAGAACTGCGCAACGCCGCGCAAGCGATCATGCACGAGGTCATCAACGACTTCGCCCCGCACATCGAAACCGAAATCAAACGCCGCCTGGATGCGCACATGGAACGTCTGCTGGCGCAGCACCAGAACTGACGGCACATGCAATTCCCGTAGGCGGGGGGGTGGGGGGCGGGCGTTTTTTTTTTTAAAAAATTTTTGGGCGCCTA
>NZ_JANLNV010000079.1 GCF_025465935.1 Pseudomonas sp. 7P_10.2_Bac1 | reverse complement strand
AGCTCGCTCCTACAGGGTTTTAAAAACCGCGCCAGGCCTGTGGCTCACCGGGAAACAAACACGAACGTCGCGTGGCGCAAACCGCTTAGCGAATCAGCACATCCCTGTAGGAGCGAGCTTGCCTCGCGATCTTTTGATCCTTTAAAAGATCGCGAGGCGAGCTCCTACAGGGCTTTAAATGCCGCCCATAAAAAAACCCCGATTTCTCGGGGTTCTTCTATGGGTGGTGCTTAGCGTGGAAACGCTGGCGGGTTAACCCCGGCCATGTCTTCCATCACACGCACTACCTGGCAGCTGTAACCGAATTCGTTGTCGTACCACACATACAGCACAACGCGGTTGTCATTGCAGATAGTCGCTTCAGCATCCACCACACCGGCGTGACGCGAACCTACGAAGTCAGTCGACACCACTTCTTGCGAGCTCACGAAGTCGATTTGCTTGTGCAGATCGGAATGCAGGGCCATGTGACGCAGGTAGTCGTTCATTTCGTCGCGGGTTGCCGACTTCTCAAGGTTCAGGTTGAGAATGGCCATCGACACGTTTGGCGTTGGAACGCGGATCGCGTTACCGGTCAGCTTGCCAGCCAGCTCAGGCAGGGCCTTGGCAGCAGCAGTCGCAGCACCGGTCTCGGTGATAACCATGTTCAGCGCAGCGCTGCGGCCACGGCGATCGCCTTTGTGGAAGTTGTCGATCAGGTTCTGGTCGTTGGTGTACGAGTGAACGGTTTCAACGTGGCCGTTGACGATACCGAACTTGTCGTTGACAGCCTTGAGCACCGGCACGATGGCGTTGGTGGTGCAGGAGGCCGCCGAAACGATCTTGTCGTCTGCGGTGATTTCGTTGTGGTTGATACCGTGAACGATGTTCTTGAGCTTGCCTTTGCCAGGCGCGGTCAGAACAACGCGGTCAATACCCGGGCACTGCAGGTGCTGGCCCAGACCGTCGGCGTCACGCCATACACCGGTGTTGTCCACCAGCAGGGCGTTCTGGATGCCGTACTGGGTGTAATCCACCTCGGTCGGGTTCTTCGCGTAGATCACCTGGATCAGGTTGCCGTTGGCGGTGATGGTGTTGTTTTCTTCATCCACCACGATGGTGCCGTCGAACGGACCATGTACCGAGTCACGACGCAGCAGGCTGGCGCGCTTGACCAGGTCGTTTTCGGCGCCTTTGCGCACAACGATGGCACGCAGACGCAGGCCGTCGCCACCACCGGTTTTTTCGATCAGGATGCGTGCCAGCAGACGGCCAATACGACCGAAGCCGTACAACACAACGTCAGTGCCTTTACGTGCGCAAGCGTTTTGCTGACCGACTACATCGGCCAGTTCTTCACGAACGAACTGCTCGGCAGTACGGCCATTGCCTTCAGCCTTGAACTTGACTGCCAGCTTGCCCAGGTCAACCGAGGCGGCACCGAGCTTGAGCTCGCTCATCGCCTTGAGCAGCGGGAAAGTTTCGTGCACGGACAATTCGCTGTCATCGGACTGGCGATGACGAGCAAAGCGGTGCGCTTTGAGAATCGCAATGACTGAACGGTTGATCAGGCTGCGGCCATAGATCGAACTCACCACATTGTTATTGCGGTAAAGCTGACCGATGAGCGGAATCATCGCTTCTGCGAGTGCTTCACGGTCGATCCATTCACCAAGACACTGGTCGGGCTTCTGAGTCACGGGAACCTTCCACATGTAGGGGCTGAAAAAAGGGGCTACATTATGCAGTTGTGTCCATGCCTGGGCAATGCACGCCTGTCATACACCCTTACTGAAACGTTTAAGCTCCAATAAATAAAGGCAAATAATTTTCTAACAATCAGCTTTTCCGCGGTTCAGGGCCGGGCCGCAACATTCTCTAGCCCCTGGTTTTGCACCCTAAAGCACTGATTTCAATACTCCATTAAAGACGGCAACTGACAGCCACCCCCTTGGCCGTTACAATTGGCCTCTTTGCCGCAACGCTTGGAGCTCAACCTTCCGTGCCCGTCCTGCGTCTACCCAAACTCCCTGCCAAGGCAGGAAAACAGCACTGGAGCAATCTGCCCGGTGCTGCCCTGAGCCTCGCCATTGCCGAAGCTGCCAGCGCTGCCCAGCGCTTCACCCTGCTCCTGACGGCTGACAGCCAAAGTGCTGAGCGTCTCGAACAGGAACTACGGTTTTTCGCCCCCGATTTGCCGGTGCTGCATTTCCCTGACTGGGAAACCCTGCCCTACGACCTGTTCTCGCCGCACCAAGACATCATTTCCCAGCGCATCGCCAGCCTCTACAGGCTGCCAGAGCTGGACCACGGGGTTTTGGTAGTGCCCATTACCACCGCCCTACATCGCCTGGCGCCGACCAAGTTCCTGTTGGGTAGCAGCCTGGTGCTGGATGTAGGCCAAAAACTCGACGTCGAGCAAATGCGCACGCGTCTTGAGGCCAGTGGTTATCGCTGCGTCGACACCGTGTATGAGCACGGCGAATTCGCGGTGCGGGGTGCGCTGATCGACCTGTTCCCGATGGGCAGTAAACTGCCGTACCGGATCGATCTGTTCGATGATGAAATCGAAACCCTGCGCACCTTCGACCCCGAGAACCAGCGCTCCATCGACAAAGTGGAATCGGTGCGTTTGCTGCCAGCCCGTGAGTTCCCGCTGCAAAAGGACGCTGTGACCCGTTTCAAGGCACGCTTTCGTGAACGTTTCGATGTCGATTTCCGCCGCTGTCCGATTTTTCAGGACCTGACCAGCGGAATTACCCCCGCGGGCATCGAGTATTACCTGCCACTGTTTTTCGAAGAAACCTCGACACTGTTCGACTACCTGCCGGGGGACACCCAAGTGTTCTCGCTACCGGGTATCGAGCAGGCAGCAGAAAACTTCTGGTCGGATGTGCGCAACCGCTATGAAGAACGCAGGGTTGATCCGTCGCGGCCCTTGTTACCGCCAGCCGAATTGTTCCTGCCAGTAGAAGACTGCTTCGCCCGTCTTAAAAGTTGGCCGCGCGTGGTGGCCAGCCAGGACGACATCGACGCAGGCAGCAGCCGCGAGCGTTTCCCTGCACAAGCGCTACCGAATCTGGCGATTGAAGCCAAGGCCAGCCAGCCGCTGGCGGCGCTGTCAGGGTTTCTCGAACAGTTTGATGGCCGCGTACTGTTCACCGCTGAATCAGCCGGGCGCCGCGAAGTGCTGCTCGAACTGCTGGAGCGGCTAAAGCTACGTCCGAAGAACGTCGACAACTGGGCTGATTTTGTCGCCAGCAAACATCGCCTGGCGATCACCATCGCTCCGCTGGATGAAGGCTTGCTGCTGGACGATCCGGCCCTCGCACTGATCGCCGAAAGCCCGCTGTTCGGGCAACGCGTGATGCAACGTCGGCGCCGCGAAAAACGTGCAGACGCCAACAACGACGCGGTGATCAAGAACCTCACCGAGCTGCGTGAAGGCGCGCCGGTGGTGCACATTGACCACGGCGTGGGGCGCTACCAAGGGCTGGCGACGCTGGAAGTCGACAATCAGGTAGCCGAGTTCCTGACCCTCGAGTACGCCGAGGGCGCCAAGCTGTATGTGCCGGTGGCCAACCTGCACCTGATCGCCCGCTACACCGGCAGTGATGACGAACTGGCGCCGCTGCATCGCCTGGGCTCTGAAACCTGGCAAAAAGCCAAGCGCAAAGCCGCCGAACAAGTGCGTGACGTGGCCGCCGAGTTGCTCGACATCTATGCTCGCCGCGCGGCCCGCGAAGGCTACGCGTTTGCCGATCCGAAAGCCGATTACGCAACGTTCAGTGCTGGCTTCCCGTTTGAAGAAACACCGGACCAGCAAACCACCATCGAAGCCGTGCGCGCCGACATGTTGTCGCCCAAGCCGATGGACCGCCTGGTGTGTGGTGACGTGGGCTTTGGTAAAACCGAAGTGGCCATGCGCGCCGCCTTTATTGCCGTTCACGGTGGCCGTCAGGTGGCGATTCTGGTGCCAACCACCCTGCTCGCCCAGCAGCACTACAACAGCTTCCGCGACCGTTTTGCCGACTGGCCGGTGCGCGTCGAAGTAATGAGCCGCTTCAAGTCCGCCAAAGAAATCAACCAGGCCGTGGCCGACCTGGCCGAAGGCAAGATCGACATCGTGATCGGCACGCACAAGCTGCTGCAGGACGACGTCAAAATCAAAAACCTGGGGCTGGTGATCATCGACGAAGAACACCGTTTCGGGGTGCGCCAAAAGGAACAGCTCAAGGCCCTGCGCAGTGAGGTCGACATTCTGACCCTCACCGCTACGCCGATCCCGCGAACGCTGAACATGGCGGTATCGGGCATGCGTGACCTGTCGATCATCGCCACGCCACCGGCGCGCCGATTGTCAGTGCGCACCTTCGTCATGGAGCAAAACAACAGCACGGTCAAAGAAGCCCTGTTGCGTGAACTGCTGCGCGGCGGCCAGGTGTATTACCTGCACAACGATGTGAAAAGCATCGAGAAATGTGCCGCCGACCTTTCGGCACTGGTTCCGGAAGCGCGAATCGGCATCGGCCATGGGCAAATGCGCGAAAGCGAACTCGAACAGGTGATGAGCGACTTCTATCACAAGCGCTTCAACGTGCTGATCGCCTCCACCATCATCGAAACCGGCATCGACGTGCCGAGCGCCAACACCATCATCATCGAGCGCGCGGACAAGTTCGGCCTGGCGCAGTTGCACCAGTTGCGCGGCCGCGTTGGGCGCAGTCACCACCAGGCCTACGCGTACCTGTTGACGCCACCGCGCCAGCAAATCACCGGCGACGCGCAAAAACGCCTCGAAGCCATCGCCAACACCCAGGACCTGGGCGCCGGTTTTGTTCTGGCCACCAACGACCTGGAAATCCGCGGTGCGGGCGAGTTGCTGGGCGATGGCCAAAGCGGCCAGATCCAGGCGGTCGGCTTTACCCTGTACATGGAAATGCTCGAACGCGCGGTCAAGTCGATCCGCAAGGGCGAACAACCCAACCTCGAGCAGCCACTGGGCGGTGGTCCCGAAATCAACTTGCGGGTCCCGGCGTTGATTCCGGAATCCTATCTGCCGGACGTGCATGCGCGCCTGATCCTCTACAAGCGCATTGCCTCGGCCACGGACGAAGACGGCCTCAAGGATTTGCAGGTTGAGATGATCGACCGTTTTGGCTTACTGCCGGAGCCCACAAAGAACCTGGTGCGGATCACTCTGCTGAAATTGCAGGCCGAGCAACTGGGTATCAAGAAAATCGACGCCGGGCCGCAAGGTGGGCGCGTCGAGTTTGCCTCTGACACCCCGGTCGATCCGCTGACCCTGATCAAACTGATTCAGAGCCAGCCCAACCGCTACAAATTCGAAGGGGCGACGCTGTTCAAATTCATGGCGCCGATGGAGCGCCCGGATGAACGCTTCAACATCATTGAGGCTCTCCTGGAGCGCCTCACACCGAAGCCTTCCTGATGGGACTTGTGCAATGAAACACCCATGGACCAGAACCTGACCCCTCGGCTGACCAAGCCGCTTGCAGCGACGTGGGTCAGTCGTTTCAAAGAGCAAAGCCTGGAGCGTGGCCGCCGCTACGCCCGGGAGAACCGTGTCAGAATCGCGCAGATCGGCGATAGCCTGATTTCGGCCAGTTGCCAGGGTTCCGGGGACAACATCTATCGCCAGACCATTCAGTTACGCGAATCCGCCAAAGGCACCCTGCTGCTGGTGAGCGCGAACTGCACCTGCCCCGTGCGCACCAACTGCAAGCACACCGCTGCCGTATTACTGAAGATTGAAGACACCTTGAACTACCCCGCTGCTGCCAAGGACGCCGAACTGCTGGAAAAACTCCAGGCTGTACTCGACGCGCGTCGCCCCGCCAACCTGCCAGAAGTACTGAGCGAAGACATCCAGCCACGGCCACGGCTGTGGCTGGCCAGCGCAGAATTCAGCGCCTTTGAACCACGCAACGGGAAAATGCAGCGCTACACCCAGCACCGTGCCGCGCTGTCATTCAATTACCTGGAGCACTACGTCAGCGGGCAAAGGGCTGCCGACATTCTGGTCCGCCAAGAGCAGCAAACCCTGCGAATCAAGCGTCTGCCCGAAGCAGAACATGCCTATCGCGAACAACTGCGTGAGCTGGGTTTCAAAATTGCCACGCGCCAGAGCAAAGCACTGCCGGAAAGCGCCGGCGAGTTGTATGAAATGGTCAACGACAGCGCCTGGCTCAACTTCACCCTGAACCAGATGCCCAACCTGCGCGAACAAGGCTGGGAGCTGGAGATTGACGAAGACTTCGGCTTTGATCTGACGCCAATCGAAGACTGGTATGCCAACGTCGACGAAGCCCCGGAGCACGACTGGTTCGACCTGGAACTGGGGATCATCGTGAACGGCCAGCGCCTGAGCCTGCTGCCGATTCTGTTGAACCTGATGCGTTCGCACACCGACATCCTCAGCCCCGAAAAACTCGCCAGACGCCGCGATGATGAGCTGATTCTGGTGAATATCCCGGCAACGCCCAACAGTGGCCATGGACCACTGCAAGTTGCCCTGCCCTATGGCCGCCTGAAACCGGTGTTGGCCACCCTGGACGAGTTCTATCTGGGCGAGCCGGGGGCGACTGCCCTGCGAATCAAAAGCGCAGACGCGCCGCGTCTCAATGCACTGGACGCCATGCCGTTGCGCTGGGAAGGTGGCGAACATATTCGCGGTTTTGCGCAACGCCTGCGAGATATCAAGGACTTCAGCGTCGACGCCCCGCAAGGGTTGAATGCCAACCTGCGACCGTATCAGCTTGAAGGACTGAGCTGGATGCAGTCACTGCGCCAGCTTGAGGTCGGCGGTATTCTTGCCGATGACATGGGCCTGGGCAAAACCCTGCAAACACTGGCGCATATTCTGTCCGAGAAAGATGCCGGCCGCCTCGACCGACCGGCCATGGTAGTGATGCCCACCAGCCTGATTCCCAACTGGCTGGACGAAGCCGCGCACTTCACCCCGCAACTCAAGGTGCTGGCGCTGGTAGGCGCAACACGTAAAAAGCATTTCGAGCACCTCAACGATTACGACCTGATCCTCACCACCTATGCGCTGTTGCCCAAAGACATTGAAAAACTGGCCAAACTGCCGTTGCACGTGCTGATCCTGGACGAAGCGCAGTACATCAAAAACCCTGACAGTAAAGCGTCACTGGCGGCGTGTGAGCTGATTGCCCGTCAGCGCCTGTGCCTGAGCGGCACCCCACTGGAAAACCACTTGGGTGAACTATGGTCACTGTTCAACTTCTTGCTTCCCGGCTGGCTGGGCAACGTTAGAGCGTTCAATCACAACTACCGGATACCGATCGAGCGCCAAGGCAGCGACGAACGTTTGCAACACCTCAATGCCCGCATCAAACCTTTTCTGTTGCGCCGCACCAAGGAGCAAGTCGCCACCGAGTTGCCACCCAAAACCGAGATCATCCACTGGGTCGATCTCAACGAGGCGCAGCGTGACGTCTACGAGACCATGCGCCTGGCCATGGACAAAAAGGTTCGCGACGAAATCACCCGCAAAGGCGTGGGCCGCAGCCAGATCATCATCCTTGAGGCGTTGCTCAAACTGCGACAGGTTTGCTGTGACCTGCGCCTGGTCAGCAGCACGCCGCCGAAAAAAGGCAGTACCTCGGGCAAGCTCGACAGCTTGATGAGCATGCTCGAAGAACTATTCGCCGAGGGACGGCGCATCCTGCTGTTTTCACAGTTCACCTCGATGCTGGAACTGATCGAGGCGGAACTGAAGAAACGCGACATCCGCTACGCGTTGCTCACAGGCCAAACCCGCGATCGGCGTGCGCCGGTCAAAGACTTTCAGAGTGGCAAACTGCAGATCTTCCTCATCAGTCTCAAGGCTGGCGGCGTCGGCTTGAACCTGACCGAAGCCGACACCGTGATTCACTACGATCCGTGGTGGAACCCGGCCGCCGAAAACCAGGCCACCGACCGCGCCTATCGCATTGGCCAGGAAAAACCGGTGTTTGTGTACAAGATGATTGCGCGCGGCACGGTGGAAGAGAAAATTCAGCACCTGCAGCAGGAGAAATCAGATTTGGCGGCAGGCGTGCTGGATGGCCGCATCGCTGGCGACTGGAAACTGCAGGACGACGACATCGATGCGCTGTTTGCACCGTTGCCGCCCAAAACCGAAAAACGCTAGAAATCCGCAGGCTGCGATTTTTTGATCTTGAAAGATCGCAGCCTGCGGCAATTCCTGAAGCGTTACCTGTGCCTCGTTAACCCGCCAGCACGCGCGCCAGGGTCGCTTTGACCTTGCCCATACCGTCGTGCAATGCCTGCTCGATTTCGGCCATGGTAATCACCGCCGTGGTCTTGCCCGCTGCCGGATTGACTACCAGCGCCAGACACGCGTAGTCCAGGTCCAGCTCGCGAGCCAACGCAGCTTCTGGCATGCCGGTCATACCCACAATGTCGCAGCCGTCGCGCTCAAGGCGGGCGATTTCCGCCACGGTTTCCAGGCGCGGACCTTGTGTTGCGGCATAAACACCGTGGGTGCTGTAGTAACACCCTTCGGCAGCCAGGGCGCTGATCAACTGCTGACGCAGGGATTCGGTGTAGGGGTAACTGAAATCAATGTGGGTCACGTGCTCCAGGTCACCGGCGAAATAGGTGTGTTCGCGCCCACTGGTGTAGTCGATCAACTGGTGCGGCACGCAGAAATGCCCGGTGCCCATCGCCATGTGAATCCCGCCCACCGCGTTCACCGCCAGAATCGCCTCGGCCCCAGCCTGTTTCAAGGCCCAAATATTGGCGCGGTAGTTCACCTGATGCGGCGGCACCCGGTGCGGGTGACCGTGACGGGCCAGAAACAGCACTTCACGACCGCCGAACTCACCTATCTGGATGTCAGCAGACGTGGGCCCGTAAGGTGTGTCCAGCGCCAGCGAGCGGCTGATGGTCAAACCCTCGAGTTGAGTCAGCCCCGTGCCACCAATAATTGCGTAAACCGTCATCGAACCTTGCCTCTTAAAAACTTGAGTTAATCAATCAAACCAGCATCTTTGAGGGCGCCTGTGGCCACTAGCCAGCGTGGGTCCTGCCGATAGTCCGTGCTGGCCCAGGCTTGCGTGCGCATGCGGGCAATACGCGCAGACGGCGTGACCTTCAAGCGCTGTGCTGCACTGAGGGCCAGTTCAGCTGCTGCCCGATCGTTGCACACCAGACCCATATCGCAACCCGCAGACAAGGCAGCCTCGATACGGCTGGCCGCATCGCCGACTACGTGCGCCCCGGCCATCGACAAGTCGTCACTGAAAATAACACCGTCAAATTGCAATTCACCGCGCAAAATATCCTGCAACCAGCGGCGGGAGAATCCGGCGGGCTGATTATCAACTTGCGGGTAGATCACATGCGCCGGCATCACGCCTGCCAAGTGCTTGCTCAAACGCGCAAAAGGCACCAGGTCATGGCTACGGATCTGCTCAAGACTGCGCTCATCCGTCGGGATGGCGACATGTGAATCAGCCTCTGCCCACCCGTGCCCCGGAAAATGCTTACCGGTCGCAGCCATCCCCGCATCGTTCATGCCGCGAATAAAGGCACCTGCCAGAAGCGCAGCACGCTCGGGGTCGCCTTCGAATGAGCGCGTGCCCACAACCGCACTGCGCTGGTAATCAAGGTCCAGCACCGGAGCAAAGCTCAAGTCCAACCCCACCGCCAGAACTTCGGTGGCCATGATCCAGCCACACTGTTCGGCCAGATACTGCGCGTCGGGCTTGTCAGCAATTGCCCGCATCGCCGGTAGACGCACAAAGCCCTGGCGCAAGCGCTGCACCCGGCCGCCTTCCTGATCGACGGCCAGCAGCAGGTCCGGGCGAATGGCGCGAATGGAAGCACTCAACTCACGCACCTGGCGCGGGTGCTCAATGTTGCGGGCGAAGATGATCAGGCCACCCACTTCAGGTTGGCGTAGCAAGTGGCGGTCTTCAGGCGTCAGCCAGGTACCGGCGACGTCTACCATCAAGGAACCTTGCAAGGCTGAACTCATGGGAAATCCTTAAAGAGAATGAGCGCTTATCCCCCGGCCCGCCTTAGCAGGCACAGCCGTGCACGCCGCAGACCAGAGAGCCTGCAGCGCAGAACGAGACGGGAATAAGTCAGGGCTGGGCATGGCGGCTAGCTTAGCGGAACAAAGCTGCCGCGCCCACCCGCAGGCGGTCAAACCTTGGCGGAGACCGGCGGCGTTTTAGTGCGCGGACGCAGTTGCGCGCTGGCCATCGCCGGGTCTGTGACCCCGCTCTCGGCACGCATGCCCGCTGCCAGGAAAGGCACCATCAGGCGCATCACCTGTTCGATGGAGGTGTTGACGCCAAAATCGGTTTCAGCGATGGCCCGCAAGGCCTTGATGCCCGACATGCTGAACGCCGCCGCACCCAGCATGAAGTGCACGCGCCAGAACAGCTCGATTGGCGGGATCTGCGGGGCCGCTTCATTAACCAGCAACATATAGCGGCGGAACACCTTGCCGTACATGTCCTCCAGGTAACGACGCAAGTGCCCTTGGCTCTGGCTGAACGCCAACCCCAACAAGCGCATGAAAATGGAGAGGTCATTGCCACTGCGCGGCTGAATCACCAGCGCCTGCTCAACCAGCATTTCCAACAGTTCTTCGAGGCTGGGACGAGGTTCAGACTTGGCTTGGCGGCGCTCCAGCTCACGATCGAGGTTGGCGCAAAACGGCCCCAGGAAACGCGAGAATACCGCCTGAATCAGCGCTTTCTTGGACCCAAAATGGTAATTGACCGCCGCCAGGTTGACCGAGGCTTTGCTGGTAATCAGCCGCAATGAAGTTTCAGCAAAACCTTTTTCCGCGAACAGCTGCTCCGCAGCATCAAGGATACGTTCAACGGTTTCCGACTGGGCCATGGCTACTCCGCCTGACAAAACATTTAAACACTTGTTTGAAACATACGTTTCGACTTGTAAAAAGTCAAGGTGACGTATTCGCTTTGCGACCGGGCGGTCTCGTATTTAACCACAGCCACGGCCGGCAAGGCTTTGCCTTATAAATGGCCTGGCACCCAAAGCCTTGATGACCGTCCAGCGGACGGCTGAAAATGGGTGATTGCCAATCAGCTATCACTGTATATAATCCCAGTCACTGTATAAAAAGACAGAGCGATCACCATGTTAAAACTGACGCCACGCCAAGCTGAGATCCTGGCCTTCATCAAGCGATGCCTGGATGACAACGGATACCCGCCCACCCGTGCCGAGATCGCACAGGAACTGGGCTTCAAGTCGCCGAACGCCGCGGAAGAACACCTCAAGGCCCTTGCACGCAAGGGCGCTATCGAAATGACTCCGGGCGCCTCGCGCGGGATTCGCATCCCTGGCTTTGAGGCCAAGGCCGACGAATCCACCCTGCCCATCATCGGCCGCGTCGCTGCCGGTGCGCCGATCCTGGCGCAAGAGCACGTCGAGGAATCCTGCAACATCAACCCGACGTTCTTCCATCCTCGCGCCGATTACCTGCTGCGGGTCCAGGGCATGAGCATGAAGGACGTCGGCATCTTCGATGGTGACCTCTTGGCTGTACACACCTGCCGCGAAGTCCGCAACGGCCAGATTGTCGTGGCTCGCATCGATGACGAAGTCACCGTAAAACGCTTCAAACGTGAAGGCAGCAAGGTCTGGCTAATCGCTGAAAACCCGGATTTCGAGCCCATTGAGGTCAATCTCAAAGAGCAGGAACTGGTTATCGAAGGCCTGAGCGTCGGCGTCATACGCCGCTAATAGGAGACGTCATGCAGTTCCCACACACACCGCTGCCAGCACAACTCCCCTTGTTCGAAGTGTTCATGGCACAACCCATGGCACCTGCGATCAAAGAAGTGCTCGATGCACCCTGGAGCGCCGAACCTGAAGTTTTCAGTGAGTTGTCACTGCGCGGTGCTGCCGGAAACTGCCTGAACCTGCTGGCTCCCATGCTTCGCGAACTCAGTGAGCAACAAGACGATCGCTGGTTGACCCTGATTGCACCGCCGGCCAGCCTGACTCAAAGCTGGCTGCGCGAGGCAGGCCTGAACCGCGAGCGCATCTTGCTGCTGCAACCCAACGGCAATAAAAGCGCCCTGCAACTCACGTGCGAGGCACTGCGCCTTGGCCGCAGCCATACCGTGGTCAGCTGGATCAACCCGCTAACGGCCGCTGCTCGCCAACAACTCAGCAGCGCAGCACGCACCGGCAACGGGCAAAGCCTTAATATTCGTTTGGGTTAAATCGTTGTAGCGATCGACACAGCGCTTGTGCCCTATGCACAAGCCTGTCAGCGCCATCTGCTGGCCTTGAGAGGCTTAGTGCAGAATGCGCGGCCCTTCATCTTTTTCAAGCTCGCCTTCGGCCAATCGGCCAGCCATCTGAACACCGACACTCAACATGGCTTTCGCCACCTCAACGTGTTGGCCTTGCAAAAAAGCCTTGGCATCTTCAGAAAAGTTGAGCGTCACCAAAGACCCCTCGTCTTCAGCCCGGCGCAACTCGATACGGCCGTCTGGCAATTCGACAATTTCTAGAAAGGACGTTGGCATATAGGTTTGTTCTCCACGAAAGCGCGGGATTATATCAGTCATCCTTTAATTTTTTTCCAGGTTCTGAGCCTGTTTCATTACGGACTGATGAATGACTGTACAGTTTTATCCGCGACCTTCAACACTCATTGAGTCCATCACGGAACCTGATGGCCAAGCCTTTGAGGTTTTGGCGCCACGTTTCCAGTGTCTCCCGGCTGAGCTCCTCAGGCGTTTCGTCTTCCAGATTGACCGCTTCAATCAAGGGCTGAAACACGTCTGCCTTGACCTTCTTTGGTGCTTGCAATGGCTGATACAACGCAGCGTGTACAGCGATCAACTGAGCCAGCCAACTGTGCGGTGCGTGCGCTAACTCCACCATTTCCGCCAATTCTGGAATGGCCACCGCTTCCAGGACTTGCGGGGTGAGCAACAGCTCAACGCGTGAAGCATTCGCCTGTGGCAGCCGATAAAAGCCAGCGATCTCATGACCCAGACCAAGCAAAGCGCCATACAGATGAAAAATGGCAGATTCACGCTCAGCCTGAACCAGCGCCTGGGCGTTCATGGCCCGCCCCTCGCTGGCTTTGTTCATGGCTTCAATCGCCAAACCGGCGAAATAAATTTTCTGATTGGTACGGGTATAGAGTTCGTGAGCCATGTAGAGGCGCTCCACAGCAAATAAGTGAGGGCAGGCCAGCAGTCTCAGGTATCAGGGCGTAAGGGTGCAAGGCCGCGATGAGAGGATTTTTCACGCACACACCCGCGGTATACCAAAGATCCCCGAGGTTGCCGCCTAGGAACGAAGGCTGCGATGAGTTGCTTAGCGACCTCCACCCAGGATCGACAGCCGCCCAACAAGGCCCTAACAACAAAAAACCGCGCAAGGCATGCAGCCCTTACGCGGTTTTAGGTGTAGCGGTCAGTTCGGTGTCAGGCGTCTTTTTCTTTACGCTTGTCTTCAACCTTCCAGCTACCGCCGTCGTAGAACGCACGCCAGCCTGTCGGCTTGCCATCGACTTCGGTCTGCACGTACTGCTCCTTGGTCTTGCGGCTGTAGCGAATCACCGCCGGACGGCCTTCCGGGTCTTTCTTCGGCGCGTCGCACAAGAAGTGATACTTGGCATCAATCTCGTGCTTGTGCGGGATGATTTCGATCACCAATGGCGCGCGGGTTTCACGGTTTTTCGGGAATTGACTCGCGGCCAGGAACAACCCCGAAGCGCCATCACGCAAGATATAGGTGTCATCGACCTTCTCGCACTTGAGCTCCGGCATTTTCACCGGATCCATTTTCGGTGGCGCCGCTTCACCGCTCTTCAGCAGTTTGCGAGTGTTTTTACACTCTGGGTTGGTACAGCCGAAGAACTTGCCGAAACGCCCTGTTTTAAGCTGCATCTCACTGCCGCACTTGTCGCACTCCAAGCTTGGCCCTTCATAGCCCTTGATGCGGTAGTTGCCTTCTTCGATCTCATACCCCACACAATCCGGGTTGTTACCGCAGATGTGCAGTTTGTGTTTCTCATCCAGCAGGTAGGCATCCATCGCCGTGCTGCAAATCGGGCAACGGTGTTTGCCCAACAGCACCAGCGATTCGGACTCACCCTCGTCATCCGCCGCGATTTCATCGCCCGGCACCAGGTTGACGGTGGCCTTGCAACGCTCTTTCGGCGGCAGGCTGTAACCCGAGCAACCCAGGAACACGCCTGTTGAGGCCGTACGAATCTGCATTGGACGCCCGCATTCCTTGCACGGAATATCGGTCATCACCGGCTGGTTGGCACGCATGCCGCCTTCCGGCGCCGCCGCGACTTCCAGCTTCTTCTTGAAGTCGCCGTAGAACTCGTCCAGCACGTTTTTCCAGTCGCGCTCACCTTGCGCCACATCGTCGAGGTTCTCTTCCATGCCGGCGGTGAAGCCGTAGTCCATGAGGTCAGAGAAACTCTCAGCCAGGCGCTCGGTAACGATGTCGCCCATTTTTTCGGAGTAGAAGCGCCGGTTATGCAGCGCCACATAACCACGGTCCTGGATGGTGCCGATGATCGCGGCGTAGGTCGAAGGACGACCAATACCGCGTTTTTCCATCTCTTTCACCAGACTGGCTTCGGAGTAACGCGCCGGCGGCTTGGTGAAGTGCTGGGTCGGGTCCAGATGGATCAGTTTCAGCGCATCACCCTGGGCCATGTCCGGCAGGACATCGTCATCGCCAGGCTTGGTGATCTGTGGCATCACCCGGGTATAGCCGTCGAACTTCAGAATGCGGCCCTTGGCACGCAGTTCGAAGTCACCTGCGGCCACGCTGACGGTGGTCGACAAGTATTTGGCCGGCAGCATCTGGCAGGCGACGAATTGACGCCAGATCAGTTCGTAAAGGCGCTCAGCGTCGCGCTCCATGCCCGAGAGCTTGCTCGGGTGCATATTCACGTCAGACGGACGAATCGCTTCGTGAGCCTCTTGTGCGCCCTCCTTGCTGCTGTACACGTTAGGCGTCGGCGGCAGATAGCTCTCGCCAAACTCGCTTTCGATGTAAGTGCGCGCCATCGCGACTGCATCAGCAGACAGGTTGGTGGAGTCAGTACGCATATACGTGATGTAGCCCGCTTCGTACAAACGCTGAGCCATCATCATGGTTTTCTTCACCCCGAAGCCCAGGCGGTTGCTCGCGGCCTGCTGCAGGGTGGAGGTGATAAACGGGGCCGACGGCTTGCTGCTGGTCGGTTTGTCTTCACGCTTGGCGATGGTGTAGCTGGAAGCCTTGAGCTTCTCCAGCGCTGCCATGGCCTGGGCTTCATTGAGCGGCTTGAAGGCCTCGCCGTTTTCGCGGGCCACATCAAAGCGCACTTTTGCACCCTTGGCGGTGCTCAAGTCAGCGTGAACTTCCCAGTACTCTTCGGGGTTGAACGCACGAATTTCACGCTCACGCTCAACCACCAGCTTCACGGCAACCGACTGCACACGACCGGCCGACAGCCCACGGGCAATCTTGGCCCACAGCAACGGCGAAACCATGTAGCCCACCACGCGGTCGAGGAAACGACGCGCCTGTTGTGCATTCACACGGTTGATATCCAGCTCACCCGGCTTGGAGAAGGCTTCCTGAATCGCCTTCTTGGTGATTTCGTTGAACACCACGCGCTTGTAGCGGCTGTCATCCCCACCGATGGCTTCGCGCAGGTGCCAGGCAATGGCTTCCCCCTCGCGATCCAAGTCGGTTGCGAGATAGATGGTGTCAGCATCCTTGGCGAGCCGACGCAGCTCTTCGATGACCTTTTCCTTGCCGGGAAGAATCTCGTACTTGGCTTTCCAGCCATGCTCGGGATCGACACCCATGCGCGAGATCAGCTGCTTTTGAGCCTTCTCTTTAGGCGACAGGGCCGGCGCTTCGCCCGCCGCTGCCTTGCCACGCTTGGCAGCAGGTTCTTTACTGGCGCTAGCCGAACCGCTGGTGGGCAGGTCTCGGATATGGCCGATACTCGACTTCACCACGTACTCGTTACCCAAGTACTTGTTGATGGTCTTGGCCTTAGCCGGGGATTCCACAATGACCAGCGATTTGCCCATGGATCAGAAAATTCCTGAATTCTAGAAGTGAAAGGCGGTGAGCGCCTGACGCGGCACCGCTATATATAGTGGCTGCAAGGTGAGGTCAAGCACAGGGTTCTGCGCGACCAGGCCTCATGACCGAGAAAAAAGGCTCGGTTCCGCCTTAATCAAGGCGAAACGCGGGACCTGCTCCCCTTCGACGATAACCGTCTCGAGAAACATGCTCAGCGGGCGAACCCAAAAGCCGTAATCGCCATACAGGGCTTGGTAAAACACCACATCCTCTTCGGTTTCAGAGTGGCGGGCCACATTGAATACCCGATATTGCGGGCCTTTGTAATGTTGATAGAGCCCAGGTTGTAGCGACATGTTGCGGCCCTCTGCAAAAAAAATAAAAAAAGCCCAAAACAAAAACCGGGGCACATGGCCCCGGCTTCCATCAACGCAACGCGTTAAACGCGCTCGAAGACAGTGGCAATGCCCTGGCCAAGACCAATGCACATGGTGGACAACCCGAAAGTGCCGCCATTTTGCTTCATTACATTGAGCAAAGTGCCGGAGATGCGAGCGCCCGAACAGCCAAATGGATGGCCCAGAGCAATTGCACCGCCGTGCAGGTTAACCTTCTCATCCATCTTGTCGAGTACTTTCAAATCTTTCAGCACCGGCAGGGCCTGTGCAGCGAAAGCTTCGTTAAGCTCAATGAAGTCGATATCGGCCATATTCAAGCCAGCACGCTTCAACGCTTTTTGCGTGGCTGGTACTGGACCATAGCCCATGATTGCCGGGTCCACACCTGCCAGTGCCATCGAACGAATCACAGCCAACGGTTCCAGACCCAAGTCCTTGGCGCGCTGGGCCGACATGACGATCATGCACGACGCACCGTCGGTGATCTGCGACGAAGTACCGGCAGTCACGGTGCCGCCCTTGGGGTTAAACGCTGGCTTCAAGGCTGCCAGGCTTTCCAGGGTGGTTTCCGGACGGATGGTCTCATCGTAATCGAAGACTTTCAGGAAGCCATTCTCGTCATACCCTTGCATCGGGATGATTTCGTCCTTGAACTTGCCTTCAATCGTTGCCTTGTGGGCCAACTGATGAGAACGCACGCCAAAGGCATCCTGTTGCTCACGGGTGATGCCGTGCATCTTGCCCAGCATTTCGGCAGTCAGGCCCATCATGCCCGAGGCTTTTGCCGCGTACAGCGACATGTGCGGGTTAGGGTCGACACCGTGCATCATGCTCACGTGGCCCATGTGCTCGACGCCGCCCACGACAAACACGTCACCGTTGCCGGTCATGATTGCTTGCGCAGCAGTATGCAGTGCGCTCATGGACGAGCCGCACAGACGGCTCACGGTTTGTGCCGCCGACGTGTGCGGGATCTGGGTCATCAGCGACGCCATGCGCGCGATGTTCCAGCCTTGCTCCAGGGTCTGGTTTACACAGCCCCAGATCACGTCTTCAACTTCAGCCGGGTCGACTTTGCTGTTGCGCTCCAGCACTTTGCTGATCAGGTGCGCAGACATGTCTTCAGCACGGGTGTTGCGGTGCATGCCACCCTTGGAGCGGCCCATCGGGGTGCGACCGAAGTCGACAATCACCACGTCTCTAGGATTCAAGCTCATAATTTCACTCTCACTCTAATGGGGCGCTTAACCGAAGAAGCTCTGACCGTTCTTGGCCATTTCGCGCAGCTTCGCAGTCGGGTGGTACAGCGCGCCCAGCTCAGCGTACTGATCAGCCAGGGCCACGAACTCTGCAACACCGATCGAGTCGATGTAGCGCAGCGCGCCGCCACGGAACAGTGGGAAGCCAATGCCATAGACCAGGCCCATATCGGCCTCGGCTGCGGTTTCAACGATGCCGTCTTCCAGGCAGCGCACGGTTTCCAGGCACAGCGGGATCATCATCCAGTTGATGATGTCTTCGTCGGTGACGTCGCGCTGTTCGTAGACAATCGGCTTGAGCACTTCAAGCACGCTCGAATCCACGACTTTCTTCTGCTTGCCCTTCTTGTCCGGCTCGTAGGCGTAGAAGCCCTTGCCGTTCTTCTGACCCAGGCGGTTGGCTTCGTACAGCGCATCCACCGCCGAACGACGGTCATCTTTCATGCGGTCCGGGAAGCCTTCAGCCATCACGTCACGGCCGTGGTGGCCGGTGTCGATACCGACCACGTCCATCAGGTAGGCAGGCCCCATCGGCCAACCGAATTTTTCCATCACTTTGTCGATGCGCACAAAGTCGACACCGGCACTGACCAACTTGGCGAAACCGCCGAAGTACGGGAACAGCACGCGGTTGACCAAAAAGCCCGGGCAGTCGTTGACCACGATCGGGTTCTTGCCCATTTTCTTGGCGTAGGCAACGGTGGTGGCAACGGCTTGCTCGCTCGACTTCTCGCCACGAATCACTTCAACCAGAGGCATCATGTGCACCGGGTTGAAGAAGTGCATGCCGACAAAGTTTTCCGGACGCTTGAGCGCCTTGGCCAGCAGGCTGATGGAAATGGTCGAGGTGTTGGAGGCCAGAATGGCATCTTCCTTGACGTGAGTTTCCACTTCAGCCAGTACCGCTTGCTTGACCTTCGGGTTTTCAACAACCGCTTCGACCACCAGGTCGACGTTGCCGAAATCACCGTAGGACAAGGTAGGACGAATACCGTTAAGCACTTCGGCCATTTTGGCCGGGGTCATGCGGCCTTTATCAACGCGGCCCACCAGCAGCTTGGCGGCTTCCGCCAGGCCTTGCTCGATGCCGTGCTCGTTGATGTCCTTCATCAGGATCGGCGTGCCTTTGGAGGCCGACTGATAGGCAATACCGCCACCCATGATGCCTGCGCCGAGTACGGCAGCCTGCTTCACGTCCTTGGCGATCTTGTCGTAGATCTTGGCTTTTTTCTTCAGTTCCTGATCGTTCAGGAACAAACCGATCAACGCGTTGGAAGCCGATGTCTTGGCCAGTTTGGCAAAACCTGCGGCTTCAACTTCCAGCGCCTTGTCGCGACCGAAGTTCGCAGCTTTCTGGATGGTCTTGATCGCTTCAACCGGCGCCGGGTAGTTCGGGCCAGCCTGACCTGCAACAAAACCCTTGGCGGTTTCGAAGGCCATCATTTGTTCAATTGCGTTCAACTTGAGTTTTTCAAGTTTCGGCTGACGCTTGGCCTTGTAGTCCAGCTCGCCGCTGATGGCGCGCTTGATGATGTCCAGTGCAGCGGTGGCCAGCTTGGCAGCAGGCACCACCACATCGACGACGCCGACTTTCAGCGCGTCTTCGGCACGGTTTTCCTTGCCCGAGGCGATCCACTCAACGGCGTTATCAACGCCAATCAGGCGTGGCAGACGCACGGTGCCGCCAAAGCCCGGGTAGATGCCCAGCTTGACTTCTGGCAGGCCGATCTTGGCGCTGTCAGCCATGACGCGGAAGTCCGCCGCCAGGCACATCTCCAGGCCGCCCCCCAACGCGATGCCATTGATCACGGCAACAGTCGGGACGTTGAGGTCTTCGAAATCACTGAAGATTTTGTTGGCTTCGAGGTTGCCCGCGATCAGCTCGGCATCCGGCAACTTGAAGTTTTCGACGAATTCGGTGATGTCAGCGCCGACGATGAAGACGTCTTTGGCACTGGAAACGATGACACCCTTGACCGAAGCATCTGCCTTGATCGCATCCACTGCCTGACGCAATTCGTTCAGGGTTAGACGGTTGAACTTGTTGACGGACTCACCCTTGAGATCGAACTTGAGTTCGACGATGCCACTTTCAAGAGCCGTAACCGTGATGGCTTTACCTTCGTAAATCATCAACTGATCTCCACGATATGGAAGCTGAACAGTACACGTCGGAAGCTAGCGTCTGGCTGTCACTGACCTTTGCGTCAATGCTATTGCCAATCCGCCAGGCACACCCGCCAACGCGATAGTCGGGGTTCTGCGAGCATCGTCTGACAAGACAAACACCCGATTCATACGCCCGTTTGATTTGGGTGTCGACACCTTCACGGAAAAGCCATCGATTGTCAATTGCCCAAAACGAGGATGACAAAACGACTCACCAGTCAGTTTCAAAACACCTGGAAGCGCGAACAACGATTGTAGTCGCTGACGAGGCACGAGGCGCCGAGACGAAGACCATCGGCTGGGGGTTGCCTCAAACCCCATCGCGGCCTTGGGTTTCGTCAGCGGCGAGCAGAAGAGCGGCTTACGCCAGCGCTTTAAGCACCTGGTCAATGGCCTGCAACACTTGTGGCTCGCCCTTCTCGCCCCAATACAACGCAATCATTTGCGGTCCAGCCTCAACTTTGTACACGTTCACAGGCAGCTTCTTGAACTGAGCCAACAAGCGCTCATCGACGCATTCTTCACGCCACTGATTGACCCATATTCCGGGCGCTGATTGCCAATAGCACCACACTTCAGGTTTAGTACCGCGACGCGGACGATGAAACTGCGCACATGAACCCGGCGGCTCAGGCTCAAGCCAGTGCGGCCATTCCTGGCTCGCCAGTTGCATTGCCAGCCCCATGCGCCGAGCTTCCATGCGCAATGCCATCCGACCACTCTGACGCTGCGAGGGTCGCAGCCATGCCAGAGGGCTCAGAACCAGCACCAGGATTGACACCACGATCCATACCGTCATATTTCTACTCTCATCACTTTTAAAACGAGTTGATCCCGATCCATAACACCCCCTTACAAACGGGCCATACTCACTACCAATCACCTTTTACAGGAACGCTTCACATGACCACGCCGATGCCCTACAAACATATTTTGGTTGCCGTCGACCTGACCGAAGAATGCGACCCCGTAATCTATCGCGCCAGCGCCAGTGCTGAAGCCAACCATGCCAAGCTGTCGCTTATCCATATCGTCGAACCGATGGCAATGGCCTTTGGTGGTGACGTTCCCATGGACCTGTCCCAGCTTCAACAACAACAATTCGACCAGGCCAAGACACGTCTTGAACGCCTGATCGACATGTACCCGCAGTTGACCCATGAAAACTGTCATTTGAAATATGGCCAGCCTCGTCAAGAAATTCACGGTTTTGCCAAAGAACACAACTGCGAACTGATCGTTGTTGGCAGCCATGGACGTCATGGTCTGGCGCTGCTGCTGGGTTCCACAGCCAACGACGTGCTGCACGGCGCACCGTGCGACGTTCTGGCCGTCAGCCTGAAAAAGCCCGAATAAGGCCTGCCACACAACAAAAAGCCCGGTCCCTGATTAAAGGGCCGGGCTTTTTATTTGATCAAGCTGTCACTCAGGCATCCAGCTCGGCCCAGCGCTCAACCAGTTGATCCAGCTCTGCTTGCAACTGCTCCAGCTTGGCGATCACCGCAGCGGTTTCAGCCGCTGGACGCTGGTAGAAACCCGCCTCGGCCATTTCGGCCTCAACGCCGGCAATCGCCTGCTCTTTGGCATCAATATCGCCCGGCAACGCTTCCAGCTCGCGCTGCAATTTGTAGCTGAGTTTCTTTTTAGCCGCAGGTGCAGGTTGTGCCGGGGCTGGGGCCGGCGCTGCGGTGACCACTGCCGAGTTCAAGTCGGCTTTGCCCGATTTACTCTCGGTGACGCCCAGCAGACGCGGCGAACCGCCCTGACGCAGCCAGTCCTGATAACCACCCACGTATTCACGCACTTTGCCTTCGCCTTCGAAGACCAGGGTGCTGGTGACCACGTTGTCGAGGAATGCCCGGTCGTGGCTGACCATCAGCACAGTGCCCTGGAAGGTCAGCAACACTTCTTCCAACAGCTCCAGGGTTTCCACGTCCAGGTCGTTGGTCGGCTCGTCGAGAACCAGCAGGTTGGCCGGTTTGCTGAACAGCTTGGCCAGCAGCAGCCGCGCGCGCTCACCACCTGACAACGCCTTGACCGGCGTGCGGGCACGCTGCGGGCTGAACAGGAAGTCCCCCAGGTAACTGAGGACGTGGCGGCTTTGGCCGTCGATATCAATAAAGTCGCGGCCTTCTGCGACGTTGTCGATCACGGTCTTTTCCAGGTCCAACTGGTGGCGCAACTGGTCGAAGTACGCAACGTCGATGCGCGTGCCCTCTTCCACCTTACCGGTGGTCGGTTGCAGACCACCCAGCATCAGCTTCAACAGAGTGGTCTTGCCGGTACCGTTAGCGCCCAGCAGACCAATGCGGTCGCCGCGCTGCAGGACCATCGAGAAGTCCTTGACCAGGAATGGGCCATCCGGGTGAGCGAAGCTCACGTTCTCCAGCACCATGACTTGCTTGCCGGACTTTTCAGCAGTTTCCAGCTGGATGTTGGCCTTGCCGGTGCGTTCACGACGCTCGCTGCGTTCGACGCGCAAGGCCTTCAAGGCACGGACACGGCCTTCGTTACGGGTACGACGGGCCTTGATGCCCTGACGAATCCATACTTCTTCCTGGGCCAGGCGCTTGTCGAACAGCGCGTTGGCGGTTTCTTCTGCCGCCAGCGTGGCTTCTTTGTGAACGAGGAAGCTGGCGTAGTCGCCGTTCCAGTCGATCAGGCCACCGCGGTCCAGTTCCAAAATCCGGGTCGCAAGATTCTGCAGGAAAGAACGGTCGTGGGTAATGAACAGCACTGCGCCCTGGAAGTCCTTCAAGGCTTCTTCCAGCCAGGCAATAGCGCCGATATCCAGGTGGTTGGTCGGTTCGTCGAGCAGCAGCAGATCTGGCTCGGACACCAATGCTTGTGCCAGCAGAACGCGTCGACGCCAGCCACCCGAAAGCTGCGCGAGGGTTTTGTCAGCCGGCAACTGCAAGCGGCTCAGGGTGCTGTCGACCAATTGCTGCAAGCGCCAGCCATCGCGGGCTTCAAGGTCTTGCTGGACGTGCATCAGTTTGTCCAGGTCGGCATCGGTAACGATGTTCTGGCTGAGGTGATGGTACTGGGCCAGCAATTCGCCGACACCGTCCAGACCTTCGGCCACCACGTCGAACACTGTCCGCCCGTCGGCTACCGGCAACTCTTGCGGCAATTCGCCAATCTTGAGCCCGGGTGCGCGCCAGACAGAGCCGTCGTCAGGCTTTTGATCACCTTTGACCAGCTTCATCATGCTGGACTTGCCGGTGCCGTTGCGGCCGATGATGCACACCCGCTCTCCACGGGCGATCTGCCAGGACACCTTGTCCAACAACGGCGTAGAGCCGAAAGCAAGGGACACATCGCTGAATTTGAGCAGGGTCATGAGCTTCTCCAAAAACTGGGCGCGCATTCTACCTGATTTGAGCCCGTAGGCGGCCGGGTATTTCTTGTACGGGCATGCGTGACATTCATTTATGGGCAAGTTGCACAGACTGGCAGCCAAGGCTTTCACGGGCCGCCGGCAAAAGGCTAAGCTAGGCTCTGTTTCTGTTTCATTACGAGCCGAAAGGCCCTGAAACGCCAACGTTTTTAAATACCTCCTGTGCAGTTTTGTGCTGCACGTGTCGCGTTTTCAATTTGTACGGAAGCCCCATGCGCAGTCGTCTTTTCAACTTTTTATCCTGCCTGCTGCTCACCACCTGCGCCGTGCAATCCACGCTGGCTGCAGACCTGACTCAACAACGTCAACTCTACGATGAAGCCAAGCGCGCCCTGGCCAAGGGTGACTCCGGCCCTTATTTTCAGAATGCTGCCGCCCTGCGCACCTATCCGCTGACGCCTTATCTGGCGTACGACGAGTTGACCGCACGGCTCAAATCGGCCAGCAACGCCGAGATCGAACAATTCCTGGCCGAACATGGCGACCTGCCACAGTCCAACTGGATGCGACTGCGCTGGTTGCGCTGGCTGGCCGAACGTGGCGATTGGGCCACTTTCGTCAAGTACTACGACCCCAAGCTCAATTTCACCGAACTTGATTGCCTCAATGGTCAATACCAGATCACGCACAACCTCAAGGCAGAAGGCTATGCCACGGCTGAAAAACTGTGGCTGGTCGGCAAGGCCCAGCCCACGGCCTGTGATGCGCTGTTCAGCCAATGGGCGGCAGAAGGCCAGTTGACCGAGCAAAAGCGCTGGCAGCGGGTCAAGCTGGCCGCTGAAGCGCGCAACTACGCACTGGCCACCTCACTGGCCAGCGGCCTGAGCACCCTGGGGCCGCAAGCCAAGCTGATGATTGCCGTAGCCCAGAAGCCCGACATGCTCAGCCAGCCGTCGATGTTCCTGCCCGCCAGTGAAGCCATGTCGGATGCCGTCGGCCTGGGGCTGCGTCGTCTTGCCCGCCAAGACCCGGAAAAAGCCGCGGCGCTGCTCGACACCTACGCCACCAACATGCATTTCTCCCGTGACGAAAAAGTCGCGATTGCCCGGGAAATCGGCCTGACGTTCGCCCGCCGCTATGACAGCCGCGGCCTGGACATCATGACCCAGTACGACCCGGAACTGCGTGACAACACTGTCACCGAGTGGCGCCTGCGCCTGTTGCTGCGCCTGGGTCGCTGGGAAGACGCATACCAATTGACCAAAAAGCTTCCCCAAGACCTTGCCTCCACCAACCGCTGGCGCTACTGGCAGGCCCGCAGCCTGGAACTGGCCGAGCCGAAAAACCCGCAAGCGCTGGTGCTGCTCAAAAATGTTGCCAAGGAGCGTGATTTCTACGGCTTCCTGGCCGCTGATCGCGCGCAAACCCCTTACAAACTCAACAACAAGCCGCTGGTGCTCAGCCAACAACTGATGAACAAAGTACGCAACACCCCGGGCATTCAGCGCGCGCTGGAGTTCCACGCGCGGGGCCAGGTCGTGGATGGTCGTCGCGAGTGGTACTACGTCAGCCGCCACTTCAACCGAGACGAAATGGTTGCCCAAGCCAAACTGGCTTACGACCTGAAGTGGTACTTCCCGGCCATTCGCACCATCAGCCAAGCGCAGTATTGGGACGATCTGGATATTCGTTTCCCGATGGCGCACCGCGATACCCTGGTGCGCGAAGCAAAGGTTCGCGGCCTGCACTCAAGCTGGGTATTCGCTATTACCCGTCAGGAAAGTGCCTTCATGGATGACGCACGTTCTGGTGTTGGCGCCAGCGGTTTGATGCAGTTGATGCCCGCCACCGCCAAAGAGACCGCGCGTAAATTCAGTATCCCGCTGGCCTCGCCTCAGCAAGTGCTGGACCCGGACAAAAACATCCAGTTGGGCGCCGCCTACCTCAGCCAGGTACACGGCCAGTTCAATGGCAACCGCGTGCTCGCCTCAGCAGCGTACAACGCAGGTCCGGGCCGGGTGCGGCAGTGGTTGAAAGGCGCGAACCATCTGGGCTTTGACGTGTGGATTGAAAGCATCCCGTTCGATGAAACCCGTCAATATGTGCAGAACGTGCTGTCTTATTCTGTGATCTACGGACAGAAACTCAATGTGCCGCAGCCCCTGGTGGACTGGCATGAGCGGTATTTTGATGATCAATAAATGACGAAATTGCTGTAGGAGTAAACTTGCCCCGCGAGCTTTTGAAAGAGTAAAAGATCGCGAGACAAGCTCGCTCCTACAGGGTCAGGGCGGGGCCGGTTATTCCAGAATGGTTACCGGCATGCCGACTTCCAGTACGCCCTCACCATCATTCACCAGATTTTGCCCAAACATCACGCCATCCGGCTGTTTGCGATAGTTCATCAATGTCGCCAGCGGTTCACGCTGGGCATCCCGTTCGCCGGTCTGCGGGTCGATCGTAGTCAGGATGCAGCGCGAACACGACTTCACCACTCGAAACTCCACCTCGCCAATACGAATGCGTTTCCAGCCATCTTCGGCAAACGCCTCGCTGCCTTCAATCACCAGATTGGGACGAAAGCGCAGCATCTCCATCGACCGCCCGACCTTGTCCGAAACGTCATCCAGCGACGCCTGCCCGATCAGCAGCAAGGGGTAGCCATCGGCGAACGCCACTTTGTCATCGTCGTGCCCATAGCCCGACTCGGTAGTGCGCGCACGTTCCTGTGGCATATGCACCAGTCGCACCGGTTTTCCCATAAAGCGGCTGAGCCACTGCGCCGCCTCATCACCCGCATCCGGCACGCGCAAGGTGTCACGCCAGACGGTAACCCCGCGCAAGTGCTGGTCCGGGGCTGGCACAGCCACCTCCAGTGGCGCAAACCCCTGCGCGCTCAAGGTCAGGCCGCCGCGGGCATTCCACAGGGCAGATAACTGGCTCATGACAGGGTCTGCACGCTGCGTCAGAAATCGCCCAGTGGCTTCGTCCACCACCATCCAGCGGCGATCGCCGACCAACCCCAAGGTGTCGAGCCGGGCGTGTAACAGGCTTTCACCCTTGCCGGATTTCAGCGGATAGCGATAAAGCGCACTTAAACGAAGCATGGGGCAGATCCCTGCAGGTTAAAAAAGCCACAGTATACGAGCCGTCAGTCCTGCACGGATCTCGATTCACACCGAATCAGGCAGGCGTCTGGTCCAGCATCAAGCGCTGGCGGACAACATCCACCAGTTTGTCGGGCTGAAACTTGGAAAGAAAATTGTCGCACCCCACCTTCTTGACCATCGATTCGTTAAAACTGCCGGACAAGGAGGTATGCAGCACCACATACAAACCGCGCAGCCGCGGATCGTTACGAATCTCCGTCGTCAAACGGTAACCATCCATCTCCGGCATTTCGGCGTCGGTGAACACCATCAGCAGCTTGTCCGTCATGGCATGCCCCGCATCAGCCCAATCCTTGAGCATGTTCAACGCCTTGAGACCATCACTGGCGATGTGCATCTTGATGCCCAACTGCGAGAGTGTTTCGTGCAACTGCGCCAGCGCCACACTGGAGTCATCGACCAGCAGCACTTCGCGGCCACGCGCTTGCTCAAGCACCGGATCGGCAAGTTTGTCGTGCGAGACCTGGGCGTTGTAAGGCACGATCTCGGCCAGTACCTTTTCCACGTCGATAATTTCCACCAAGTGCTCGTCGATCTTACTGATGGCGGTCAGGTAATGCTGACGCCCGGCGCTGCTCGGCGGCGGCAGGATGGCTTCCCAGTTCATGTTGACGATCCGGTCAACGCTGCCGACCAGAAACGCCTGAATCGAGCGGTTGTACTCGGTCACGATGATCGTGCTGTCAGGCCCTGGTACTACCGCACGCATGCCGATCGCCTGCGAGAGGTCGATCACGGGCAGGGTCTTACCGCGCAAATTGATAACCCCGCACACGTGCCGATGGCGGTGCGGCATCAGGGTCAGCTTGGGCAACTGCAGCACTTCTTGCACTTTGAACACGTTGATGGCGAACAACTGCCGCCCAGCGAGGCGAAACATAAGCAGTTCCAGTCGATTTTCACCAACCAACTGAGTCCGCTGGTCTACCGTGTCGAGAATGCCGGCCATAGATATTTCCTGGGCGTGGGTGCGAAAGGTCGAAGGGGCTGTTCCCGTTTCGTTGCAAGCCACGTCGTTGCAATGAAACCGTAACAGGCCCTAGGCTATCGGCCTGACAGCTTGCTTCTTGACCCCGCACACCCTCGAGCCGAAAAAATAGTAGCCATATGACATCCTGCAACCCTCAAGGGCTCAACAGCGGTGAATTCTGCGGCAGGTGCACGCGTAAAGCGTTTTTGTGCGCGCTGAAGCGCAAGTGATCGCCCCTCAGCGGCTCGCCGTCCAGATTGAGCGCCAACCCTTGTGCCGCCTTGATCTCAACCCACGGCAATCGCGCCCGGACATATAAGCTGTCCAGCCCCAGCCCCCCGGTCATGAGGTTTTTCAAGGTGCCGACCACTTCTTGAGGGGCGGGCAGGATACTGATATCCAGCAACCCGTCATCGGCCAGGGCCTGCGGGCATAATTCGTGCCCTCCTCCCGCCTGCCGACCATTGCCGATACCCAGCGCCAGCAATTGGCCTTGCCAGTGAAAATCGGGACCCTGCAGCTCTGCGTAGGCCGTTTGCAGCTCGCTGAAACGGGAAAGCCCGGTAAACAGATAGGCTGCGCCGCCGATGACTTTTTTCAGGTCTTCCGAGGTGTTGGCAGTGACCTGGCTGCCGAAGCCGCCGGTGGCCATGTTCAAGAAATACTGCCCATCGACTTCGCCCAAATCTATCGATCGAGCCGGTACGTCCAACAGCCCCAGGGCTTTATCGGGCTCCAACGGAATGCCTGCGGCGCGGGCAAAGTCATTGGCCGTGCCCAATGCCAGCAACACCAGGCTGGCCGTGGTCTGCGCCTGGGCCATGGCTTCGGCCACATCACGTAACGTGCCGTCGCCGCCCCCGGCAATCAACTGGGTGTAACCCGCCGCCAGGGCTTCGTGCACAAGACGTTGTGCATCACCGGCCTCCCAGGTGAGGCGCACCGCCAACTCGCGACCGCGCGAACGTTGCTGCTCGACAGCAGCCCGAACGTCTTCGTTCATGGCCTGCTTGCCGTGCAAAATCAAAAATGCCTTTCCTGCACTCATGCCGCTTCTCCTGATCAGTCAGAATTGTTGGACAACACCTCACCCAGAAAGACCCAACTTTGATAACTAATTTGCCAAAAAACCTTTCACGCTCGTCAACCTGTCGATCAAAACGCCAGAACCGGGCAGACTTCCCTCCCAACTGCAGCCCATAGCCCCTGGAGGCGTTTCGAATGAGCCCACTCATTCCCTGCATCATCGCCGGTGGCGCGGGCACCCGACTGTGGCCGGTGTCGCGCGAAGCCTTGCCCAAGCCCTTTATGCGCCTGCCCGATGGTGAAAGCCTGCTGCAAAAGACCTTTCAACGCGCCTGCGCACTGCCGGGTGTAAGCCAACTGTTGACCGTGACCAATCGCGAGGTGTTTTTCCGCACGCTCGACGACTATCGCCAGAGTCGCCAGAGTGATGTCGCGCTGGACTTCATCCTTGAACCCTTCGGGCGCAACACTGCTCCCGCCATCGCTGCTGCCGCGCTGCAGGTGGCGCAACGCTACGGCAACGATGCGCACCTGCTGGTGTTGCCCGCCGATCACTTGATCACCGATACCGCCGCCTTCCAGCATGCTGTCGAACGCGCCCGAGCCTTGGCAGACCAGGGCTGGCTGGTGACCTTCGGCATTCAGCCGACGCGGGCAGAGACCGGCTTTGGCTATATTGAACAAGGTGCAGCCCTGGGCGACAACGGTTTTGCCGTGGCACGCTTTGTTGAAAAACCGGCTGCCGCCACCGCTCAACAGTACCTCGCAGATGGCCGATACCTCTGGAACAGCGGGATGTTCTGCATGCGCGTCGACACCCTGCTGCAAGAACTGGACGACCACGCGCCACAGGTATTGCCCGCGCTAAGCCATTGTCTGGCGCACAGCCAGGTCTTTGCAGGCCAGCAGCAACGCCACCTGGAACTCGACAGCCAGACCTTCGCCCTGGCCCCGGATATTTCCATCGACTACGCGCTGATGGAGCGCTCGAAAAAAGTCGCCGTCGTCCCCTGCCAACTCGGCTGGAGTGACATTGGCAGTTGGCAGGCGGTGCGTGAGTTGAGCGAGGCCGACGCCAATGGCAATCAGTGCACAGGGCAAAGCGTGCTGCATGATGTGCATGACTGCTACATCGACTCACCCACGCGTCTGGTGGGTGGCGTAGGCCTCAAAGACCTGGTCATCATCGACACCCCGGATGCGCTGCTGGTCGCCCATGCCGGACGCACTCAAGACGTCAAATACATCGCCCAGGCCCTCAAACAACAAGGCCACGACGCCTATCGCCTGCACCGCAGCGTGACGCGCCCGTGGGGCAGCTACACCGTGCTGGAAGAAGGCCCGGGGTTCAAACTCAAACGCCTCGTGGTCAAGCCGCAAGGCGCACTGTCGTTGCAACTGCACCGCCATCGCAGCGAACACTGGATCGTCGTCAGCGGTACCGCCCAAGTGACCAATGGCGATCAGCACTTTGTACTGGTGCGCAATGAATCCACCTTTATCAAACCCGGCCGCCCGCATCGCCTGGTCAACCCGGCAGACGTTGAGCTGGTGATGATCGAAGTGCAATGCGGGGAGTATGTGGGGGAAGACGACATCGTGCGTCTCAATGATGTGTATGGACGCACTGAAACTCCCTGAAGTGCGCAAGGCTGTCCACTTGACCTAAGTAAACAGCATTGCGGTAGGAGCGAGCTTGCCTCGCGATCTTTTAATCTGGAAGGCCTCCCCCCGGAACCCCAGGCGGAGGGTTTCACGGCTGCAGGCAGCCGATCGCAGCCTCTTACCTCGTCAGCGACTACAGTCATGCCCTGCTCGAAGACGGGGCGGCCCCTCCTGGCGGTTTGAGGGAATTAGCCCAGCACTTCGCTTAGCGGGATAAAACCGACCCAATCGCCTTCGACCAGCGTGCTGCCTTCAAGCACTTCAACCAGCCCTTCGGCCCAGGCGGCACTGCGTAAAACGCCTGAGCTCTGGTTTTTGTAAATGATTGCCCGGCCTTGATCCAGTCGGCCACGCAGGTATTCACGGCGATTGCCCGGCTTGGCCCAAACGAATCCGGCCGGCACTTGAAATTTCAACGGCGCAACTTCTTGCACGCCTTGACGACGCAACAAGTAAGGCCGGGCCAGCAAGGCAAAGGTCACCAGAGTCGAGGCCGGGTTACCCGGCAAGCCAATCACCGGCACACCGCGAAAATGACCGAAGGTCAGGGGTTTTCCGGGTTTGATCGCCAGTTTCCACAGGGCCAGTTCACCCTCTTCACGCAACGCAATCCCCAAAAAGTCCGCCTCGCCCACCGAAACACCGCCGGTGGACAAGATCAGGTCAACCGCGCCCAGTTCCGCCAAGCGTTGCCGCGTCTCGGGCAGGTCGTCGGGCAAGATCCCGGCGTCGATCACCTCGCAGCCCATGCGCTGCAACCAACTGCACAACACCACACGATTACTGTTGTAGATCTGCCCCGGCCCCAGCGGCTGGCCCGGTTCGACCAGCTCATCCCCAGTCGACAGCACCGCCACCCGGACCCGACGAATCACCTTAAGCGTGGCAGCCCCCAGCGAGGCCGCCAGCCCTTGTTCAATAGGTCCAAGACGCGTCCCCGCAGACAACACGGTTTCGCCTGCTGTAGTTTCCTGCCCCTGAGGACGAATGTTCTGACCCACCGACAACGCTTCGGTGAACAGCACCCGATCATCGGCCTGCACTTGAGCGTTTTCCTGCATTTCAACGCAATCGGCGCCCTGCGGGACCGGCGCGCCCGTGAAGATGCGCGCGCATGTGCCCGGCTGCAAAGGCTCAGGCGCTTGCCCGGCAAAAATCCGCTGGCTCACCGGTAGCGGCTCACCCGACCAGTCGGCCAGGTTGAGTGCGTAGCCATCCATGGCGCTGTTCGGCCACGGTGGTAAATCGAGGCTGGCCACCAGGTCCTCGGCCAGCACACGCCCATCGCCGTCAGCCAGGGCCACCGACTCGCTCTCAACGATCGGGGCGGCTTCAGCCAGCGCCAACAGTTGCGCCAGCGCCACCTCAACAGGCATCAACTCACCTGTGCGCCCCGGCTTATCCACGGGTTTCACAGGCCGGTGCCTGCTTCAAGTGCGCGACAAAGTTGCAAGGGCGATGACGCGAGTCCAGTTGCTCGGCCAGGATGCCATCCCATCCCGTACGCACGGCATTGGTGGAGCCCGGCAGACAGCACACCAGCGTGCCATTGGACAAACCGGCCAAGGCGCGTGATTGCACGGTCGAGGTACCGATATCAGCCACCGAAATCTGGCGGAACAGCTCACCAAAACCATCTACCTGTTTATCCAGCAAACAGCTCACGGCCTCTGGTGTACTGTCACGCGCTGTAAAACCTGTACCGCCGGTGATCAGCACCACCTGCACTTCATCATCGGCAATCCAGGTGGCGACCTGAGCGCGAATTTTATACAGGTCATCCTTGAGCAATACCCGCGCGGCCAAATGGTGCCCTGCCTCGCTCAGGCGATCGACAAAGACTTGCCCGGAAGTGTCGGTTTCAAGGGTCCGGGTATCGCTGACGGTTAACACCGCAATGTTCAAAGGGACGAAAGGCGCATCAACCTTGGCTTTCATAAACGGGGTCCAGTTGTGGGAAAAACACTTGGATGTTATATCACGCCCTTGTTTTTTGCCTGGCTGAGCGGGGTAAACCCATGCGTGCGTTTCACAGTTCGATCCTGCTGCTGGCCGGAGGTCAGGGCCAGCGCATGGGCGGTCAGGACAAAGGCCTGGTGCTGTGGCACGAGCAGCCGTTGATTGCTTATGTGCAGCGGGTTGCACGACCGCTCACGGACGACTTGATCATTTCCTGCAATCGCAATCACGATCGCTACGCCGTGTATGCCGATCAGTTGGTCAGCGATGACAACGACGATTTTGCCGGGCCGTTGGCGGGCATTCGGGCGGGGCTGGCAGTGGCCCGGCATTCCCATTTGCTGGTGCTGCCATGCGATGTGCCCAGGGTCGATGGCGAGTTGCTCAAGGCCCTGCTTCGGGCTGCCGCGCTCACACCGGATCAACCGGTCATGTTACGTCAGGGCGAGCACTGGGAGCCCTTGTTCTGCGTGATTCCAACCGCCCTTGCTGCGATGTTCGAAGCGGCCTGGCACACAGGCGAACGTAGCCCGAAAAAAATCATGCTGCAGCTCAATGCACAGCCCGTACAATGCCCGCAGAATGATTCACGGTTAAGCAACTTCAACACCGCTGACCTGCTCATCTAATCTAACGTGCTGTTCTTGTGGCTCGCCAAGGAACTTGGGGGCGATGTATACGTCTCAAGGACAGTGATTAATAACAGCACCTCTATTTGTTGGAGATAAACATGACTCATCGGACTCTGGCCGCTCTTATGCTCACTGCTGGCCTGGCCGCCCTCGCTGGTTGCTCCTCGCCAAGCGTGATCACGCTCAACGACGGCCGTGAAATTCAGACTGTTGACGCCCCTAAGTACGACTCTTCGTCGGGTTTTTACCAGTTCAAACAACTGGACGGTAAAGAAACTCGCATCAACAAAGACCAGGTGCGCACCGTTAAAGAGCTGTAAGCCTTGGCTTTCGGACTTTAAAAAACAAAACCCGCCATGTGCGGGTTTTGTTGTTTAACGCGGATGTAAAAACACAGGTTAGGTGTACTGCACGATCAGAAGCGGTAGGTCACCGAGCCACCAAAACCGTTGGCACTGTTCTCATACTTCGCGTCATAGGTCAGCCCTAACGCTGGCAAGCTATCACGGACCTTGATCGGCTGCTCCTTGAGGTAGGAGTAAGCGACATCAAAGGTCAGGTTATCCACTGGCGTCCACCCCGCACCCACGCTGAAGACCGTACGGTCACCCGTAGGAATACGTACCGAGCGGTCAGTGTTGTTGGTTGGGGTCTGGTCCACCGTGAAACCGGTGCGCAGAACCAGTTGTTTATTGACCCGGTACGCAGCGCCGATGGCGTGCGACCACGTGTCGTGCCAGTTCTGAACTTCGGTGATGGAGTTCAGCCCGGCCAACTCGGCAGCAGCGTCGGATACACCCGAGTTATTGACGGTGATTTTCTTCAACTGGCTCCAGCGCGTGTAGGTACTGCCCGCATACAGGGTCCAGTCATCGTTGAGCTGGTGAGTGACGGAGAAGTCCACCGAGGACGGCGTGGTGATGTTCAGCTTCGCGCCATAACGCTGCGGTCCACCGTCCACCAGGTCCGTAAGAACACCCGAGGCGTTGGTGTTACCGGTCAGGTGGTAAACCACTTGCGAGTGGTAGGTCACACCAATGCGGGTACTGTCCAGCGCCTGCACCAACAGGCCGGCGTTGAAGCCTGTGGCGTTGTCGTCACCTTTGATCTTGACGTTTTCTGAGCCCAGACCAAACGCTGGCACCTGGGAGTCCAGCTCGCCCGTGAGGCGGTTGAAGGTCGGGCCAAAGCCCACCGACACTTTGTCGTTGAAGGCATAGCTGACTGTCGGCTGGATCGTGGTGACTTGAACCTTGCTTTTGTTGCCAAAGCCATTGCCCTGGAAACTGTGCTCATAATCGGTGATAAGGCCAAACGGGGCATAAATGCCCAGACCAAACGCCCAGTGCTCGTCGATCGGGGTCACCAGGTAACCGAACGGCACGCCGATACCGGGCACCATATCACCCTTGTTGGTACCCGGGTTTTCAGCGCCAAACTGCGTGGAACTGGCGTCCTTGATATCGCTTTTGGCATCAAGGTAGGTGGCACCGAAGCTGACTTCGTTGTGCTTGAGGCGGGCCATACCGGCGGGGTTGCCATATACGGTACTGGCGTCATCGGCAGAAGAGGAACGGCCGGCAAAACCGGTCCCCATGCTGCTGACACTTTGTTCGTTGAGGGAGAAACCACCGGCGAACAGTTGAGTTGAGGCAAAAGCAACGGAAAGCGCCAAAGCGCTTTTGAGCATTTTGTTATTCATTATTAGAACTCGAATGATTGGGCAGCGACGTGGAAACTATCAATCTTCGAGCGGGGTGTTTATGAAGAGTTTTTCATCTTTGTTTTTGTCAGACAATCTTGCTATTTCAACGACTTAAGCAGGCATTTCGTTCCTTGATCAGACCTTTTAGCCTGAATCTGACTGATCAGTTTCATACTGGCAACAGTCCTCTTGATCCGGTCTTTTAGACTCAATCGGCGTGCATCAACCAGACCCTTACCAGTCCAGGGAAATGCAGCTCTCAAAAACGCGCTCTTCGCCCGTCAGCGGGTCAGCAAAACGCAAACCCTGGGCCAAAAGCTTCAGCGGCCTGGCGTAGTCATCCACCGCGTCCTTGATCACCTCGGGATAGAACGGGTCGTTGCAAATCCCAGCTCCCAGCGCCGCCATGTGCACCCGCAACTGATGTTTTTTGCCGGTCACCGGGTAGAGCCCGTAACGCCACAAATCGCCATTTTTCTCACACACTTCAACGCGGGTTTCGGTGTTGCTGGCACCCGGCCCTTCTTGCATGCGGAAAAAAGGCTCGCCATCCACCAAACGGCTTTTGTGCACCAACGGCAACTCAAGCTCAGGCAAGGCGCGTGCAATCGCTTCGTAGCGTTTTTCAATTTTGCGCGTGGGAAACAACGACTGATACGCCGAACGACTGGCCGGGTTGGCCGAGAACAACACCAGTCCCGCCGTGTGCCGGTCGATCCGGTGCAAGGGCACCAGATTCGGGTTGTCCAGCGTGCGGATCAAACGACGCAGCAAGGTTTGCTCGACGTACTCGCCAGCCGGGGTCACCGGCAGAAAATGCGGTTTGTCTGCTACTACCAGATGCTCATCGGCGTAGAGAATGGTTTCTTGGACCGGGATAGGGGTTTCGTTGGGCACTTCGCGAAAATAGTGAATACGCAGGCCTTCCTTGTACGCCAGCAGCGGGCTGATCGGCGCTCCGTATGCGTCCAGCACGCGGCCGCGGGCGAATCGGTCCAGCCATTGCTCACGGCTGATGGCCCGAAAATGCTCGCATAAACACTCAAGCACTGTTGGCCAATCACCCGGCGGCAGAAACAAAGTGCTGGCTTGATGCTCGGCGGCGTTGAAAAGCTGAGTCGACATAAAAAACTCTGGGCAAGAAAAGCAGCCCGCGATTATCACGCACAGTGCGCCGCAAGCTATAGCAGAAAGTGAGTCACCTGCTCTGTATCAAACGGCCAGTCCAGTTCAGCGCCGGTATCGACGCGGCGCAACACGGGGATGCGCAAGCCGTAGGCTTCAACGGCGTCTTCACTGTCGGCGATATCAATCAGCTCAACCAGCAAGCCGTACTCCAGCACCAACGGCATTACGACGTCTTCGGCCAGTTCGCACAGATGGCAACCCAAGGTGCCGAGCAACTGACATTCGGGAAGCATGGTCATCAACCTGTGTAGGGTGAGCGCTTAGTTTAAGAGCCTTGCCCGGACACGTCGACACTGCCTCGGTAGCCAGACTCATCAGAGCAATCGCGTTACAGCAGTGCTTGCGACTACGCTATGTACTGGCGTGCTCTTGCAGCCCTTCCACGACCGCTGCGCAGTTCCGTGCCTCGACAGCGACTACAGAGTGCTCACCGCTTGAGAAATGAGTAAAGGAAACGCCTAGTGTTTGCCAATCTATTAATCATTCTTGCCTCGTCACTGGTGGTCATTGCTCTGTTTCGACGCTTGCAACTGCCACCGGTGCTGGGGTATCTGTGCGTCGGCCTGTTTATCGGCCCGACAGCGCTTAACTGGGTCAATAACAGCCCGGACCTGCCGGACCTCGGCGAGTTGGGGGTGGTGTTTTTGCTGTTCTCCCTGGGATTGGAGTTTTCACTGCCCAAGATGCTCAAGCTGCGCCGTGTGGTCTTTGGCCTCGGTAGCTTGCAAGTAATCTGCACCGCCGCCGTGCTGGGTGGGCTGCTGCTGGCCTTTGGCATGTCGGCGAACAGCGCCTTTCTACTGGGGGCCGGGTTGGCCCTGTCGTCCACCGCCATCGTCAGCAAAGAGCTGACCAGCCTGGGGGAGATTTTCAGCTCCCACGGCCAGAACGCGATTGGTGTGTTGCTGTTCCAGGACGTGGTTGCCGTGTTGCTGCTGACGCTGGTGCCGGTGTTTGCCGGCAGTAGCGAGCAGGCCTGGTATTGGGCGCTGCCCATCACCTTGGGCAAAACCGTGATTTTGTTCGTGGGTCTGCTGATCACCAGTCGCCTGGTGCTGCCGCGGCTGTTTCACGAAGTGGCAGCCTCGCGTTCAGCCGAACTGTTTGTACTACTGGCGCTGGTGATCGTCCTGGTCACAGCCTGGTTGACCCATTTACTGGGCTTGTCTCCGGCGCTCGGTGCCTTCCTGGCGGGCATGTTGCTGGGTGAAAGCCATTATCGGCACCAGATCGAAGCCGACATTCGCCCCTTCCGCGACATACTGCTGGGGCTGTTCTTCGTCAGCATCGGCATGCTCATCGACCTGCAATTGTTCCTGCACCACGGCTTTTTGATCCTGGGCCTAACCTTGGTTCTAATGCTGATCAAAGGGTGTGTCATGGCGGTCCTGGTCAAGCTGCGAGGCAGCGATGGCGAGACGGCATGGCGTAGCGGCCTGGCTTTGGCCCAAGGCGGCGAATTCTGTTTCGCGCTGATGGCACAAATGCAACTCAACGCGCTGATCCCTTCTGAGTACGCGCCTTACTTACTGGCGGCCACGTTCTGCTCCATGCTGCTGACGCCCCTGCTGCTTCGCGCCGCCCCCCGCATCGCGGCGAGCCTGCACCACACCTCGAACGAAGAGGCCGAGCTGGAAAAGATCTCAGAACAAAGTGCTGAACTGCATGGGCATGTGGTGATCTGTGGCTACGGTCGGGTCGGCCAGTCCATCGGGCGATTCCTGCACCGTGAAAAACAGGACTTTATTGCGCTGGACTACGATCCGGACCAAATCCAGAAGGCCAACAAAACCGAAAACACCGTGCATTATGGCGATGCCCGTCGTGGCGACCTGCTTCGGGCGGTGGGGCTGGATCGCGCACGGTTGCTGGTGATTGCCGTGGACAACACCGACATCGCGATGAGTGTGCTCAAAGAAGCCCGACTCATTACTCTGGACGTGCCTATTCTGGTCAGGACCCGCGACGACAGCCAGCTCACGGCACTCAAAGTGGCGGGCGCCACTGAAGTGGTGCCCGAACTGCTGGAGTCCAGCTTGATGCTGGCCTCCCATGCCCTGATATTACTCGGGCTGCCAGAAAAAACGGTACGCCATCGAGTCGATGAGGTGCGCCATAACCGCTATCACTTGCTGGAAGGTTGTCTGCAGCGTAGCGAACCTTTGGATACGCCGGTTTTCCCCCGCGAAGACGAATAATTTAAGGTAAGGTTTCTTTCAGTTAGGGTTAACCCTTCCAGGGGCATTGGCAGAACCGCACATTGATGCGATGCGAAGAAAAGTACTGAACCTTCAGCGAATGCCTACACTCGAACCATCAAGAAGCCACTCACGGAGATAATCATGGCCCGCATAACAGCAAAGAATGCTCAAGAAATCCTCAAGGCCGATTTCCAGGCCTTGGTCAACGACACCGAACGTCTGCTGGAGCACAGTGCGTTTCTGGCCGGCGACCAGGCCGATGAAGTGCGCGACCAGATCAAGCTGAGCCTGAAGAAAGCTCGCGCTTCGCTGGAAGACGCCAAGGAATCCTTGCAAGAACGGGGTGAGGCCGCAGTCTCTGCTGCCGAAGATTATGTTCAGACGAATCCGTGGCAATCGGTTGGCATTGCTGCCGGGGTGGGCTTTCTGATTGGCCTGTTGGCTACCCGGCGCTGATATGACAGAAGAATCCGGCTCCCCTCGTTCCTCACCGCGGCGCCTGGGTGCCGCGTTCCTGGGCTTGCTGCACAGCCACGTCGAGTTGCTGGGCATCGAACTGCAGGAGCAAAAAGCACGCACCGTCAGCCTGCTGCTGTTTGCCGGGCTGGCGCTGGTGTTTGCATTGCTGCTGCTGATTGGCCTGTCTGCACTGATATTGATCGTGCTTTGGGACAGTTACCGCCTGCCCGGTATCATCGGGCTTTGCGTGTTTTACACGCTGGCGGCTATTTTCTGCGGCTTGCGTCTCAAAGCGGCAGTGTTCGATGAGTCCTCTCCTTTCAACGCCACGCTTGAAGAGCTGGCCAAAGACCGCGAGCGTTTGATGCCATGAGCCTGCCTGAAATGCCGAATAACACTTCGCGCCGTGAAATGCGCAAAATGTTGATCCGCCTGCGCATGGAAATGCATCGCCAGGAAATCCGTCATGAATCGCAACAGTTGCTGGAGCCTTTGCACAAGATGCGTGGGGTCACCACTAACTGGAAGGAACACCTGGGCATCAGGCACGCACCGCTATGGGGTGTGGCAGTGGTCAGCGTGCTGGGTTTTCTGACCGGTAAAGGCACCAAGAGCAAAGGCGTGGGCGGTGTTTCCCGTCTGGTCGGCCTGGCGACCGGGCTGTTGCCGCTGATCAAAATGGTCATCCAGGGTTCAGCACGCAAGCCGTAGTCGCCACCCCAGGATCTGTTCCCGTTTTATTGCAGCGCCGACGCGGCTTGCACTAAAACGGGAACAGCCACTTCGCAGCTATCCTCTCGCTCCTCAACACCGACAACCACACCTTGCACCAACCCGCGTGAAGCGAGAAGCTGCGTCTTCAGTCATCAATGGAGCGCTGCGCCTTGGATTGGCAAACCCTGCTTAACCGCGAACGTCTGGGAAAACCTCACTACAGCCCCGAAGAGCTCGGGCGCAGTCCTTTTCACAAAGATCACGACCGGATCATTTTTTCAGGCGCCTTTCGCCGACTGGGGCGCAAAACCCAGGTGCATCCGGTCAGCAGTAACGATCACATTCACACCCGCCTCACTCACTCGCTGGAGGTCAGTTGTGTTGGCCGCTCGCTGGGCATGCGTGTCGGCGAAACCATTCGCAGCGCCTTGCCCGAGTGGTGTGACCCCGCCGATCTGGGCATGGTGGTGCAATCTGCCTGCCTGGCCCATGACATCGGCAATCCACCTTTCGGCCATTCCGGCGAAGATGCCATCCGCCACTGGTTCCAACAAGCCGCCGCCAAAGGCTGGCTGGATGACATGAGTGACGCCGAGCGAAATGATTTCTTGAACTTTGAAGGTAACGCCCAAGGTTTCCGCGTGCTGACACAGCTTGAGTACCATCAATTCGACGGCGGCACCCGGCTCACCCACGCCACACTCGGTACCTTCCTCAAATACCCGTGGACCGCCCGGCACGCTGACTCGTTGGGTTACAAGAAACACAAGTTCGGTTGCTATCAAAGCGAACTGCACTTGCTCGAAGCCATTGCCCACAAGTTGGGGCTGCCGCAAATCGAGGAGCAACGCTGGGCACGCCATCCTCTGGTGTACCTGATGGAGGCCGCTGACGACATCTGCTATGCCTTGATCGATCTGGAAGACGGCCTGGAGATGGACCTGCTGCAGTATGCCGAGGTCGAGTCTCTGCTGCTGAACCTGGTAGGTGATGATTTGCCCGAGACCTATCGCCAACTCGGCCCCCTGGATTCTCAACGGCGCAAACTGGCCATTTTGCGAGGCAAGGCCATTGAGCACCTGACCAATGCCGCCGCCCGCGCTTTTGTCGAGCAACAGGATGCCTTGCTGGCAGGCACACTGCCTGGTGATCTGGTTGAACACATGCACGGCACGGCCAAGCGTTGCGTGCTGGACGCGAAAAATATGGCGCGCAAAAAAATCTTCCAGGACAAACGCAAGACCCTGCATGAAATCGGCGCCTACACCACGCTGGAAATCCTGCTGAACGCCTTTTGCGGGGCCGCCCTGGAGCAGCATGGCCAAAAGACCTTGTCGTTCAAGAACCGACGCATTCTCGATTTGCTCGGCAACAACGCTCCGGAGCCAAACTGGACTTTGCATCGCTCGTTCATGCGCATCATCGACTTCATTGCGGGCATGACCGATAGCTATGCCACCGAAATGGCCAAGGAAATGACCGGTCGCTCAAGCCCCGTTTGAGCTGCAACCTCCCTCGTGTAAGCCGGGTCTCGAATTGTCGTTCGGACCCGGTCAACGATCCAGACGGCGCTCACCCTTGCAATCTGTTTAAACAATAAACCGGCCAAATCAAGCCCAAAAGGCTGTGCTCGCAAATGCATTACTACGCAAAAAGATCACCCAATAAAAACAGAACGATTTGTAGGGAAAATCCTAATTTGAATAGGAATACATAAACACGCTAACTATAAAACACCAATCAAACGATTCAGCTCGATATTAAACCGCCGCTACCACTCAAATATTTCGTGAGCCTGCGCCTTATTTAATGTAGGAATATTCCCATACTACGTTTGTAGGCTGATCACTTCGTGTCCCCGCCCATATATCTGAGCTAAGGTGCGCGCTTTCTATGCAGCTCTTTATGGGAATTTAATATGAACACAATTTTTATTGTCGACGATCATCCAGTAATCAGGCTGGCTATTCGTATGTTGTTAGAACATGAAGGTTATGAAATAGTCGGTGAAACTGACAATGGCGTAGATGCTATGCAAATGATTCGCGAATGTGTCCCTGACCTGGTCATTCTCGATATCAGCATTCCCAAACTCGATGGCCTGGAAGTACTGGCACGCTTTAATGCAATGAACTCAACCCTGAAAACCCTGGTTTTGACGGCCCAATCGCCCGCCCTCTTCGCCATGCGCTGCATGCAGTCAGGTGCGGCTGGCTACGTGTGTAAACAAGAGGAACTTAGCGAACTTGTCAGTGCAATTAAGGCTGTATTCTCTGGCTACAATTACTTCCCTAGCCAAGCATTGACTCCTGAAAATCTGGAGGGTCACAACTCTTCGGAGCTTGAGCTGTTCAAATTAGTCAACGACCGGGAACTCATGGTGTTGAAGCTCTTCGCACAGGGCAAAACAAACAAGGAGATCGCCACCGGCATGTTTCTCAGCAATAAAACCGTGAGCACTTATAAAAAACGGCTCATGCAAAAACTAAAAGCCAGCTCATTGGTCGACCTCATTGAACTGGCTAAACGCAACGCCTTAGTGTGAAAAACAGGATGCCCATGCGGTTAACTTATTACCTCTCTCTGCTCACAGGACTCTTCCTGTGTGTACCCGTTTTCGCCGAGCAGCCCAAAACAGAAAGCTTTCCCCTGCTCAGCCGTTCGGGCACCTATCACATGGACGTTGCGCTGGATAAACAACAGCGTTACTGGCTACAAGAAAAGCGTGTATTACAACTGGGAGCGTCTGCCCCCGACTATCCACCTTTTGACATGACCACCAGTGGTCAGGATTTCGAAGGCCTTACCGCTGACTACGCCGGCATCCTCGCTAAAGCACTGAATGTATCGATCCAGATCAAACGCTTCCCTTCACGCGACGCCGCCATCCAGGCTCTGGAGGACGGTAGCATCGACCTCCTTGGCACCTCGAACGGTTTTGAGGCGGCCAATCAGAAGCTGCTGCTATCTGCACCCTACGCCATCGACCAGCCGGTACTGGTAACCCGTGAGGGAGAGACCCGGCCTCTCTCTCACGGGCTGGCCGGCCTGCGTTTAAGCATGGTCTATCACTACCTGCCACTGGATGAGATCAAGGCGCTTTACCCCAAAGCCATCATCCAGTCTTACCCCTCGTACCAAAACGCAATTAATGCGGTGGCGTTCGATCAGGCCGATGTGTTTTTGGGGGACACCGTCTCGACCCATTACATGATCAACAAGGGTTATTTGAAGAACATCAAAATGGCTAATTTCGGCAAGCATGAGGCCTACGGCTTCAGCTTTGCCGTGCGCCGCGACAATCAGCCATTGCTCGACATCATCAACGCTACTCTGCTCGCCGTTCCCAACAGCGAGCGAGAAAGCATTGCCAAACGCTGGAGCGCCGGCAGCGATCTACTGCTGACCGATCAAAAGCTGCAACTCACAGAACGTGAAGAACGCTGGCTACACAACCATCCGGTGGTCAAAGTGGCGGTCAACGAAACCCTGGCGCCACTGACTTTTTTTGACGCTAACGGCAATTTCCGCGGCATTACCGCAGACCTGCTGGAAGTGATTCGCCTGCGCACCGGGTTACGCTTCGACATCCAGCGCGAGCGCAGCCTCAGCAGCATGATCCAACGCGTGCAGCAACACGAAACCGACATCATTTCCGTCATCAGCCCGTCCACTGCACGCGAAAGCGCATTGGCCTTCAGTCGCCCCTATCTCGAAAACTCCTTTGTCTTGCTAAGTCTCAAAGGAGCGGATCAACCCACCAGCCTCGATCAACTGGCGGGCAAGCGCCTGGCCTTGACCCAGGGCAATCCGTTGGTCGACTTCCTGCGCACCGAACACCCGCTTATCACCCTGGTAGAAACAGATGATATCTACCAGGCCACTGAGCTACTGGCCGATGGCAAGGTCGAAGGTGCAGTCAATACACTGGTCATCGCCAACTACCTGTTGGCCTCGCAACTGTTTCAAGACCGTTTGCAGATCAGCACCACCCTGGGCACTCAACCTGCCATGTTCTCCCTCGCCACAGCCCGAGACGCCCCCGAGCTCAGTTCGATTCTCAATAAAGCGCTGCTGAGCATCGGCCCGGACGAACTGGGGGTAATCAATAGTCGCTGGCGCGGGTATGTCCCGGCGTCCGACAGTTATTGGCGCAATTACCACCGCCTGATTTACCAGATCATTATTGGTACCAGCCTGCTGCTGTTGCTGTCACTGGCCTGGAACGGCTACATGCGGCGCCAGATCAACCAGCGGAAAAAGGCCGAACGCGCACTCAGCGATCAGTTCGAATTCATGAGCGCACTGGTCAATGGCACACCGCACCCCATTTATGTCCGTGACCGCGCCGGCATTCTGCAAACCTGTAACGACAGCTACCTGCAGGCTTTTTCAGCCAAACGCGAAGACGTGATCGGCAAAAACGTGATGCAGACCCAAAGCCTGCTCAACAATGAACATGAAGCCCATGACTACGAGGCCGATTACCAGCGCGTGATGCGCGAGGGCACCCCGCTGATCGTTGATCGCCCGCTGCATATCGGAGGGAAAACCCAGACCATTTACCATTGGATCCTGCCCTACCGGGACTCATTGGGCGAAGTCCAAGGCATTATCGGCGGTTGGATCGACATCAGTGATCGGCGTCAGTTGATGGATGAACTGCGCACCGCCAAGGAGCTCGCGGATGATGCCAACCGGGCCAAAAGTACTTTTCTGGCGACCATGAGCCATGAGATCCGCACCCCGATGAACGCCGTCATCGGCATGCTTGAACTGACACTCAGGCGCGCCGACCAGGGCCATCTGGAGCGCCCTTCCATTGAAGTCGCCTACAACTCGGCCAAAGACCTGCTGGAGCTGATCGGCGACATTCTCGACATTGCACGCATTGAATCCGGGCGGCTCAACCTCAGCTCGGAACGGGTGAACCTGCGCGAACTGGCCAACTCGGTGGTGCGCGTGTTTGATGGCCTGGCCCGGCAAAAAAATCTGAATTTGGTGCTGATATTCAGTCCGGCAGACAACCCGCCCGATGTGCTGATTGACCCATTGCGCTTCAAGCAGATCATGACCAACCTGATCAGTAATGCGATCAAGTTCACCGAGCGTGGCCACGTCACGCTGGAACTGAAGATGCTGGAAACCGACATTGCGGACGAGGTCGAGCTGCTGTTGAACGTGATCGACACCGGCATTGGCATCAGTGCCCTCAATCAGGCCCGTTTGTTCGAACCCTTTGCCCAGGCAGAAAACAATGGGCAACTGGCACTCAGCGGTGCAGGCCTGGGGCTGGTGATTTGCCGCAGCCTCTGCCAAATGATGGGCGGCACCCTCACCCTGAACAGCCAGCCCGACGTTGGAACGCAGATTCACATCAGGCTCATCGTCAAGACACTCGAACCTTGTGTACAAGCCCCGACACCAGAACCGGCTATTCCACCCGCTGCCCGCGCGTTGAACGTGCTGGTGGTCGATGACCATCCAGCCAATCGTTTGCTGATGTGCCAGCAATTGAGCTTTCTGGGGCACCACTTCATCACCGCGCACAACGGCGCGGTCGGCCTGGAACTGTGGGCAGACGGCGCCTTCGATCTGGTCATTGCAGACTGCAACATGCCCATCATGAATGGCTACGACCTGACACGCTCCATCCGCCGTTGTGAACAGACCTCAGACCGCGTGCCATGCACCATCCTCGGCTTTACGGCCAACGCTCAACCCGAAGAGCGCCTGCGCTGCCTGGAGGCCGGGATGAATGACTGCCTGTTCAAACCCATCAGCCTGACCTTACTGAGCCAGCGCCTGGCGGCGCTTGAGCCACAGCCGGCAACCCCAGACATCTTCAATATTGACAGTCTGCACTCCCTTGCCGGCCACGATGACAAGCGCGTCAAATTGCTACTCGAAGAGCTTGTGCGCAGTAACCGACTGGACCTCAAGGCGCTGAACGAATTGAATGTCGAGGAGGGTCTGGAACCCTTCGCCGCCATTGCGCACCGCATCAAGGGAGCTGCACGCATCGTCGGGGCAGACCAACTGATCAGCCAGTGCGAGCAGCTCGAACACGCCGGCCAGGCCACTCTTCAGGCGCGCAGTGAGGAGGTGCAGCACGCTATGCGTACACTCGAGCAAGCACTGTTGCGCGAACTGGCCCGGTGGGCCGCGCATACCTGAAATATTTTTTGCTTTAAAGGGCGACTCCGCAGGCAGCTTGGCTGGGGCTTTACTATGCTTACAGGCACCAGCACCCTGAGACTTGCGGAGTCATGCCATGCCTTTAACTATGCCCGCCAGTCAGCGTTTGTTCCCGCTGCATGTTCACATCAGTGTGGTGTTCACTTTTCTGCTGCTACTGATGGGCGTGGCACTGGGTGTTTTCAACTACCGGCAAAACACCCGCATCATCCTCGACAGCAGCCAGAAGCTGTTTAATCAGATCGAGCAGGATGTACAGCAGGACCTGCTGAAGACCTACCAGCCGCTGCGCAATACGCTGAACCTGCTGGCACGTAATCCGGCCGTACAGACCGATCAATTCGACGCTCGACTGCAGTTGCTGCCAACCTTTGTGCAAGCACTCAAAGACAATTCGGCCTTGTCTGCGCTGTATATAGGAGACAGCCAGGGTAACTTTTTCCAGGTCCGTCCGCTGCGTACCGACGCGATCAAAAAACGACAGAAAGCGCCAGACCAGGCCGCCTATGAGGTATGGACCGTACAACGCTCGGGCAGACCACAAGGGGCCGAATCGACCAAGCTTTTTTTTGATGAGACGCTGACATTACTGGCACAACACAGCACCCTTAATAACAACTACGATCCGCGTGATCGCAGCTGGTTTATCCCAAGCCACGGCAGTATCGATCACTCCACCACCAGCCCGTATCTGTTTTTCACGACAGAGGAAATCGGCACCACCCTGTCCAAACGCAGCTCGTCCAAGACGGTGATCGCCGCCGACCTGACCTTGTCTGAACTCTCCCGCACCCTCGCCAGGCACACAATCACACCCAGCACGCAAATCGTTCTGTTCGATGCCAGCGGGCAAGCCGTGGCGTATCCGGACACCAGTAAATTGCTCACCGGCGCCGATCAACTGCCCGCGGTGACGTCACTTCATCCGGCGCTTGAACGCCTGATCAACCAGGGCGCAGACGCTAACCACCACCTCAATGACGGCCAACGCCAATGGATCGTGTCACAGGCCAACGTGGACGATGGTGGTTCCAATGGTCTGCAATTGGCGCTCATGGTGCCCGAGGACGAACTGCTGGCCGATGCTTATCGGCTACGCTGGGAAGGCGCATTGGTGGCGCTGGCCTTATTGCTGTTGTGCCTGCCACTGGGCTGGCTGACCTCACGCATGCTCGTCAGACCCTTGAAGGGCCTGGTACGCGAAGCCAACGCGATTCGCAGCTTCGATTTCAATTACCCGGTGCAACAACGCTCTCCGGTGCTGGAGATCCAGCAACTGGCCGAATCCATGCGGCACATGAAAGAAACCCTCGCCAGTTTCTTCGAGATCACCGCCAGCCTCTCGGCGCATACCCGGTTTGAACCTTTGCTGCAGTCCGTACTGGTAGAAATGATCAAGATCGCTCAAGCCCAGGCGGGGTTGATCTACCTGACTGAAAACGATAGTGACAACCTGGAACTCAAAGGGTTGATCATCAATGACCAGACGCAAAACCTCAGCACTCTGGCGCCAGGCTTCATCCATCCCACGGACGACCAAGCCCCGGCATGGCTAAGCGCGCTCAAGGCAGGCCAGGACAGCGTGGTCTGCACACTCGACCTTGAACACGCGGGCGAACTGGGACCCATCATGGCCGAGCTCGACAGCCTGAGCATCCATGTGATCAGTATTCGATTGCACAACCGACATGGCGAAACCGTAGGGGTGCTGGCCCTGATCCTGAACAACAGCAACACCGGCAGACGCCAGAAGCCACTCAGCCTGGAGCGCATTGCGTTTATCAAGGCGGTGTCCGGGGCCGCGGCGGTGTCGATTGAAAGCCAGCGCCTGCAAGAACGCCAGAAGCAATTGCTCAATGCCTTTATTCAATTGCTGGCCGGAGCCATTGACGCGAAAAGTCCGTACACCGGCGGCCATTGCCAACGTGTCCCGGAACTGACCTTTATGCTGGCCAAGGCTGCCGAACAGAGCCAGGCCCCGCAATTCGCCCAGTACAACCCCACCGAGGAAGAGTGGGAAGGTTTGTACATTGCGGCTTGGCTACACGATTGCGGCAAAGTCACGACCCCTGAATACGTGGTCGACAAAGCCACCAAGCTCGAAACCCTGTACGACCGCATCCACGAAATCCGCACGCGCTTTGAGGTGCTCAAGCGCGATGCATGGATCGACTATTGGCAGGCCTTGGCCACGGGGGGCATCGCTCAACAACTGGCCGAACAGCGTGACGCCCGTCTGGCCGCGCTGGATGACGACTTTGCCTTTGTCGCGCGCTGCAACCTCGGTGGCGAGGCCATGGCCGAGGCCGATCTGGGGCGTTTGCGAGCGATCGCCGGGCACACCTGGAGCCGAACCCTGGATGATCGACTGGGTGTTTCCTGGGAAGAAAACAAACGCCAGGCCATTCGTGAAGCGCAGCCCTTGCCGGTGACCGAAACGCTGTTGGCAGACAAGCCTGAGCACGTGTTCACCCGCGCCGAGTCCGAACTGATCGCCAGTGACAATCCATGGGGGTTCAAGCTGGATGTGCCGCCCTGCAAATTCAATCGTGGCGAACTCTACAACCTGAGCATCACCCGCGGCACATTGACCAGCGAGGAGCGTTATATCATCAACCACCACATCGTCCAGACCATCCTGATGCTCAGCCGGCTGCCCTTCCCCAGTTACTTGGGCAACATTGCCGAAATGGCGGGCGGGCATCATGAGCGCATGGACGGCATGGGCTATCCCAAACGCCTGAATCGGGAAGAGATGAGCCTGCCTGCTCGGATGATGGCCATTGCGGATATTTTTGAAGCCCTGACAGCCTCGGATCGCCCTTACAAACGCGGCAAGACGTTGAATGAAGCGCTGACGATCATGGCAGGCATGTGCCACGACGGGCACATTGATCCACCACTGTTTGAACTGTTCATGCGCGAGCAGGTATTCATGCCGTACGCCAGGCAATACCTTGAACCGCAGCAAATCGACACGGTCGATGTCGATGCGCTGATGCTCAAGGCCGGCATCAATTGACCGATATGGCGGCGATCAACACTCGCTCAAACGCAAGAAAATCGCGGCCAGCTCTTCAATACCTTGCTGGTCCTGCTCGGTGAAGCGGCCGATGCTCGGGCTGTCCAGGTCCAACACACCTATCAGGCGGCCGTCCTTGACCAAGGGCACCACCAGCTCGCTGTTGGAGGCGCTGTCGCAGGCAATATGGCCGGCAAACGTGTGCACATCTTCAACCCGCTGGGTTTGCCGGCTGGCCGCTGCCGTGCCGCATACGCCACGGCCGAACGGAATGCGCACGCAGGCGATCTGCCCCTGGAAGGGACCGAGCACCAGTTCTTCATTGCGATTGAGGTAAAAACCCGCCCAGTTCAAGTCGTCCAACTGGTTAAACAAAAACGCGGAAAACTGTGAGGCGTTGGCAATAAAGTCCCGCTCATCCGCCAGCAACGACTCAAGTTGAGCCTTCAGTAGTGCGTAACCGTCCAGGCCAGCACCCGTGGCGTTTAAATCAATCATTCGTTTGCTCCAACAATTTCAAACCCACCCAGTAGCGCGCGAACTGATAAGCACAGCGGCCATTACGATTGCCGCGCCCGGTTGCCCAGCGCACGGCCAAAATATCCAGCGCCTGATCGCGTTGCCACTGCAGCCCGGCCTTGCTGGCCAGCACGTCAATCCAGTGTTCAACCACGTTCAGGTAATGTTCTTGGGTAAACGGATAAAACGATAACCAGAGCCCGAAACGGTCGGACAAGGCAATCTTGTCTTCCACGGCTTCGCTGGGGTGCAGCTCGCCATCGACGTTTTTCCAGTTCTCGTTATCACTTTCCTTCTCGGGCACCAGGTGCCGACGGTTCGACGTGGCGTAAAGCAGGACGTTATCCGGCGCCTGTTCCAGCGAGCCATCCAGCACGCTTTTCAGCACGCGGTAATCGCTCTCGCCCGACTCAAACGACAAGTCATCGCAAAACAGCACAAAACGGTGTGGCAAACCCTGGAGTTGCTCGACCACCCGCGGCAGGTCCGCAAGTTGATCACGCTCGATTTCAATGAGTCGCAAACCTGCCCCCGCGTATTCGGCGAGCAAAGCGCGAATCAACGAAGACTTGCCGGTGCCGCGCGAGCCCCACAACAGGGCGTGGTTGGCCGGCAGCCCATCCAGAAACTGCTGGGTATTGCGGCCCAGTTGATCGCGTTGGTTATCGACACCGATCAGGTCAGACAGCCGCATCTCCAGGCTCACGTCCAGCGGCAACAAATACCCCGAACGTCCATCACGCTGCCACCGGGCGGCCAGGCAGTTGTCCCACTCAATCGTCTGTCGCGTTGCCGGCAACAAAGGCTCAAGACGAGCAAGAACAGCCTCGGCCCGCTCCAGAAAAGCACTCAATTTAGAATCCATCTCATCTCCACAAACGGATACACAGCGATAGCGCATTCACGCGGCGAGCGTTGAACGTTCCTTCGTGTTGCAAGACATGTCTGCAATTTGAAAAAACCGCACGTCTACCAACAAGTTACCCCACACATCGACTATTCTTGCGGGCGGTAAGGGAATGGAAACAGGTGCAGCTCCCAATGGACATAAAATTCACCCATCGCCTGTCTTTCAAGCAAGCAAGACTGACAGTGCTGGTCGGTTTTGCTCTGGGGACAATGCTTAGCCTGGTGCAAATCGGCATCGATTATGCCAGTGAAAACGCTGCCATCAACCGGGAAATCCAATCCCTGCTGGACATCAGCCACAACCCAGCATCACGTATCGCCTACAACCTCGACACCGAGCTCGCCCAAGAACTGGCCATGGGGCTGCTGCGTTCGCCCGCCATCACTGGTGCGAAAATCAGCGACAACGACAAAAACATCCTCGCACTTGTCAGCGACGCCCCTGAAGGCGGACGTTATCGCGCCCTGAGCGATTTTTTGTTTGGTGACACCCGCAGCTTCGATGACCGCTTGTATTTCAATCACTTGCCTGAGCAAAGCGTGGGCGAGCTACACCTTGAGGTGGACACCTACCCATTTGGCGCGCGCTTTTTGCAACGCGCCGAGGTGACGTTGCTCAGTGGTTTTGTCCGCAGTTTTTTACTCACCTTTATTCTGCTGGGGCTTTTCTACGTCATGCTGACGCGCCCGCTTGTGCGCGTCATCGGTGAGCTGAGCAACACCAAGCCCGGCGATCCGAACCCTTCACGCGTCCAATGCCCACCGGGCCATAAAGACGACGAGATTGGTGTTTTGGTCGACGCCACCAATCAACAGTTCGATGCCGTCACCCGAGAAATAGAGCACCGCCGTGCGGCCGAAAACCGCCTGACCGAGTACTTGGCACAACTGGAAAACATTGTTTCGGCCCGCACTCAGGAGCTTGAAGCCATCAATACCCGGTTGAGCCAGTCCAATGAAGAGCTCGAAGCCGCCCGCAGCACCGCCCTGGAAATGGCCCAGGCCAGGGCCGCATTTCTGGCCAACATGAGCCACGAGATACGCACACCCTTGAATGGTCTGCTGGGCATGCTCGCCCTGAGCCTGGACGGCCCGCTGAACGCCGAGCAGCATCAGCAACTGTCCATTGCCCACGACTCGGGCAAAGTGCTGGTCGAATTGCTCAATGACATTCTCGACCTGTCCAAATTCGACGCGGGTCAATTGGAACTGGAACACATTGCATTCGACCTCGGCACACTCATTGAAGACACCGCCAAACTGCTCTCGCAGAACGCTGCCCCCAGCGTCGAACTGACCTGCCTGATCGATCCGGCTTTCCCGGTGCTGGTGCTGGGCGATCCGACGCGGGTGCGACAAATCGTCAGCAACCTGTTATCCAACGCGCTCAAATTCACCCGTTTTGGGCGTGTCGATGTGCGCTTGAGTCTGCAAGGCGACAACGTACGCATCGAAGTGTGTGACACCGGCATTGGTATCGCCCAAGAAGCGCAAGCCCGTATATTCCGCCCCTTCACCCAGGCGGGCGCAGGTATCACCCGCCAGTTTGGCGGCACGGGCCTGGGCCTGGCGCTGACCCGCAGCCTGTGTGAGGCCATGCAAGGGCGGCTGACCATCAGTTCCGAGATAGGCTTTGGCAGCCAGTTCTGCGCCGAGTTGCCATTGCCCTGCCACACCCCTGCCATCGCCTTCAAACCACTGACGGGACGCGTCATTGCCGTGAGCGCCTCGAGCAGCGGGCTCAGCGAATTGCTCAGCAACTATTTACCCTTATGGGGCCTGGAATACGTGCGCTACTCGCTCGGTCAATCCCTGGAAGGTGTCGACACCCAGTTGCTGATTACTGATTGCTCGGAGTGTTTGGGCGAGCTGCGGCCGGCCATCTGCGCGCCTATTCTGCTGGTCACCGCCTACGGCAACTTTATGCCTGGCGAGCAAGTCAACGCCCTCGCCCCGCTGCATCAAAAGGCCCGCCCCCTGTCGCGCCTGGCGCTGTATCAGTCGGTGCAACATCTGTTGCAAAAAGAGGACGACGAAAGCCCCCGCATCCCAGTCATTGCCCCACCGGTATCCCATCGCGCGCGGATTCTTCTGGTCGAAGACAACCCGGTCAACCAGTTAGTAGCCAAAGGCATGCTGAGCAAGCTGGGCTGTGACGTCGTGATTGCCGCCCATGGCGGTGAGGCCTTGGGCCAACTGGAGCACAGCGACTTTGATCTGGTGCTGATGGACTGCAACATGCCGGTGATGGATGGCTATGAGACTAGCCGCCGGATTCGTGACAGCGGCCGCTGGCCAGACTTGCCGATCGTCGCCTTAACGGCTAACGCCATGCCGGAAGAACGGGAACGTTGCCGTGCGGCGGGGATGAATGACTACCTGGCCAAGCCGTTCCGCCGAGAAGAGCTGGCGGCGCTGCTGGAAAGCTGGGTACCCATAAAAGATCAATAAGCGCAGATAGTTGCAGGAGCGAGCTACCCTCGCGATCTTTTACAGATCAAAAGCTCGCTCCTGCAGCCATTATTTGAGCAGTTTCTCGATGTCTGCCTTTAACGCTTGTGGCTTGGTCGCGGGGGCGTAGCGCTGGACCTTGCCATCCGGACCGATCAGGAACTTGGTGAAATTCCACTTGATGCCCTGTGAACCCAACACTCCCGGGGCGCGCTTTTTCAACTCAACGAATAGCGGGTGTGCCTGACTGCCGTTGACCTCGACCTTTTTGAACAGCGGGAAGGTCACGCCAAAATTCAACTCGCAAAACTCGGAAATCGCAGCCTCATCGCCCGGCTCCTGCTTGCCGAACTGATTACACGGGAAGCCAAGAATCACCAGCCCCTGGTCCTTGTAGCGCTGCCACAGCGCCTCAAGGCCTTGGTACTGTGGTGTAAAGCCGCATTTGCTGGCGGTATTGACCACCAGCACCGCCTTACCCGAGTAATCCGCCAGGGTCTTTTGCTCGCCGCTGAGGGTGGTGCAGGGAATTGTGAGCAGGCTGTCAGTCATGACGAAATCTCGGGAAAAGGGCCAAGGGAGAACTCAGGCGCGTGGAACCAAGTCCAGGCACACCGAGTTGATGCAGTAGCGCAGCCCGGTTGGTGGCGGACCATCAGGGAAGACATGGCCCAAGTGAGCATCACATTTGGCACACACCACTTCGGTGCGGATCATCCCGTGGCTGGTGTCGCGAATCTCGACCATCGCGCTCTCGCCAATCGGCGCGTAGAAGCTCGGCCAGCCGCAGCCCGAATCGAACTTGGTGCGTGAGTCAAACAACGGTTCGCTGCAGCAGACACAGTGATAGATGCCATCGGTTTTGGTGGCGTTGTATTTACCCGAAAACGGTCGCTCGGTGCCTTTGAGACGGCACACGTTGTACTGCTCTGGATCGAGCATGGCTTTCCATTCGTCCAGGGTTTTGTTCAACTTTTCCATGGTTCTACCTCTGCAACTGAAAAACCCCGACCGGTGGCTTTTCCAGGGGGCGGGTGGCACGTATGATTGCGCCTCGTTATGCGCCAGTCTGGCACCCGCTCTATCTGCATTCAAACGGATTCTTGAGGCAAAGCGGTGTTCGCCAACGCAGAATTCCCCAGTGACGAGGTGTTCACCTTGCCTGGATCGTTCATTTTCGGGATCCCATCGCCATGCAGGTCAGCAAATCAAACAAGCTCGCCAACGTCTGTTATGACATTCGCGGCCCAGTGCTCAAGCACGCCAAACGTCTGGAAGAGGAAGGTCAGCGCATCCTCAAGCTGAATATCGGCAACCCGGCACCTTTTGGTTTTGAAGCGCCGGACGAGATCCTGCAAGACGTGATCCGCAACCTGCCAACCGCCCAAGGGTACAGCGACTCCAAAGGGCTGTTCAGCGCGCGCAAGGCGGTGATGCAGTACTACCAGCAAAAGCAGGTCGAAGGTGTCGGTATTGAAGACATCTACCTGGGCAACGGCGTGTCCGAGCTGATCGTGATGTCGCTGCAAGCACTGCTCAATAACGGCGACGAAGTACTGGTGCCCGCCCCGGACTACCCACTGTGGACTGCAGCCGTGACCCTGGCTGGCGGCCATCCTGTGCATTATCTGTGCGACGAGCAAGCCAACTGGTGGCCAGACCTTGAAGACATCAAGGCCAAGATCACCCCAAATACCAAAGCCATGGTGATCATCAACCCGAACAACCCGACGGGCGCGGTGTATTCCAAGGAAGTGTTGCTGGGCATGCTCGAACTGGCGCGCCAGCACAACCTGGTGGTGTTCTCTGACGAAATCTACGACAAGATCCTCTACGACGATGCCGTGCACATCTGCACCGCATCGCTGGCACCGGACGTGCTATGCCTGACCTTCAACGGCTTGTCCAAGTCGTACCGGGTGGCAGGTTTCCGCTCCGGCTGGATCGCGATTTCCGGCCCCAAGCAAAACGCCAAGAGCTACATCGAAGGCATCGACATGCTGGCCAACATGCGCTTGTGCGCCAACGTGCCCAGCCAGCATGCCATTCAGACCGCCCTTGGTGGCTACCAGAGCATCAATGACCTGGTACTGCCCAACGGACGCCTGCTGGAGCAGCGCAACCGTACCTGGGAATTGCTCAATGACATCCCGGGCGTCAGCTGCGTGAAACCAATGGGCGCGTTGTACGCATTCCCGCGTATCGACCCAAAAGTGTGCCCGATCCTCAATGACGAAAAATTCGTCCTGGATCTGCTGCTTTCGGAAAAACTGCTGGTGGTCCAGGGCACTGCGTTCAACTGGCCATGGCCCGACCATTTCCGTGTCGTGACCCTGCCACGGGTTGACGAATTGGACATGGCCATCGGACGGATCGGTAACTTCCTGAAGACCTATCGTCAGTAATTTCTGAACACGCTGTGCGACATATGAAAAGTCGCACAGCGTGTGTCCACTGAAAGATTCTTCATTTGTCACCTTTCCCTACCTTTTCTTCACTCCCCAAAACATCGAATAAGGGCAAAGCCTTTTATTTATTGGCTTTGGGCCAATCTTTTGCCCGAATAAAGCGGCAATTCATATCAGGAAAAATCAGGCGAGGCTTTCGATTCGACCTGTAGGACACAGTTTGAAATAGTCACTTGGTTGAATAGCCCGAGGCAGCACCTTATATACCCGCATGCAGCAACACCCTTAAGACGAGGAGATTCTTACAACCATGATGCGCATTCTGCTGTTTTTGGCCACTAACCTGGCGGTCGTGCTGATTGCCAGCATCACCCTGAGCCTGTTCGGCTTTAACGGGTTCATGGCGGCCAACGGGGTTGATCTGAACCTCAATCAGCTGTTGGTGTTCTGTGCGGTCTTTGGTTTTGCCGGGTCTTTGTTCTCGCTGTTCATCTCCAAATGGATGGCGAAAATGAGCACCAGCACCCAGGTGATCACTCAACCTCGTACACGCCACGAACAATGGCTGATGCAAACCGTTGAACAATTGTCCCGCGAAGCCGGGATCAAAATGCCTGAAGTGGGGATTTTCCCGGCTTACGAGGCCAACGCCTTTGCCACCGGCTGGAACAAAAATGATGCTCTGGTTGCGGTTAGCCAGGGCTTGCTTGAGCGTTTTTCGCCCGATGAAGTGAAAGCCGTACTGGCTCACGAAATCGGCCACGTCGCCAATGGCGACATGGTGACCCTGGCCTTGGTGCAAGGCGTGGTGAACACCTTTGTGATGTTCTTTGCCCGTATCATCGGCAATTTCGTCGATAAAGTGATCTTCAAGAACGATGAAGGCCGTGGCATTGCCTACTATGTAGCGACCATTTTCGCGGAGTTGGTACTGGGTTTCCTGGCCAGCGCCATCGTGATGTGGTTCTCGCGCCGCCGCGAGTTCCGGGCTGACGAAGCCGGTGCTCACCTGGCCGGGACCAGCGCCATGATCAGCGCACTGCAGCGCCTGCGCTCTGAGCAAGGCCTGCCGGTGCACATGCCGGACACCTTGTCCGCCTTTGGTATCAACGGCGGTCTGAAGCAAGGCCTGGCGCGGATGTTCATGAGCCATCCGCCTCTGGAAGAACGTATCGATGCACTGCGTCGTCGTGGCTGATAGCCAGGGCAGGCACTGAAAAGGGCGACTTCGGTCGCCCTTTTTTGTGGCTGCGATTTAAACCCGCGACGTTTTGTCGAGGCGATAAACCCGCTCATCAAGGCGTGTGACGCCATGTTGTACAAACTTCCACTCCTGCCCCAGCACATCAACCTGCTTGAGTTCGCGCAGCGACCAAGCAGATGCGAAAAGGCGCTGAACTTCAGCATCCGGCACTGAAAAAGGCGGTCCATTGCGTTGTGCCTGGTCGTAGTCAAGGGTGATCAACAGGCCTTTGCAGGCCTGGGGCAACAACGTATTGAGCTGCTTCGCATAGGCTTCGCGCATGTCGGGCGGCAAGGCAATGAGTGCTGCGCGGTCATACACCGCCGTGCAGGCCTCCAGATGCTGTGCTTCCAATGCAAAGAAATCACCGCACAGGAGTGTAACAGGCCCCGCCTCGTACACCCTGAAGGCACCTTGCTGACTCACCTGAGGCTCGACCTGCTGCTCGCGAAAAAACTGCTCTACGGCGATCTGCGACAGCTCTACGCCCAATACTTCGTAACCCTGGGCTGCCAACCAGCTAACATCCAGGCTCTTGCCACACAACGGCACCAGGACCCGGCTGCCCTCCTCCAACGCCAATGCTGGCCAGAACTGCTCCAGGTCAGCGTTGACCGTGTCTACGTGAAAGCCGATCTGATTGCGCTCCCAGCGAGCGTGCCAAAAATCAGGTTGCATGAATCACCTGTAAATTCGATGAATAAGTATTAAAACTTATATTGGATTTAGATCAATGATCAGGTTGAAGATGTCTCATCTTAACCTTGAGGACCCACCCATGCTGCCCAGCCTATACATCTCGCACGGTTCACCGATGCTAGCACTGGAGCCTGGTGAAAGCGGCCCGGCGTTGAAGCGCCTGGCAGCCGAACTCCCTAAACCCAAGGCCATCGTGCTGGTGTCAGCGCACTGGGAGAGTGCCGACCTGCAGGTTGCCAGCCATAGCGCACCACCCACCTGGCATGACTTTGGTGGCTTCCCGCGCGCGCTGTACAACGTGCAATACCCCGCACCGGGCGACCCGGCACTGGCCGCACGTATCGTAAAACGTCTAGGCGAACACGGCCTGCCCGCACAACTGGATGACCAGCGCCCTTTCGACCATGGTGCCTGGGTGCCGTTGTCATTGATGTACCCAGCGGCCGACATCCCGGTGGTACAGGTGTCATTGCCCAGCCGGCTAGGCCCTGCGGGCTTGAACAAAGTGGGCCAGGCTCTGGCCGGTTTGCGCAGCGAAGGCATCTTGATCATTGGTTCTGGCAGCATCACTCACAACCTGCGTGAACTGGACTGGCATGCCGGCCCGGAAAGCGTCGAGCCGTGGGCCAGGGCGTTTCGCGACTGGATGATTGAAAAGCTCGTCGCCGAAGATGAGAGCGCCTTGCACCAGTACCGGCAGCAGGCGCCATTTGCGGCTAAAAACCATCCCAGTGATGAGCACTTGTTGCCGCTGTACTTTGCTCGGGGTGCCGGCGGCCCGTTCAGCATTGCCCATCAGGGCTGGACCCTGGGCGCGCTGGGGATGGACATTTATCGGTTTGGATAAAAACGTCGCACATCGGCCTTGCGATCTTTCAATGCTCAAAAGATCGCGAGGCAAACTCTGCCCTACGGGATGCATGCCGGGGGTTTCAATGGAATCGCAGGCAAAAAAAATCCCCGAACCAGTCGGGGATTTTTTTAGCGATCAATCACTGCAACAGTGATTAATCTTCGCGGTAGCGACGCAGTTTCAACTGCTTGCCAGCGACACGAGTGTCCTTGAGCTTGGCCAGCAGTTTTTCCAGGCCTTCTTCCGGCAGTTCTACCAGGCTGAAGCTATCACGCACTTGAATGCGACCGATGGCTTCACGCGCCAGGCCACCCTCGTTGAGGATAGCGCCCAGCAGGTTCTTGGCAGCGATACCATCACGCGCACCCAGCGCGGTACGGCAACGGGCACGGCCTTCAGCCAGTGGAGCTGGAGCACGACGCTCACGATCACCACGCTCTGGACGATCACCACTGCGCTCACGCGGAGTGCTGTTCGGTACCAGTGGGCGCTCACGTTCAATGGCTGCCAGGGTCAGAGCCTGACCGTTGGTGGCTTTGCGCAACAGAGCAGCGGCCAGTGCACGCGGGCTGCAACCGATATCGGCTGTCAGGCGATCCAGCAGATCGCCGTGGGTCGATTCAGCATCAGCAACCAGTGGCGCCAAGCTGTTGGTCAGTTTCTTGATGCGAGCATCGAGAACGGCTTGAGCGTCCGGCAGGCGGACCTCAGCAACCTTTTGACCGGTTACACGCTCGATCACTTGCAGCATGCGGCGCTCACGTGGAGTCACCAGCAGCAATGCACGACCTTCGCGACCGGCACGGCCAGTACGGCCGATACGGTGAACGTAGGACTCTGGATCGTACGGCATGTCCACGTTGAACACGTGGGTGATACGCGGTACGTCAAGACCACGTGCCGCTACGTCGGTCGCCACAACGATGTCCAGACGGCCATCTTTGAGGGAGTCGATTACGCGCTCACGTTGGTTCTGGGCAATGTCACCGTTCAGCGCAGCGGCTTTGTAGCCTTTGGCTTCCAGGGCGCTGGCCAGGTCCAGGGTCGCTTGCTTGGTACGCACGAACATGATCAGCGCGTCGAAGTCTTCAACTTCCAGCAGGCTCAATACAGCCGAGGTCTTCTGGTCAGCGTGAACCAACAGGTGAGCCTGTTCGATCGCGGTAACGGTCTGAGTCTTGGTCTGGATCTTGACGTGCTGCGGGTCACGCAGGTGACGCTCGGCGATGGCGCGGATCGACTGCGGCAGGGTTGCCGAGAACAATACCGTCTGACGGGTAGCAGGCAAAGCCTTGAAGATCACTTCAAGGTCATCCATGAAGCCCAGCTTGAGCATTTCGTCAGCTTCGTCGAGAACCAGGTGGTTCACGGTCGCCAGTACTTTTTCGTCGCGACGCAGGTGGTCGCACAGACGGCCCGGAGTGGCGACAACGATTTGCGCGCCATTACGGATTGCTTTCAGTTGTGGGCCCATGGGCGCACCGCCGTAAACGGCCACAACGTTAACGCTCGGCATTTGCTTGGCGTAGGTTTCGAAAGCGGTTGCTACTTGCAGCGCCAACTCACGGGTTGGCGCCAGGATCAGGGCTTGCGGTTCGCGCTTTGCAGGATCGATGCGATTGAGGATAGGCAGGGCAAAAGCGGCGGTTTTACCCGTACCGGTTTGCGCCTGACCAATCATGTCGTGACCGGCCAAAATGATCGGGATCGATTGCTGCTGAATAGCCGAAGGCTCTTCGTAGCCAGTCGCGATGACGGCTGCAAGAATGTTCGGATTAAGATCAAAAGCGGCGAAGCCGCTGGTTTCCTGGGTCATGGGTCTGCCTCTAAGTGCATCCGCAAAGACCCATGCTTCAAAGCTGCGCATGCCGTGTAAGACTCTAGAGTCGCCCTGGCTGCTTTGTCGTCGGGGATTTGCGAAAACGTTAAATGAATGGAGCGTTCAGGGTTGTCCGCGAAACGGACGAGCAGCCGAAGGGTACTTCGGGAAATGCGACACCTAAACGTGGCCCGGCTAAAGGCCGGCGCGCACTATACCGGATTTATCACAAAAAAGAAGCGCTTTTTTAACACTCGATCGTCTGTATGCCTCTGTAGACCGGGCTTTTGCGATAATTTGGGCTTCGCAAAAATGGCCTCCGCCCGGCTATTGCGGGGCTGTCGCTAAAACGATTAATCACCAAGCATCAGGTCGCAGGGCGAATGGCCTTGATCAGCGACTCCAGCGAATAGCCCAAACGTGATGCCAAGGTTTGCGCCCGCGCAGTCAACGCGTCCAGGTCCAGGGTCTGGTCCAGATCGCTGGGCACCAGCAAGATCACATTGCCTTCTTTGACCGGCAGCTCCCAGTAGTGACGATGGAACAGGCCGCGCAACAGAGCAGCACCCAGCGGTTTGCCGTCATCGGTGGCCCACTGGTTGATCACCAGCCAGCCGTTGGGCAAGAGCTTTTTCTGGCAGTTTTCAAGGAACGTCCAGGCCAGATGGCCAGGCGCGGGGCCCAGATCGTTATACAGGTCGACAAAGATCAGGTCCGCCGGCTCTGCGCTGGGGAGCATCTGCACGGCATCGCCAATGCGAATGTACAGCCGCGGGTCATCGTCCAACCCCATGTATTCAATGGCCAGGCGTGGCACATCCGGGCGCAATTCAATGGCTTCGACGTCTTCGAGGGGCAAGAACTTGAGACAGGCCTGGGTCAGAGTGCCGGCCCCCAACCCGAGAAACAAGGCGCTTTCCGGCGCTGCATGGCACAAGGCGCCGATCAGCATGGCACGGGTGTAGTCGTACTCCAGCCAGCTGGGATCGGTGGTGAACACACAGCTCTGCTCGATCGCATCACCGAACTCGAGGAAGCGGTAGTCTTCCACTTCAAATACTCGAATCATGCCGAAGTCATCATGGACCTCAGCAAGCAGGCGCTCTACGCGCTCCTCAGACATTGCCTCTCCTCGCCGCGCTCCGGCACACACCACCAACGCGCTAAAACCACCACTCGATGCCGAGCGCAAAGGCACAATTGTCAGCCATTGCAGCGCAACAGGTCACGCACTAATTGCTGCTAACATGCGCCATCCCCTTTCGACACTAGAGTCTGCGATGAGCCAACCCTGGAGCCCCGACAGCTGGCGCGCCCTGCCGATCCAGCAACAACCCCACTACCCTGACGCCGCTCACTTGCTACGAGTCGAGCAAAGCCTGGCGAGTTTCCCTCCGCTGGTGTTCGCCGGTGAAGCCCGCGAGCTGCGCCGTCAATTTGCCGAGGTCACTCAAGGTCGGGCGTTTCTGTTGCAAGGTGGTGATTGCGCTGAAAGTTTTGCTGAGTTTTCGGCTGCCAAGATCCGCGACACTTTCAAAGTGTTGCTGCAAATGGCCATTGTCATGACCTTTGCTGCGGGCTGCCCGGTGGTCAAGGTCGGGCGCATGGCCGGCCAGTTCGCCAAGCCGCGCTCGGCCAACGATGAAACGATCAACGGCGTCACGCTGCCAGCGTATCGCGGCGATATCGTCAACGGCATCGGTTTCGATGAACAAAGCCGTGTGCCCGATCCAGAGCGTCTGTTGCAGTCCTACCACCAGTCCACCGCCACTTTGAACTTGCTGCGGGCTTTCGCCCAGGGCGGTTTTGCCGATCTGCACCAAGTGCATAAGTGGAACCTGGACTTTATCGCCAACTCGGCGCTGGCTGAAAAATACAGCCAACTGGCCGACCGTATCGACGAAACCCTGGCTTTCATGCGCGCATGCGGCATGGACAGCTCGCCGCAGTTGCGCGAAACCAGTTTTTTTACCGCCCACGAAGCGCTGCTGCTGAACTACGAAGAAGCCTTCGTGCGTCGCGACAGCCTGACCAACGATTACTACGACTGCTCGGCGCACATGCTGTGGATCGGCGACCGCACCCGTCAGCTCGACGGCGCCCACGTCGAATTTTTGCGCGGGGTGAACAACCCGATCGGGGTCAAGGTCGGCCCGACCATGAACACCGATGAACTGATCCGCCTGATCGACATCCTCAACCCGACCAACGACCCAGGCCGCTTGAACCTGATCGTGCGCATGGGTGCCAACAAGGTGGGCGACCACCTGCCGCAATTGATCCGCGCAGTAGAAGGCGAAGGTAAAAAAGTGCTCTGGAGTTGCGACCCGATGCACGCCAACACCATCAAGGCCAGCAGCGGCTACAAGACCCGCGACTTTGCGCAGATCCTCGGCGAAGTGAAACAGTTCTTCCAGGTCCACGAGGCCGAAGGCAGCTACGCGGGCGGGATCCATATCGAAATGACCGGGCAAAACGTGACCGAATGCATCGGCGGTGCCAACCCGATCACTGAAGACGCTTTGTCTGACCGCTACCACACCCACTGCGACCCACGCATGAACGCCGATCAGTCACTGGAACTGGCGTTCCTGATTGCCGAAACCTTGAAGCAAGTAAAACGCTAAAAGCCATGGGCGCGGGTTTGCTCGCGATGCAGGCGACTCTATTTTTCAGCTAAATCGAGTTGACGACATCGCAAGCAAGCCCGCTTCCACATGGCCCCATGCAAACATCACTTGCTCAGCGGATCGTCCCAAAACGGCCGATGACTCTCAACTTCGATGTCTGCCCGGCTCAGGCCCAAATCCTTGAGCCCCGCATCGCTGATGCGCCGCAGCGCCGCGCGCTCGCGGGCCAGTTCATGCCAGCGCGTAATACGAGCCAACCATTTGACGCCTGTTTGACCTTTCATCACTTGAGTCCTCCATGGGAATGGCTCAAGTCTCGACCTAGGGATAAGATCAATCCAACGAATGTTTCTTATGTGACCCATCTGCGAGATTGATGAATGGCCGGTTTTCCGAGTATCGACACTGATTTGCTGCGCACTTTCGCCGCCATTGCCGATCACGGTGGCTTTACCCGCGCCGCAGAAGCGGTCAATCGCACGCAATCGGCGGTCAGCATGCAAATGAAGCGACTGGAAGAAGACGTGTTGCAATGCACGCTGTTTCAGCGCGATGGGCGTACGGTCAGTCTCACGCCTGAAGGTCAGGTTTTACTGGGGTACGCGCGGCGCATCCTCAAACTGCACAGTGAAGTGTTCAATACCCTTAGCCAGCCGAAAATGGTCGGCACTGTGAAAATTGGCTCGCCGGACGATTACGTCATGCGTTTTTTACCCGGCATTTTGTCGCGCTTCGCCCAGGATTACCCGCTGATCAACGTGGAGGTGCATTGCGAGCCATCAGCTCTGCTGTTACAGCGCAATGATCTGGACCTGACCATTGTGACGTGCGAGCCCGGCACTGAGACCGGGCAGATTCTGCGTCAGGAGCGCTTTGTGTGGATGGTCGCCGAAGGCTTCGCCCCCCACGAACGCACGCCCTTGCCTCTGGCCATGTTCAATACCGACTGCTTTTGCAGCACCTGGGCCTGCAATGCCTTGGACCTGGTGCAGCGCGAGTACCGGGTTGCCTACACCAGCGCCAGCCTGTCGGCGATCAATGCGATGGTGAGCACCGGGCTGGCGGTGACAGCACAGCTGCAAAGCCTGCTGCCGGCGGACTTGCGCATCATTGGCGAAGCAGAAAACCTGCCCCAATTACCCTCCGCCAGCATTGTGCTGTTGCGCAAACAGACCGGCACCACCTCGCCGATCATTGAATGCTTCGCCGACTACATCGTCGAAGGCTTCAAGCTTTGATCGCCAACAGCGCGGCGCACAACAGCAAAAAGGCACAATACAGACCGCGCAGCAGGCGCTCCGGCAGAGCGTGGGCCACCTTGACGCCCCAACTGATGCTCAGCAAGCCGCCGATTGCCATGGGAACGCCCATCAACCAGTGAACTTCGCCATGTACGGCATAGGTCAGCAAGGTGACGGCGGTGCTGGGCGCCGCCAACGCCAGTGACAAGCCTTGGGCCATGACCTGAGTAGTGCCGAAAAGACTGGTCAGCACGGGCGCCGCGACTACTGCCCCGCCCACACCAAACAAACCGCCCGTGGTGCCGGCAACGGCGCCGAGCACGCCGTACCAGGGCCAGCCATAGCGCGAACCGGCCACAGGCTGGGCCGCTGAGCTGTAAAGCTTGATCAGGTTATAGAGGGTGATGCACAGCAAGAAGACGATGAAGCCCCAGCGGATCAGCCGAGCATCGACCCCGACTGCGAGCATTGCCCCCAGCCAGGCAAAACAAAAACTCATCGTGACCAGCGGCAAGGCTTGGCGCAGATCGATTTTGTTGCGTTGGTGATAGCGGTACAGCGCCAGGAACACGTTAGGGACTGACATCACCAGAGCGGTACCTTGCGCGATCTGCTGGTCCAGACCGAACCATAACCCCAGAACAGGGATCGCGATCAAGCCGCCACCAATCCCGAACAACCCGCCCAGCGCACCCAGGGCAAGGCCCAGAACGGCGTACATCGTTAAATCTATAAACATTGCTGCCCCTCGATCAGAGCGGCCATGCTAACCAGTCACTCTCACGGGGCAAAGCGTTAAACCGCGCCCGGCGGATAATTTCACGAATAAAAAAACCCGACAGTAACGTCGGGTTTTTCATCGTGCGGTTTACGCCAGAATTACTTGGCGCGGCCCTTGTAGGAACCACCTTCACGGGTATCGATCTCGATCATGTCGCCGATTTCGATAAAGTCAGCAACGCTCAGCTCGGTGCCGTTTTTCAGTTTGGCAGGCTTCATCACCTTGCCAGAAGTGTCGCCACGTGCCGAACCTTCGGTGTAGTCAACCTGACGCACGATAGTGGTCGGCAGTTCTACGGAAACCAGACGCTCTTCGAAGAAGACGGCTTCGCACACGTCAGTCATGCCTTCTTCAACGAATGGCAGAACGGCTTCGATGTCTTCAGCGTTCAGCTCGTACATGGTGTAGTCAGTGGTGTCCATGAACGTGTAGGTGTCGCCGCTGATGAAGGACAGGGTCGCTTCTTTGCGATCCAGGATCACGTCATCCAGCTTGTCGTCAGCGCTGTATACGGTTTCAGTCTTGTAACCGGTCAGCAGGTTCTTCAGCTTGGTCTTCATGATTGCGCTGTTACGACCAGACTTGGTGAACTCAGCTTTCTGAACCAGCCAAGGATCGTTGTCGATACGAATCACTGTACCGGGTTTAAGCTCTTTACCAGTTTTCATTACGAGTATCCGAATTTGGATTGAGATTTACAAAAATCTAGGCCGCGTATCATATCCAATTTCTATAAAACAGTACTAGCGCTTGCGCAAGATCAGCCTGCAATGCCTGCTCCAGACACCATTGTTCGGCGTGCTCGGTGATTTCAGGCCAGTGCTCGAGCACGCCATTCCAGCCTTGCGCCATGTCCGAGCCGGCATTCCAGGCATGCCACAACCCGGTAAATGCCTGAGCCGCAGCGGGCGACAGGCCCTTGATGTACAGCGCCAGAAACGCATTGAGCTTGACCCAGTGCGCGTCTTCTTCCTGCTCGTAGATGTGCCACAAAAAGGGCCGTCCCGCCCATTGCGCGCGGACAAACGAGTCTTCGCCGCGCACGGCGTTGAAATCACAGCTCCATAACAGGCGGTCGTAATCTTGTTGTCGGACGAACGGCAACGCCTGCACAGTCAGTAACCCGCGTTGCTCGACACGCCCCAACGCCAGTTCGTCGATTTCAAGCCAATTCAGCAGGTCGCCCATGATTCGCCCTTGCGGCACCAGCAAGTGAATGGCCGTAGTCCCCGTCGCCATTGCGTCCAACCAACTGGCCAACCCGGTGTTTTCGTAGGCAAACAGGGATATCAGGCGGGCGTTGTCCGCCGCCACGACGCCCAGGCTTTGCAAAAACTCCTGCCTGACGTTCGGGTCTTGCTCAAAAGAGCGGCGCCGGGCCAGCAAGTCTGCTTCGCGCAACAACCCTCCCGTCCCGGCTTCAAAGCCCGGGAAGAAGAACGTGCGCTTCAAGCCGTCAGGTCGCAGAGACGCCAGACCGTGGCAGCCGCTGACCCAGTCCTCTGCGCTCAGGTACTCGAGATTGATCCACAGCGCCGGGTGTTCCCGCGCCTTGATGGCCTCCAGATAAGCTTCGGGCAAGGTGCAGGCGAAGGCTTCGATCACCACGTCAGCGGCCTCGACCGGTTGCCACTCCTTGGGCCATAGGCGCACGTCCACGCCCTGCTGCCATTGCTGGGCCGCATTGGCATCGGCTTCAGGGCATAACGGCACAAACGCCTGCAAATCATCGACCCATAGCCGCACAGGTACCTGATGCTCTGCCGCCAGTTGCCGGGCCAGACGCCAGGTCACGCCAATGTCGCCGTAGTTATCGACCACACTGCAAAAAATATCCCAGTTAGCTTTCATTCCGGGCTCCGACACTCAAAGGCGCGATTGTCCGCATAAATCCGTAAGAACAGAAGGCTAAACCATGGACTCATGCGACAATCGCCACCTGTTTTTCTCAAGCCGCCCCCATGAACAAGACCGCTCTGTACCAGCAGATGCTGGAAAAACTCGCCTTCGATCTCGACGTGCTCCAGCGTGCGGCGCAAACCGCTTACGAAGCCGCGACCCACGAAGAAAACATCGCCGAGAACAAATACGACACGCTTGGCCTCGAAGCCTCTTATCTGGCAACCGGCCAGGCACGTCGAGTCGAAGAAATCCGTCAGGCTCTGAAACACTGCCAGGCCATGCGCCTTGGGCCTTTTAGTGCAGCACACGGGGTTCAACTGGGTGCGCTGGTGAGACTGGAAGCCGAGAACGGCACCGAGCAGTGGCTATTTCTGGCCCCGGACGCTGCCGGGCTCAAGCTCGACCATGAGGGGCATGCCGTGACGGTGATCACCCCGCGCGCACCGTTGGGCGCAGCCTTGCTCGGCAAGCAGGTGGACGATGAACTGCAGATCAACGTCGGCGGCGCGGTGCAAGGGTTTGTGGTGTGCGAGGTGGATTGAGCCCCGGGATCATAAGGCCGCGAGACAAGCTCGCTCCTGCACAACGCGGGCAGGCTGCTACTTCGCGGCCATCAAGCGGTTTACTTCACTGCGCACCATGTTGGCGTATTCCGGCGGCGACATGCCGTCCAGCTCCGAACGTACCCACTCAGCCCATTTACCCTTGCGCTTGGCGCGCTCACCGAACAGGCGTGCAGCGTCAGCCTTGGCCTGGCCCAGATTGCTCTGCCAGAGCTCATACAAACGGGACTTTTCATCTTCAAGCGCCGCTCGTTCAGCGAGAGACTTATTGGCGAGGTTGAAGCTCATGAGATTTTCCTGCGGCGTAAATTAGGCGACATCTTACACCCTCAAAAGAAGTGTCTCAGTCAGGATTTTTACTACGCTGACTCTTCAGCTGCACAAACCATTGAAAAATCGATGCAACTTTTTAGTATTGAGTTGACTCCATAAGTCATCACCCCATTCACCTGCAAGGAGTACCGCAATGGCTCGAAAAAATGCCGTACAAGCCGCTGAAGATCAGATCAAGGATCAAGCATTCAGTGAGCTTCAAGAATTGATCGCCGAGTCTGACAAGCTGCTCAAAGACAGCGCGTCACTGGTTGGCGAAGAAGGCGAAAGCCTGCGCGCACAGGTAGGTCTCAAGCTCAAGCAAGCCCTGGACTCCGTCGGCAACGTGCGTGAGCGCAGCAAACCGGTGGTCGATGCCACCGAAAACTACATCGGTGGCCACCCATGGCAAACCGTCGCAATCTCGGCCGGGGTCGGTCTGGTCGTAGGCCTGCTGCTGGGCCGCCGCAACTGATCCAGCGCTAACATCGCTCACAAAGCCCCTGGTTGTCATGACGAGGGGCTTTGTCGTTTAAAAATCAAAACCTCGACATATTCAGTGACATTTCGACCAGGCATTCCGGATAATTCACGGCATTCCCCCTCTTGCCAAAGAGACAGTCAATGTCCGAATCGCCTGTTCCCACAAAACCTTTAAGCACTGCCTTGATCCTGCTGATGGCGGTCGCCACCGGCCTTGCTGTCGCCAGCAACTACTACGCACAACCTCTGCTGCACACCATCGCCCAAGAGCTGGGCCTGAGCATGGAAAGTGCCGGCACGGTGGTGATCACCGCGCAACTGAGTTATGGCGCGGGCTTGTTTCTGCTGGTGCCGCTGGGCGATCTGTTCGAACAACGCCGCTTGATCGTCACCATGACCGTACTCAGCGCACTGGGCCTGTTGCTCAGTGCCTTTGCGCCGTCACTGACCTGGTTGCTGATCGGTACCGCCGTCACCGGGATGTTTTCCGTATCGGCTCAGGTACTGGTGCCGATGGCTGCCAGCCTCACCGACCCGCAAAGCCGTGGCCGAGTCGTGGGCACGCTGATGAGCGGCTTGCTGCTGGGCATTCTGCTGGCCCGGACCGTGGCGGGTGCACTGTCGTCGGCCGGTGACTGGCGGAGCATCTACTTGCTGGCGGCTTCACTGATGTTTATCAGCGCCCTATCATTGTTTTTTGCCTTGCCCAACCATCATCACAGCGCAGGCCTGAGCTACCCGAAACTGCTGGGCTCGGTGTTCAAACTGTTTGTCGAAGAGCCGGTGCTGCGCCTGCGCTCGATACTGGGGCTGCTGACCTTCTCACTGTTCGCCTTGTTCTGGACACCGTTGGCATTTCTGCTGGCCGTGCCGCCTTACAACTACTCAGACGGCGTGATCGGCCTGTTTGGCTTGGCAGGCGCAGTGGGCGCCGTGGCCGCCAACTGGGCCGGGCGCATGGCTGATCGTGGACGCGGGCAAATGGCCACGACCGTTGGTCTGTTGGTGTTGCTGGCCTGCTGGCTGCCCATGGCGTTTGCCGGTCACTCGTTGATCGCCCTGCTGATCGGCGTATTGGCGCTGGATTTTGCCGTGCAACTGGTTCACGTAAGCAACCAGAACGCGGTATTCCAGGTTCGGCCTGCAGCCCGTAACCGCCTGAATGCTGGGTACATCACTTGCTACTTCATCGGGGGCGCAATGGGTTCGCTGATCGGCGCACAGACCTACCCGCTGTATGGCTGGAATGGCATCGTGATGGTCGGCGCGGTGATCGCGACCCTGACGCTGGCCATCTGGGGCTTTATGTTGCAACGCGAAAGCAGACTGCCGGCGGCTGGCTAATGGCGCTTTTCATCATGGGGTTAAATCGCTAGCATGCGGAAAACGCCCTGACGACGGTCTGCTTCCCGCAGACCGCCTTAATGATCCGAGACGCCATATGATCCCAAAAGAATCCCGTAACGAACTGGCCCTGGATACCTTTATCAAGGCGCATCCTGAACTGCTTGAAGAAATGAAAGAGTTGAGCGCCGAGGACCGCCAACAGCAAATTTTGTGGGCCTTCGAAGACGAAGCCGAAAGCCGCGGCCTGGAGGCCTGGGAACTGGCACTCGAACTGATCGCCCGCAGCCCTGAAGAACTCAAGGCCATGCGCCTGGAAGTGCATCAGGAAGTGGCTGAAGCCCTGGACATGAGCTGGGAAGAATACTGCGGCTTCAATGACATCGCCGTCTGAGCGCTCGTGAGGCGACCCAGCGGCGTCCAACCCGCCGCTAGGTCACTGTGAGTTTTACTCCGGCAACACAGCCTCTTCACCTTTGTGGTGCGCGGAAACCAGCCGCTTGGCCATTTCCACGTGCATTTCCAGCTTGGGCAGATACTTCTCGGCGAACGCTTGCAACTCAGGTGACGCTGGGTCATCAATCTGCTGTTTGTACAGCTCAACCGCCTCCTCGCTTGCCTTCAGTTGATTGGCCGCATAGGCCACATCAAATGAATCCCCCTCCTGCACTTGAAGCATCAGCTTCTTGGCTTTGCTGAGGAGCTCTTCGTGGGTCTCAACCTTCAAGCCCTCCTTTTGCGCAATGTCCTTTAAATCACGATTGGCATTGGTGTAATCCTTGATCACCTCAACGGCGTAACTACCGATGTCAACGGCGCTGGACTTGCTGATCGCCATCCGGCTGGTTTCAATCGAGGCAACGCCTGCCGCAGAAGCCTCGTCGACAAAATCGGACGGGCTCGCCGCGACTGCACTGCCGACCAAAAACATGGCATAGGCCAAGGCACATCCAGCGATCAAACGTTTCGGGGCCATCAGGGTGTTCATTGCGTCCTCCAGAAAAAGGCAGGTTTATGCCCTGCACTGAATCTGAAGATCCATGGCGCTAAAGGTTTAAATTAAAATGCTTTTTTCTGACGAGTGGGGCAGCTTATCGCCACACGCGTCAACCGCTACAATCCGATCGCCAACGTAAGAAAAGTCCTGCATTACAACAATAAACCCGCCCTACTCTTCGTGTGTAGAAGGCCGGTGCGGAGTGCTGCGTCATGCGTCAATTGCCTTCACTCAACACGCTACGCGTCTTTGAAGAAGTCGCGCGGCATCGCAGTTTCAGCCAGGCGGCGTTAAGTCTTAACGTCACCCAAGGCGCTGTGAGCCGACAAATCAAACAACTGGAAGACTACCTGGGTGTTGCACTGTTCGTCCGTACGCCCCAAGGGCTGTCGCTGACTGAATCGGGGGCGGCCTTGTCGCCACAGCTTGCCCAGACCTTTGATCATATGGAGCGCGCCTTGCAGGCCGTGCGTGTGCCTAACTTGCGCCAGCGCCTGCGCATTGTCGTGCCGCCCACGTGGGGTACACGCTGGTTGTCGGCGCACTTGCGCGCCTTTTGCGAGCGCTACCCGGACATCAGCCTGAGCGTGACCAACACCAGCGCCCACGACAACCTCAGCGAAGTGGACTGCATCATCCATTGGGGCCTTGCAGCGGACACGCATTGCAGCAGTCAGTTGCTAGTGATGGAGCGGCACATTGCCGTCGCCAGCCCGGAGCTGTTCATCAACGGCCAGCCGCCGGATTTGCGCACGTTACCGTTGCTGCACATCCTGCACGATGGCAAGCGTTTGAAGGTCTGGGAAAACTGGTTGGCGGCCATGGGCCGTGACGACATCGATGCCGCACGCGGGTTGGAATTCAGCACCCTGGATCAAGTGATACACACTGCCGTCGCAGGTGGCGGGCTGGCGGTGATTGATCGGCAGATGATCGAAAAAGAATTGGCCAACGCCAGTTTGCTGCCCATTACTCCGGTGGAAGTTATCGGCCCTTATGGCTATTGGTTGAACGTCGCGCATGACAAACAAGGCTTGTCGAAAGTGCGTTTGTTTACCGAATGGCTGGGGTTGGTGAGCAACCCTTGAACGCCCTCACCCTAGCCCTCTCCCGGAGGGAGAGGGAACTGAATGGGGGATGCGGAATATGTTCAGCGGCCTGAAAGTACTGCACTGAACCCGATAACGTCTCGGTAAAGCGCCCTCTCCCTCCGGGAGAGGGTTGGGGTGAGGGCTTATACCGGCGCCACCACCTTGACAGCCACCGGCGCGCTTTCTTGCACCGGGCTATGCGCCTTGCACGCCTGACTCAAGGTCAGGGATTTGGTCTCCGGCGCCCACGCCCATGAGATCAGCGCACCGAACGCCAGAATCGCCGCCAGGAGGCCAATGGTCGGGCTCATGCCAATCCCTACCACACTGACCGGCAACAGGAAGGTACTCACCGCCGAACCCAGGCGACTGACTGCGGTAGCCAGCCCAATGCCGCTGGCACGGACTTCGGTCGGGAAGCTTTCGGCCGGGAACACGCCCACCAGGTTACTCACGGCAGACAACACCAGGGTGAAAACCCCAAACGCCAGCACCATCAAGAACGCCGCGCTGCTGGGCAGGATTGCAAGGATCAACAACGCCACCGCCAAGATGATGAACGAATTGATCAAGAACCCCCGGCGCGAGAATTTCACCGTGCACCAGATGCCGATCAACGCGCCGACAATCAACAACACGTTGAGCATCAATTCAGTGCCAAAGCCTTCGGCCAGGCCCATGGTTTTCAGAATGGAAGGCAGGAAGGTGTAGATCGCGAAGTACGGCATCACGATGCACACAAAGAACAGGCAGTTAAACGCCGTGCGCTTGCGGTATTCGCGGCTGAACAAAACTGCGTAGCCCGAGCGGGTCTCACTAGACGGGGCTTCATCCAGCTCGACATTGTCGCCCAAGTGCTTTTTGACGATGGCCCGCGCCTCGGCAACTCGCCCTTGATTGACCAGCCAGCGCGGTGACTCCGGTGTGCCGATTCGGGCGATCAGAATCAAGCCCGCCGGGATCGCCGAAGACGCCAGCATCCAGCGCCACGCGTCATCACCCAAACCGAGCATGGCGGTGCCCACGAAGGTGGCCGCTACATAACCAAAGGTCCAGATCACGCTAAACGAACCTAACATCACCCCGCGATGTTTCTTGGGCGCAAACTCCGCCAGCATGGCGTGGCCCACACTGAAGTCACCGCCTAGGCCGATACCGATCAAGACCCGACACAAAAACAGCCCCATCGCTGTTTCTGCGTAAAACTGCATGACCGATGCGACAGTAATCAGCACAAAGCTGACCAGAAAAATTTTCTGCCGGCCGACCTTGTCGGAGATCCAGCCAAAAAAAAGGCTACCGATGAACAAGCCGATCAGCGCCGACGCACCGATCAGACCTTGCCAGAATGCATCGAGCTGCATCTGCGGGCTGATCAGGGTAAACGCAATACCGATCAATCCCAGAATGTAACCATCAGTAAAGTGCGCGCCGAACGTCAGGCCGGCGATTTTGATGTGGAAGCGCCCGATGGGCAAATCGTCAATTTTTACAGGTTGAGCGGACATGTTCGTCTCCAGTTTTTTGTTATTGACGGAGAAATCGATTGCTCTTGCTTTGCTTGAAAGGGGAGCAAGCAAGCCCGCTCCCACAGGTCGGTGATGGCCGTTACAGGCCGCCCATCAACAGGTATTTGATTTCCAGATAATCATCCAGACCGTACTTGGAACCTTCACGGCCCAGGCCCGATTCTTTGATACCGCCAAACGGCGCGACTTCAGTGGAGATAATCCCTTCGTTAATCCCGACCATGCCCGCTTCCAGACCTTCGGCCATGCGCCACACCCGGCCAATGTCGCGGCTGTAGAAGTAGGCCGACAACCCGAATGGCGTATCGTTGGCAAGCGCCAGCACCTGGGCTTCATCGGTGAAGCGAAAACACGCAGCGACCGGGCCAAAGGTTTCTTCCTGAGCGATCAACATGTCGTTGTGGGCTTCGGTCAATACGGTCGGCTCAAAGAAGGTCCCGCCGAGTGCGTGACGACGACCGCCGCACAACAGTGTGGCGCCCTTCTCTACGGCATCGCCGACATGAGCTTCAACCTTGGCCAGCGCCGCGGCGTTGATCAGCGGGCCTTGCTCGGTGTCACCTTGCAGGGCATCACCGACGCGCATGGCCGCGACGGCTTCGGCCAACTTGCTGGTGAAGGCCTCGTACACGCTGTCTTGAATAAAGAAGCGGTTGACGCACACACAGGTTTGCCCGGTGTTGCGGAACTTGGAGGCCATTGCGCCTTTGACGGCTGCGTCCAGGTCGGCATCGTCAAACACGATAAACGGCGCGTTGCCGCCCAGTTCCAGCGAGACCTTTTTCAATGTGTCCGCCGCTTGGCGCATCAACAATTTGCCGGTGCGGGTGGAGCCAGTGAACGACAATTTGCGCACCACGCTGCTGGCCTGCAGCGCACCGCCAATGGCCACCGCATCACCCGAAACGATGTTGAACACGCCCGCCGGAATCCCGGCCTGCTCGGCCAAAACCGCCAGGGCGAAGGCCGACAAGGGTGTTTCTTCCGAGGGTTTGAGGATCATCGTGCAACCCGCCGCCAGCGCCGGACCCACCTTGCGGGTGACCATCGCCAGCGGGAAGTTCCACGGGGTGATGGCCGCCACTACACCAATGGCTTCCTTGACCACGACGATCCGCGCATCAGCCTTGTGGCTCGGGATCACGTCGCCATACGCACGCTTGGCCTCTTCGGCAAACCACTCCAGAAAGCTAGCGGCATACACCACTTCGCCCATGGCTTCGGCCAACGGCTTGCCTTGTTCGCGACTGAGTAGAGTGGCCAGGTCCTTCTGGTTGCTCAACATCAGTTCGCCCCAGCGCTTGAGCCGCTGGCTGCGCTCTTTGGCAGTCAACGTGCGCCAGGCCGGCAAGGCGCGATTGGCCGCCTCGATGGCCAATTCAGTTTCTTCAGCGCCAGCCTTTTGCACGTTGGCGACCACGTCGCCCGTGGCCGGGTTGAGCACCGAGTAAGTCGGGCCACCGCTGGACCATTGGCCATCAATGAAATTGCCGTGACGGATCAACGCGCTCATGCCACAGCCTCCGTCAGGGTGAAGCGTTCTTGGGCCGGGCGAGCCGAGCGCAGGATGCGTTTACCGGCGGTGTAATCGTTGATCACGTCACACGGGGTGTAATTGCGTTCCAACTCGTACAGCTCATCGGCATCGAGCCTGGTTTCCAGTGCAGCCAGTGCGCTGTCAAACTGCGCCGTGGTGTCGGCACCGACCAGCATGCAATCGACGCCCGGATGGTTGGCGACCCAGGCCTGGGCGATTTGGGCGTTGGACACACCCCGAGCACGCGCTACGCGCTGGACCGAATGGGCAATTTGGTAGGACGCTTCGTCGCTGTACATCTGCTGGGTGAAGAAGTCGGTCTGGTTGCGCGTCGATTGCGCATCGCCAGTTAACAAGCCACGGGCCAACGGGCTGAACACCGAGACGCCAAGGCCCTGATCGCGGCAGAACGGAATCATCTCGCGCTCTTCTTCGCGGTAGGCGCAATTCAATTGCAACTGCATGTTGATCGGCTTGACCCAGCCATTGCGCTCACAGGCCATGAGAATCTTCGCCAACTGCCCGGTGAGCATGGTTGAGACGCCGATATAGCGAGCTTTACCGGAGCGCACGATGTCGTTCATGGCGCTCATGGTTTCTTCAACCGGGGTGTTCACGTCGAAGTAATGCAGCATGAATACGTCGACGTAATCCATGTTCAGGCGCTTAAGGGACGCGTCGATGCTATCCATGATGTGTTTGCGCGAATGGCCGCTGGCATTGATCCCGGTGCGGGTGCCGTAACCCACTTTGGTGGTGATGACCAAATCTTCGCGACGGGCCAGACGCTTGACGATCCGCCCTACTACTTCTTCACCGACGCCAGCCGAATAGAAGTCCGCCAGGTCGATGAAATTCACCCCGTTATCCAAGGCGTGCGCCACGATGGGCTCGCTTTGCTTTTCATCAAAAATCCACGGCTTCCAGTCCGGGGTGCCCATGTTCATGGTGCCCAGGCACAGACGAGAGACTTCAAGGCCAGAGTTGCCCAAACGAATGTATTGCATGGCGCAGACCTCAGGCTTTTGGGGTGTAGAAAGGGTTTGAGATGTGATTGACCACATCCGCCAGTTGCGAGGTGTGCGGCAGCCCGGTCAGAGCAGCGCGAATCGCAGTGCGACAAGCGTTGTAGTTGTTCAGGTACACCGCATCCAGGTCATCACACGCCGGGTTGACCCAGTTGGCGGTGACGATGGCCCACTCGTCTTCGGCTTCAGGCGGCAAGGTGCCATCGAGCAATGCTTCGAGAACTGCCTTGGCGATACCGGCCTGGGAGGCGCCCCACGTCGCATTGCCGTGCAGGTCGCTGCTGATCTCGGCCTTGTTGACGTACAGGGTCATCGGCTTGACCGGGATATTGGGCTGCGCAATTACCATGAATGGGCAATGCCCTTGGCTCGGGGACGCCAGGCTGTTGGCGAATGCCTGACCGGCAGGACCATTGCGCGGCCCGATCAAAATGTTGATGTGCGCGGCGTTCACGCCGGGGCCTTCGAAACCTTCACCGATGTACAGGTCGAGTGCTTTCATGGGTCATTACTCTTTGGACGATGCGTTATTGTTGGGATCAGTCGTGCAGGCCGGTCGCGCGACAGGCATGGCGAACAGGGACAGTCAAAGAGCGCAGCGCAGGGCTGGCGAGAAGGGAATCAGTCATGGTTGCAGCGCTCTTTTTTGTTGTGGTTGAGCTGTTGCTGCAATTTTTAGCACTGCCCGGTGCGAGGGTTGTAACCATTAAATGTCATGAAGGTATGCGTTTAGGTCATAGCCTGTTGACCGAGGGCATAAGGAGGCGGGAAACATCCAGGAGCAAGTTTGCCCCGCGATCTTTTGATCATTTAAAAGATCGCGAGACAAACTGTCTCCAAAAGTAGCCGGGGTGTTAGAGCGAAATGCCCGCTGCCTTGGCCCGGGCGGCGTGCAGCTTTTTGTAGCTGTCGATCAGGCGCAGGTGCCGGTCCAGACCTTCGAGCTTCATGCTGGTCGGGGTCAAACCGTAGAAACGCACGCTGGCGTTTACCGACCCGATCGCGGCGTCCATGCGCTCGTTGCCGAACATGCGACGGAAGTTGACTTCGTAGTCTTCCAGTTCCAGATCTTCGTCCAGGTACATTTCCAGCACCGCATTCACGGCCTGATAGAACAGCCCGCGCTCAACGGTGTTGTCGTTGTACTGCAGGAACATTTCAACCGCTTCTTTAGCGTCTTCGTATTGCTGCAACGCGAGGTAAATCAGCAGCTTCAACTCAAGGATGGTCAACTGGCCCCAGGCCGTGTTGTCGTCGAACTCGATGCCGATCAAAGTGGTGATGTCGGTGTAATCGTCCAGCTCACTTTCCACCAGACGCTCAACCAAATCTTTAAGCGCCGCCTCATCCAGGCTGTGCAGGTTGAGGATGTCTTCGCGGAAGAACAGCGCCTTGTTGGTGTTGTCCCAGATCAGGTCATCCACCGGGTAGATTTCTGAGTAATCAGGCACAAGAATGCGACACGCCTTGGCGCCGAGGTGTTCGTAGACCGCCATGTACACTTCTTTGCCCATCCCTTCGAGAATCCCGAACAGGGTCGCGGCTTCTTCGGCATTGGAATCTTCGCCCTGGCTGGTGAAGTCCCATTCGACAAATTCGTATTCCGCCTTGGCACTGAAGAAGCGCCACGACACCACACCGCTGGAATCAATGAAGTGCTCGACGAAGTTGTTCGGCTCAGTCACTGCGTGGCCGGCGAAGGTCGGCTGTGGCAGGTCGTTGAGGCCTTCAAAACTGCGGCCTTGCAGCAGTTCGGTGAGGCTGCGCTCCAGCGCCACTTCAAAGCTTGGGTGCGCGCCGAACGAAGCAAATACACCGCCGGTACGCGGGTTCATCAGCGTCACGCACATGACCGGGAATTCACCGCCCAACGATGCGTCCTTCACCAACACCGGGAAGCCTTGTTCTTCCAGCGCCTGAATGCCCGCCAGAATGCCTGGATATTTGGCCAGCACCTCAGCCGGTACGTCCGGCAGCGCAAATTCACCTTCAATAATTTCGCGTTTGACCGCGCGTTCGAAAATCTCCGACAGGCACTGCACCTGTGCTTCAGCCAAGGTATTACCCGCACTCATACCGTTGCTGAGGTACAGGTTTTCGATCAGGTTTGACGGGAAATACACAACCTCGCCGTCGGACTGACGCACGAATGGCAACGAGCAAATACCGCGCTCTTCATTACCGGAGTTGGTGTCGATCAGGTGCGAACCCCGCAACTCGCCATCGCGGTTGTAAATTTTGCGGCAGTAGGCATCGAGGATTTGCGTCGGCAACTCATCCTTGCGCCCCGGCTTGAACCAACGTTCTTCCGGATAATGCACGAATGGGGCGTTGGCGATTTCTTCGCCCCAGAACTGATCGTTGTAGAAGAAGTTGCAGTTCAGACGTTCGATGAACTCGCCCAGCGCCGAGGCCAATGCGCCCTCTTTGGTAGCGCCCTTGCCATTGGTGAAACACATTGGCGATTGCGCATCGCGGATATGCAGCGACCAGACATTGGGCACGATGTTGCGCCAGGAAGCGATTTCGATCTTCATGCCCAAGTCGGCCAAGATGCCCGACATATTGGCGATGGTCTCTTCCAGCGGCAGATCTTTGCCTGCGATGAAGGTGCCTGCAGATGAACCGGAAGCGGACGACGGCATCAACAGCGCCTGAGCGTCCGCGTCGAGGTTTTCAACCTCTTCAATCACAAACTCAGGCCCGGCCTGTACCACCTTTTTCACCGTACACCGGTCGATGGAACGCAGGATGCCTTGGCGATCCTTGTCGCAAATGTCGGCGGGCAGTTCGACCTGAATTTTGAAAATCTGGTTATAGCGGTTTTCGGGATCAACAATATTGTTCTGCGACAGACGAATATTCTCGGTCGGAATATTGCGCGTCTGGCAGTACAGCTTCACAAAGTAAGCCGCGCACAACGCCGACGAAGCCAGAAAATAATCAAATGGCCCCGGCGCCGAACCATCGCCCTTGTAGCGAATAGGTTGATCAGCCACCACCGTGAAATCATCGAATTTGGCTTCAAGTCGAAGGTTGTCGAGAAAGTTGACCTTAATTTCCATGGGGGGATTACCAGAGTAACGAGCTAAAAATATGGGCGCCATTATCCGATTTTTCAGCCGGATGTCCCGCCCTTTTCCCAAAAGCCAACATCTGAGAGACGAAGGGCCATCGCTCTATTGATGCCTGCCGACCGCGCTGTAGCGCAGATGCCATGCGCTCTTATAAACAATCAAGGCCGTATTCAGCGGTTATAAAGCCAACGATGGGCAGAAAAAATAATTCAACTAACCCATCTTCCTTTAACCCCCCGGCAGGCCTGCGCTTTGCGATAAATGCCAATGCGATTACCCGACCACAGGTCCTTGCGTAGTGTTGACCCTCCAAAATAACCACAATATAGTGTGTCCACGAATTACAAAACACACCACATGATGTGTTCTCAAGCATCCAGGAGCTAGCGCCGCTCTCTCGATACGCTCATTTTTTTGGAACAGTGAAAGTACCCGATACCCAGGTCTTCAGATCGAGCCGGTCGATTTGAAACAGGCCCCTTTTTGCCTTTAAAAACAGTTACTCACTCAATAAGGAATGTCCCATGTTGAATAAGGATGAATCACTCGAACATACCCTAAACACCCTCAATGCTCTTGATGAGGCCGGTAATGCCGCAGCCGAAAAAGCACGTGCCGTGACTGAATTGGATTCAGCCGCCATTGCTCGTGCCAAAGCAGCCCTCAATACATTGGATATCAACGAAGGTCTTGCCGAACTTGAAGGGGCGAGCGCGCGTTTAGCCGTTGATGAAAAACGCATGATTAACTGCCGTGCCGATCTTAATCAGTTAGTGCCCTTTAAATACGATTGGGCCTGGCAGAAATACCTGGATGGCTGCGCCAACCATTGGATGCCGCAAGAGGTCAACATGACGGCCGATATTGCCCTTTGGAAAAGTACCGACGGCCTGACTGAAGATGAGCGCCGAATCGTCTTGCGCAACCTCGGCTTCTTTTCAACGGCCGACTCATTGGTGGCCAACAATCTGGTATTGGCCGTTTACCGCCTGATCACTAACCCGGAATGCCGCCAGTACATCCTGCGCCAGGCTTTTGAAGAAGCGATCCATACCCACGCCTATCAGTACTGCATCGAATCATTGGGCATGGATGAAGGCGAAATCTTCAACATGTATCACGAGATCCCGTCGGTCGCGAAAAAGGCTGCGTGGGGGCTTAAATACACCCGTTCAATCTCTGATCCGTTGTTCCAGACCGGAACTGTTGAAACGGATAAAGAACTACTGCGCAACCTGATCGCATACTACTGCGTGCTGGAAGGGATCTTCTTTTATTGTGGTTTCACTCAAATCCTCTCCATGGGCCGACGCAACAAACTGACCGGTGTAGCCGAACAGTTTCAATACATCCTGCGCGACGAGTCGATGCACCTGAACTTTGGTATCGACGTCATCAACCAGATCAAGATCGAAAACCCGCACCTGTGGGATGCGGAAATGAAAGAAGAAGCGATCCAGATGATCCTGCAGGGGACCCAACTGGAAATCGAATACGCCCGTGACACCATGCCGCGCGGGGTATTAGGCATGAATGCCGCGATGATGGAGGACTATCTCAGGTTTATCGCTAACCGCCGACTGACGCAGATTGGCCTAAAAGAAGAATACCCGCACACCACTAATCCGTTTCCGTGGATGAGCGAAATCATGGACTTGAAGAAAGAAAAGAACTTCTTCGAAACGCGGGTCACTGAATACCAGACAGGCGGCGCGTTGAGCTGGGATTGAAATTAAACTCTGACAGCTGAATCCACCATGTCTAAGCACACGATAAAGACACCGTGCATAGGTCTTTGCTCAACGGTGTTCGGCGACTTGATATGTCGCGGCTGCAAGCGATTCAATCATGAAATCATTCAATGGAATGGGTATTCAGACAATGAAAAAAACAGCATATGGCTGCGACTGGAAACGCTACTGACTCATGTCATGCAAAGCAAGATAGACATCTTTGATCCAGCACTTCTATGCCAACAACTTGAAAATAGGAAAATACGCTACTTCCCCAATCAGTCAGCGTATTGCTGGGCCTATCAGCTTTTGTTAAAGGGCGCGGAGAACATCATGAAGATCAATGCTTACGGGATCGAGCTTCGACCCGATGTAATGAATATCAAACTGCCTGAACTCAGAAAGCACATTGACAGGGAGTTTTTCGAACTGTCCCAGGCGCATTATCAATATTATTTGGCTCAACCCTTTTTAAACGCTACAGGTGAGGTAAAAGCTGAACCTATCAGGCTTGTGCCCTAACACCTGCTTATTATGGCGCGGATGCCCGCTCAAACTATTAGCTGCGCAACACGTCTGAGGTTGGGCCAAACTGCTTCCACAGGGTTGATGTTCTCAATCGCATACGAGTTCAGAACCACTTGCCGTGAAGACTTAGGGTTATGCAGGTAAACACTGAGGACGCGCTTGCAGGAGATCGCCGGGGGCTCGGTTATTACACGCCCCCGACTTTCTTCTGAGAAAGTCAGGGATTCGTGTTTACTGCATCTGACGGTGAACAGTGCATGGGAATGCACGCGAACCTTTTCCAGACGCCAGAAACCACAAACCCCCGACTTTCTCTTCGAAAATCAGGGGTTTGTGTTTACTTAATGTGGCGGTGAAGGAGAGATTCGAACTCTCGATACAATTTCTTGTATACACACTTTCCAGGCGTGCTCCTTAAGCCACTCGGACACTTCACCGTATCTCTTCAAACATGTTCTGTCTGTCGAGGCGCGCTAATGTAGTCGAAAGCTTTCGAGATGACAAATGTTTTTTTGAGAATTTTCATGCGCTTACGGATTTCACTGGTTTTCTGTCATGGCCACAGCCGCTGTTTCTGCCATTTTCAAGCCTCATCGCTGTGCTGCCAGTTCGACGCAGCTCAGGCACGCTGGCGTCTATATAGAGGATGCGGGGCTTTCGCCTGACTCATCAGTCAGTCACAGCGCTTTACCTGCGCCGTGGGGCTGGGTAACGTCTGACTCACTTAAATACAAGGAATTGCGCCATGAGTGACTTGATTGCTTATCACCTGGAAGACGGTATCGCGACGCTGACGCTGAACAATGGCAAGGTCAATGCGATTTCCCCGGATGTGATCGCGGCCTTTAATGCAGCGCTGGATCAGGCGGAGCAGGATCGGGCCGTAGTGATTATTACCGGCCAGCCTGGGATTCTGTCGGGAGGCTATGACTTGAAGGTGATGACCGCAGGTCCCGAGCAGGCAATCGAGTTGGTCAAGCAAGGCTCTACTCTGGCTCGTCGTCTGTTGGCGCATCCGTTTCCCGTGGTGATCGCCTGCCCTGGCCATGCAGTGGCCAAGGGTGCATTTTTGTTGCTGTCGGTGGACTACCGAATCGGCGTCGAAGGGCCGTTCAGCATCGGCCTTAACGAAGTGCAAATCGGCATGACCATGCACCACGCAGGTATTGAGCTGGCACGTGACCGGTTGCGCAAATCGGCCTTCCACCGCTCGGTAATCAATGGCGAGATGTTTAACCCGAACACAGCGGTCGATGCAGGCTTCCTTGATGTCGTGGTCAAGCCTGAAGAACTGAATGCCACTGCGCTTGAAGCGGCCCGACAGTTGAAGAAGATCAATATGAAGGCACACAAGAACACCAAGCTCAAAGTGCGCAAGGAACTGCTGGAAACCCTGGATAAGGCGATCGAGCTTGACCAACACCACGCGCTCTGACCGTATCGCTTGATCCGCTGCCCCGATGGCACCTCGCCGTCGGGATAGCCCCCTTCCCGCCCCGCTCGTCCATAAGTCTTCAACACCTCTGGCTGGCCGCTCTTGGCCTATGTTGAAACATATGCTTAAACATCAGCAATCTCCTGCCTGTGTCGGGGTAATTGCCGTTTACAGTGCACGTCCGTACACTGCGCCACCTTTTGTTGTGACGAGCCTGTAAATGCTACTTTCGTTCCGTATGTTGTTGATGAGTCTGCATTTTGTGGCTGCTGGCATCCTCGGGGTGCTGCTGGGCCTATGCCGACCCTTCAATCCGGACAACAGCCGCCTGTGCGCCCGGCTCTATGCCTGGCCTTCAAAATGGATCCTGGGCTATAAGCTTAAAGCTGAGGTCGGGCCATTGATGGACAAGCCTCAGAGCTGCGTGGTCATCGCCAATCACCAGTCCAATTACGATCTGTTCGTGTTCGGTAATGTGGTTCCGCCTCGCACCGTGTGCATTGGTAAAAAAAGCCTGAAATGGGTGCCACTGTTTGGTCAGTTGTTCTGGCTGTCGGGCAATGTATTGATTGATCGGGGCAACGCCCGTAAAGCACGGCAGTCGATGTTGACCACCACGCGCACACTGCAGGAAAAAGACACGTCGATCTGGGTGTTCCCCGAAGGCACGCGCAACCTGGGCAAATCCTTGCTGGCGTTCAAAAAAGGCGCATTCCAGATGGCGATTACTGCCGGTGTACCGATAGTGCCGGTGTGTGTCAGCACCTATAGCCAGCATCTCAAGCTCAATCGCTGGCACAGCGCCGATATTCTGATCCGCTCCTTGCCAGCCATTCCTACTACAGGCTTGACCCAGGATGATCTGCCACAGTTGATGGAACTGTGCCGCCAGCAGATGCATGAGTGCATCGAAGCGATGGACCGCGAGCTGCTCGCGCAGCAAAACTTGCGACTGCCTGCACGAGCTGCCCGCAAAGCGACCGCCTCTAACCCGAACGTCTGAACGTTTGTCACGTCAAAGTGTTTGATTGCGCGCTAAGCTGCATCTTTGCGCCCTAACCCTTTGATGAAGAAGCGATTAAAACTATGGGGAGAGTCATTGCTGCTGCGGTTTATAGCGAAGGCAAAAAAGTCACCGATATCACCCTGGATGAAGGTAGCGCCTGGGCTGAAAAGCCCGGCCACTTCGTCTGGATCGGTTTGGAACAACCCAATGCGCAAGAGCTGAGCAATTTGCAGCGCCAGTTCAATCTGCACGAATTGGCCATCGAAGACGCCCTGGAGCAACACAGCCGGCCCAAGCTCGAAACCTTTGGCGATGCGTTGTTTATCGTCACTTATTCGCCGATTCTCCATGAAGGCAAATTGGAGTTCGTCGAAACACACATCTTTGCCGGCAATGGCTACATCATCACCAGCCGCAATGGCCACTCGGCCTCCTATCGCTCGGTGCGCCAACGTTGCGAGGCGCGCCCGCTGCTGCTTGAGCACGGCGAAGACTTTGTCCTGTATGCCTTGCTGGACTTTGTCACAGAGAGCTATCAACCCGTCAGCGAAGCCATTCACGCCGAGATCGAGCTGTTGGAACGCACGATCATGGGTAATACGCTGAATGAAGCCGACATTCTGAAACTTCACGATTTACGCCGTGATGTGCTGCGACTGCGTCGCTATGTGGCGCCGATGGTGGAGATCAGCGAAGAACTGCAGCGCCTGACGTTTCCTTTTATCGACAAGAACATGCGACCGTATTTTCGTGACGTGCAAATTCACGTCACTCGACACATGGAAGACCTCACCAGCCTGCGTGACATCGCCAGCCAGACGATAGAGATCGTGGTGTTGCTGGAGTCGTCACGCCAAAGCATTGTGCAGCGCAAGTTCGCCGCCTGGGCGGCTATTCTGGCGTTTCCTACGGCAGTCGCAGGTATTTACGGGATGAACTTTCAGAACATGCCGGAGCTGACGTGGCACTACGGCTACTTCGGTGTACTGGGGTTTATCGGCGTGGGCGTGACCGGGTTATGGGCAAGTTTCAAGCGGTCTGGCTGGCTGTAGCGGACAAAAAATCAAAAGCCCCCTCACCCTAGCCCTCTCCCGAAGGAGAGGGAACCGATTGGGGAATGCTCACGATTATCGGCAGCCTGTTAGCTGCGCCACACGGTGATTTTAGGACCTGTAGGAGCGAGCTTGCCTCGCGATCTTTTGATCTTGATCTAAGAGCCCCCGTTAATCCCCGCTAAATGACACGGCATACAGCCGGAACCACTACACCCCTCTCCCGAAGGAGAGGGAACCGATTGGGGGAATGCTCACGATTATCGGCAGCCTGTTAGCTGCGCCACACGGTGATTTTAGGACCTGTAGGAGCGAGCTTGCCTCGCGATCTTTTGATTTTGATCTAAGAGCCCCCGTTAATCCCCGCTGAATGGCACGACGTACAGCCAGAACCCTAAGTCCCCCCTCTCCCGAAGGAGAGGGAACCGATTGGGGGAATGCTCACGATTATCGGCGGCCTGTTAGCTGCGCCACACGGTGATTTTAGGACCTGTAGGAGCGAGCTTGCCTCGCGATCTTTTGATCTTGATCTAAAAAGGTGTCCGGAGTTAGTAGACCACTACACTGATCGCGGTCTGTTAGCTGCGACAGCGCAGCTAACAGACCGGGAGGCCCCTGCTACAGTTCGGTGTCAGGCCGACTCAGCCGTTGGCTTGTGCGCCACAAATCGCATCATCCACTCGGCAACAGTCTCGCCATGGTGGTCACTTTTCAGGCTGGCGATGCCCTTGCTGTAGACCTGTTGGCCCAAATGTTCCTGGCGCAGATCAAGCAAAGCGCGCGAGTAATCATGGATGAACTCGGGGTGGCCCTGGAAGCACAGCACTTGATCATTGATGTGGTAAGCCGCAAACGGGCAGAAGTCGCTGGATGCAACCACTGTGGCGTTTTCCGGCAAGGCAGTGACCTGATCCTGGTGGCTGATCAACAACGTCAGATCTTCAACCACCGGACTCATCCAAGGCGCCTTGGCAGCCAGTTTGTACTCGTGGATACCCACACCCCAGCCCTGAGTGGCCCGCTCGCTCTTGCCACCCAGCAGCAGTGCCAGCAATTGGTGGCCGAAGCATACGCCCAGCAGCTTGTCGCCGCGCTCATAGCGCGTCAGCAGGTAGGCCTTGAGGGTTTGAATCCACGGATCGGTGCCAAAGGAGTCAGCCTTGCTACCGGTGACCAGGTAAGCGTCAAACGCCTCGTCATCCGACGGGTAGTGGCCGTTTACTACGTTATAGATCACAAACTCTGCAGCAATCGGCTGCTTGGAGAACAGGTCTTTGAACATCTGCCCGTAGCCCTGGTATTGATCAATGAACTCTGGACGCAGAATGTCCGTTTCCAAGATGCAGATGCGTAGCGACATAAAAATACCTGGCACGATTAAGGCGAAAATAATGACGACAACTCACTAAAGCCTGCCCTGAAACAGTAATTCATGGCAAGTGCTCAACCCCAAACCTTCAAGCACGAAAGACAATCAGCGCCTGCAACTAACTCCCGGACGAACGGTAGGTGACTAATGATTTTAGACGCCCAAGGGTCCATGGCGTCTAGCAACGGCCTTGCAGAGCAGTCATAAAACGCCTAATAGCGTTTTAAAAACCTATCGCGCTTGGATGATTTGAAAAGGTTCTAAGCCCCGTGTTATGCGGCCTCTAAGGTTAAGCCTGTCAACGGGCAAGACGCTTTTCAAGGATACGCGCCCTTACCGTGGAGCAATGGAGTTCAGGAATAACAACAAAAGGCAGGTCGCCATGTTCAAACATACGAAAATACGTCAAGCCGGGCTTATCCTCTTTGCAACAACCTTGCTGTTGATTGTGCCGAACCTGACCAAGGTCATCGGCTAAGGTGTCGCTTGTGTGCGCGGTTCCTCGGCACTTAAACGACCGTCTTCCACCGAAACCAAAACGGCTAGCCCTGAGGCTAGCCGTTTTCACATCATCATTTGACGTCAATTCAGCAGGCCACGCACCTCCTGCTTGACGCCCCAACCTTCAACAATCCCGCCCAGTGGGGCAACCACTGCCTCGAAGTTCTGTTCAAAGTCACCGATACCGTCATGGGTCGCGTGCATTACCTTGCTGAGCTCAAGATGCCAGGCGCCGTCATCACCCACATTGATCTGGGCATTGAGCGACTCACCACAAAATTTACCTGCGGCTCTGCGCGCCCGCTCCTCGTCCGGGAAGATTGCGTAAAACTCGATGGGATGAATACGTGCAAAATCAAAACCGCTTTCTTTCATGCGGCGCAGCACAAAGCTGCTGAGGTCTTCTTGATGGGCTTTGCTCATGAAACGTCCTCCTCGCAATGGATAGACATTCAGCGCTCTCGTCACACCAGCCGATGTGCCGGAGCAGAGAGAATAAGCATGTAGCGAACAAGATCAGAGCCAGTCGAATACTTCGCTGGTCTGGGTGCAGAGTAGACCCGCCGGATAATCTCTGCCAAGGGGAGATATAAAATTTCGTGCATTTAAACGAATGCACATCACACTCAAAAGCACAGAGCCGGGCACCTGGACAGATGCGCTGTCCAGGACCAGCCCAAAAACCTTACAGGCCCGGGGTTACTTCTCTGCGCGTTCTTTAAGTCCTTTCAGGGTGTTGAATGGCGCCTCGACGACAAACTTGTTAGCCACCCAGGAAGGCACACTGCCGCCCGGCTCGGTGTGGACTTGGTACGTGACTTCAGTCAGGTTGTCACCCTTGGGCACCAGCTTCCACAAGCCCTCCACCTGAGCCACCCGCACGAAGCCTTTTTCTTCAGGTTGATACGTAGGCACGCCTTTGAGGGTGCGTGTCAGCGTGCCATCAGGGGCAACAGACGTTGTCACTTCCAGAATCGAGTCACGAGGTGTCACGGGCCAAGGCGTATTGAACTGGGTGTAGGTCCAGGTCTTGTCACCTTCATGTTTGAGCAACTTCTGTGTTTTACATTCATGAATCCAGGCGCAGGACCCCGAGACGTCCTCTTGCAGGCTTTGAATTTTGGCCAGAGGCGCCTTGATCAGGGCAACCCCTTGATAAGCCTTGTACTTGGAACCCGGCACTTCGCTCAACGAAACCTTGATGCCGTCTTCGTTCTTCGCCACTTGCCAGTCTTCTGCATGGGCCACGCCCATCAGCAGAACACTCAAGCCACACGCTATTGTCACTCGATGTAACGAACCCATTGTCTTATTCCTTATTGTTGAAGGTTTGTTCACAGAACACGAATGCACTAAGCCGCCGTCACCTGCTCCCACCAACCGATCAGGTTGATGGCCTCTTCCCGACTGCTGCCGCACACCTCGGGGTCAGCCTGAAACGAACCGCACACGGCAGGACGCTCAGGCTGGCCGAACAAACCACACAAGTAGTCGACAGATAGATGCAGGCAGCGTTCCCCGGCAGGTTTGCCATTGGGCATGCCAGGGATCGGTGTAGTGATGGAAGGTGCTATACAGCAAGCGCCACAGCCTTCACGGCAATTCATGACGTTAGCTCCTCGTTGGGGCAAAGTGCATTGATGACAAGGGATAGTACTCGCTGGAACGGGCGTTTGAAATTGACCGTTCAGCAGAATCTAAGTGACTGAACAGTCAGTTTAGAAGTCGGTTTCCAGCGACGGGGCACTTATTGTTTGAATTCAAAATCGAGCGCCGCGCCATCGATTTCATTCTGTCGCGCTTCGTTACGCAGTTGCAGGCCCATCTCGTTGCTGAGCAAGCGCCCGTTCAACTGAAAAGGGCTCTCTTCGGCCTGCTTTTCAGCAAACATATTGGGCAACAGCGGTTTGTGCGCTGGCATGGGCACGGCACCCAAAGGCCGAAGTTGCCGGACCATTTCGGGCGGCAAGCTCAAGTCCACCTTGTTTGCCGGCAAGCGCTTCTTGGCGGTATGCGGGGTTTTCTTGGTTTTTGTGGCTGCGGGCGAAGTTTTTTTAACAGGCGCCTTGTGCGCTGTTGCTGCGGGCTTGGCCGGTTTATGAGCAGCTTTGGGTTGGGCAGAGACTGTCTCGGGAGTCGACTGATTCGCTGACGCACCAACTGCGCCAAACGCAGCCAACACGCCTGCCAATATGAGTCCTACACAAAATGTCGCTCTCATAACTCCCACAGATCTAAGGATTCAGGTACGCATGCTCGCGCGTTAAGCCTGTTGAGACAAGCCGAATGTAACCAAATGGCCATACCGTACAGCGATTGCCTGCTTAATAAAGGCTGGCGGTCTCTTGGCACAACTGGTTGGCGAGCAATCCCAAGGTCATCAGCGCCCGCTCGGCCTCTTTGTTCCAAGGCGTGCCACAGTTGAGCCGAATACAGTGATTGAACTGCTCGGTGTTACTGAAAATGAGCCCCGGCGCGATACTGATTCCTTGCTGCAAGGCCCTTACATGTAACTCTTGGGTGTTGACCCGCCCTGGCAGACTGACCCACAAAATGAATCCGCCACTGGGACGCGACATTTGTGTGCCTTCCGGGAAGTATTGCTGAACCGCCAGTTGAAAGGCGCTCAGGTTTTTTCGGTATTCCTGCCGTATATACCGTAGATGACGGTCGTAGCCGCCATTTTCAAGGTAGGCCGCCACGCCCATTTGGGTCACGCTGCACGCCGAATGCGTGGTGAAAGTTTGCAGACGCTGTATTTCCTGCTGATATTTCCCCGCAATCATCCAGCCGATTCTCACACCCGGTGACAAGGTTTTAGAGAAACTCGAGCAATAGATCACGCGATCCAGCCGGTCGTAGGCTTTCAAGGCTTTGGTACGCCCCACTTCAAACATCAACTCGCCATAGATATCGTCTTCGACAATTTGAATATCGAAGTCCGAAGCCAGGCGCAGCAGGTGTTTTTGCCGCTCCTCCGGCATGGTGCCGCCCAATGGGTTACTCAAGCGCGTGGTCAGCACCAGCGCCTTGATCTGCCACTGGTTCGCCGCCAGTTGCAGAGCCTCAAGGCTCATGCCGGTAGCCGGGTCACTGGGAATCTCGATCACTTTGAGGCCCAGTAAATCAGCCAGTTGCAACAAGCCGTAATAGGTGGGCGACTCAGCTGCAATCAGGTCGCCCGGACGCGTCAGTGCCCGCAAGGACATTTGCAGCGCATCGACACAGCCGTGGGTGATGATGACCTCTGATGGGTCGACCACCACACCCGCGTCACGCATCCGGATCGCGACCTGACGGCGCAACGGCTCAAAACCCGGGCTGAACATGTAGCTGAAAGCGCGAGGGCTATGAAAACGGGTGACCTTGGCCAATTGCTGGTGCAACGCTCGCACAGGTAAGTAATCGACACTGGGCACCGCGGCCCCCAACGGAAACACGCCTTCACGACGCGACTCGACCAACACCTGCTGAATGATGCTGCTGCGGGTCACCAGCCCCGGGCGCTCAACACGCGCGATGTCGGGCGTGGGCGCGGTCAAGGCCGGGGTCTGATGCACGTAATAACCTGATTGCGGCCGCGCCCGAATCAAGCCTTGATCTTCAAGGTTGGCGTAGGCCTGCAATACCGTCGCATGGCTCACATTGAGTTGTGAACTCATCTTGCGCACCGAGGGCACACGCTCCCCCGGCTGATAGACACCGCGCCGGATATCCTCAGCCAGTTGCTGAGCAATACGTTGGTAAAGCAAAAGGTTGGTCATGGCGCGGCACTCGATGTTCAGGCATTTTTTTTATAAAAGCATTTTTGCAACGAACAATACCGGAACAGTTTAGAAGTGTACGGGGACAGTTGCCACTATTCTGAACCGTACAATGCAAACCGCGGGCTAACTGTATGGGTAAGCGGCTAATAACCTGCGGGAGCGGGGGGGGGGCCCCCCCCGTTTTTTTTTTTTAAAAAAAAACAACGCACACCCCGCCCACCCCCCCCAA